>NZ_JAJTTE010000069.1 GCF_021343995.1 Pseudonocardia terrae | reverse complement strand
GCCACGACCTCCGCACCCTGCTCGACCGGGTCGACCCGCCCGGAGCACGCCACACACTCACTCCCGCGGCGTGACCCCCGACGAACGACCTCAACCACTAGTGGCGCGCGCACGACCCGTGGCGGCGAGACGGTAGGTTGATCGCCGTGCAGGTCGTCGCCACGCTGAGCCTGAAGGGCGGGGTCGGCAAGACCACCGTCGCCCTCGGTCTCGCCGGCGCCGCGCTGCACCACGGCATCCCCACCCTCCTCGTGGACCTGGATCCCCAGGCCAACGCCACCATCGCCCTCGACGTCGAGCCCACCACGGGCACGGTCGCCGATGTGCTGGACGAGCCGAGCCGCTCCGTGCTCCGCCGCTCCATCGCGACGAGCGCCTGGGGCGAGGGACTCGACGTGCTGGTGGGGTCGGAGCAGAACGAGCGGCACAACCACCCGGACCCGAGCACCAAGCAGCTCGAGCGGCTGGCCCGTGCGCTCTCCCGGCTCGACGACCCCGACCTGGGTTCGAGCCTCGGCCGCACGGACGAGAAGCCGGGCGAGCCCTACCAGCTGGTGATCATCGACTGCCCGCCCTCGCTGGGGCAGCTCACCCGCAGCGCCCTCGCGGCCTCGGACCGGGCCATCCTGGTGACGGACCCGACGATGTTCGCGGTGTCCGGCGTGCAGCGGGCCTTCGACGCCGTGCAGGCCGAGCGCGAACGCGGCAACCCGGACCTGCAACCGCTGGGTGTGCTGGTCAACCGGGTGCGCCCGCGCAACGCCGAGCACGACTACCGCATCGCGGAGCTGCGGGAGCTGTTCGGGCCGCTGGTGTTCGGCAGCGTGCTGCCGGACCGCTCCGCGGTGCAGCAGGCGCAGGGCGCCTGCCTGCCCATCCAGTCCTGGGACACGCCCGGCGCCCGCGAGGTGGCCGCGGTGTTCACCGCCCTCCTCGGCCGGCTGCTGCGCTCCCGCTCCCGGACCTGACGCCGGCCCCGACGGACCGGGCCAACCCGACGGACCGGGCCGACCTGCGGCCGGCTCACCGGTCGACGAGCAGCTCCCGCACGATCCCCACGAACTGCTCGGCCTGCCGCAGCAGGTCGTCCGCCTCGCGGCGCCCGACCAGCCGGGAGATGCCCGCCTCGGCGGCCGCCCGGGTGTCCGAGCAGGACGCGAAGAAGGCGGCCCACTCCCCCAGCTCCGGCGCGATGTCGCCGAGCAACTGCCAGACGCTGCGCGGCCGCCCGCGCCGCTGCTCCGGTACCGCCCGCGCCGCCAGGACCGCGGCGCCCGCCCGCAGCGCGGCGAGGTACGCCGCCGGGTAGCGCACCAGCGGCTCCGGGGCGCGGTAGCCGTCCGCCACGCACTCCGCGGCCTGCCGCAGCAGGCCCAGTGCCGCCTTCGACACGGGCGCGGCCGGCGCCCGCTCGCTCGTCGTGATCGTCATGTCCGCTCCTCCGGTCCTCACGCTCGCCCTGCACGCCCGCACCGCCGCGGGTCCCCGTGCCGTCCCCCGTGCCCTGCTCCCCGCCCTGCGCCGCCCCGTCGCCGGCCGGCACCCCCGGGCGCCATCCCGGCCCTCGCTCATCCCGCGTCCGGCACGCGCACGAGGTCCCAGACCCCCGGGCCCGCGCGCATCCGCAGCACGAACTCCCGGGCCGGTTCCTGCGGCGACTCCGCGGACCGGGCCTCCACCCGCCAGCACCGCAGCTGGTCGCCGCCGATCGGCATCGGCGACGGGAACGGCCACGGCGACTCCTCGATCCACCGCTCGTGGACGTCCGTGACCAGGTAACGGGACCCGCGCCGGGCGGGCCTGCGTTCGAACTCCACCGGCTCGCCCCCGAGCCAGCGGACCTGGACCGGTGCGGGCTCGCGGGGCCCGAACACCCGGGAGAAGGTGCTCACGGAGATCACTCCCCTTCCGGCCGGCTGGGATCCGGCTGGACACGAGCACCGGCCCACGCCGGTGCGGGCCGGCGGGGTCGGTACGGACAGCGCAGACCGACCCGGGGAAGGGGTGCTTCCCCCACCCCGTCCCCGGGACCGACCTGGATCGAACATGCGTTCGACTCGTCCAGTGAAGCGTGTCCGCCCCGGGCCGTCAAGTCGGGCCCGCTCCACCGTGGAGGGCTCTCCACCCCGCGTGCGCATGCCCTTCTCCTACCGGGCACCACCGACGAAACCGGGCCGTCGGGCCGGGACCGGCCGTCGGCACCTGCCCCCGGTTGCGTTCCGTGGTGAGATGGCGGCATGAGCCGCCTGCGCCCCACCCGTCGCGCGACCGCCCGCGTCCGCGAGACCCCCGGGGCCGCAGTGGCGGCAGTGGCCACAGTGGGCGCAGTGGGCGCGGTGGGCGCAGTGACCGCAATGACGTCGGCAGCGGAGCGTCCTGGCCCGCGCCGGCAGCCGCGGCGATGACCGCCGCGCCCGCCCGGCCGCGCCTGGTCGCCCTGTCGTCGGTCGAGCTGGCCGACCATCTCGGCGAGGCCCTCGACGTCTACGTCGCCGCCATGGGCTACCCGCCCGGCACCGCCCGCCAGCGCCGCAACCTCTGGCTCGAGCACACCCGGCGCGCCGGGTGGCGCTGCGTCGGTTGGATGGACCCGGGCGGCCACCTGATCGGGATCGCCTACGGCTATTCGGGCGGCCCGGGGCAGTGGTGGTTCGAGGAGGTCCGGCGCGGGCTGGCCGCGCGGGGCGCCGCGCGCGACCCCGCCCAGCCGGACTGGCTGCACGACTACTTCGAACTGACCGAGCTGCACGTCCGGCCCGACGCGCAGGGCGCCCGGCTCGGCGAGGGCATGCTGCGCGGGCTGCTCGACGGCGTCCGGCACCGGATGGTCCTGCTGTCCACACCCGAGTACGCGCCGCGCGCACCCGGCCGGGCGTGGCGGCTCTACCGCAGGCTCGGTTTCGACGACGTGCTGCGCGACCACCGTTTCACCGGCGACAGCAGGCCCTTCGCCGTGCTCGGCCGGACCCTGCCGCTGCCGCCGCCGCCCGAGCGCGGGTGAGCCCGGCCCGTCGCTGCGCCCTCCCGGGACCGGGCGATGGCACGATGACCGCCGTGCAGCCGCCGCCCGCTCCCCTCCATGATCGACCCCGTGATCGACCCCGTGACCGGTCCTGTGATCGCCCCGGCGATCGCCCCGCCGATCGCCCCCGTGGCCGTCGGCGCCCCGTCCGCACCTCCCGGTTCCGCCGGGTCGTGTCGGTGCTCCTGCTCGTGGCGACCGCGGTCGCGCTGCTCGGGGGCTGCGCCCGCGTCCGGGCGGCCCTCGCCGTGCAGCCGGACGACACCGTGACCGGCGAGATCGTGGTCGCCACCCCGGAGAAGGGCCCGGACGACAAGGGCCCCGCGATCTCGGTGCCGCCCGCACTGGCGTCCGACGTGGACGTGTCGGAGTACCGGCAGGACGGCTACACCGGGTCGGTGCTGCGCTTCTCCGGGCTGTCGTTCGACCAGGTCGGACAGCTCTCCGCCGCCGGCGGCCAGGCCGGCGAGCGCGCGCACCTCACGCTGCGCCGGGCCGGCAACCGGATCGTGCTGGAGGGCGCGGCCGACCTCACCACCGTCCCGGTGGACCGCGCGGACTTCCAGCTCAAGGTCAGCTTCCCGGGCGAGGTCCTCGACACCAACGGCGACTCCGAGGCCGGCACGGTGAGCTGGACCTTCACCCCTGGCGAGGTGGGCGACGTCAACGCCGTCGTGGCCTACGACGACCCGCAGGCCCCGTCGACCACGGCCTGGACGCTCGGGCTCGCGGTGTTCGTGATCGGCGCCGTGGCGGCCGTGGTGGTGATGGCGCGGCGCACCCGCAACCCGCCGGTGCGCCGCTGACCCCCCCGGCTCAGGGCAGGGCGGGCCGGCGGGCCAGGCCCAGCCGCTCGACCAGTTCGGCCGTGGCCAGGGACCGGTTCAGCGTGTAGAAGTGCAGCCCCCGCACGCCCTCACCCAACAGCTTCCGGCAGAGCTCCTCGGTGAGGTCGAGCCCGGCGGCGCGGAACGAGGCCGGGTCGTCCGCGTACGGCTCGAGCCGCTCGGCCAGGCCCGGCGGCAGCGGGGCGCCGGAGAGCTCCGGCCCGCGGCGCAGCGTCTTGACGCTGAGCAGGGGCATGATCCCCGGCAGCAGCGGCACCTCGCAGCCCGACGCGGCCAGCCGGTCCCGCAGCCGCAGGAACCCGTCGGGTTCCCAGAACAGCTGCGTGATCGCGAAGTCCGCGCCCGCCCGGATCTTCGCCAGCAGCCGCTGCAGGTCGGCGTCGAGGTCGGCCGAGCGCGGGTGGCCGTACGGGAACGCGGCGACCCCGACGCAGAACGAGCCGGAGCGCTTGACGAGCCGGACCAGCTCGTCGGCGTAGGTGAGGCCCTCGGGGTGGGCCGTCCACTCGCCCAGCGGGTCCCCGGGCGGGTCGCCCCGGACCGCGAGCACGTTGCGGATGCCGGCGGCCGCGTAGGAGCCGACGACGTGCCGCAGCTCCGAAACCGAGTGCGAGACGGCGGTGAGGTGCGCCATCGCGACCAGCGTGGTGTCCGTGGCGATGCGGGCCGTGGTCCGGATGGTCCGGTCCCGGCTGGAACCCCCGGCGCCGTAGGTGACCGACACGAACGCGGGGTCGAGGGGCTCGAGGCGGCGGATCGCCTTCCAGAGCTCCGCCTCCCCCTGCGCGTCCTTGGGCGGGAAGAACTCGACCGAGAAGACGGGGCCTTCCGCCCCGATCCGGTCGATCACCGAGGTGCGCGGCTGCGCGGTTCGCGTGGTCACCTGTTCAGCCTACGGTCGTGCGTCGGCGCGCCCAAGGTGCGTCCCGCCGATACGCTCGCCGGGTGGTTCATCCCTCCCCGCCCACGAACGTCCTGCCGGGCCCGGCGGCCGAGCCCGCGGGGGCCGCCGCGCTCCCCGCGCAGGTGGAGCAGGCCCTGGAGGACTACCTCCTGCGCCGGCGCGAGGACGCCTCGGCGATCGGCCCGGTGTTCGCCGACGCCGTCGACTCGCTCGTCCGGTTCGTCCTGAGCGGGGGCAAGCGGATCCGTCCGACCTTCGCCTGGTGGGGCTGGCGCGGCGCGGGCGGCGACCCGGCCGGCCCGCAGGCCCCCGCCGTACTGCGGGCGATCAGCGCCCTGGAGCTCATCCAGGCCTCGGCGCTGGTGCACGACGACCTGATGGACGCCTCGGCCACCCGTCGCGGCCGGCCCACGGTGCACGTCGAGTTCGCCGCACGGCACGCCGACGCCGGCTGGTCCGGCCCGCCGGCCCGGTTCGGCGCCGCGGCGGCGATCCTGCTCGGCGACCTGGCCCTGACCTGGGCGGACGACATGTACCACGAGTCCGGCCTCGACGCGGAGACGCTGCTGCGGTGCCGGGACCCGTGGCGCGGCATGCGCACCGAGGTCCTCGGCGGGCAGTACCTCGACGTCCTCACCCAGGCGACCGGCGACGACTCCCCCGGCGCCGCGCTGCGCATCGACCGCTTCAAGACGGCGGCCTACACGGTGGAGCGCCCGCTGCACCTGGGCGCGACCCTGGCCGGAGCGCCGGAGCCGCTCGTCGCCGCGTACCGGCGGTTCGGCGCGGACATCGGCGTGGCCTTCCAGCTGCGCGACGACCTCCTGGGTGTCTACGGCGACCCCGAGGTCACCGGCAAGCCCGCCGGGGACGACCTCCGTGAGGGCAAGCGCACCCTCCTGGTGGCGCTCGCCCTGGAGCGGGCCGGCGACGGCCCGGCCCGTGCCCTGATCACCGATGCGCTCGGCGACCCCGACCTCGACGCCGCCACGGTCGAGCGACTGCGCGAGGTGTTCACCGAGCTGGGCGCGGTGCAGGCCGTCGAGCAGCGGATCGCCGCGCTGACGGGGGCCGCGCTCGACGCGCTCACGGCCGCCGACATCGCCGAGCCCGCCGCGACGGAGCTGCAGGACCTGGCGGTACGGGCGACCCGCCGGCACCGGTGACCCGACGGTGAGACGTCTGGAGGGCCCGACCGACCATGTCGTGGTGGTCGGGGCCGGGCTCGCGGGCCTCTGCGCGGCGCTGCACCTGCTCGGCGCGGGCCGCCGGGTGACGATCGTCGAGCGCGACGACCACCCGGGCGGCCGCGCGGGCCGGTTGGACCTCGCGGGCCCGTCGGGCACCTACCGGGTCGACACCGGACCCACCGTGCTGACCATGCCGGAGCTGCTCGACGAGGCCCTGGCCGCGGTCGGCGACTCCCTGGCGGCCCGGCTGGACCTGGTCCGGCTCGACCCGGCCTACCGCACCACCTTCGCCGACGGCACCACCATCGACGTCCACACGGACGCCGAGGCGATGGAGGCCGAGGTCCGCGCCACCTGCGGGCCGGCGTCGGCCGAGGGGTACCGGCGGCTTCGCGCCTGGCTCACCGACCTCTACCGCACCGAGATCGACTCGTTCATCGGCGCGAACTTCGACTCGCCGTTCTCGCTGCTCGGGCCCGACCTGGTCCGGCTGGCCGCGCTCGGCGGGTTCGGCCGGCTCGGGCCGCGGATCGCCCGGTTCCTGCCCGACGAGCGACTGCGCCGGATCTTCTCCTTCCAGGCCCTCTATGCCGGGGTCGCGCCGGACCGCGCGCTCGGCGCCTACGGCGTGATCGCCTACATGGACACCATCGCCGGCGTGTACTTCCCGCGCGGCGGGATGCGGCAGGTCGGGGCCGGCCTGGCGGCCGCCGCCGTCGACGCCGGGGCCACGCTGCTGACCGGCCGCGAGGTCACCGGGCTGGAACGCCGGGACGGGCGCGTCAGCGCCGTCCGGCACACCGCGGCCGACCGGGGCGACGGGGCCGCGCCGGAACGCCTGGCCTGCGACGCCGTGGTCCTCACGCCCGACCTGCCCGTCGCCCACCGGCTGCTCGGCGGGGCCCCGCGGCGACCGGTGCCGGTGCGGTGGGCACCGAGCGCGATCGTCGCCCACCTCGGGGTGACCACCCCGCGCCATGAGCTCGCGCACCACACCATCTCCTTCGGCGCGGAGTGGGAGCGGACCTTCGCGGAGATCATCGACGAGGGCCGGCTGATGAGCGACCCGTCGCTGCTGGTCACCCGGCCGACCGCGACCGACCCCACGCTCGCGCCGGCCGGCCGGGACCTGCTGTTCGTCCTGGCGCCCTGCCCGAACCTGCAGCGCGCCGGCCTCGACTGGGACCGGGTCGGCCCGGCGTACCGGGACGAGCTGCTCGGCGTGCTGGAGAAGCGCGGGATCACCGGGCTGACCGGCGACGTCGAGGTCTCGGCCCTGGTCACCCCGGCGGACTGGGCGCGGCAGGGGCTCGCCGCGGGCACCCCGTTCTCCGCCGCGCACACCTTCGCCCAGACCGGCCCCTTCCGGTCCCGGAACCTGCCCCGGCGGTTCGGCAACGTCGTCCTCGCGGGCTGCGGGACGACGCCCGGCGTCGGCATCCCGCCCGTGGTCCTGTCCGGACGGCTGGCCGCCGCCCGCGTGACCGGCTCGTGACCGGGCCGTGATCAGGCGGGGTCCGGAGCGGACGGGATGGTCGCCCGTGCGAGCATGGCTCTCGCCATGACCGCGCAGCCCACCCGACCGGCGACCGGGCCGGAGCCGACCGACCCGGCAGGTTCCCCGGCGCCCACCGACGTCCCCACGGCCACGGCGCTCGCCCCGGACGACGGGGAGCGCGCGTCGCCACCGGCCGCCGGGACGGGTGCCCCGCGCCCGGCCCCCGGCTTCTGGTCCCGACTCGGGAACCCCCCGCGCAAGCCGCTCTGGCTCGGCTTCGCGGCCTCGGTCGTGCTGCTGGTCGGCGGCGTGGGTGCCGGCGGCACGCTGATCCACGACCCGATCCTCACCAACAGCCCGCTCGGCTTCTGGCGCTACGGCCACGGCAAGGAGCTGGCCACCGCGCTGATGTACGTCGGCGTGGTGCTCATGGCCTGGGCGTGGGTCCAGCTGGGCCGCGAGGTGCTGGCCCGCCGGATCGGCGGGCGGGCCGTGCTCACCACCGCGGTCCTGTGGATGCTGCCGCTGCTGATCGCCCCGCCGCTGTTCACCCGGGACGTCTACAGCTACCTGGCGCAGGGCGCGCTGCCGCTGTTCGGCTTCGACCCGTACGGGGTCGGGCCGGAGGCGATGCCGGGCACCTTCACCGACAACGTCCACTACTTCTGGCAGGACACCCCGGCGCCCTACGGCCCCCTGTTCATCCTGGTCGCGAAGGCGTGGGCCTGGGTGACGGTGCAGGCCGGCACCAACATGGTGCTCGGCGTGATCGGCATGCGGCTGATCATGTGCGTCGGGCTGGTGCTGCTGATCGCGACGTTGCCCGAGCTCACCCGCCGCCTCGGCGGGCGCCCGGCGGTGGCGCTGTGGGTCGTCGTCGCCAACCCCGTGATGGTCATCCACCTGGTCGGCGGCGGGCACAACGACCTGCTGCTCGTCGGGTTCCTGGCCGTCGGCTGCCTGGCCATGCTGCGCGGCAGGCACGTGCTCGGCATCGCCCTGGTCACGCTCGCGATGGCCACCAAGGCCAGCGCCGCCGTCGCGCTGCCGTTCCTGGTGCTGATCTGGGCCGCGCAGCTCGAGGGCACGTTCCTGCGACGGCTGGTCCGCGCCGGCGCGGCGAGCGTCGCGGTGTTCCTGGTCGTGTTCGCCGGCGTGAGCCTGGCGGCCCGGGTCGACCTCGGCTGGCTGCCCGCGCTCAGCGCGCCCTCGATGATCGTCAACTGGCTGTCGGTGCCCACCGGGGTCGGCGAGTTCGTGCACACCGCCCTCGGCGGTGTGGCCCCGCTGCCCAAGCAGCCCTTCATCAACGTGGCCCGGGTGATCGGCGGGGCCGCGCTCGTCGCGATCGTCGCGGTGCAGTGGTGGCGCGCCCGCAGCGGCGGCCCGGATGCGGTTCGCCGCGCCGGCATCGCGCTGCTCGCCGTCGCCCTGCTCTCGCCGGCCACGCTGCCCTGGTACCTCAGCTGGGGCATGGCGATCCTCGCGATGGTCCCGTGGAGCGCCCGCGGCCTGCAGTGGCTGGTCTTCGGCTCTCTGTGGCTGATGATCGTCTACTACCCGAGCGGCGAGGACGGCCTCTACAACTGGGGCTACCTCGCGGTGTGCGCCGTGCTCGCCTGGATCGCGGCCCGCTCGTTGCTGCGGCCGGACCCGCTGGGCTTCCGCCGGCCGAAGCCGGTGCCGGCGCGGACCTCGCTGACCGGAGCCGAGCCTCCCCGTGCGGCCGCAGTCGGCGGCCGCTGAGCTCGACGCGGCCGGGATCACCGATCCCGCGCTGCGCCGGGCCTACGCCGAGTGCCGGGAGCTCAACGCCCGGCACGGTCGTACGTACTTCCTGGCCACCCGGCTGCTCACGCCCGACCGCAGGCCCGCGGTCCACGCGCTCTACGGCTTCGCCCGGCACGCCGACGAGATCGTCGACGACCTCGGCGCCGGCGCCCCCACCGAGGAGCGCGAGGCGGTGCTCGACGAGCTCGGCCTCGACCTGGTCAGCGCGTTCTCCGGGGGCGACCGGGGCACCCAGCCGGTGGTCACCGCGGTCGCGGACACGGTGCGGCGGTACGGCATCGACCCCCGGCTGTTCTCCCCGTTCCTCACGTCGATGCGGATGGACACGCACGTCACCGGCTACGCGACCACGGCCGAGCTCGACGCCTACGTCCATGGCTCCGCGGCCGTGATCGGCCTGCAGGTGCTGCCGGTGCTCGGCACCGACGCCCCCGCGGAGGCCGCGCCCCACGCCGCCGCGCTCGGCGTGGCCTTCCAGATGACCAACTTCCTGCGCGACGTCGGCGAGGACCTCGACCGCGGCCGCGTCTACCTGCCGGCCGACGAGCTGGCCGCGTTCGGCGTGGACCGGGAGCTGCTGGCCTGGTGCCGGACCCGGCGGACCACCGAGCCGCGGGTCCGCCGCGCCCTCGCCCACCTGGTCGCCCGCACCCGAGCGGTGTACCGCCGGGCGGAGCCGGGGATCGCGATGCTGGCGCCGGAGTCCCGCGACTGCGTGCGCTGCGCGTTCACGCTCTACGGCGGGATCCTCGACGAGATCGCCGCCGCCGGCTACGAGGTGCTGCACCGCCGGGTCTCGGTGCCGCAGCGCCGCCGGCTGGCGGTGGCGGGGCCGGCGCTCGCCCACGCCGCATGGACCCGCCGCCGGCCCTGAGGGCCGGGCCGGACACGGAGCAGGACGCAGGCCGGAACGGTGTACAGAACGCCGGTCAGAACGCCATGGCCTGGGCGCGCCGCTTGATCTCGCGGTGCCGCCCGGCGCGGATCGCCGCGATCGGCGTGCCGGGCAGGCTCTCGTCCTCGGTGAAGAGCCAGCGCAGGATGTCGACGTCGGGATAGCCGCCGTCGCGCAGCACGGTGATCGTGCCGGACAGGCCCTTCACCACCGCGTTGCCGTCGAGGAAGTCGGCGGGCACGCAGGTCGTGCCCTCGCGCTTCAGCGAGAGCAGCTGGCCGTCCTTGATCAGCTGGTGGACGCGGGTCCGCGGGACCGAGAGGATCTCGGCGACCTCGGTGGCCGGCAGGACGGCGACGTCGTCGGACAGGACGGGATCCGTCCCGTTCGTCTCACTCACGCGCGTCACAATGCCACAGCACGGCCCGCCGAGGGGAGACGCGCGGGCGGACTTCGCCCGGCGGTACCGTCGTAGGGTGACCGCCCCGCCCGGCTCCCCCGGAGCCCTGATCGACGCGCGGTACCGGATCGGGCCGGTCCTGGCCCGTGGCGGGATGTCCACGGTGCACCGGGGGCTGGACACCCGGCTGGACCGGCCGGTCGCGATCAAGATCATGGACCCGCGGCTCGCGGCGGACCCGACCTTCCGAGCCCGGTTCGAGCGGGAGGCACGCTCCGCGGCGCGGATCGACCACCCCCACGTCGTCGCGGTGCACGACCAGGGCCGCTGCACGCCGCCGGGCGGCGAGCCGACCCTGTTCCTGGTCATGGAGCTCGTCGAGGGCGGCACCCTGCGGGACGTGCTGCGCCGGCAGGGTGCGCTGGGCGTGCCGGCGACCTTCGCGGTCCTGGAGCCGGTGCTGGCGGGCCTCGCGCAGGCGCACCGCCTCGGCATGGTGCACCGGGACGTCAAGCCCGAGAACGTGCTGCTGGGGCGGGACGGCAGCGTCAAGGTCGCCGACTTCGGCCTGGTCACCGCGGCGGCCGAGGCGGGGGTCAGCCACGCCGGGATGATCCTCGGGACGATGGCCTACCTCTCGCCCGAGCAGGTCGCCACCGGCCAGGCCGACCCGCGCAGCGACGTCTACGCGGCCGGCGTCCTCTGCTACGAGCTGCTCACGGGCGCCCCGCCCTACACCGGCGACAACGCCCTGTCGGTCGCCTACCGGCACGTGAACGACGACGTACCGCCGCCCTCGGCGGTCGCGACCGACGTCCCGCCCGAGCTCGACGACCTCGTCCGCCGGGCCACCTCGCGCGATCCCGCCCGCCGTCCGGCCGACGCCACGGCGTTCCTCGCCGAGCTCGTCCGGCTGCGGGAGTGGCTGGCCGTGCCGCACGTACCGGTCCCGGCGCCGCCCCCGCCGCCGGTGGAGGAGCAGGACACGGTGCCGGCCGAGGGATTCGCGCTCGAGGGCCCGGCCGAACCCGCGGGCCCCCGCGGCACCCGCGCCCTGAGCCGGGCGGAGTGGCCCGACGACCCGCCGACCCAGGTCGACCGCGGACGCACGGGGCGGCACGGCACGGCGTCGGTCCCGCACCCCGGCGCGCTGCCCGACCACCGGATCGCCCGGCGCCGCGGCCGCCGGGTCTTCGCGCTGTGGATCGTGCTCCTGCTGCTGCTCGGCCTGGTCGTGGGCGGCGCGGCGTGGTGGCTCGGGTCGGGCCGGTGGACGTCGATGCCCGCGGTCGTCGGACTGGACCGGACGGCCGCCGAGCAGCTGCTCACCCGGGCGGACCTGGCGTGGACGGTCACCGAACAGCACCACGACGACGTCGCCGCCGACCGGGTGGCCGCCGTCGACCCCGCCCCCGACTCGCGGCTGCTGCGCGGCAGCGCCGTGACCCTCACGGTCTCGACCGGCCGCCCGGTGGTCCCGGCGATCGCCGAGGGCAGCACGGTCGAGGCGGCGCAGCAGCAGCTCCAGGCCGCGCAGCTCACGTCCGCGACCTCCGGGTCCGCGGCGGAGTACAGCGCGACGGTGCCGCAGGGCGCCGTGCTGCGCACGGACCCGCCGGCGGGCACCCCGCTGCCGATCGGCGGCGCGGTCACCCTCGTGCTGAGCAAGGGCGTGCAGCCGCCGCAGGAGGTCGACGTCCCACTCGTGATCGGCGACCGGCTCGACGAGGCCCGGCAGCGGCTCGAACGGCGGGGGCTGGACGTCGACGTCGAGCGGAGCTTCCCGTTCGACCGGGACAACCCGCGCGTGCTCAACCAGGACCCGGGCCCGGGGACCTCGGTCCAGGAGGGCTCGACCATCACCCTCACGGTCTTCTAGCGACTCGGGGCGCCCGTGCGCGTTCTCGCGCCTCCGGCGCCTGTGCGCGGTGAATGATGCTCCATCACCACTCACCGCGCACGGGCGATCTCAGCCGCCCGATCTCAGCCACCCGACCTCAGCCGCGCAGCATCTCCGCGACGAGGAAGGCGAGCTCCAGCGACTGCTGGGTGTTGAGCCGCGGGTCGCAGGCGGTCTCGTACCGACCGGCGAGGTCGGTGTCGGAGATCTCCTGGGCGCCGCCGAGGCACTCCGTGACGTCCTCGCCGGTGACCTCGACGTGAATGCCGCCGGGGTGGGTGCCGAGCGCGCCGTGCACCTCGAAGAAGCCCTGCACCTCGTCGACGATGCGGTCGAAGTGGCGGGTCTTGTAGCCCGTCGTGGACTCGTGGGTGTTGCCGTGCATCGGGTCGCACTGCCAGATGACCTTGTGGCCGGAGGCGGTGACCTTCTCGACGATCTGCGGCAGCACGTCGCGGATCTTGCCGTTGCCCATCCGGCTGATCAGCGTGAGCCGGCCCGGCTCGTTGCGCGGGTCGAGCCGCTCGACGTACTCCACGGCCTGCTCGGGCGTGGTGGTCGGACCGATCTTGAGCCCGATCGGGTTCGACAGCAGCTCGGCGAAGGCGACGTGCGCGCCGTCGAGCTGGCGGGTGCGCTCGCCGATCCAGAGGAAGTGCGCCGAGAGGTCGTAGAGGACCGGGTTGTCGCGGTCCAGGTCCAGCCGCAGCATGGCCCGCTCGTAGTCGAGCAGCAGGGCCTCGTGCGAGGCGTAGAACTCCACCGCGTGCAGCTGGTGGTCCGTGACCCCGCAGGCGTCCATGAACTTGACGGCGCGGTCGATCTCCGCGGCGACGGCCTCGTACCGCTCGCCCGCCGCCGACGTCCGCACGAAGTCCTTGTTCCAGGCGTGCACCATCGCGAGGTCGGCCATGCCGGTCGCGGTCAGCGCGCGGACCAGGTTCATCGCGGCGCTCGCGTTGGCGTACGCCCGGACCATCCGCGACGGGTCCGGGGTGCGGGACGCCTCGTTCGGCGCCAGCCCGTTGACGATGTCGCCGCGGTAGGACGGCAGGCCGAGCGCGTCGACGAGCGAGCTGCGCGGCTTCGCGTACTGCCCCGCGATGCGGCCGACCTTCACCACCGGCAGCGAGGCGCCGTAGGTCAGCACGACGGCCATCTGCAGCAACGTCCGGATGGTCGCGCGGATGTGCGGCTCGGTGTTGTCGACGAACGTCTCGGCGCAGTCGCCGCCCTGGAGCAGGAAGGCCCGGCCGTTCGCGACGTCGGCGAGCCGCTGCTTGAGGCGGTCGACCTCGGGCGGAAGCACGACGGGCGGCACGCTCTCCAGGACCGTGCGCGTGTGCGCGACGACGGCGGCGTCCGGCCACTCGGGCTGCTGGGCGGCGGGCCGGGCGAGCGCGTCGTCCAGCCGGGTGCGGAGCTCACCGGGCAGCGGCGGCAGCTCCGGGAGGACGTCCACGGGGGCGTCGACGGACCAGTTCACGACACAGAGGGTAGGCCGTCCGGCACCGGCGGCCGCTCCCGGCTCCCGCCCCGGTCAGGTCCGGTTCGGAGAGCCGATCGGGTGCCGACGTCCGCTCCCCCGGCTCCGCTCGGGTGCGGTCCGCTCAGGGGGTGGGGACGGAGGTCTCGATGACCTGCCACCGGCGCAGATTGAGCCGGGCGTCGGCCAGCGCGTCGTGCGCGTCGGAGCTGGGCGGCGGCAGCGGCGGGCGGCCGGCGTCCTCCCAGCGCTGGCGCAGCTCCCGGGTGAACCGCGGGATCGGCCGCGGCAACGCGGGCATGGCACCCCACAGCTGGCAGAGGGCGACGTGGTCGTAGGCGGCGATCCACGCCCACAGCTCGACCTCGCCGGGCGCGCCGGTGAGGAACTCCAGCAGCTCGCGGCGGATCGTCGTGCGGGACCGCCATGCCTGGTCGGCGGGCGAGGGCAGCTTGGGCAGCACGTTCGCCCGCACCCAGGGGCCGGCCTTGTCCGGGTCGAACTCGGTGGACACCGCGTAGAACTCACGGCCGTCCTCGCCGACGACCCCGATCGACACGAGATCGATCGTCCTGCCGTCCTCGATGAACTCCGTGTCGTAGAAGAAGCGCATGCCAACCCTTTCCGACCTGCTGCGACTCTACGTCGCCCGAACGGCGGGGTGCGCGCGGGGACTGCGCCGGTCGGGCGAAGATGTGGTTGTACCGTCACGATCCGGACCTCCCGGACGACTCACCCGATGACCCGCCCCGGACTCCTCACAGGTCCGCCGCACCCCGAGCGAGAACCCATGCGCCGCTCCCGCACCGCCCTGCTACCTGGGCTGGTCGCGCTGCTCTGCGCCGTGCTCGCCGCGGCCTGCGCGGGTCCTCCGCAGGCGCCGGCCACCACGGTCACCCTGCGGCTCTGGGACGACCAGGTCGCCAAGGCCTACGGCACCTCGTTCGCCGAGTTCGAGCGGCAGAACCCGGACGTGCGCGTCGACCTCGACGTCGTCCCGTACGCGGACTACTTCGTGAGCCTCAACGCCCAGCTGGCCGCGGGCACGGGCGACGACATCTTCTGGCTCAACTCGGCGTACTTCGGCGCCCTCGCCGACTCCGGCGCGCTCGTGGACGTCGGCCGCGCCCTGCCCGGCCGCGCCCGGAACTGGGTGCCGGCGGCCGTCGACCAGTACACCCGCGACGGGGCCCTGTGGGGCGTCCCGGCGTTGACCGACGGCCGGATCGTCACCTACTACAACAGGAAGATCCTCGCCGACGCCGGCATCGACCCCGCCACCCTGACCTGGGACCCCGACCCGGCGAAGGACACCTTCCTGCCCGCGATGCGGAAGCTGACGGTCGACGTGCACGGCCGGACCGCCGACCACCCCGGCTTCGACCCCGCGCACGTGGCCCGGTACGGCTTCAACGCCGGCCGCGACCTGCAGGCGATCTACTACGACTTCATCGGTTCCAACGGCGGCCGGTTCCAGCAGCCCGACGGCACGTTCGCGTTCGCCGAGCCGCGGTCCGCGGAGGCGTTCCGGTACCTCGTCGACCTGATCAACGTCCACCACGTCGCGCCCGACGCCGACGACACGAACGTCAACCCCGACTACGGCCGCGACGCCTTCCTCGACCAGCGGCTCGCGGTGTTCCAGTCCGGCACCTACAACCTCCGCAACGTCGCCGACGGCGCGACCTTCGACTGGGGCGTGGCGCCGATGGTGGCCGGGCCCACGGGCCGGGTGTCGGTGGTGAACAGCGTGGTCGCGGCGGGCAACGCGCACTCGCCGCACCCCGATGCCGTGGCGCGCGTCCTCGACTGGATCGGCTCCGAGCAGGGCGCCGACCCCGTCGGCGGGCGCGGGGCCGCGCTGCCCGCCGTCACCGGGTCCCAGCAGAAGTTCTTCGACTACTGGCGCGAGCGCGGCGTCGAGACGGGGTACTTCGGCAGCCTCGGCGGCACCGCGACCATCGACCCGCCGATGGGCCCCAAGTTCGGCACGGGCCTACGGGCCTTCAACCCGGTCCTCGGGGAGGTCTTCGCCGGCCGGCTGCCGGTGGGGCCCGGGTTGCAGCAGGCGCAGGACGCGGCCAACGGGGCGGTCGCGGCGGGCTGAACGGCCCGGGCGTCCCGGTGCGCGAGCCCGGTCAGGCGGCCGCCCGGCCCTCCTGCGCCTTCTTGGCCTGCTCGGCCTTCTCCTTGACCGAGGCGGCGTACAGGTCCACGTAGGTCTGCCCGGAGAGCTCCATCAGCGCGTACATGATCTCGTCCGTCATGGACCGCTCGATGAACCGGTCGCCCGCCATGCCCTCGTACCGGGAGAAGTCCAGCGGCGCCCCGACCTTCACGTGCACGTGCCCGGGCCGCCACATCTTCGAGCCGATCGGGTTGACCTCGTCCGTGCCGATCATGGCGACCGGGATGACGGGGACCTCGGCCTCGAGGGCCATCCGGGCCACCCCCGTCTTGCCCTTGTAGAGCCGCCCGTCGGGCGAGCGCGTGCCCTCGGGATAGATGCCGAGGAGCTTGCCCTCGCGCAACAGCCGCACCGCGGTGTCCATCGCCGCCTGCGCCGCGTTGCCGCCGGACCGGTCGATCGGGACCTGTCCGACGCCGCTGAAGAACTGCTTCTTCACGAAGCCCTTGAGCCCCGGCTCGGTGAAGTACTCGCGCTTGGCCAGGAACGTGATCCGGCGCGGCACCTGCAGCGGGAGCAGGAAGGAGTCGGCCACCGCCAGGTGGTTGCTCGCGAGGATCGCGGCACCCGAGGTGGGGATGTGCTCCAGGCCCTCGATGGTGGGGCGGCAGAACAACCGGAGCAACGGGCCGAGCAGGACGTACTTCGACCACCAGTACAGCACCGGGCAGGGCCTCCTCACCGCAGGGAGCCCAAGCCTACGGAGCGTCGCCCCGCTGCGACAACAAGGGACTCCGGGCGCCCGCCGGGGGCGTCTTCGTGTCAGGATGCACGGGTCTGTCCCCGCAGACCCCCGAGGAGGCCGCGAGCATGAGCACGGGCGAGCCGGAGGGCGTGCAGGGCGACCCCCGACGGGAGGGCCGCCGCTCGGATCCCGACCCCTTCGAGCAGGTCGTGGCCTCGTGGAAGGCGGAGGGCACCGTCCCGCACTGGCCGGGCGGGGCGCACGACGGCGCGGTCCCGGAGCCGCCGCCCGTGCCCGAGATCGATCCCCGGCTGGACCCCGAGGAGCACTACGTCCCTCCGGAGCCGCCGCCGCTGCCCCGCATGGGGGCCGCCGTGGGCATCGGCCTCGTGCTGGTGGTGCTGGGGATCGTCCTGGTCGCCGCGCCGCAGTGGATCGGGATGTCCTCGGTCTACGGGCTGCCGCTGGGCCTCGTCGCGATCGCCGGCGGCCTGACCTGGCTGCTGATGCGGCTGTGGCAGCCCGCCGACGAGGACGGGGACCCGTACGACGACGAGGGCACTCTCTGAGCGCGGGGTGAACGCGGGCTACCGCGCCGCGCCACCCGCGAGGACCGCCTCGCGGGCCAGCTCGGCCGCCCCGACGACCGCGGCCGCGGAACCGAGCTGTGCGGTGCGGATGCGGGCCAGCGGCCGGTTGCCCGCCCCGGTGACGACCCGGGCGTAGTGCTCGCGGGCCTCGTCGAGGAACAGTGGCGCGGACACCGAGACCCCGCCGCCGATCACGACCAGCTCGGGGTCGAAGACGTCGGCGATCAGCGACAGGCCCTCCCCCAGCCACCGGCCCATGTCGGCGACCGCGCGGTGGGCCAGCCGGTCGCCGTCGCGCGCGGCGGCGGCCACCCGCTGGCCGGTGATCCGGCCCGGGTCGCGCGCGGCCTCGCGGTGCAGCACCGAGGTGGTCGCGTCGGGATCGGCCAGCATCTCCAGGGCCGTGGTGGCCAGCGCCGTGCCGCTGCAGTAGCGCTCCCAGCAGCCCCGCTTGCCGCACTCGCACGGGCGCCCGTCGGGCACCACGCGGACGTGCCCGAACTCCGGTGCCACGCCGAACGCGCCGCGGAACAGCGCGCCGTCGAGCAGCAGCGCCCCGCCGATGCCGGTGCCGAGGGCCACGAACACCACGGTCGACGCGCCCGCGGCGGCCCCGTACCGGCGCTCGGCGAGGGCGGCGGCGTTCGCGTCGTGCTCGACGACGACCGGGACACCCAGGCGCTTGCGCATCCGCTCCGCGACCGGCGCGTCCCGCCAGGACAGGTGCGGCGCGAACCGGACCAGGCCGCGGTCGGCGTCGATGAACCCGGCGAGCGCGAGCCCGACGGCCGACACGTCGTGCCGGTTCGCGAGCTCGTTCACGCAGGCGGCGATGGTCCCCTCGAGGGCCTCGTCGCTCTTGGGCGTGGCCGCGGTCGCGCTGTCGATGACGCCGCCCTCGGGGTCGACGACCCCCGCCCGGACGCTGGTCCCCCCGACGTCCACCCCCACCGTGAGCACGTCAGGCCCGCACCACGCGGATGTGCTGGACCCGCCGGGACGCCGCGGTTCGCCCCCGTCGTCGCTCGTCGCCGGGCCCGCCGTGGTCGCCGGGTCCGTCAGGGGTCGCGCCATGTCCGCTCTCTTCCTCGGATCCACGCCCCGCAGCACTGCCGGCCGTTCCCTCCGCCGCCGGGTCCGGCAGCTCCTCCACCAACGCGCGCAGCACCGTCAACAGTCCCGCCGCGTGCTCGGCCAGCCGTGCCGCCAGCTCGGGGCGCTCGCCGCGCAGCAGCGCGAGCAGGGCGCAGACCGGGCAGGACGCGCAGCTCGACGGCGTCGCGCCCGCCCCCGTGCGGGCGGCGTCGACCAGCGGTCCGACCCGGTCGAGCGCGGCCACGGCCAGGGCGCGCAGCTCGCGGGTCAGTCCCTCGGAGTGGGTGCAGCTCATCGCCGCCTCCCCGTCACCGCGTCATCCAGACCGCCGGGTCCGGCGCGAACACCACGACGAGCTCCGTCGCGTGGCCCTCGCCGACCAGCCGTGCCCCGGTGACCTCGCACCGGCGCAGCACGGCGGGCAGGCTCACCCGGCGCCGCGTGGCGCCCACGGTGACCACCAGCTCGTCGCCGACCCGGGTCAGGTCCAGCGGGCCGTCGGCCGCGCCGGGCAGGCGCAGGGCCAGCTCGAACTCGGAGTCGGCGGAGGTACCGCTGCCGGCGATGCGCTCGAGGCGCAGTGCGGGGGCGCCGGGCGGGGCGGGCGCGACGGGGTCCGTGTCGCCGTACAGGCAGCCGGCGAGCGCGACCAGGGCCTCGACGCCCGTCGGCTCGGCCGCGGTGTAGGGCACCGTCGCGAGCGGCACCGCGGCGCCGCACTCCGCCCGCACCTCGGCCAGCACGGCCTGCTGCTCGGTGTGCCGCTCGCGCAGCCAGCGCGCGGTCGGCCCGCGCAGCGACGGCGGCGGGGCGGGCATGACCCGGTTGACCACCAGGCCGTCGACCTGCAGGTCGTGCAGGGCCAGGGCGGTCAGCGTGCGACGGGTCTCCGCGGCGACGACCCGCTCGGGCGTGAGGACGAGGCGGATGGAGGTCTCCTCGCGGTCGGCCAGCAGGGCACGCAGCCCGGCGAGCTGCGCGGCGAGCCGGTCCAGGGCGTCGACCGTGCGGTCCCAGCCCGCCGCCTGTTCGGCACCGGCCCGTCCCGAGGCCAGCCCGGCGATCATGCCGCGAACCGCCCGGCGGTGCGCGGGGAACAGCCGCTCCAGGTACCCGGAGAGCGCCTCGGGCAGGCCGAGCAGGCGCAGCGTCTCCGCGGTGGGGCCGCAGTCGACGACCACCACCTCCCACAGCCCGGACGTGGCGAGCCGGTGCACCTCGGCGAGCGCGAGGAGGTCCTCGACGCCCGGCAGCACGGTCAGCTCGTCGGCCAGCAGCTCGTCGACGCCGGCCCCGGCCAGCAGCGTGCGCAGGTGTCCCTGCAGCTCGGCCCAGGTGTCGTCGAGCAGCACCCGGGTGTCGACGTGCGCGGCGAACAACCCGTTCCCGAGCTCCGCGGGCTCGGCCTCGGTGGTGTCGTCGAGGCGCTCGCCGAGGGCGTCGCCGAGCGAGTGCGCGGGGTCGGTCGAGACGACGAGGGTCTTGCGCCCGGACCGGGCGAGGCGGGCGGCCGTGGCCGCGGCGAGCGTCGTCTTCCCGACGCCCCCTTTGCCGGTGAACAGCACGACCCGCACGCGCGGCAGCGTAGCCGCCGGGGGGTGTGCGCTCAGGAGCGGCTCTCCACGCGGCGCTTGAGGCCCTTCAGCGCGGTGTCGATGATCACCTTCTCGGCCTTCCGGCGCAGCATGCCGATCATCGGGATGTTGAGGTCCACGGCGAGGCTGTAGGTCACCGTGGTCGGGGCGCCGCCCGCGGACTCCAGGGTGTACGAGCCGTTCTGGGCCTTCTGCATCTGGCCCTTGACCAGCGTCCAGCTCACCGAGCGGCCGTCGGACGCCCAGTCGTAGTCGAGGGTGTAGGTGTCCTTGATCGGGCCGGCGTCCATCGAGAACCGCACACGGTCGGCGCGGGCGGGGTCGGATCCGGCACCCTTCTCCAGGATCTCGACCGTCTTCACCTGGTCCGCCCACTCGGGGTAGGCCTCGAAGTCCGCGATCACCGCCATGACCGTCTCCGGGTCGGCGTCGATGGTGATCGAGGACGTCGTCGCGTCGGCCATGCCGCGCACGTTACCGGGCCGATCACCAGCGCAGTACGTACGGCTCGCCCGTCTTCCGGAAGTGCCCGACGTTGACGCACTCGGTCGCGCCCAACCGGGCCCGCTGCGCCAGCGGCTGGTGGACGTGCCCGAACAGCGCGGCCCGCGGCCGGTCGCGCTCGATCAGCTCCACGAGGCCCTGGCCGGGCAGCTCACGGCGCTTGGTGACGACGTCGTAGTGCAGGGCGGGCACCGCCGGCGGGGCGTGCGTGCACAGCAGCTCGACGTCCGAGAGCTTGCCGACCGCCACCAGGTAGTCCTCGCTCGGGACGAGGTGCGGGCGCCAGGGACCGCCCTTGCGCGGCGGGAACCCGGGCGGCAGCGGCACCCCGCCCACGAAGCCGACGCGCAGCCCGCCGATCTCGACCACCTCGCCGTCGGGCACCCGGGTGCCGGGCCGGACGTGCGCGGGCCAGAGGTCGGGGACGTCGACGTTGCCGGGGATCGCCCAGGTCGGGTCCGGGAGCACGGGGAACATCGCCTCGTACTGCTCGGCGATCGCCTCCTCGATCACGGCGGCCGGGTCGGGGATGCGCGACCAGGCCTGCCGGGCGAACTCCCGCAGCTCACCGGGCCCGCCGGCGCGGCGCACCTCGCCGAACCTCCGGCTCACCTCGGGGCCCAGGACGCGGCCCAGGATCCCGCCCTCGGGGTTCCGGTAGTCGACGAAGTCGATCAGGTCGCCGAGCACGAACACCGCGTCGGCACCGTCGGCCGCCCTGGCGAGGGCCTCGACGTTGCCGTGCACGTCGGAGACCACATGCACCCGCATGATCTGCAGACGCTACGTCAGCGGGGGTTCCCCCGGAGCCCGGCCCGCCTCCAGCCGCGCCTTGAGCGCGAACGCGATCCGCTTGGCGGCCCGCTGCCGGCGCTGGGTCTCGGCGACGGCGCGGCGGCGGGGCCAGGTCGTCGGCAGGCCGTTCGGGCCGGTCGGGTCGGCGCGCAGGAAGTAGTGGACGACGGTGCCGTCGAGCACGGCCTCCAACCACACCTCCATGCTCCCGGTCAGCGCCCCTCCCACCGTCCAGCGCACGCCCTCGTCACCCCTGTCGGCGAGCACCTCGAGCCGCAGGTCCGGCCAGAACCCGGGCCACGCCGCCCGGTCGGCGAACGCGGCGGCGACGCGCGCACGGGGTACGGCCAGGAATGTCTCGTCCACCACGTCCACACTGGGCACCGGGCACCTCCTCGCGGGCCTGATCCTTCCGCCCCACCTGCGGGACCTGCGACGGGGGCCCGCGCGGGCCGGATCGGGGGCCGCGCGGGCCCCAGGCGGCGAACCGGACAAGCCGGACACCCGCTGCCCTGCCGACCGGCGTGGCGACGCGCTATCTTTCCTCACGAGTAACCTGCCAATGCCGGCCAGGAGGTCAGGATCGTGCGTGAGTACAGCGTCCCGGCGACCGTCACGGTCGGTCCGGAGGAGAACCTCCTCGACGCCGTCTACGCGAACGAGGCCGAGGTCCCGCGGACGCCCCTGCTTCGGGTGCAGGAGGGCGACGGCTGGCGGGACGTCTCCGCCGCCGAGTTCGCCGCGCAGGTCACGGCCGTCGCGCGGGGGCTGATCGCCTCCGGGGTCGAACCGGGCGAGCGCGTGGCGCTCCTGTCGCGCACCCGCTACGAATGGACGCTCCTCGACTACGCGATCCTCGCCGTCGGCGGCGTCACGGTCCCGATCTACGAGACCTCCTCGGCGTCGCAGATCGAGTGGATCCTCTCGGACTCCGGCGCGGTCGGGATCGTGGTCGAGACCGCCGACCACGCGGCGCTGGTCGCGGAGGCCGGTACCACGCTGAGGTTCGTCAGGGAGATCGCCACCGGCGCGGTCGACGAGCTCGTCGCCGCGGGCAAGGACCTCGCCGACGAGCAGGTCCACGAGCGCCGCCGGGCCGTGAAGGCGGACGACCTGGCCACGCTGATCTACACGTCGGGCACCACGGGCCGCCCCAAGGGCTGCGAGCTGACCCACCGCAACCTGCTCACCGAGATCGCCTCGACCCGGGCGGTGCTCTCCGAGCTGCTCACCGACACCGGCTCGGTGCTGCTGTTCCTGCCGCTGGCGCACGTCTTCGGCAAGATCATCCAGTGCGGTGCCATCGCCTCGCGCACCGTCATCGGGCACACGCCCGACACCAAGAACCTGCTGCCGGACCTGCAGACCTTCCGCCCGACCTTCCTGCTCGCCGTCCCGCGCGTGTTCGAGAAGGTCTACAACGGCGCCCGGCAGAAGGCGCACGACGAGGGCAAGGGCCGGATCTTCGACGCCGCCGCCGACACCGCGATCGCGTGGTCGCAGGCCCGGGACACCGGTGGCGCCGGACTCGGGCTCAAGGTCAAGCACGCCCTGTTCGACAAGCTCGTGTACGGCAAGCTGCGCGCCGCGACCGGCGGCCGGGTGGTCGCCGCCGTGTCCGGCAGCGCCCCGCTCGGCGAGCGCCTCGGGCACTTCTTCCGCGGCATCGGGCTGCCGATCCTCGAGGGCTACGGCCTCACCGAGACCAGCGCCGGCATCACCGTCAACGCGCTCTCGGCGCAGCGGGTCGGGACCGTCGGCCGGCCGGTGCCGGGCCACTCCGTCCGGATCGCCGACGACGGCGAGATCCTGCTCCGCGGCGACATCGTGTTCCGCGGCTACTGGCAGAACGAGAAGGCCACCGCCGAGGCGCTCGAGGGCGGCTGGTTCCACAGCGGCGACATCGGCGAGCTCGACGACGCCGGCTACCTCCGGATCACCGGCCGCAAGAAGGAGCTGCTGGTCACCGCGGGTGGCAAGAACGTCGCCCCCGCCGTGCTCGAGGACCGGCTGCGGGCGCACCCCCTGGTCGGGCAGTGCATGGTCGTCGGGGACGGCAAGCCCTTCATCGGCGCGCTGGTGACCATCGACCCGGAGGCGCTGCCCGCCTGGCGCGAGCGCCACGGCAAGGCCGCCACGGGCGACCCGGGCTCCGCCGCCGACCTGGTCGACGACCCGGAGCTGCGCGGGGAGATCGCCGCGGCGGTCGAGGAGGCCAACCAGGCGGTGTCGCGGGCCGAGCGGATCCGCAAGTTCCGCATCCTGCCCGTCGACTTCACCGAGGCGGGCGGGGAGCTCACCCCCACGCTCAAGGTCAAGCGCGCGGTCGTGGCGCAGCAGTACGCCGCGGAGATCGCCGCGATCTACGCCCCGGCCGAGACCCCGCAGCCGGCCTGACCGACGCAGCGTCACGGAGCCATAACGCGCATTCTCGGGCGCACTGAGCGCGTTATGGAGCCATGACGCGCTCCTGACGCCGGCTGGCGCGCGTTATGGCTCCATCCCGGTCAGGAAGCGCTGCAGGCGGGTGACCTGGGTGGGGAGGGTCCACTCCTCCTGCATCCAGGCCCGTCCCGCGGCGCCCATCTTCCGCGCCCGGTCGGGGTCGCCGAGCAGGTCGGCGAGGGCGTCGACCACTGCGGCCGGGTCCCGGCCGTCGACGACGTGCCCGGTCTCGCCCTCGCGCACCGTCTCCGGCGCCCCGCCGCTGTCCCCCGCCACCACCGGTACCCCGCACGCCGAGGCCTCGAGCAGCACGATGCCGAGACCCTCGACGTCGAGCCCGCCGCCCCGTGTCCGGCACGGCAGCGCGAACGCGTCGCCGACCGCCTGGTGCGCGGCGAGCTCGTCCGCCGGCACCGCCCCCGTGAACACGACGTGCTCGGCCACCCCGTGCCGCTGCGTGAGCCGGGGCAGCCGGTCCCGGTCCGGCCCGTCGCCGACGATCAGCAGCCGGGTTCCCGGGACCCGGTCCCGCAGCGGCGCCAGGGCCTCGATCAGCGTGTCCTGCCCCTTGCGCGCCACCAGCCGGGACAGGCAGGTCACCACCGGGGCCTCCCCCAGCCCGTACCGCGCCCGCAGCGCCTCCCGGGCGGCCGGGTCCGGCCGGAAGACCTCGGTGTCGACGGCCGGCGGCAGGTGTTCGAGGGCCGCCCGCGGCCCGAAGGCCGCGGCGAACCGGCCGCGGGTGTAGCGCGAGACCACGGTGACGACGTCGGCGTCGTCGCCGATGCGGCGCAGGGCCTGCCGCGCACCGGGCAGCATCGACCATCCGACCTCGTGCCCGTGCGTGCTGGCCACGATCCGCTCGACGCCCGCGGACCGGCGCAGCACCGGCCCCAGCAGCGCCAGCGGCGCCGCGGCGCCGAACCAGACGGTGGTGGCGCCGTGCTCCCGGGCGTAGCCGGCCGCGCGCCGGGCGACCTCGGGCACGGGCAGCATCAACGACGTGGGGTGCCGGTGGACGGGATAGCCGAGGCCGGCGTCGAACGTGGCAGCGCCCTCCCACGCCGGTGCGTACACGGCCAGCTCCCCCGGCGGCAACCGGTCGGCCAGGGCCCGCAGGTAGTTCTGGATGCCGCCCCGGCGGGGCGGGAAGTCGTTCGTGACGAGGAGCGTGCGGGCCACCCGGCGAACCTATCGGGCCGCCTTCCCCGCCCCGGCGCGACGTCCGCGGCGGCCGGATCGCCGGAGGCGGCCCGGCCGCCGACGGCACGGGGAGCGGACGGGTCAGATGCGGCGGGCGCCGGTGAACGCGCGGCGGGAGACGGTCTGGTACTTCACGACGTCGCCGCTCTGCGGCGCGTTGATCATCTTGCCGCCGCCGGCGTAGATGCCGACGTGGCTCACCGGGGAGTAGTAGAAGACGAGGTCGCCGGGCTGCAGGTCGTTCCACGAGACCGGGGTGCCGACCCGGGCCTGTGCGCTGCTCGAGCGCGGCAACGTGATCCCGGCCTGCTTGAACGCCCACGAGGTCAGCCCGGAGCAGTCGAACGAGCCCGGCCCGCTGGCCCCCCACACGTACGGCCGGCCGAGCTTGGTCGCCGCCGCCCGCAGCGCGTCGGCGCCGACGCCGGTGCCCAGCAGGACTCCCGGCGCGTCCTCCGCCGGCCCGTTGAGGTCCGCGATCTCGTTCGGGCTCAGCCGGCGCAGGAGGTCCTCGGCCTCACCGATCCGCTTCTCGGCGTCGGCCTTGCGGGTCCCGATCTCGTCCGCCGCGCGGCGGGCGTCGTCGGCGGCGGTCTGAGCGCGCACCGTCGCGTCGTCGGCCTGGGCCTGCGTCTGCGCGGCGCGGTCGGCCTTGTCCTTCAGCTCGTCGAGCGCGACGAGCCGGTCGGCCGAGAGCGTCTCCAGCGCCGACATCTGGTCCAGGTAGGCCTGCGGCGACGGGCTGTCCACCAGGGCGTTGAACTGGTCCAGCCGGCTGTTCTCGTAGAACGAGAGCGTGACGCCGTCGAGCGTCTGCCGGTAGGTCTCCTCGTCCGCGCGGGCCTGGTCCGCGGCCGCGCGCAGGGGGTCCACCTCCTCGCGGAGCCGGTCGGCCTCGGCCTGCTTGGCGGTGAGGTCGTCCGTGGCGGCGTGCCACTGCTCGGTGAGCGCCTCGGCCTCGTGTTGGACGTCGGCCACGCGCTGCCGCGCCTCCTCCGGCGTCCGGGGCGGCTCGGGCACCGCCGGGACCTGCACCGTGGGGGCTACGGGCGCCGGCGAGACGGCGGGCGCCGCCGGAGCCGCCGGTGCCGGCGGGTCCGCGGGCGCGGCGGGAGCCGCCGGCGCGGGGATCCCGGGGATACCCGGCAGGACCGGATCGGCGGCCGCGGTACCGGCCGGGAGCGCGACGACCGTGACGACCGCCGCGGCCACCAGCGCGACCGGCACGGTGACCAGTGCGCCGGCCCGCGCGCCCGTCCGGGCCGCTGCGGCCCGCCGGGTCCTCCGCTCTCGGGACGACAGCACGCGGACGCGACTCCCTCCTCGCACCCGCCGCGCCCGCCCGGGTCGGGGTCCCGGGCGGCGGGGCGCCGGAGGGGCGCCGCGGCGGTGACCCCACGGGCCGCCCTGGGGACGACGGCCGCTCGACGCGAGGTCGCGGCGAGATTACGAGCGTGTGATTCACCCGTCCAGACCTCGTCCGCGAGCCGTGCTGTGAGCGGTCGGCGACCCGTTCGTCGCCGAACGTGGCCGCCCGCCGCGATCGTGCCGCGGTTCGCTACACAGCGTTGCGGTGATCGGCCTCCGGAGCCCCGATGTCGGTGACGGTGTGCGTCCGCATGGGGACCAAGCGCAACCGCGGCAGCAGTCCCTGGTCCGCCAGGACGGCCAACGCCTGCCGCTCGGCTGCGTCGAGCTGTACCCGCGGCGCGCCGGACGGCAGGTCCTCGCCGCCCACGCCGATCACCTCGCCGCCGTCGGCGAGCTCCGCCGCGTCGACGGCGGGCACGCCCGCCGGCACCTCCGGCATGCCCAGCAGGACCCCGATCGCACAGTCCCCGCAGGACGACCCGCGGACCTCGCAGCTGTCGCAGTCGACGATCATCGTGTCGCTCCTCGCCTCCGGTGATCTCGTCGGGGCGCACCGTACGGAGCGGCACCGACAGTTTCCGGAGAACGGCCGCTGACCTGCGGAGACCGTCAGGAGCGGAGGCGGCCGAGCAGCATCGAGGAGGGCACCGCGTGCGCCCCGCGGCGGCGCACCGACGCGGCGACCGCGCGGTCCGAGGAGGCGACGAGCAGCGGCCTGCCCTGCGGCTCGGCCGCGACGAGGTCGCGGATGACGTCGTCGGCGATCACGCCGGGGTCGCTGAACAACACCCGGACGCCCCGGGCCCCGCGGGTCTGCGCCGCACTGACCGCGGCGCCGTCGAACACGACGGTGACCTCGACCCCGGTCCGCGCCGCGAGTGCGCCCAGCTGCCCCACGAGCCGGGTGCGCTGGTCGGCCAGCGGCAGCTCGGGATAGCCGGTCTTGCTCACGTTGTAGCCGTCGACGATGAGGTGCGCGGCGGGCAGGGCCAGCAGCGCGTCGAGCGTCGCGAGAGTGGCGACCGTGGTGCCGCGGCTGCCGTCCGGCCCGGCGACGAGATCGGCGGGACGCGGCCCACCGCCGCCGAGGGAGAGCTCCCGGCGCAGGCCCTGCACGGCGCCGCCGAGGGTCTCGAGCAGCAGCCCGAGCCGGACCTCGTCGCCCTGCCTGGCCTCCTTGGCCGCCTGCCGCGCGGCCGCGACCTCGGCCTGCGCGCGCCGGGCGCGGCGGCGCTCCTCGTCGGCCCGCTCCCGTTCGCGGTCCCGCTCGGCGACCACCTCGGCCAGCCGGCCGTCGACGCCGGCCCGCAGCCGGACGACCTCCGCCTCCAACTCGGCCTGCGCGTCCTGGGCGAAGCGCAGCCTGGTGCCCTGGTCGGACACCTTGCGGCGCAGCTGCGCCAGCTCCTGCTCGCGCTGCGCGGCGGCCTCGCGGGCCTGGTCGCGTGCCTCGGTCAGCTCGGCGCGCAGCCGCTCGACCTCGACGGTCAGCTTGTCCGCCCGGGACAGGGCCTCGTCACGCTCGGCACGGGCCTCGGCCGCGTCACCCCGGCGGGCGACGGAGGCGACCGCGCCACGCGCGTCGGGGGCGCCGGTCAGCACGGCGGCGGCCGCGGCGGTGAGGGGCTCGTCCGGGCCGGCGGCGAGCTCGCCGGGGCGGTGCTCCTCCCACCACGCGACGACGGCGGTGCGGAAGGTCGCGTTGTCCCGCAGCTCGCGGACGAGCTTCGTGCCGCCCAGGCGGGCGCGCTTGGCGGGGGTGAAACGGGCGAACTGGCGGAGCGCGGCGGGCACCTCGGCCGGCGGGAGGCCGGCCAGCGCGGTGCCGGCGACCTCCGCGAGCCGGTGCCGCACGGGGTCCGGGAGGAGGTTCCAGTCCAGGTCCGCGACCCGTCCGGACGAGCCCACGGCACCCTGCGGGTGCTCGGGCGTGGCGTCCTCCGGGTACATCGGTCAAGGTTATCCCCGATCCGGACGAGCGGCCACGCATTCGGCCGCGACCCGCCCGCCCCGCGACACGCCTCGAACGGGTGTGCGAGGAATTGTCGGGGGGTCGAACTACCGTTCGCCCCGTGACCGCTCCCCAGCTGTCGTTCGACGAGCTCGGCACCCCGC
This sequence comes from Pseudonocardia terrae, assembly GCF_021343995.1. GTDB lineage: Bacteria > Actinomycetota > Actinomycetes > Mycobacteriales > Pseudonocardiaceae > Pseudonocardia > Pseudonocardia terrae. The sequence goes on along the minus strand of NZ_JAJTTE010000069.1, from coordinate 3,853 downwards.
TGCGCGAGGTGACGTTCGTCGTGCTCGACCTCGAGACCACCGGCGGGAGCCACGAGCGGGACGGGATCACCGAGGTCGGGGCCGTCAAGGTCCGGGGCGGCGAGGAGCTGGGCGAGCTCGGCACGCTCGTCGACCCCGGCACCGGCATCCCGCCCAACGTCGTGGCGCTCACCGGCATCACCACCGCGATGGTCCGCACCGCACCGCGGCTGCCCGCGGTGCTGCCGTCGGTGCTGGAGTTCCTCACCGGCGCCGTGCTGGTGGCGCACAACGCACCGTTCGACGCCGGGTTCCTCCGCTCCGCCTGCGAGCGGCACGGGCAGGTGTGGCCGCGGCCTCCGGTCGTCTGCACGGCGCGGCTCGCCCGGGCGGTCCTCCCCCGGGACGAGTGCGCGAGCGTGCGGCTCGGCGCCCTCGCCCGGCACTTCGGCACCCGCACCCAGCCGAACCACCGGGCGCTGTCCGACGCACGGGCCACCGTCGAGGTGCTGCACCACCTGCTCGAGCGGGTGGGGAACCTGGGCGTGCAGAGCCTGGAGGAGCTGCTCGCGCTGACCCGGGGCGCGTCGGCGCACCGGCCGACCCAGCGTCAGCGGCAGAAGCGCCATCTCGCGGAGCAGGTGCCGTCGGCACCGGGGGTGTACCTGTTCCGCGGCCCGCGGGAGGAGGTGCTCTACGTCGGGACCAGCGGCGATCTCCGGCGCCGGGTGCGCAGCTACTTCACCGCGGGCGAGCGGCGGCGGCGGATCCGGGACATGGTGGCGCTGGCCGAGCGGGTGGACTCGGTCGTCTGTGCCCACGCGCTCGAGGCGGGCGTCCGCGAGCTGCGGCTGCTCGCGGCGCACAAACCCAGGTACAACCGCCGCTCGCGCAACCCCGGCCGCACGTGGTGGGTGGCGCCGACCGCCGAACCCTTCCCCCGGCTGTCGGTGATCACCAGCGCGCGCGAGGGCGCACTGGGCCCGTTCGCCTCGCACCGCTCGGCCGCCACGGCGTTGGACACGCTGCTCGACGCCGTGCCCCTGCGGCGCTGCACCCAGCGGATCCCGGCCCGGGCGCCGTCGGCGTCACCCTGCATGCTGCACGAGCTGGGCAAGTGCGGCGCCCCGTGCGCGGGCCTGCAGTCGCCTGAGGAGTACGCCCCCGCCGTCGAGGCGCTGCGGGCCCTGGTCCACGGGGCGAGCGACGACCCGTTGCACCGGCTCGCCGGGGCCGTCGACGCGCTCGCGGGCAAGGAACGGTTCGAGGAGGCGGCGGGCGACCGGGACCGGCTCGCGGCGCTGATCTCGGCGCTCGAGCGGCGCCAGACGCTGGCCGCACTGGCCGCCCAGCCCGAGCTCGTCGGCGCGCGGCCGGACGGGCGGGGCGGCTGGGAGCTCGCGGTGGTGCGGTACGGGCAGCTGGCGGCGGCCGACGTGGCGCGCCGCGGCGTGCGCCCGATGCCGGTGGTGGAGGCCCTGCGGGCCGGTGCCCAGACGATCCTGCCCGGCGAGGGGCCGCTGCACGGTGCCCCGCCCGAGGAGGTGCGGCTGATCTACCGCTGGCTCACCACCGCCGGCACCCGCCTCGTGTACTGCGAACCCTGGTCCGAGCCGGCGCAGGGCGCCGCGCGGTGGAGTGGATGGGCGCTCAAGGCACGGGAGGGTACGGAGGCCGGTCGCGCCGCCACCGAGGTGCTGGCGGGGCGGGGGTGAGCGTCTATGTGGAGCCCACGGAGAAGGCGGCCTCGGTGTCGGCGCGGGAGTAGGAGCGGAAGGCGATGTGGGTGTCGGTGTGCTGCACGCCGTCGACCTTGGAGATCTTGCCCGCGATGAGGTCGGCGAGCTGCTCGTGCTCGCGGACCTTCACCAGGGCGATCAGGTCGACGTCGCCGGCGCACGAGTAGACCTCGGCGACGCCCTCGATGTCCGCGATCGCCTGCGCGGTCTCGGGGATCCGGTCGGCGAGGGTGTGGACCAGGACGATCGCGGTGATCACGGGCTCTCCTTCTCACGAGGCCTCGGGACGGTTCGCTGCGGAGGCTAGCCCAGCCGGAGCCCCGCTGCCGCGATCCACACCGGCCGTGATCCACACCCGACCGTGATGCGCGGCGGGCCGTGAACTGTGCCGGGCCGCGATCTGTGCCGGGCCGCGATCTGTGCCGGGCCGCGATCTGTGCCGGACCGTCCTCTGTGCGGGCCGCGGTCGTGGCGGGCCGTGAGTGGTGGCGTCCCGCGCGCGGTGGCGGGCCGTGACCCGCGGATGGCCGCGGCGCGGATGGCAGCAGGTGGCGGTCGCACACACGTCGGACGCGTCGCACACGTCGGACGCATCGCACCCCCGATGGCCGGCCTGTGCGGGCAGCCACCGGGTGTGCGAGCAGGTGGCCGAGGGTCAGTCGGAGTGGAGTGCGTCGAAGGACGAGGCCCGGGTGGCCGAGGCCGCCGGCGCCGCCTCGGTCATCGTTCCCTCGCTGGACCGCTCCCCGTCCGAGGAGCCGCCGCCGGACGAGTGGTCCGACGAGTCGCCGAAGCGGGCGTCACCGGATCCGGATCCGCCGGACGTCGCCGGGCCGGAGGCGTCCGGTCCGGACGAGTTCTGGCCGGGGGCGTCCGGTCCGGACGAGTCCTGGCCTGCCGAGTCCCGGCCTGCCGAGTCCCGGCCTGACGAGTCCCCGCCTAACGAGTCCTGGCTGCCGGTAACGGTGTCGCCGGCCGTCGCGCCCGAGCCCGGGTCGGTCGCCGAGGACTGCCCGGCGCCGTCGAGCGAGTAGATGCGCACCCAGTCGATCTCGTAGCTGGCCTCGCGCATCCCGCCGCCGTGGAAGTTGTCGAACTGGATGGTCAGGTGCCCGGAGGGCATGTCCTGGATGTTCTTGCGGCCGCCGGGACCCGCGCCGTTCTCGAGTGTGTACCACTCCTTGCCGTCGATGTAGCCCCGCACGTGGTCGGGGGTCCACTCGAAGGCGATGGTGTGCCACTCGGACAGCGGCGCCCCGCAGTCCTTCTCCTCCAGGAACTCCTGCTGCACCGGCATGCTCGGGTGCGGGTAGTGGATGAAGGCGTTCGCGCACTCCTCGCCGGGTGCCCCGTTCTCGAGGAAGTCGTACTCGCCGTCCTGCGGCCAGCTGTCCGACTCGGGCCACACGATCAGCAGCGGGTGGTACTCCTTGCCCGAGTCCGCAGTGTTGAAGGAGCGGACCCGCGCCTCCCAGCGGCCGTACCGCTGGTCGAGCTTCGACGCCAGCCAGCCGGTGTCGCCGTTGCGCAGCCCGGTCTGGATCAGCTTCTCGCCGTCGACCGTGCTGCGGTCGCCGCAGCGCTTGCCGTTTCCGTTGTGCCCGGCCCAGCAGCCGTTGATCGTGCTCCACTTCGCCGGGTCCGGCCCGCCCGTGTAGTCGAACTCGTCGGATTCCGGGAGCGGCGTTCCCCAGCCGTACTTCTCGGCAGCAGTGGTGGGCTCGGCCGGCGGCACGACCACGGGCGCCTCCACCCCGGGCGGGGTCACCACCGGCGGCGTGACGACCGGGGGCACGGGAGGCTCCGGCACCGCGCCCCCGCCGGGCTCGGCGACAGTTCCGCCCGACGAGACGGGCGCTCCGGGGTCCGCCACCGGATCGGCCGAGCCGGCCGACGGATCCGCTGCGGCGCCGCCCACGGGCGAAGCCGGAGACGCGACGGCGGGCCCGCCGGGGGCCGAGACGGCGACGGGTGACGCGCCGGCAGCGGGATCCGCCGGTTCGACGGTCGGAGCGACGCCTCCCGGCGCGACGGACTGAGCCGGCGCCACGCCGACCGCAGGGGCGACGTCCGCCGGCGCGGCACCCGGCGGCAGCGCGGCACCCGGCGGCGGCGCGGCGGCCGGCGGCGGCGCG
>NZ_JAJTTE010000068.1 GCF_021343995.1 Pseudonocardia terrae | reverse complement strand
TAGGTGGGGTCGCCGTACGGGTTGCCGCCCTGCTGCGGTGGGACCGGCGGCGCGGACGGCCCGCCCCAGGCCTCCGTGGCACCCGGCGTCCACTGGCCGGTGGCCGCGGGGGGCGACCAGGCTCCGGTGGCCGCGAGCTGGGTGGGCGGCCCGCCGTCCGGCCCGACCGCGCCCTGGACGCCGGTGAAGCCGGCGGCCCCGAGCGCGCCACCGACGGCCGGGTGCGTGCCCGTGGCGCCCAGGAGCGACTGCGGGAGGAAGGCCAGCACCGCACCCTTGGCGATGGCGTTCTTCGGGTCGGTGTCCACGGCGACCGGCCGGGAGAGCTGCTCGGACACCAGCTGCGCGACGAGCGGGATCCGCGAGGACCCACCGACCAGCAGGACGGCGGTGAGGTTCTCGGGGGCCGTCCCGGCGGACTCGACGGCGCGGCGCAGCGCGTCGACCGTCTCGGCGATCGAGGGCCGGATGGCCTCCTCGAACTCGCTGCGGTGCAGCCGCACGGACCCGCGGTACGCCGGCATGAGCACCGGGATGGTGACCTCGGTGTCGGCGGAGAGCGCCTCCTTGGCCTCGGTGCACTCGCGCCGCAGCCGGGCGACGGCCGCCAGCACGGCCGGGTCGGTCTCGTCGATGCCCTCGAAGGCCTCGGGCGCGCCCTCGGCGACGTGGTCGAACACCACCTGGTCGAAGTCGACGCCGCCGAGGTGCTCGAGGCCTTCGGGCCGCCCGAGCAGGCCGAACGGCGCGCTGTTGGCCGCTCCGCCTGCGCTTCGCGGCGCGTCCTTGCGCACGACCGCGGCGTCGAACGTGCCGCCGCCGAGGTCGTAGACGGCGATCGTCGAGCCGGTCGGCACCCGCTCGCCGGCCGCGTAGTGCAGCGCGGCGGCCTGCGGCTCGGCGAGGAACGTCACGGTGAGGCCCTGCGCGTGCGCCGCGGCCGCCATCAGGTCCCGCTTGTGGGTGCCCCACGAGGCCGGGTGCGTGACGGCGATCCGGTCGGCCGGGCCGCCCTCCTGGACGGCGACCTTGTCCACGACCCAGCGCAGCAGCCGGGCCCACAGCTCCTCGGCGGACCAGGCCCGGCCGCCGACGACGATCGGGGTCGGGTCGCCCACGCGCCGCTTGAACTCGCGCACGACGCGGTCGGGATCGGTCACCGCGCGACGTTCGGCGGCCTCGCCGACGAGCACCTCGCCGTCGGGACCCAGGAAGAGCACGGAGGGGACGTCGGTGGAACGGTCGCCGAGCGACACCATCTCGGGCGACCCGGGGCGGTCGGCACGCGAGACCGCCGCGGCGGTCCTGGTCGTGCCCACGTCGACACCGAGCAGGTAGGTCATCGTCACCGTCTTCGGTCGGTCCTCGGCGCCGACGTGCTGGGGAGCGGGGCGCCCGTCCATTCTGTCCATCGACAGCGTGGAGGATCACGTTAGCGTCACGGACCGCCCGATCCGGGCACGGGCCGACGGCGCTGCGCCACGCGGTGTCACCGGATCGGTCACCGGATCTTCGGGCGGCACGGGCCCTACAGGCGGTGCTGCAGGGCTTCCGCCGCGGCCAGCAGGTCCGCCGCCCACCGCACGCCCGGCCGCCGGCCGATCCGGTCGACCGGCCCGGACACCGAGACGGCCGCGACGACCTGGCCCTGCGCGTCGCGCACGGGCGCCGAGACACTGGCCACACCGGACTCCCGCTCGGCGACGCTCTGCGCCCATCCGCGCCGCCGGACGTCGACCAGCACCCGCTCGGTGAACGTGGCACCGGCGAGCACAGCGCGTTGGGTGGCCGGGTCGGACCAGGCGGCGAGGACCTTCGCCCCGGAGCCGGCGGTCATGGGCAGGCGGGTGCCGACGGGCACCGTGTCCCGCAGGCCGGACGCGGGCTCGGCGGTGGCGATGCAGATGCGGTGCATCCCGTCGCGCCGGTAGAGCTGCACGCTCTCCCCGGTGATGTCGCGCAGCCGCGGCAGCACCGCGCCGGCGGCCTCGAGCAGCGGGTCCGAGTGCCCGCCGGCGAGCTCGGCGAGGGTGGGGCCGGGGCGCCAGCGGCCGTCGGATCCCCGCTGCAGCAACCCGTGCACCTCCAGCCCGACGGCCAGCCGGTGTGCGGTGGCCCGCGGCAGGCCGGTGGCCTCGCAGAGCTCGGAGAGTCCCATGGGCTCGTCGGCCGCTGCACGCAGCACCCCCACGGCCTTGTCGAGCACGCCGATGCCGCTAGACTGTCTCACGCCTCGATACTAGCTTCCCAGAATCTGGACGGTAAACTCTGGGAGCGACCACCACCGGGGCTCGCGACACAACCGATGAAGGAGGCGGCAGCGGTGGGACGTACGCTGGCCGAGAAGGTCTGGGACCAGCACCTGGTCCGCAAGGGTGAGGGGCAGGAGCCCGACCTGCTCTACATCGACCTCCACCTCGTGCACGAGGTGACGAGCCCGCAGGCGTTCGACGGGCTCCGGCTCGCCGGCCGGGGGGTCCGCCGCCCGGACCTCACCCTCGCCACCGAGGACCACAACGTCCCGACGCTCGACGTCCTCGCCCCGATCGCCGACCCCGTCTCGCGGACGCAGGTGGAGACCCTGCGGAAGAACTGCGAGGAGTTCGGCGTCCGGCTCTACCCGATGAACCACGCCGAGCAGGGCATCGTGCACGTCGTCGGGCCGCAGCTGGGGCTGACCCAGCCGGGCACCACCGTCGTCTGCGGCGACTCGCACACCTCCACGCACGGCGCGTTCGGCGCCATGGCGTTCGGCATCGGCACGTCCGAGGTGGAGCACGTGCTGGCCACCCAGACGCTGCCGCTGAAGCCGTTCAAGACCATGGCGATCAACGTCCACAGCACGGACGGGCGGCTGCGCCCCGGCGTCACGAGCAAGGACGTCGTGCTGGCGATCATCGCCCAGATCGGCACCGGCGGCGGGCAGGGCTACGTGCTCGAGTACCGCGGCAACGTCATCGAGAACCTCTCGATGGAGGCCCGGATGACGATCTGCAACATGTCGATCGAGGCCGGCGCCCGCGCGGGCATGATCGCCCCGGACGAGACCACCTTCGCGTACCTCAAGGGCCGCGACCACGCGCCGAAGGGCGCGGAGTGGGACGAGGCGGTGGCTGCCTGGCGCGAGCTGCGCACCGATGACGACGCCGTGTTCGACGCCGAGGTCGACATCGACGCCGACGCGCTGACCCCGTTCGTCACCTGGGGCACCAACCCCGGCCAGGGCCTGCCGCTGGGCGAGAGCGTCCCGGACCCCGAGGCGATCGTCGACGAGAACGAGCGCGTCGCCGCCGAGAAGGCGCTGGCGTACATGGGCCTCGAGGCGGGGCAGCCGCTGCGGTCGATCAAGGTCGACACCGTGTTCGTCGGGTCCTGCACCAACGGCCGGATCGAGGACCTGCGGGCCGCCGCGGGGATCCTCGACGGGCGGCAGATCGCCGAGGATGTCCGGATGCTGGTCGTGCCGGGCTCGATGCGGGTGCGCTTCCAGGCGGAGGAAGAGGGCCTGGACAAGGTCTTCACCGCCGCCGGCGCCGAGTGGCGTTCCGCGGGCTGCTCGATGTGCCTGGGCATGAACCCCGACCAGCTCGCGCCGGGGGAGCGCAGCGCGTCGACCTCCAACCGCAACTTCGAGGGCCGCCAGGGCAAGGGCGGCCGCACCCATCTGGTGTCCCCGCTGGTCGCCGCGGCGACCGCGGTGCGCGGCACCCTGAGCAGCCCGGAGGACCTGAGCTGATGGAGAAGTTCAGCACCCACACCGGCATCGGCGTCCCGCTGCGCCGCTCCAACGTGGACACCGACCAGATCATCCCGGCCGTCTACCTCAAGCGCGTCACCCGCACCGGGTTCGAGGACGGGCTGTTCTCGGCCTGGCGCAACGACGAGTCGTTCATCCTCAACCAGGAGCCCTTCTCCCGCGGGTCGGTCCTGGTGGCGGGGCCGGACTTCGGCACCGGCTCCTCGCGCGAGCACGCCGTCTGGGCCCTGATGGACTACGGCTTCCGGGTCGTGATCTCGGCGCGCTTCGCCGACATCTTCCGCGGCAACTCGGCCAAGGCCGGGCTGGTCGCGGCGCAGGTCGAGCAGCCGGACGTCGAGCTGCTGTGGAAGCTGCTGGAGAACGAGCCGGGCACCGAGGTGACCGTCGACCTGCAGGAGAAGACGGTGCAGGCCAAGGACCTGACCGTACCCTTCGAGATCGACGACTACATCCGCTGGCGCCTGCTGGAGGGGCTCGACGACATCGGCCTCACCCTCCGCCACGAGGACGCGATCGACGCGTTCGAGCGTTCGCGCCCCGCGCACAAGCCCGTCACCACGGCCTGACCTGGGCCTCCTCGACGGACCGCCGTCGGTACTGCGGGTGACCACAGTGGTCACGCACGGTACCGGCGGCGGTTTTTCGTTGTGCTGCAAGGGTTCTTCGGTGGCGAAGCCCCTTGGCGAATGGCCCAGGAGGCTCTACCGTGCGGGGCCATGAACAAGACCCAGCTGGTGGACGCGCTGGCAGCACGCCTCGGTGACCGGCGCACCGCGGCGTCCGCAGTGGACGGAGTCCTGGACATCATCGTGGACACGGTCGGCTCCGGCGGGTCGGTGACCCTCACCGGGTTCGGGGTGTTCGAGGCGCGGGCCCGGGCGGCCCGCGTGGCGCGCAACCCGCGGACCGGCGAGACGGTCCCGGTGCCGCCGACCACGGTCCCGGCCTTCCGCCCGGGCACCGCCTTCAAGACCACGGTGGCCGGCAACGACGGCGCCGCCGCGACCGCGAAGAAGGCCCCGGCCCGCAACCCGCGCCCGGCGACCCGCGCGACCCGCGCGGCCCGCTCCTCGGGCTCGTTCGCCGCGGAGGAGGCCGTCGAGGCCCCGGCGCCCAAGAAGACCGCGCGCTCCACGGCCGCGAAGACCACGGCGACCAAGGCGGCCGGGAAGCCGGCGGCGGCCAAGAAGGCCAAGGAGCCCGTGGTCAAGGCCGTGAAGGACAAGCCGGCCAAGAAGACGAAGGCGAAGAAGTAGCCCTCAGGTGGGGCTGGGGTAGTAGTCCGCGGACCGTAGGGCGCCGGTGGCGTCGGTCGCGAGGACCCACGTGCTGCCCTTGCGGGAGGGCACGGGGGTCTTCTCCGGGTCCGGCACGCCGGTGACGCGGGCGTCGAACTCGTCGAGCAGGGTCTCGACGACGTCGGGGATCACCCCGCCCTGGCTGCACAGCACCGTGAGGCCGGGGCGGACGAGGAGCTGGCGGAACCGGGCGAGCCCGGCGGCCGGGTCCTCCCAGTAGCCCTCCTCGCCGAGCAGCGGCTCGCGCTCGATCTTCGCCCCCTGCATGTCGGCGTAGGGCGCGATCGTGTCGACGCAGCGCACCGGCAGCGCCGAGTGGAAACGTTCCGGGGCGAACCGGCCGAGGAAGCCGACCAGGTGCTCGGCCTGCGTGCGCCCGACGCCGGAGAGCGGGCGCAGGTCGTCGTCGCCCTCCCAGTCCTTGCGGCTGCCCGCCTTGGCGTGCCGCACCACGAGCAGCAGCGACGTCGGCTGGGTGAACCGCTCGAGGACCTCGACGTCGTGGGCGTAGCTCAGCTGCGCCGCCGCCTCGGCGGGCGGGAGCCAGACCAGCTCGTCGATCTCGTCGTTCGGGGTGAACTCGGTGCCCTCCAGAGCCTCGGCCGACCAGTACCGGACGAGCTTGCTGCCCTCGGGCACGAGGTAGCGCACGTCGCCGAGCCGGGCGCCGAGCCGGGCCCGCACCCCGGTCTCCTCCCACGTCTCCCGCAGTGCGCAGGCGGCCAGGGACTCGCCGTTGTCCAGCTTGCCCTTCGCCAGGCCCCAGTCGTCGTACTTGGGGCGGTGCACCAGCGCGACGAGCGGACCGGTGTTGCCGGCGCGCCAGAGCACCGTGCCCGCGGCCAGGACGTCGGCCCCGAGCGCCGCGTACAGGTCAGACATCCGCGGGTCCGGCCCTCACTCGTCGACCTGGGACCGCGAGGCGTGCGCGATCATGAGCTCCGCCTGGTGGTCGCGCACCTTCTCGAGGTCGGTGCCCTTCGGCGGGGAGGGCTCCCACCTGCCGTCGCCCTCCAGCACCCAGCAGCGAGTGGCCGGGTCGAGGCAGGACCCGAAGACCTCGGCGAGCTGCCCGGCGAGCTTGGGGTCGGCCACCCGCAGCAGCACCTCGACGCGCCGGTCGAGGTTGCGGTGCATCATGTCGGCGCTGCCGATCCAGTACTCGTCGGCCGAGCCGAAGTGGAAGATCCGCGAGTGCTCCAGGAAGCGCCCGAGGATCGAGCGCACCTGGATGTTCTCGCTCAGCCCCTCCACGCCCGGGCGGATCGCGCAGATCCCGCGGACGACGATGTCGACCGGCACTCCGGCCTGCGACGCCCGGTACAGCGCGTCGATCACCTGCTCGTCGACCAGGGAGTTGACCTTGATCTGGACGCGCGCGGTGCTGTCGCCGGCCTTGTGCGCCTCGATCTCGTCCTCGATGCGCCGGACGATCCCGCGCCGCACGCCGTAGGGCGCCACGAGCAGGCTGCGGTAGGAGGTCTGCCGCGAGTAGCCGGTGAGCGAGTTGAACAGGTCGGTGAGGTCGGCGCCGATCGTCGGGTCGGCGGTGAGCACGCCGATGTCCTCGTAGAGCCGTGCCGTCTTCGGGTTGTAGTTGCCGGTGCCGATGTGGCAGTAGCGGCGGATGGTCGAGCCCTCCTGGCGCACGACCAGCGAGGTCTTGCAGTGCGTCTTCAGGCCGACCAGCCCGTAGACGACGTGCACGCCCGCCTTCTCCAGCTCGCGCGCCCAGCGGATGTTGGCCTGCTCGTCGAACCGCGCCTTGATCTCCACCAGCGCGACGACCTGCTTGCCGGCCGCCGCCGCGTCGATCAGGGCGTCGACGATCGGCGAGTCGCCCGACGTCCGGTACAGCGTCTGCTTGATCGCCAGCACGTTCGGGTCCGCCGCGGCCTGCTCGATGAAGCGCTGCACGCTCGTCGAGAAGGAGTCGTACGGGTGGTGGACCATGACGTCGCCCTCGCGGAGCGTGGCGAACACGCTGCGCGGCATCTCCCGCTCGCCGAAGGCCGGGTGCGTGGCCGGGCGGAAGGGCTCGTCCTTCAGGTCGGGACGGTCGGCGCCGTAGACCTCCCAGAGGCAGGTGAGGTCGAGCAGCCCGGGCACGGTGACGACGTCGCCCGGGTCGACGTCGAGCTCGCGCAGCAGCAGCTCCAGCACGTGCTCGCTCATGGTGTCGACGACCTCGAGCCGCACGGGCGGGCCGAAGCGGCGGCGGGCGAGCTCGCGCTCGAGGGCCTGCAGGAGGTCCTCGTCCCGGTCCTCCTCGACCTCGAGGTCGGCGTTGCGGGTCACGCGGAAGGCGTGCACCTCCGCGACCTCCAGGCCCGGGAAGAGCTCGCCGAGGTGGGCACTGATGAGGTCCTCGATCGGCAGGAAGGTGACGTCGCGGCCCGGCTTGCCCTCGTCGTCCTGCACCCGGACCAGGCGCGGGACGTTGTTCGGCACCTTGACCCGGGCGAAGCGCTCGGTGCGGCTGTCGGTGTCCCGGACCGTGACGGCCAGGTTCAGCGACAGGCCGGAGATGTACGGGAACGGGTGTGCGGGGTCGACGGCCAGCGGAGTGAGGACCGGGAAGACCTGGGCGGCGAAGTAGTCCGACAGGCGCAGGCGCTGGGCGTCGGACAGGTCGCTCCAGCGGCGGATGTGGATGCCGTGCTGGTCGAGCTCGGGGCGGACCTCGTCGAGGAACACGCGGGCGTGCGCCTCGGAGAGCTGCTGGCTGCGCGCGGCGATCCGGACGAGCTGCTCGCGGGGGGAGAGCCCGTCGGCGGAGCGCACGGCCAGGCCGGTCTCGTCGCGACGCTTCAGCCCGGCGACCCGCACCATGTAGAACTCGTCGAGGTTGCTGGCGAAGATCGCGAGGAACTTCGCCCGCTCCAGCAGCGGCTGGCTGGTGTCCTCGGCGAGCGCCAGCACCCGGGCGTTGAAGTCCAGCCAGGAGAGCTCGCGGTTGAGGTAGCGGTCGTCCGGCAGCCCGCTCGGCGCGGCGACGGTGGTCGGCGCGGGCGGGCCGATCGGGGCGGCGCCGGACCCGTTGCCCGTGATGGGGGCGGTGGCGGTGCTCGCGCTCGTGGGAACGGGGGCCGGGCCGGGTGCGGCCGCCTCGACCTGGGCGCCCGCCCGTGAGGCGCGCACCGGGGTGGCCCGGCGGCGCGGGGCCGGCTTCTTGGCGGTCGACCGGCGGCGGCCGTTGGTCCCGGCGCCGGACTCGGAGTTCTCGGGGCCCGTGCTCACCGGCGGGATTCTTCCTCACCTGCGGACCCCGCGACTCGTCGGAGCGACCGACATCCGGGTGAACTCTGGGTCACGGCCGGGTCACGAATGGCGGGTGACCTGCGACGGCAAGGTCCGTTGTGCCCGAAATCGCAGCCGTCCGCGCGAGCGACCCGTCCGGATGAGACGAGGAGCCCGGCCGGGATCCGTCGGCGAATCCGTCACTGGCACGATGGCCCTCATGCGGATCGCGTGCGTCGGCGCCGGGCCCGGCGGACTCTTCTTCGCCATTCTCGCCACGAGAATTCCCGGGGTCACCGACGTCACCGTGTACGAACAGGCCGCGGAAGGCGCGCCCCGCGGCTGGGGAGTGGTGTTCTGGCCGGACCTGATGGACCAGGTCGAGGCCGTCGACCCGCCTTTCGCCGAGGCGTTGCGGACATTCCGCTACACCTGGCGCGACCAGGTCGTCGAGGTGGACGGATCGGAGGCCCGGTTCACCGCGTCGGGTTTCGCGATGGGGCGCCACCTCATGCAGAAGTTGCTCGTCGACCGGGCCCGCGAGGTCGGGGTGCGGATCGAGTTCGACCGCCGGATCGGGCGGCTCGCGGAGCTCGAGGGGTACGACCTCGTCGTCGCGGCCGACGGCGTGCGTAGCGGCCTGCGGGAGCAGGCGCCGGGTGTCCGTACGGAGGTCACCGAGGGCCGGAACCGCTACATCTGGCTGGGCACGGAGAAGCAGTTCTCGTCGTTCACCTTCCCGTTCGTGCACAGCCCGGGGGGTTGGCTGTGGGCGCACGCCTACGCGTTCGGCGAGGCCGGCAGCACGTTCATCGTGGAGACGACGGAGGAGACCTGGCGCGCGCTGGGCCTCGACACGCTCGGTCCGGACGAGACGCTCCGGCTCCTCGAGTCGGTCTTCGCCGACCAGCTCGACGGCCACAAGCTCGTCCTGCAGGAAGATGCCCGCGAGACCGCCCCGTGGCGGCGCTTCGCCACGGTGCGGAACTCGTCCTGGACGGACGGACCCCTCGCCCTGGTGGGCGATGCCGCCCACACGACCCACTTCAGCGTCGGATCGGGCACCCGCCTGGCCCTGGAGGACGCGATCGCCCTGGCGCGGCACCTGGAGCAGGCCCCGACCGTCGCCGCCGCCCTGGCGGGATACGGCACGGAGCGCGCCGAGGCCCTGGAGGTCACGGCCGGGCAGGCCCGCTCGAGCGCGGCCTGGTTCGAGGCCGTCCCGCAGTACGTCGAGCGGCCCGTCCGGGACTTCGCCCGCCTGCTGATCGAGCGGCGGCGCCTCGTCGCCCGGCGGGCGCCGGGGCTCTACCTGGCCCTGCACCGGCTCACCACGGTGCCGGTGCTCGGCGCGCTGGTCAACCATGGGCTCGCCGCCGGCCGGGCGATCGCGCCGCGGGTGATCGGCCCGCTCCGCCGTCGTCTCTCCCGCTGATCAGCGGCTACGACGCGCGCCTGGGCACCAGCGTTCGCACGTCCTGCACGAGTGCGACTGCGACGCGGGCGGGCGGCTGGTGGCTGGCCCGTGCCGTCAGCACTCCGGGCAGGTACCGGGTGAGCAGGGGCGTCGAGACCCGCTTGAGCTCGGCGTAGGCGTGCGTCGCGTGTCGCGCGCCCACGGGCGCGAGGCCGCGGACGGTGCACGGGACGAACCGGGTGTGGCGGGTCGTCTCCCGGTCGGACCAGCGCAGCTTGTAGGCGAAGGCGTCGATGCGGAAGTCGAAGTCGAGACCGCGGTCGAAGGCCAGTCGCACACACTCCTCGATCAGGACGTTGCCCGCCCCGAGGGCAGCCTGCGACTCGTCGAACGCCATCACGAAGCCCTCGAGCGCGTGTGCCGAGCAGTAGCAGATCGACGCCGAGACCAGCTCGTCGTCGACGGTCACCCCGACCACGAGCGGTCGCACCTGCGCCCCCGCGGGCGTGCGGTCGAGCAACTCGTGGAAGAACTCCTCGCCCGATCCGTCGCTGATCCACGGCGTGGTCTTGTGCCGACGGACGAGCCACTCCCGCTTCCGCGCGAAGATCCAGTCGACGGCCTGGTGACCGAAGGCGGGCTCGTCGTCGGAAGTGCGGAAGGCGACGGTGCCGGCCTTCTGGAGCCGTTTGCGGTTGCGCCGCATCTCCCAGCGCAGCTTCTGGGGTCGAGTGCCCGACCAGGCCTCGAACCCCTCGTCGGGGCGGACCGCGACGGGGGACGTGGTCGAGGAGCCGAAGGCGAGCGCCGAGAAGCGGCCGCCGGCCGGGAGCGGCCCGTCGGGCTGGTGGTAGACGGCGAGCACGTCGGCGAGCCGGGTCGCCTCCGCGATCGCCAGCGCGAGGGCCTCCTCGGCGTGCTCACCCGGCCGGACGACGGGAACGGCGTACTCCTGCGTGCTCCGGTTGCCGAGGTGGGTGGCCACCGTGTGGCCGCGCCGGCGTTCGATGTGCAGCGGCCAGACGAGGAGGAGCTCGCCGCCCCGCCGTACCGTGACGACGGCCAACCGCGAGCCGCGGGGCTCCGCGAGCCGGGTCCACGCCACCCGGTTGTAGTGGAAGGTCTGGCTCAGCGAATGATCGGGAACGGCGCTGAGCAGTTCGGCCCACTCGCTCTCGAGCGCGTCGAATTCGACCGTCGATCGCAGGACGGCAGGGCGAATGAGGGAAACCATGCCTGATGGACTCCGACGTCGGGGCGGTTCGGATTCGCGAGCGGCCGTGGCGTCTTCTCCACCGATTCGGCTGCCGAGGGAGCCGATCGTAAAGCAGCCACGGGAGTGTGGCGATTCGGGCCGAACCGACCGAATTGCCCGAGAGCCGCGGGTGACTACCTCCTCCGCCTCACACACCGCCCCCGCCAGGATGGGCCGATGGTCGCCTCGCTCGTGCTGGTCGCCCTCGTCGTGCTCGCCGCGGTCAGCGGCGGGACAGGGTTGCGTGGCGCGGTCGCGCTCGCCGTCGTCGCGGTGCTGTGGTTCCTCGTCAACGGGAGGATGGAGGGTCCGACACTGCTCGTCCTGGCGCCGAACCACGGGCTGACCGGGGGCGACCTGGCCGGGATCGCCGCACTGGGCGTCGCGGCGTGGCGGGCCTCGGCCGTGGTGCGGCGGCGTCGCTCGTCGTGACGGCGGCGCCGTTCTCCGTGCTCGAGCCCGTCAGGAGGTGCTGCATCTCGGCCGGGGTGGATCGCTCCAGGAACCGCAGCAGCTCGACCGGGAAGGGCAGGACCAGGGTGGAGTTCTTCTCCGCCGCCACCTCGACGACGGTCTGCAGCAGCCGCAGCTGCAGCGCGGCGGGGTTGGCGGCCATCACCTGGGCCGCCTCGGCGAGCTGCTTCGACGCCTGCAGCTCGCCCTCGGCCGTGATCACCCGGGAGCGGCGTTCGCGCTCGGCCTCGGCCTGGCGCGACATCGAGCGTTTCATCGACTCCGGCAGCACCACGTCCTTGATCTCCACGCGGTCGATGTGCACGCCCCAGCCGACCGCCGGGTTGTCGATCATCAGCTCGAGGCCCTGGTTGAGCCGCTCGCGGTTGGAGAGCAGGTCGTCGAGCTCGCTCTTGCCGATGATCGAACGCAGCGACGCCTGCGCCACCTGCAGGATCGCCGAGCCGTAGTCCTGCACGTCGACGGCCACCCGCACGGGGTCGATGACGCGGTAGTAGACGACCGCGTCGACCCGGACGGTGACGTTGTCGCTGGTGATCCCGTCCTGGGCGGGGACCGGCAGGGTCACAACCTGCATGCTGACCTTCTGCATGCGGTCCGCGATCGGGATGAGCGTCGCGAGCCCGGGGCCTCTCGTCTGGGGCTGCAGCCGGCCGAACCGGAAGACCACCCCCCGCTCGAACTGCTGCACGACCCGGACGCTGGTCGCGGCGCTCACCAGCATCATGAAGCCGACGAGCACGAGAACCATCCAGAGAACGGTCATCACACGCCTCCTAGGAGGCGTCGATTATCGACCCGCGCCGGCGCGCTCGCCAGTGCTGACCTGCGCTGACCAGGGATGACCGGGACACCCGCCGACCGGGACTCAGCGGCAGACGAACAGCCCCGCGGTCCGCGGCCCGACGCCCATCGCGCAGGCCTCGCGAAGGTCGGCCTCGGTGTCGACGTCGCGGCGCAGGCCGGGGAGCTCGCCGCTGAGCGGAGCCGCGCCCGAGGCCTTGTGCGCGGCGGCGGAGCCGGGGCCGAAGTGCGGGTCGAGCGGGGTGCCGGCGGGAGCGAGGAGGAGCGTGGTGCCGTCGCCCTGGGCGTCGGTGCAGAACGCCCTCGTTCCGGCGTGCTCGAGCGCCTCGTCGAGCTCCCCGGGCTTCAACGCCGGCAGGTCGGCCTGCAGGGCGCCGCGGGCGAGGCCGCGGGGCAGGGCCGCGGCCCCGTGGAGCAGGGCGGCATTGAGCCCGGCCGCCGGCTCGTCGCGGACGATCCGCACCCCCGTCCCGGCCAGCTCGCGCCCGACCGTCTCGTCGCTCGTCACGACGACGACGGCGGCCACCCGCTCGGCGCCCAGTACGGCGTCGAGGGTGTCCAGGGCGAGCGCGAGGGCGAGCTCGGCGTGCCGGGCCGGATCGCCCACCCCGCCGTCGGCGGCCCCGCGCAGCCGGGACTTGGCCGCGTCGAGCCCCTTGACGGGCACGACCAGACCCACTTCGCGGCTGCTCACCACACCATCGTTCCACTCGCGCAGGGTGTCGGTGGACCGCGCCCGGGCGGGCAGGGAAGGATCGGCGTCGATCGACCTCGATCGACGAGGAGGAGAGGGGCACCCGTGGCGCGCGAGAAGGGCGGGTTCTGGGTCGGGTTCGCGGCGGCGGTCTTCTATCCGCTGTCGTACCTGGCCGGGAGCCCGCACTACGTAGGTCGTGAGCACCTGCCCGCGAAGGGCGGGGCGCTCGTCGTCGCGAACCACATCTCGTACCTGGACCCGGTGTACACGGCGCTGTGGGTGCACACCGCCCGGCGGGTGCCGCGGTTCCTGGCCAAGGCGAGCCTGTGGAAGATCCCCGTGTTCGGCAAGGTGCTGGTGGGCACAGGCCAGATCCCGGTCTACCGCGACTCCGCCGACGCCCAGCAGAGCCTGCGCGCCGGCGTCGAGGGCCTGGGGAACGGCAAGGTCGTGGTGATCTACCCGGAGGGCACGATCACCCGGGACCCGGAGGGCTGGCCGATGCACTCGCGCACCGGCGCGGCCCGCCTGGCGCTGTCGTCGGAGGTGCCTGTGGTGCCGCTGGTGCACTGGGGTACCCGTGAGGTGTACGACCACTACAACAAGAAGTTCCGGCCGCTGCCGCGGACGCGGATCACGGTGCGGGCGGGTGAGCCGATCGACCTGTCCGCGTACCGGGGCCGGCCGATCGACGCGACGATCCTCCGCGAGGTGACCGACCTGTTCATGACCCGCTGCAAGGAGCTGCTCGCCGACGTCCGGGGCGAGACACCGCCGCCGGGCTTCCACCGCCGCGCCGCCGAGGGCCGCGCGGCCGGGGCCGCGACCCCGGAGATCGAGCGGAACGGCGACCCGGCGTGACCGGACTCGCGAAGATCGCGGTCCTCGGGGCCGGCTCCTGGGGGACCGCGTTCGCCAAGGTCGTCGCCGACGCCGGGCGCGAGGTCGTGCTGTGGGCGCGGCGGCCGGAGGTGGCTGCCGCGATCCGGGACGACCACGAGAACGCCGACTACCTGCCCGGCGTGCGGCTGCCCGAGAACCTCTCCGCAACGTCCAACGCTGCGGCCGCGCTCGACGGCGCCGACGCCGTCGTCCTCGCCGTGCCGTCGCAGACGCTGCGGGCGAACCTGGCGGACTGGAAGCCGCTGCTCCCGCCGGGGCGGACGCTGGTGAGCCTGGCCAAGGGTGTCGAGCTGGGGACGCTCAAGCGGATGAGCGAGGTGGTCGCCGAGGTCGCGGCGGTGCCGCTTGACCGGATCGCCGTCGTCTCGGGGCCGAACCTGGCGCGGGAGATTGCGCAGGGGGAGCCGACGGCCACCGTGATCGCCTGCTCGGACCACGAGCGCGCCGTCGAGCTGCAGGCCGCGACCTCCAACGACTACTTCCGCTCCTACACCAACACGGACGTCATCGGCTGCGAGCTGGGCGGCGCGGGCAAGAACGTGATCGCGCTGGCCGTCGGGATCGCGGCCGGGATGGGGCTGGGCGACAACAGCCGCGCCTCGCTCATCACCCGCGGCCTGGCCGAGACCGCCCGCCTGGGCCAGGAGCTGGGCGCGGACCCGTTGACCTTCGCCGGGCTCGCGGGGCTGGGCGACCTGGTGGCGACGTGCTCGTCGCCGCTCTCCCGCAACCGCACCTTCGGCGAGCACCTCGGCCGCGGCGAGACCCTCGCCCAGGCGGAGGCGGCGAACCACGGCCA
The DNA here is from genome assembly GCF_021343995.1 of Pseudonocardia terrae. Taxonomy (GTDB): domain Bacteria; phylum Actinomycetota; class Actinomycetes; order Mycobacteriales; family Pseudonocardiaceae; genus Pseudonocardia; species Pseudonocardia terrae. Next base: position 18,339 of record NZ_JAJTTE010000068.1, on the reverse strand, counting down.
GGTCGCCGAGGGCGTGAAATCGTGCGTGTCGATCTGTGAGCTCGGGGAACGGCACGGGGTGGAACTGCCGATCGCCGACGCCGTGCGGCGGGTGTGCCACGAGGGCTACTCCGCCACCGCCATGGCGAAGGAACTGATCTCGCGGGCGCCGAAGCCCGAGTGAGCCGTGAGTGCCGGTGGGGCACTCGGCGCTGGGAGGATCATGAGCGGGGACGGGACGCGCTGCGTCTGGGGCGGGCATCCGCCGGGTGAGGTGGGCGACGCCGTGCACCCCGGCCCGGTGCTGTCGGCGACCTTCGACCTCGGGCTCCCGCACGACCCGCAGCCCGAGTACTTCTACGGCCGCGCCGGCAACCCCACGTGGAGCGCCTTCGAGGCCGCGGTCGGCGAGCTCGAGGGCGGGGAGTGCGTGGCGTTCCCCTCCGGGATGGCCGCGCTGTCCACGGTGATGCGGCTGTGCGCCCGCCCCGGCACCGCGATCGTCCTGCCGAGCGACGGGTACTACATCGGCCGGCTCGTCGCCTCCGAGGAGCTCGGGCCGATGGGCGTCGAGCTCCGGGAGTTCGCGACGGCGGGGGCCTGGGAGCCGCTCAACGGCGCCTCCCTCGTGGTGCTCGAGACGCCCTCGAACCCGGGGCTGGAGGTGTGCGACATCCGGGCCATCGCGGACGCGGCGCATGCCGCCGGCGCGATGGTCGCCGTGGACAACACCACCGCGACGCCGCTGGGGCAGAAGCCGCTGGCGTTCGGGGCCGACTTCGTGGTCGCAAGTGACACGAAGGCGCTCGCGGGGCACGGCGACGTCCTCATCGGGCACGTGACCTGCGCCGACCCGATCCTCGCCGGCCGCGTCCGCGCGTCCCGCACTCGCAACGGCGCCATCCCCGGCCCGATGGAGACCTGGCTCGCGCACCGCGGCCTCGGCACGCTCGACCTGCGGCTGGAGCGGCAGGCGAAGAACGCGCAGGCGCTGGTCCAGGCACTGTTGGGGCACCCCGCGGCGTCCGACGTCCGGTGGCCCGGCCTGCCCTCGGACCCCTCCCACGCGATCGCCTCCCGGCAGATGCGGCGCTGGAACGGGATCCTGCGGTTCACACTGCCCTCGGCCGAGGCGGTGGGGGAGTTCCTGGCGGCGTCGCGGTTGGTGTCGTCGTCGACCAGCTTCGGCGGCCTCCAGACCTCCGCCGACCGGCGGGAACGATGGGGCGACGCCGTCCCACCCGGCCTGCTCCGCCTCTCCGCGGGCTGCGAGGACACGGACGACCTGGTCGCCGACGTGCTCGGGGCGTTGGAGGCGGTGCGGATCTGAGGTGCTGAGCGGATGAGCAGCGACGCCCCGCTCGACGTCACCACCCCGGCGGAGTGGCGGGCGTGGCTCGCCGAGCATGCGGGCGGCGCCCGCGAGGCCTGGGTCGTCATTCCGCACGCCCGCTCCGGCCGGCCCGGGCTGACGCAGCGGCAGGCCCTCGAGGAGGCGCTCTGTTTCGGCTGGATCGACGGCCTCTCCCGCGGCCACGACTCGAGTTCCCGGAAACAGCGGTTCAGCCCGCGGGCCCCGCGTAGTGCATGGAGCACGATCAACCGCGAGCTCGTCGCGCAGCTGACCGCTGAGGGCCGGATGGCCCCGGCCGGTCAGGCGGCGATCGACGTCGCCCAGGCCCACGGGATGTGGCTGCTGCTCGCCGACGCCCAGGCCGGCATCGTTCCCGACGACCTGCGCACAGCCCTCGATGCCGACCCGGCCGCTGCGGCGGGCTGGGAGGCGATGTCACCCTCCGCCCGCCGCGCCGAGCTCGAAGCCCTCGCCCGAGCGAAGAAGCCGGAGACGCGAGCCCGAAGGATCACGGCCACGGTGGCGGTGGCGAAGTCGAGCGAAAAAGGCCGCGATCCCGAGATCACGAGCTGATAACGGGCTCGGGGCGGCCGACGAACCACCCGGCAACGCGTAGGACGGCGGCGGGTGTATCCCTCACACCACACCCGTCGGCCGGTGCGGCCACGCTGCGGAAATCCCCCCGCCGCAGCGTGGCCGCACGTTCCCCACTGATCGGCACGCACGCCTTAACGGTGTGCAAACGCAGCGGACGCTCGCCGCGATCACGTGATCCGAGCGTCGAGGATGCGGGCGACGGTCGTCCGGTCAATCCCGCTTGTGGCGGCCCGAAGGTAGAGCCCGTTGACGGCGGCCGCGAAGAGGTCGGCCTGGTCCGGAGCCAGGCGACGAGCGAGATCGTCCAACGCCCGGTCCCACCGCTCCAGCTCGTCCCGCAGGTCGGGGCGGCGGGCAGCGAGCAGGTAGAGGTCGTACTCGGCGATCGTGCGCTCACGATCCTGTGCCGCGTAGTCGGCGATGAGGTCGGCCAGGGCGTCGAGTGACTCGACCGCGCGCAGGTCGCCGACGTACCGGTCGTTGACCTCCCGCAATGCCGTGACCAGCAGCTCGTCGACGCTCGCGAAGTAGTACAGAACCGCGCTCGGCGGCAGCCCCGCTTCGGCCGCGGCCGCCCGTTGGGTCACTGCCGCCACGCCGCTCCGGCCGACGAGCCGCAGCGTGGCGTCGAGAAGCGCGCGGCGGCGCAGAGCTCCCTTGCGCAGCCGGCCGTCGGCGATCTCAGGCGGCATGCGAGGTCCGGCCCAGCTCCAACGCCAGCACTCCCACGATCACCAGCGCGATCCCGCCGACCTGCACCCAGCTCAGCGACTCACCCAGGAAGAACGCGCCGATCAGGGCGATGAGCGCGACCCCCACGGCCGCCCACACCCCGTACGCGACGCCGATCGGGATGCCGCCGGACAGTGCCCGGGAGAGCGAGTAGAACGCGATCCCGTACCCCAGCACCACGATCAAGGACGGCCAGAGCTTGCTGAAACCGTCGGAGAAGCGGAGGGCGACCGTGCCGGTCACCTCGGCGACGATCGCACCGGCGAGCCAGAACCACATGCCCGTCAGACTACTTGAGCGATCGCTCCAGAACCTCAGAGGATGATCACCAGCAGGATCGCGAGCAGCGCGAGCACCGGCAGCGCCGCGGCGGCCCACACCAGCGGGTCCCGACGCCGCGTGACTGCGACGGGCTCGGGCAGGTCGGTCAGGTAGTCGTCGAGCTCGACCCGGGGCTCGGGCACCTCCTGCTGCGGCACCACGGGCAGCAGCTGGGTGGCGGGCTCGATGTCGGGCAGGGCGAGCGGGCGGCGGGGGCTGGACACCGGGACTCCTGGAGGACGAAACAGCGCGATCAGTCGGCCTATCGCGGCGGAGTCTCGCGACGTGACAGCGGAACGGCGGCTTCCCCAAGGTTGATGAACGGTGCTCCACCACGAGTGAGTGCCCGCGCCTCGCCGGCGGATCACCGAGGGTGTGAGCGCCATGATCGACGTGTGGTCCGTCCGGACCACGTGGATCACTCGATGGTTCCGACGAGCGGATCGGCGCGGGTAGTCGGCGATCGTGCCGTCCACCCCTCCGGTGGCGGCCCCGGACGGAGGCGGCGGTCGTCGGCCGGAAGCCACGCAGTCAACCGAAGGAGACGAGTGATGATCACGCAGGAGATGACCCGCGACCTCATCGGCCGCCCGGCGTACGACACGCGTGGGGAGAAGATCGGGAAGATCGGCCAGGTCTACGTCGACGACCGCAACGGCGCGCCGACCTGGGCGACGGTCAACACGGGCCTGTTCGGGATGCGGGAGAGCTTCGTCCCGCTGCGCGGCGCGGACCTGAAGGACGGCCACGTGGAGCTGCCGGTGGCCAAGAGCCAGGTCAAGGACGCCCCGCAGGTCGGTGAGGGCGACTCGCACCTGGACGCCCCCGACGAGCAGGCCCTGGTGCGCCACTACGACACGGGTGCCGCCGGCGGTACCGGCCGCTCCGGGAACACCGGCCCGGCCGACCGGGCCACCCAGGGCGCGGACGAGCGGCCCAGCCGCCACCACGACGACGCGGCGGTGACCCGCTCCGAGGAGCGCCTGCGGGTGGGCACGGAGGCGGAGGAGACGGGCCGCGTCCGCCTGCGCAAGTACGTGGTCACCGAGGAGCAGAACGTGACGGTGCCGGTCTCCCACGAGGAGGTCCGCCTCGAGCGCGAGCCCGTCACCGACGGCACCGGGCGGGGACGCGCCTCGATCGGTGAGGACGAGCAGGAGGTGACCCTGCACGCCGAGCGTCCGGTGGTGGACAAGCAGACCGAGGCCGTCGAGAAGGTCCGCCTGGGCAAGGAGACGGTGACCGAGGACCGGAAGGTGTCCGACACCGTCCGCAAGGAGCGCGTCGAGGTCGACGACCCCCACGGGCAGGTCCGCCGCTGGGAGTCCTGACCGCCGCAGGGTCCCGGCGCCACGCGTCGTACGTCCCCACCGCCGTCGGGTGGTGGGGACGTGGCGTGTTCGGGGACGAACCGGCCGTCCTGTCGCCGCCGCTCGTCGGATCATCTGGGCCGCCCACCAGCACCGCGTGTCCGCCTCAATATCACACGTGCGTAACCCGGCTCTCGTATGGTCGACTTACCTCATCCGAGCGGAGGTGGTCGCGTGCCGGATCGACAACCCCAACCCCTCGTCGCCGTCCCCGAGCCAGGGGAGGGGGAGACGGGGGCAGGGAGTGCCGGGGTGACGGCGCTCCCGCCGGGTTCACGGGTGCTGCTGCTCAATGCGAGTTTCGAGCCTCTCGCCGTCGTCACGGCCAAACGCGCGATCGTCCTGATGCTCTCCGGCAAGGCGGAGTGTGTGCAGGCCGCCCTCGAAGGGGCGGCCTTCCATTCGGAGAGCCTCACCGTCCCCGCTCCCTCGGTGATGCGACTCTCCCGCTACGTGCGCGTCCCCTATCGCCGCGCGGTCCCGATGACCCGGGCCGGTGTTCTCCGCCGCGACCTGCGCCGGTGCGGCTACTGCGGCAAGAAGGCCGACACGATCGACCACGTGATCCCGCGCAGCCGCGGCGGGGCGCACAGCTGGGAGAACTGCGTCGCCGCCTGCAGGGCCTGCAACTCGAAGAAGGCCGACAAGCTGATCGAGGAGATCGGCTGGGTCCTGCGGGTCACGCCCAAGCCGCCGAGCCGTGCTGCCGGAGGGGTACTCGTGCTGGCCGTCGAGCCGCATCCGGCCTGGGAGCCGTGGCTGGCCCAGGCCGCCTGACGCTCAAACGGCCCGTCCCCGGACGCGGGGACGGGCCGTCCGCGTACTGATCGGGGCGGTGGGCCGATCAGTACGACCCGCCGCAGGCGCGGCGGGAGTCTACGCCCCGATGTTCGCCGACGAGTGCTCGTTCGTTAACCCTCCGTGCCGGAGATACCCAGCATTGATGAGGGAGTGTCAGGCGCGCGGCTTGCGGGCCACGAGCCGCTCGACGAGCCCGAGGGCGAATCGCTCCCGCTGCTCGACCTGCAGACCGGCGGCGACGACGTGGTGGAGCGGCCGGCGTCGGAAGTGCTCCCCGCCGACCGGGATCGACACCCACTCCGTGGCCCGCTGCACGAGCCGCACGACCGCCACGGACGACGCGACGTGGTCGGCCAGGAGGAGCCGCCCACCCGGCTTGAGCACTCGCACCATCTCGTCGACCGCCCGCTGGTCGTCGGGGATGCCGCAGAGGGAGAACGTGCACACCACGGTGTCCACGGACGCGTCGGGGAGGTCGAGTCGTTCGGCGTCGCCGACCCGCAGGTCGGCTTCGATCCCGAGAAATTTGGCCTGCTCCTGGGCCGTCCGGACCATCGAGGGGCTGAGGTCGACGCCCGAGAGCCGGACCCCGGCGGGGTAGTGGGGCAGGTTCAACCCGGTCCCGACGGCGACCTCGAGGACCGTGCCCTCCGCCCGGGAGCAGACCCAGCCCCGGGTGTCGCGGAACAGCAGCCGGTCCAGTCGGCGCATCGACCGGTCGGTGCGGTCGGCGCTCGCGTCCCAGCACCTCGCCCAGCGAGCCCGCTGCTCGTCCGTGACCATCGCCCCTCGCCTCCCCGCACCCGGATCCTGCCGTGCCCGTCACCCTGACGTGCCGCGGAGTGGGCAGACCGCCGATCGACCAGTCACACTGAACGACGTGGGCAGACACGCCAAGCCGGACCTCGACCCCGAGCGGGCCGACACGTTCCGGCTGCTGTTCGTCTGCACCGGCAACCTCTGTCGTTCCCCGGCCGCGGAGATCATGACGCGTCACCTGCTCGTCGGGAAGCTCGGGGGCCGCGAGGCGGCGCGGTTCGAGATCTTGAGCGCCGGGGTGAACGCGGTGGTGGGGGAGATGATGCACCCCGACACCCGGGACGAGCTGGCGCCCTGGGGACTCGACGGACCCGCCCAGGCCGGCGCGTTCCGTGCCCGCCAGCTGCGGAGCCCGATGGTCCGCAAGGCCGATCTCGTCCTCGGGGCCGGCCTGCGCCACCGCAGCGCCGTCGTGGAGCGGGAGCCCGCCGGCCTGAAGAACACGTTCGCGCTGCGGGAGTTCGCCGCGCTGGCCGACGCCGTCGACGAGACCATGCTCCCCGAGGGCGACCCGGTGAAGCGGGCCCACGAGCTGGTGGAGCAGGCCCGGATGAAGCGCGGGCTGGTGCCGCTCGACCGCGAGGACCTGTCGGTCGGCGACCCGATCGGCAAGCCCCCGCAGGCGCACCACGACGCGGTCCTGCTGATCACCGACGCCGTGTACCGGATCGTCCAGAAGATCGTCCCGTCCCGCTGACCCGGCGTTCGGCTGCCGGGCGGACCTCATCGGACTCCGCCATCATGCCGATGACGCTCACCGCCGCGCCTGGGACCCTCGCCGGATGGCCGGCGGGGACGGGCGTCCTCCTGCTCGGCCCGTCCGTGCGGGCGGGGCGCGGCTGATCCGCGGCCTGGCCGTCGTCGGCGTGGGCGTGTTGCTGGCCGCGTGCGGCTCGGGCTCGACGGCCCGGCCGGTCCCGACCTTCCCGCCGAGCTACGACTGGGCCTTGGTTGCCGACGTCACGGGCGACGGGCCCGACGCCGACGTCTACCGCGCCGTACGGACCGGGTGCGATGCCGGCCAGCAGGCCCTGGACGCGCAGTGGGACCGTCTCACGAGCCCACGCGAGGTCGTGCTCTTCGCCGCCGCGATCGCGATGTGCAAGGGCGACGAGGCCGGGGGCCGATCCCGCTTCCAGCAGGCGAGCACCTACGGCTGGAACGGCCTGGGCCCGGACCGAAACTCGGCGCGCTGCGCGGTCTACTCGGCACTGACCGTCGCCCTGAATCGGGTCACGCCCGCCGTCGTCAGCTGCCCGGGTGGCCAGAGCCCGCCGTTCGTCCGCTCCGCGAGCGGGGTGGACAACCCGCTGACCCCGGAGAACGAGGCGGCCCCGCCGGCCCCGCCGCCGGTCGTCCCGGCGACCTCGTCGTCGCGCCCGCCGAACACCACGCCGAAGTCCCGCTCTTCCACGACCACACCCCTGCGGAGCACGACGACCACGCCACCGAAGACCACGACGACCATTCCGTCGACCGCACCTCCGCCGACGACCACAGCGAAATCCCGCACGACACCGAAACCCACCCCGACGCCGTCGACCACCACGACCACACCGAGGCGCTCGACACCGAGGACGACCACCACGAGCCCAGACACAGTCAGCACGGGCGAGTCGGCGACTCCGGACGACAGCGAGCAGAATGCGAACGGATAGCGAGCCGGATACAGGCGTACGTACCTCTGCGTAGTCGAGCCCCTACGCCACTCACCGATGGCTACCGTGGCTGCTTTCCCAATTCGTGGTCAGGGGGATGCCATGCCGGTCCCATATGGCGGTGAACTCGTCACGCTGTTCAATCCCGACGGCACGGAGGTGCAGGCACGGGCCTGGGGCAACCAGTTCGCCGCGGTGCTCGAGAGCCTCGACGGGTACACGCTCGTCCAGGACCCGGAGACCGGCTTCTTCCACTATGCGACGGTCGCCACGGACAAGCAGGATCTGCTCCCGGAAGGACCTCGCTTCGACACCGTCGATCCCGCTGAGCTCGACCTGCCCAAGCACCTGCGGGTGCGTCCCGAGGCGGTGGCCGAGACGGTGAACGCCAACCGAGGCCAGGACGAGGACCGGCCGCGATGGGAGATCCGCCGGGCAGAACGGAGGGCGCGGCTGACCGTGGGCAGGCCGGGCCCCGCCCCGGCGCCTCCGAGTGCGCACACGGTGGGGAACTACGTGGGTCTGTGCCTGCTCGTCCAGTTCCCGGACGTGCAGGGCACGATCACGAAGGACCAGGTCGAGGCCTTCTGCAACGAGTCCGGCTACACCGAGTTCGGCAACAACGGCTCCGTACGCGACTACTTCACCGAGGTGTCAGGCGGGAAGCTGACCTATCAGAACGTCGTCACCGCCTACTACACCGCGAAGCGCGACCGCGCGTACTACACCGACGAGACAGTGCCCCAGCCGGTACGGGCCCGGGAACTGATCACCGAGGCACTCGACCACCTCGTGGCCGACGGGTTCGACTTCTCCACGCTCACGACCGACGACGCGGACTTCGTGCGCGCGCTCAACGTCTTCTACGCCGGGCCCCGCGTGAACAACTGGGCCAAGGGCCTGTGGCCGCATTCCTGGCATCTGGATGCGTCGTACCCGGCGGCGCCGGACAAGCTGATCTACGACTACCAGATCACCAACATGGGCAGCCGCCTGACGCTCCGGACGTTCTGCCACGAGAACGGGCACGTGATCTGCGACTACCCCGATCTGTACGACTACGGGTCCGAGGGCAACGGCATCGGCAACTACTGCCTGATGTGCGGCGGTGGGTCGGACGTCAATCCCGTCCACGTCAATGCCTATCTGAAGAACGCGTCCGGATGGGCTTCGTCGCTCAGTCCGATCGAACCGGGAACGACCCTCGCGGTGCAGGCCGGGACCAACGAGTTCCTGATCAAGCGCCGCAACGCGACCGAGTACTTCATCGTGGAGAACCGGCAGCGGTCCGGGCGGGACAGCGCACTCCCGGACGAGGGCTTGGTCATCTGGCACGTGGACGAGCTCGGCAGCAACGACAACGAGCAGATGACACCGGCACAGCACTACGAATGCTCGCTCGAGCAGGCGGACAACCATTTCGACCTGGAGCACGCGGCCAACATGGGCGACACGTCGGATCTCTACGGCGCACCGTTCGCCACCGCCTTCGGCAGCACCTCCGCACCGAACAGCCGTTGGTGGGACGGTCAGAAGTCGGGGCTCGAGATCGACTCGATCTCCGCTCCCGGCCCCAAGATCACGATCACGACCACGGCGAGCCCCTGACGGGCGGGCTCAGTACGCCCCGTCGCCTACCGCCGTACCGGCCGACCCGGGTCTGGCGGAAGAACAACGGGACTCGGGGTAACGCTCGGCGCCGAGGCGGCGAGCGGGTTGCCGAGTGTCCCGATCGGACGGAGTGGTCACGATGACCTGCGAAAACGCCGACGTCCCCGCCGCCGAGCTCGCCCAGGCCGACGCCGAGGCTGCAGTCCTCTGCCTCGTCAACGAGGAGCGGGCGGCAAACGGGCGCGCCCCGCTGACCTTGAACGCCCGGCTGCGTGTCGCCGCTCGGCGGCAGGCCCACGACGCCGTCCTGATCAAGTGGTGGGACGGCGGCGGCACCCACATCCACACTAACCCGATCACCGGGTCGACCCCGAAGAGCCGCATCGCGGACACCGGCTACTGCGGCGGGAACCCCGTCCCGACCAACGAGAACGGGTACGACGCGTACTACACGGGGCCGCCGAACCCGAACACCAGCGCGAAAGCGGCCGTGGGCTGGTGGATCAGCAGTTCCGAGCACCACCGCACCATGCTCGACCCTAGCTACCGGGAGACCGGGATCGCGGTCGTGCCCGGGCTCGTGGAGACCGCCGTGGCGTCGGACAACCTCGGGTACGTCTTCGTCCAGACGTTCGGCGGGTGCGCGGAGCCGGAGCCGTTCCGCGACACGCGGACCTGGGTGTGGGGCTTGAACCGGGACGGGGAGCTCGGCGACGGCACCACCACCGACCGACACTCGCCGACGGTGCTCGAGCAGCTCAGCGGCGTCACCGCCCTCTCCGCAGGCTCCCACAGCCTCGCGCTGGTCGACGACGGCGAGGACCTTGGCGTGGTCTGGGCCTGGGGCCCCAACTGGGCCGGTCAGGTCGGGGACGGGTCGACCACGCACCGCCACGAACCGGTCCGGATCGACCTGCCCCGCCCCACCGTCGCGATCGCGGCGGGTTTCTCGCACAGCCTCGCCCTGCTCGACGACGGCACGGTTCAGACCTGGGGCCTGCAGTACCAGAACCCGCAGTCCGACGACCGGCCCCAGCCCGAGCCCGGCCCCGTTGCCGGCCTCGACCGCGTGACGGCGATCACCGCGGGCTGGGCGCACAGCATGGCGCTGCGGACGGACGGCACCGTCTGGACCTGGGGCAACAACAACGCCGGCCAGCTCGGCTCGGGCACCAAGACCGCGGACCCCGTGCCACGGCCCGTCCGGTTTCCCGCCGACGTCGGCCGGATCACCCACATCAGCACCGGTGGCTTCCACAGCATGGCGGTCGACGACACCGGACGACTCTGGACCTGGGGTTCCAACGCGTACGGGGAGATCGGCGACGGCATGGTCAACGTCCCCCCGGCGTACCACGACCGGCTCAGGCCCTTCCACGTCGAGCTCGAGGGCCCGGTGACGTCGGTCGCCGGCGGCATCGGCGTGACCCTCGCCGTGGTCGACGGCACCGCCTGGGCCTGGGGCGACAACCAGTGGGGCCAGCTCGGCGACGGCACCCTGACCCCGCGACCCACGCCGGACAAGGTCCTCGGCCTGGCGGACGTCGTCTCCGTGGTCGGTGGGGCCTGCCCCTTCCACTGCCTCGCGGTCGACCAGCGTCGACAGGTCTGGGCGTGGGGCAACAACATCGCCGGGGCTCTCGGGGACGGAAGCACGACCGATCACCACACCCCGGCCCTCGTCCGTCGGATCACCTCGACGGTCGCCCTCGCGAGCGGGCACCACCACACCCTGGCCGCACTGTGACTGGAGATCAACCCGGATAGCGAAGGAAGTCGATGTATCCGCCGGATCCTGCGCGGACTCTCGCCACTGGACACCGCTAGGAACCGGGGGGTCGGGATGGCGGAGCGCGAGGTCGCGGCGGGGGAGCGGATCGGCGTCGTCCTGGCCGGTGGTGGGGCTCGGGGTGCGTACGAGGCCGGGGCCCTGTCCGTGCTGCTCCCGGCCCTGGACGCAGAGGGTCGGCGGCCCGCGCTCTACGTCGGGACCAGCGCCGGCGCGATCAACGCCGCCCTGTTCGCGGCGTATGCCCATCGCCCCGTCGCGGACCAGGTGGCGGCGGTGCTCCAAGTCTGGCAGGGGATCAGTCTGCAGGACGTCCTCAGCTCGGTGGTCCGATCGAGTTTCGGCCGGCTACTCACCTTCCTCGGTCAGACCGCTCACATCCCGGGCGTGCGGTTGACGTCGCTGGTCGACACCGCCCCGCTGTACGAGACGGCCCGGATCAAGGTGAACTGGACGCGGCTGCACACCAACACCGCGACCGGCGTGACTCGGGTCGCGGTGGTCGCCACGTCGGTCACGACCGGGCGGGCGACGGTCTTCGTCGACGGCGGAGCGGTCCCGGCACCGGTTCAGGACCGCCCGATCGACTACGTGGGCGCCGCGATCGGCGTGGAGCACGTCCTCGCGTCCGCGGCGATCCCTGTTCTGTTCCCGCCGGGGCAAATCGGCGACGAGTGGTTCCTCGACGGCGGGGTCCGGCTCAACGTGCCCCTCAAACCCGCGCTCGACCTCGGCGCCGACCGGCTCGTGGTCCTGGCGACCCATCCCGCGACCGTGCCACCGGTAACGACCCCGCTGCCGTACCCGGCGTGTCCCGACGTCGACGACAGCATCATCGCAGTGCTGGACGCCGCGCTCGTCGAGCCGATGATCGAGGACCTCCGGAACCTGGGTCGGGTCAACCGGTTGGTCGGGTCTCAGGGCCGAAGCGTAGGAGGCAGGGCTTACCGGCAGGTCCCGTTCGCGTTCATCGGCCCCTGCACGCGGGGCGCTCTGGCCCGCACGGCGCTCGAGGCGTACGCAGCCACGAGCCGCGGGCTCCGTCGTCGACTTCAGCAGATCCGTCGGCCGGACCTCCCGCTGATGGCGTGGCTGCTCACGGGCCCCGTGCGGGTGACCTCCTCGGAGCTCAGTACGCCCCGTCGCCCTTGACGACCGTACCGAGCGTCAGGGCGAGGATCGTGAGGTCGAGGGCTGGAAACCAGGTGTCGACGTAGCGGGCGTCGAGGGTGATCGACTCGTCCCAGGTCAGGTCGCTGCGCCCGGACACCTGCCACAGCCCGGCCATGCCCGGCTTGACCATCAGCCGGCGACCGGCCCGCCGTCGAGCTTGACCGCGACCGCGACGGCCAGCAGGACCGGCAGGACGAGTAGCACGATCAGCACCGCGACGACCGCGTTGAGCACCGCCCACGCAGCCCCGGCCCGCCGCGTCGGCGGCAGCTCCAGCGCCCGGACGGCCTCGACCGGAGCCGGGCACTGGGCGGGAACGGGAACGCTGCTGAGGTCGACGGTGAGCTCGTCGAACGCGGCGGTCATGTCGGGCTACTCCTCGGGCTCCGATGCGAACCCCTCGATCCACATCTGATCCGCTTGTCGGCCGCTCCGGTGACCCTGTTAGCCCAGCCCATCACGGATCGTCACAAGTGATGATCGCCAGGTCCGTCGTCAATTTTGACGAGAGCCAGGGGCTTTGGTCCTGTGACGTACTCGGCCGACCTGAGTGCGTGGTTGGTCTACAAGGATGTGCGAGTCGACACTGAGTAGTCGAATACGCTAGACCGTCCGGGGGCACGAGTGAAAAGTCGACGCAGCAAACCGGACGAAAAGTAACGATTCTCCTGAGTAACACCTGAGGATCTGACCTCGAAAGGCTGATGCGCGGAGCGTGGCTCACCACTCTCCGTGCAGGGGGAGCACGTCCGCGCTGCCGCACGAGCGATCCCACCGGTTGCTGAGAGTCAGATGGGATCAGTCGTGACGAGTCCAGTCGGGGAGCAGGAACGCGTCCGTGCCTTCAGCGAGATCTCCGGTCCCGCCACCGAGCCCCCCACTGACCGCCCCTACCGTGTCGAGTTCAAGGGCGTACACAAGTCCGACGGCTTCCGCCGCTACGCGGGGTCCCTCGCGATCGTCGTCCTCAACGTCGCCGTCGAGATCGGCTTCGTGCTGTGGCTGCTGCACCCCAGCCACCGCCCCGAGGTCGACGGCAACACCTTCGCCCAAGCCGCCAACGTGTTCGTCATCGCCTCGATCGCGTTGGTCGAGGCCCTGCGCCTGGTGAACGTCGTGTCGCTGTCCTTGGCCTCGATCCTGGCGCGCGACCCGATCCCGGTCCGCCCCGCCAGTGACCTCCGGGTGGCGTTCCTGACCACGATCGTGCCCGGCAAGGAACCGATCGAGATGGTCCGGACCACGCTCGAGGCCGCTCGGCGGATCCGCCACGAGGGCCGGTTCGACGTCTGGCTCCTCGACGAGGGCGACGACCCGGCCGTCAAGGAGATGTGCCGGGAGACGGGCGTGTACCACTTCTCCCGCAAGGGCGTCGAGGCCTACAACCAGCCCCGCGGCTTCTTCAAGGCGAAGACCAAGCACGGCAACTACAACGCCTGGGTCGACGCCCACGGCTACCGCTACGACGTCTTCCTCTCCGTCGACCCCGACCACGTGCCGCTGCCGAACTACGCGGAGCGGATGCTCGGCTACTTCCGCGACCCGGACGTCGCGTTCGTGGTCGGCCCGCAGTGCTACGCCAACGTCGACAACTTCGTGACGAAGGCGGCCGAGTCCCAGCAGTTCCCCTTCCACAGCGTGATCCAGCGCGCGGCCAACGCCTACGGGATCCCGATGCTGGTCGGCACGAACAACGCCGTCCGCATCGACGCACTCCTGTGCATCGGCGGCCTCGCGGACTCGATCACCGAGGACATGGCCACCGGCCTGGCCCTGCACACCCGCCGCAACCCCGCGACCGGCCGGCGGTGGCGCTCGGTCTACACACCCGACGTCGTCGCGGTGGGGGAGGGGCCCTCCTCCTGGACCGACTACTTCAGCCAGCAGCTGCGCTGGTCCCGGGGCACCTTCGAGATCCTCTCCGGCTCCTTCTGGCGGCGGTTCCTGCGGCTGTCGCCGGGCCGGATGCTGCACTACCTGCTGATCACGACCTTCTACCCGTCGATGGCGCTCGGCTGGATCCTCGGCGCGGTCAACGCGACCCTGTACCTGGCCTTCGGCGTGGCCGGCATCGTTGTCCCGCCCGAGCTCTGGCTCGCCCTCTACGTCGACGCCACGCTGTTCCAGGCGTGGGTCTACATCCGCAACCGCCGCTACAACGTCAGTCCCTACGAGGCGGTCGGCAGCGCCGGGCTGCGCGGGATGGCGATGTCGGTCCTCTCCGCCCCGATCTACGCGAGCGCGCTGACCGCCACCGTGCTGCGCCGGCCCGCGAAGTTCGTGGTGACCCCGAAGGCCGACGCGGCGTCCCCGGACCGGCTGCGCACCTTCCGTCGCCACCTGCAGTGGTCCGCCCTGCTGGCCGCCGCACTCCTCGCGTCGGTCGTCCTCGGCTACGCCAACGTCGACGTGATGATGTGGCCGGCGATCGCCCTGCTGGTCAGCCTCGCGCCGCTCGCCCTCTGGGCACTCGAGCGCGACGACGCCGTCCAGGCCCAGTCCCCGAGCGAGCTGGTCGGAGCCGCCGCGCCCGTCCGGCCGCTCCACCCGCAGCCGCCCATCCCGGCCCAGCCCGGCCTGCTGCGCACGGGTGCCGTCCCCGAACCCCGTGAGAACGACGACGAGATCGGAGCCATCGCGTGAAGCGCGCCCTGCGCGCCGTCCTGAGGGGGTTGGTCCGGCACCGCAAGCTGGCCACCCTCGTGACGGTCCCCGGTGTTCTGCTGGCCGTGAACGTGCCGCCCGCGTTGGCGTTCGTCAGCGACTACCAGCACGACAAACTGATCAACAGCGCCGAGTACAAGGCGCAGTACGGCAAGTGGGACGTCATCGACCTCCCCTCCGACCTGCGGGTCAACGCCATCCACGCGGCGCTGTTGCCCACCGGCAAGCTGCTGATCGTGGCCGGCTCGGGCAACGACCAGACCCAGTTCGACGCCGGCACCTTCAAGTCCCTGGTCTACGACCCGGCGACCGGCCAGGGCCGGATCGTCCTGACGCCCGACGACATGTTCTGCGGCGGGCACGCCTTCCTCTCCGACGGCAAGCTCCTCGTCGCCGGCGGCACGCAGCGCTACGAGATCCTCGACGGCGCGGTGACCAAGGCGGCGGGGCAGCTCGTCGTCAAGAACGAGAACCCCGACGCCGGCCGGGACTTCCCGAAGGGCACCGAGTTCCGCGCGCCCGACGGCCGCAGGTACCTCGCCACCAACGCCTTCAGCGTCAAGCCCGCGACCAAGACCCCGATCGACCGGCGCGGCAACGTCAGGGTCACCGCGAGCGAGACGCAGGTGTGGGTCGAGTCCACGGACACCGGCACCGCCGGCGTCACGGACACCCCGACCCAGTACTCGATCACCGGCCTGACCGGGCCCGACGCCGACAACGTCTACGGCCTCGGCCAGAAGATGACCATGGACAAGCAGGACTACCAGGGCATCGAGCAGTCCTACGAGTTCGACCCCTTCACCGAGGAGTACGTGCGGGTGGGGGACATGAACCACAAGCGGTGGTACCCGACGCTCACCGGGCTGCCCGACGGCACCGTGCTCACCACCTCGGGCCTCGACGGCAGCGGCGTGATCCTGCCCGGCCAGAACGAGATCTTCGACCCGAAGACGAAGACCTGGACCGAGCGTCCGGACCTGTTCCGCTACTTCCCGACCTACCCCGCGATCTTCCAGACGGCGAAGGAGGGCACGCTCTTCTACACCGGCTCCAACGCCGGCTACGGTCCCGCCGACCAGGGGCGCATCCCGGGCTTCTGGAACCTCGGGGACAACTCCTTCCGGCCCGTCGCCGGTCTGCGCGACGCCGACCAGATGGAGACGAGCGGCTCGGCCTGGGCCGGGCCCGTCCAGGACCAGAAAATGATCGTGGTCGGGGGTGGCGGCGTCGGCGAGTCTCCGCTGACCAGCAAGCGGATCGACGTCATCGACCTCAAGAAGGGCCCGCGGGCGGCCTACACGCCCGGCCCCGACCTGCCGGTGCCGACCCGCTACCCGAACGTCGTGCAACTGCCCGACGACTCGCTGCTGATCGCGAACGGCTCGCGCGACTACCGGGGCAAGGGCGCGAGCGACAACCTGGTCGCGAGCCTCTACCACCCGGACACGAACACGCTCGCGGCCGCCGCGGACCCGTTCGTCGGCCGCGACTACCACTCGGAGGGCATCCTGCTGCCCACCGGCCAGGTGATGACCCTGGGCGGCAACTCGCTGTTCAAGGACGCGGCGGACACCAAGACCGCGCCCTTCGAGCAGCGCCTCGAGATCTACACGCCGCCGTACCTGTTCCATGGTCCGCAGCCGACGATCACCGCGGGGCCGGACACCGCGACCCTCGGCTCCACGATCACCGTCTCCTCGCCGGAGGCCGGGCAGATCGCAAAGGCACGGCTGATCAGGCCGTCCGCGGCCACGCACGCCACGGACGTGGAGCAGCGCACCGTGGCCCTGGACGTCACGAAGAACCCGGACGGCACACTGGACCTCGCGATCCCCGCGCAGCCGACCCTGGTCCCGCCCGGCTACTACATGCTGTTCCTGGTCGACGGCGCGGGCACGCCGTCGAAGGCCCACTGGGTGCACGTCACGTGAGGCCGGAGACGGCTCTGCCAGAATCGGTCGACGTGGCCCGACGTCGTCTCTCCCGTTGGCTGAGCAGCCTCCTGTCCGGTGGCGTGCTCGCCGCCGCCGCGCTCGGCTGCTCGTCGACGGCGGAGGAGCAGCCGAGCCCGACGCCCACGGCCCAGTCGGCGGTCACCTCGCCGACGGGCTTCTTCGTCGACCCGACCACCCCCGCCGCGGCACAGGTCACGACGTGGGAGCAGCAGGGCCGCGCGGACGACGCCCAGCAGATCCGGAAGATCGCCGAGCAGCCGGTCCCGCTGTGGGTCTCGGCCGATCCCGCGGCCGTCGAGTCCGACACCCGGGCGTACGTCGGGCGCGCGCAGCAGGCCGGCCAGAAGCCGCTGGTGGTGGGCTACAACATCCCGCACCGGGACTGCGGCAGCTTCTCGGGCGGCGGCGCGGTCGACGCCGGCCAGTACCGCCAGTGGGTCAAGGGCCTCGCCGCGGCGCTCGCCGGCACCGGCGCCACAGTGGTCCTCGAGCCCGACGCAGTGCCGCACGAGATCTCCGGCTGTGTGGACGGCAACCTGCGCGACGAGCGCTACGAGCTCCTCGGCGAGGCGATCGACCAGCTCAAGGGCGCGGGCGCGCGGGTCTACCTCGACGCCGGCAACCCCGGCTTCATCACCGACACCGGCGCTCTCGCCGCAGCGCTGGACCGGTCGGGGGTGAAGCGGGCGGACGGCTTCGCGCTCAACGTCGCCAACTTCTGGACCACCCAGGACAACATCGCCTACGGCACGAAGATCTCGCAGGCGCTCGGCGGCGCCCACTTCGTGATCGACACCAGCCGCAACGGCGCGGGGCCGGTGGGGTCCGACCAGGTCGACGGCGCCCCGAGCTTCTGCAACCCGCCGGGCCGGGCTCTCGGAACGCCGCCCACGACCCAGACCGGCAACCCGCTGGTCGATGATCTGTTGTGGGTCAAGCGGCCGGGGGAGTCGGACGGGGCATGCCGGCCGGGGGAGCCCCCTGCGGGGCAGTGGTACCCGGACTACGCGCTGGGGTTGGCGAAGCGGGCGACGTAGATGGGGGCGAAGACCTCGTAAACCGTGGTCCTGCGCCTACCGCAGGAGTCCCCTGCAGAAGCACGGCATCCGCGAGACTATGGCCGCTGCGGGCGCCAGGGCCCAACCGGCGCAAAACCAGCCTGCGCCCAGCCCCGTGGAAGGGGCGCGTGGGCATCCGCGGCAACCGGTTCGGTTCGTCCAACCAACTCGTGGGCTGGCCTGCCAACCGATCGCACGTCCGCGATCTGTTCGCAAGCAAATACCGATCGGCTTGCACTCACGAACAGTCCACGCATCCGCTGGATCTCCCGTTGTCCGACAATAGATCCCCCTGTCGACATCCGGTCGGGTGGCCAGCCTCGGGTTTTCAGTCTGTACTTGCTCCAACGGTGCTTGGCGTCCAAGAGCATTGCTGACGACAGCAGAAGCGAGTCCCGATTCAGCCTGGATCCACCGGTGAAGCGCGCTGATTCGGGCGAGTCGTGACACACGAA
>NZ_JAJTTE010000067.1 GCF_021343995.1 Pseudonocardia terrae | reverse complement strand
GTTGTGTATAAGAGACAGCGCCAGGGCGTCGCGCGCCTGGTGGACAGCCCCTTCACCCTCCCGGAGATGCGGGTCAAGGGCTTCGTCCTGGACCTGGAGACCTTCGCGCTCGAGCCGGCCTGATCCGGCGGGTCGTGCGCGGCGGCACGCCGCCGCGCACGGCCCCTTCGCGGCCTACGCCGGCAGCCGCAGGGTCGTCAGGATCGCCCGGTGGTCGCTGCCGGGCAGGTCCAGGACCTGGAACGACTCCGAGGTCGCCCCGTGGTTCGCGAAGACGTGGTCGATCTCGGCGCCCAGCCAGCGGGGCAGCATCGCCGGCCAGGTCGCGGTGAGCGCGGTGCCGCGCTGCGCGGCCGCGTCACCGCAGTCCGCTGTGGCTGCCCGCAGGACCGAGTGGTCGAGGGTGGCGTTGAAGTCGCCGGCCACGATCGCGGGGGAGGCCGCGGTACACCAGCGACTCACGCCGGCAAGGTCCTGCCGCCACTGGGCGACCGCGCCCGCGGTGGGCGCCACCGAGTGGAAGGCGACGAAGGTCAGGTCGCCCATCCCCCCGCCGGAGACCTGGACGTACGGGAAGGGCGAGTCCGGGGTGATCTTCCCGATGTCGAAGGTCACGTCGCCGAACCGCGGGGACACCGCCGCGGTGACGCCGTTGACGTCCTGCGAGCGGCGGTCGACCGAGGCCTCCGTCCGGTAGCCGAGATCCTCGATCAGCGGCGCGAGCTTCTGCCGGTAGCGCTCCCCGGCCTCGGGCAGGGCGACCAGGTCGGGTCGCTCGCGGTGGATGACGTCCGCGAGCGCGTGGACGTCGGCGTCGCCCGTGTAGACGTTGAAGGACAACACCTTCACGGGCGTGCCGCCGGTCGGCACCGGGTCGGCGAAGAGGCGCGGCACCATCGTCGAGGCCGTCAGCGCGACGACGACCAGCATGGCCAGCGGAAACGGCCACGCACGTCGCATCCCGAGCGTGACCAACGCGAGCGCGAGCGCCACCACCGCCACGACCACGAGCAGGATCGCCCGGAACGCGACGATCTGCGTGAAGGGGCTCCACCGGTCGAGCCCGAACCACAGGTCCGGCACGGTGAACACCGAGGCGGCCGCCGCGAGCAGGACCGCCCCGAGCACGCGGCCGCCCAGGCCGCGCCGTGGCCCTCGGCCACCCCCGCCGTACCCGGGCTCGGGTGTGCGGGGAGGCGGCGGCCCGGAACCCGGACGGGCCGTGCGGACGGCCGGCGGGTGGGGCCCGGGGGGTGCGCTCACCGCGCGCCGCCGGAGCGGTGCGGGATCGGGATCTCGCTCATCGCGTCCCAGTCTGCCCGAGCACGGGCGGCCCCCGGCGTGCTCACTCAGCGTGGCTTCAGGTGCGCGCGAGGAGGGGGTCCGGGTGAGCGGGTCGAAAACTTGACCCGGTCCAGAGAACGTGGTCCAGTGGAGGCACGCGCAGTTCCCACCACGGCGGTCGGCCCCGCACTCCTTCCGGGGCGCGGGGGCCGACCCTGTCCGGCCGCGGTGTTCCGGCCCTGCCCGGCCCGCGCCGGTCGTGGTCCGGCGCTGTCAGGACCCGCAGAGGTCGGGGTAGCGCTCGCACCAGGGCGTGGTGCCCGGCAGCCGACCGCGGTGCCGCGCGATCCAGGCGTAGACGCCGTCCTGCAGCGGTGCGGTCCGGGAGTAGACCCGTTCGGGCAGGTCCGTGCGGAGGGCGACGGCGAGGGCCGCGTTGACCGCCGCCGCGCCGGTGACGGTCCGGCCGTCGGCGGCGAAGTGGACCTCGTCGGCGCACGCGGCAGCCGTCGCGCCGGCCTTCTCCGGGGCGCCCGCCTGCTGGTACGGGAGCGTGGTGATCCGCGCGTCCCGGTCGAGCATGCGCAGCCAGCCGACCGTGCGGGTGCAGAACCCGCAACGGCCGTCGAACACCAGCAGGCCGGTGGTGGGAGGCGTCATGCCGGTCAATCTAGGCTCGGGGCATGACCGACGCCGGGCCTCAGGACGCCGTCACGATCTGGCACAACCCACGCTGCTCGAAGAGCCGCGGTGCGCTCGCGCTGCTCACCGAGCGTGGCGTGGATCCCGCCGTCGTGCGCTACCTCGACGACTCGCCGGACCGCGCCGCGCTGGAGCGGGTGCTCGCGCAGCTCGGCACGGACGATCCGCGCGCGATCGTGCGGACCGGCGAGAAGCTCTACGGGGAGCTCGGGCTCGCCGACGCGGACCGGGACACCCTGCTCGACGCCCTGGCCGCCCACCCGATCCTGATCGAGCGCCCGATCGTCGTCGTCGGCGAGCGGGCCGTGGTCGGACGCCCGCCGGAGAAGGTCCTCGACCTGCTCTGACCTGTCCTGACCTGCCGTGCCGTGCGCCACCTGCGCCGACCTGCCCTGAGCCCGGTTCGGCCGGGTCAGCCGACCCGGGTGACGACGCGGCTCAGCGGGGCGCGGACGTGCAGCATCCCGCCGGTGATCTCCGCGGTGGGCCGCAGCCCGGCCCGGCGCAGCAGCTTCACCACCTGCATGTTCTGCATGGGCGTGGTGGCCACCAGCTCCTCGCCGCCCTGCTCCGCGGCCGCCTCGGCCGCGCGGCGGACCAGCGCGGTGCCCAGCCCGCGGTCCTGCCAGGCGTCCTCCACGACCACGGCGAACGAGGCCGCTGCCGCCGTCGTGCGCTCGACGGTGACCATCCCCACGGCGCTGCCGCCGTCCGGGGTCAGCGCGAGGATCGTGCGCTGCGCCGGGTGGCCGGACGCCGCGTGCGGCGTCCCCACCAGCGCGTCGAGCTCGTCCGGGTCGAGGCGCGGGGCGGCGGAGAGGAACCGGGCGCTGCGCGTCGCCGGCGAGCAGCGGGCGTGCAGGGCCGCGACCAGCGGGAGGTCGGCCGGGCCGGCGATGCGCACCCGCACCTCCGACCCGTCGACCAGCAGCAGGACCGGGTCCGTCCGCGCGATGCTCCGCGAGGGCGGGTCGCTGAGCGAGAGCTGCGCCGCGAGCTCGAGCAGCGCGGCGGCGCGGGAGAGCTCGGTGGCGGTGAACGGCCACGTCCGGCCCAGGTGCACCTGCGCCGTGCCGACCCGCAGCGGATGGACGTGCCCGGTCCGGGCGGCCGCGCCCGGCTCGACGATCCGTGCCCGCAGCAGCGTGGCGACGGCCCGGGGCGCGCTGCCCGGGTCGGCCGCGACCATCCGGGCCAGGGCCAGCGCCGTGGTGGCGGTGTCGGCCAGCTCGGTCGCGTCCGCCCGGACGAGCAGGGTGCACGGGATCCCGGCCCGTTCGAGCGCGGCCACCATGCTCGCGGGCTCGATCCCCTCCGGGACCTCGACCAGCAGCTCGTCCGTGACCGACCCGTCGTCGGCCGGTTCCCCCACCACGTGCAGCCAGAGGATGTTGCACCCCGAACGACCGACCACGGTCGCCAGCTCACCGAGCCGGCCGGGCCGATCCTCCAGCTCCACGTGCACGCGCCAGAGCGCCACCGTGACCGCCTCCTTGCCGATTCGACCCCATCGTGGCGGCGGCGGGTTACCGGATCACTACACGCGGATGACGCCTACGTGCGCGCGACTGTGATCCTGTCGAGCGCGCGGCGGGCGAAGTCGATCTCCGTGGCCACGTGCCGGAGCGTCTCGGCGACGACGAGCGAGCCGTGGCCGGCGTCGAACCGCGCGACCTCGTAGGGCAGGTCGGCGCGCTCACGCAGCGCGTCGAGGTAGTTGTCGATCTGCCGGATCGGGCAGCGCGGGTCGTTCTCCCCGGCCAGCACCAGCACCGGCGCCCGCACCTCGCCGACGTAGGTGAGCGGCGACGCGCTCCGGTAGCGGTCCGGCACCTCCTCGGGCGACCCGCCGAACAGGGCACGGTCGAAGGCGCGCAGCTGCTCCATCTCGTCGGCGTAGGCGGCGAGGTAGTCGGCCACCGGCACCCCGCCGATCGCCCCGGCCCACCGCTCGGGCTGGGTGCCCGCGGCGAGCAGCGCCAGGTAACCGCCCCACGACCAGCCCTCGACGACCGTGCGCGCCGGGTCGGCGAGCCCGGCGGCCACCACGGCGTCGTACACCGCCGCGACGTCCTCGAGCTCCGTCAGGCCCGGCCGGCCCTCGATCGCGTCCCGCCAGGCCGAGCCGTACCCGGTCGAGCCGCGGTAGTTGACCTCGACCACGGCGAACCCGGCGTCCACCCAGGCGGCGCGGGCGGCGGAGAACCGGTCCTCGTCGGCGGCGTGCGGGCCTCCGTGCAGGGCGAACACCGCCGGGTAGGGACCTTCGGGGTGGTCGGCGGAGGGCGCAGGCCGGGCCACGAGTGCGTGGACCTTCCCGCCCGGCCCGTCGACCCACAGGTCCTCGACCGGGACGGACTCGGGCGCGGGCTCGCCGGGCGGGGTCAGCAGCCGGCGGTCCGTGCCGTCCGGGTGCAGCGCCCGCACCGCCGACGGGGTGGCGGCCGACGAGCTGGAGTACTCCACCGTCCCGTCCGGCCGGACGTCGGCCGAGGCGATGCAGCCCGGGGCGGTGCCCAGCTCCGTGAGCTCGCCGGTGGCGAGGTCGTAGCGGTGGAGCCGGGTGCGCGCCGCGTGGGTGTGCCAGATCAGCAGGGCCGAGGCGTCCGGGTAGAAGTCCGCGTCGAGCTCACCGGGCAGGCCCAGGTCGAGCTCGGTCTCGGTGTCCGCGGCGACGTCCCAGATCAGCAGCTCCTCGCGGCCGCGGCGCTCGTGCCCGACGAGCAGCCGCTGGTCGCCGCGCACGGGCGCGAAGGCGATCGGGCTCAGGCCCTTGCCCGGGCCGTCGGACTTCTCGGCGACGAGCTCGCCGCCGACCGTCATGACGCGCAGTGCCGGGTGCCGGGAGTCGCCGTGCTCGGAGTGGCTGATCGCGAGCAGCGTCTCGTCCTCGGAGAGGCCGCCGACGCCGGCGTCCTCGGCGTGCCGGTAGACCGGGGTGGCGGGCTCGTCGGAGCCGCGGCGGTGCAGCCAGATCGTGGTGCCCTCGTCCGTCGACGTGCCGGCGGCGACCAGCTCCCGGCCGATGTCGAGGCCCGCGGGGTAGCCGTCCTCGACGCCGGGCAGCGGGTTCGCGGGCTCCGCGCCGGTAGGCAGGCCGGCGAAGGGTTCGGCGACCCAGTGGCCGAACTCGTCGCCGTCCGTGTCGGCGAACCACCACACGTGCTCGCCGTCGGGCGGCAGGGTGGCGTAGTGGGTGCCGGCGGGCCGGTCGGTGACCTGCCGGTGCAGGCCCGTGGCGCGGTCCCAGGTGTGCACCTGCGTGGTGCCGCTCGCGTTCGACGAGTACACGCTGCGGTCCGGCGCGTCGAGCGCCCAGGCCGGACGGGACATGCGGACCGCGGTGAAGCGGGCGCGCCAGCGCTGCTCGCGGTCGTCCGCGAACAGCCGCTCGGGGACGGGGGCGACGGGATGGCCGGAGGGTGCCGTACTCACCTCATCGATCCTGCACGATGAGCCCGGTGAGCCGCAGGCGGTGGATCGCGGCAAGCTCCGCGCGGGTGCGCCGGGCCTCCCTCCTCCGCGGAGTTGCCGAGCCGCTCGCGCAGCACGGCCAGCAGCTCCTCGGCGCTGCGACCCGAGGCGCACACGAGGTAGACGTGCCCGAACCGGCGCTCGTACTCGGCGTTGCCCTCGGCCATCGCGGCCCGGACCTCGTCCGACGCCCCGGACATCCCCGCCTGCTCGCGGGCGGAGGTGGCCGAGTGGACGGCCCGCTCGCCGATGCGTGGGTGCCCGGCGAGGGCGTCGCCGATCCCGGCCGCGTCGAGCCGGTCCAGCGCGGCGTCGGCCGCGGCGAGCAGGGCGTCGAGATCGTCGTAGGGGCGGCCGTCGGCCACGGCCTCGGCCCACGCAGGCGAGGAGCACACGGTGAGCAGGGCGGCGACGGCGTCGGGCCGGGGGAGGTGGTCGAAGGCGGCCGTGCCGGGGGAGGCGGGGCGGGGGTCCGGGGAGCTGGGGCCCGTCATGCGCACGGCATGCGGGGCAGCGCGCATCCGGGCGATCCCTGATCCGTCACACCGCCCGGACGGGCACCATGGAGGGAGTGACAGAGCCGGTGCGCCCCGAGGACCTCCGTGTCTCCGACGCCGACCGCGCCCGGGCGGCGCGGCACCTGCAGTGGGCGCAGGGCGAGGGCCTGATCGACCTCGGCGAGTACGACACCCGCTCGCGGGAGGTCTGGGAGGCGCGCACCCGCGGCGACCTGACCCGCCTGCTCCGGGACCTGCCGGCGGCCCCGGCGCGGCTGCCCGACGTCTCCCGCCGGCGCGTCTTCTCCGAGACCGGCGGTGGCACGGCGATGCGCGTGCTCACGATCATCTTCACCACGATCGCGGTGGTGAACCTCGTGGCCTGGGGAATCGTCTCGATCACCACCGGCGAGCTGCTCTACCCGTGGTTCCTGTGGACCGGGCTGCCGCCGCTCGCCGCGCTCGGGGTCCTGTACGCCTTCGGGATCGGGCGGCCGCAGCGCGACCGGTGAGGCCGTAACCAGTGATGCCGCTCAATGGGCGTCGTCAGTGGGCGTCGTCGGTGGGCGTCGTCGGTGGGCGTCGTCAGTGGGCGGCCAGCTCCGGCGAGCCGACGAGCATCCCGATCGCCTCGGCCACGTCCGCGCCGGTCGGGGCGGCCTCCGGGTCGACGACCCACTGCACCATCAGCCCGGTGAGCAGCGCCTGGTAGAAGCCGCCGAGCACCCGGGTGCGGTGGTCGGCCTCGGCCGGGTCGTCGGGCAGCGCGTGGAACATCGAGGCCAGCTCCTCGCGGGTCCGGTGCTGCGCGCCCACCAGTGCGTCGTGCAGCCGCGGCGAGCGCGCCGACTCGGCGAGGGACTCGACGTAGGTCACCCACAGCCGTCGCTCGCGGGTGAACAGGTCCACCACGGCGGTCCAGGTCTGCGCCACCCGCTCCTCCGGGGAGGCGGTCGGGTCGACCTGGGCGAGGGCGCGGTCGAGGGCCTCGGCCCAGTCCGCGGCACCCCGCACCGCGGCCTCGGTGAGCAGGGCCTCCTTCGAGCCGAAGTGGTAGCCGATCGAGGCGAGGTTCGTGCCGGAGACGGCGACGACGTCCCGCGCGGTCGTCCGGCCGAAGCCCTTCTCGTACAGGCAGTCGGCGGCGCCGTCCAGCAGGTCCTCGCGATGTCCCATGGGCGGCGACAGTAGTAGGTGATCAAGACACCCGTCTGGAACGGGTGTCCATCGTGTCGGTCACGCTATGACGTCGCCCACGATGTGCTCGTGGACCACCGAGGTGCGCACGTCGGCGATCTCGGCGCGCTCGGTGAGCGTCTCGATGACCAGGGAGTACAGGGCCTGCTTCTCCGGCACCGCGACGTGCAGGAGGAAGTCCTCGGCCCCCGTCGTCACGAGACGCCGAGGATCTCCGGCAGTCGCGTGACCCAGTTGCGGAACCCCTCGATGGTGCGACGCGAGGGCGGACGGACACGGACGGCGATCAGCGCCGGCACCGGCCGGACCCCGGCTGCGCGAGCGCGCCGGGGATCGGACGACGTGTTCGTGGCCGACATGCCCGCCGCCGCCCAGCGGACGCGTCTACGCGAGTACCTGGAGACCCTCGCCGCGACCCCCGTCGCAGGAGATCGAGTACTGCGCCGTGAGCGTGGTCGGCCCGCGCAACCGGGTCGCGAAGCTGGTCAAGGGGGCTGCCGCTGCTCGGGTGACCCACGGGTGTCCCGTTTTCGGACACGGCGCGGCAGGTGGCGCGCCCCACGATGGCGGTGCCCCTCCCCGCGCCTCCCTGCGCGGTGCGAGCAGTGAGGATCGACGACGATCAGGAGCAACCCGTGACCCGACTGCGGTTCGGCACCTTCCTCGCCCCCTTCCACGTGCCCGGGCAGAACCCGACGCTCGCCCTGCAGCGCGACCTCGAGTTCGTCACGCACCTCGACCGGCTCGGCTACGACGAGGCCTGGATCGGCGAGCACCACTCCGCGGGCAGCGAGATCATCGCGTCGCCGGAGATCTTCATCGCGGCCGCGGCCGAGCGGACCCGGAACATCAAGCTCGGCACGGGCGTGACCTCGATCGCCTACCACAACCCGCTGTGGGTGGCGGACCGCATGGTCATGCTCGACCACCTGACCCGCGGCCGGACGATGCTGGGCGTCGGCCCGGGCTCGCTGCCCACCGACTCGGCGATGATCGGGCTCAACCCGACCGACACGCGCGAGCTGCTCGACGTCAACCTCGACATCATCATGCGGCTGCTCGCCGGCGAGTCCGTCACGCAGCAGACGAAGACCCACAACCTGATCGACGCCCAGCTGCAGCTGCGCCCCTTCACCGACCCGCGCTTCGACATCGCCGTCGCCGCGGTCGCCTCGCCCACCGGCCCGCGGCTCGCCGGCCGGCACGGCACCGGACTGCTGTCCATCGGCGCCACGCTCACCCAGGACGGGTTCGACGCCCTGGCCCACCACTGGAGCGTCGTCGAGGAGCGGGCCGCGCACTTCGGCCAGCCGACGCCGGACCGCTCGGGCTGGCGGCTCGTCGGGCTGATGCACATCGCCGAGACCAAGGAACAGGCGTACCGCGACGTCGAGTTCGGCATCGTGCCCTGGTTCAACTACTTCCAGAAGGTCGCCGCCTTCCCGCAGATGGACGTCGGCGACTCGACGGACATCAAGGGCATGATCGACTTCGTCAACGAAGCCGGGATCGGCGCGATCGGCACCGTCGAGGACGCCCGCGCGCAGGTCCAGCGGCTGTGGGACCAGAGCAACGGCGGTTTCGGCTGCATGCTGCTGATGGGGCACGACTGGGCCAACCCGGAGGCCACCAAGCGCTCCTACGAGCTCATCGCCCAGCAGGTCTTCCCGCACTTCCAGGGCCAGGCCGAGAGCACGCTCGCGGCGAAGAAGCGGGCGCTCGACACCCGTGAGGAGCACGCCGCGACCCAGCTCGCGGCCGTCGACCACATGACCGCGAAGTACGAGAAGGAGCTGGCCGAGAAGGGCTGACCGGCGTCGTCGAAGGGGCGGGCCCGCGGGGTCCGCCCCTTCTTCATCCTTGACAGGCAACCGCTTGGTTGCCTATAAAAGGCAACCTCCGGGTTGCCCGAGGAGGTGGGGATGGACGAGGTGTTCCGCGCGCTCGCCGATCCGCACCGCCGTGCGCTCCTGGACCGCCTGCGGCTGCGCAACGGGCAGACCCTGCGCGAGCTGTGCGCGGGGCTCGACATGAGCCGGCAGGCGGTGACCAAGCACCTCGCGGTGCTGGAGGCCGCCGGTCTCGTCACGACCCGGCGCCAGGGGCGCGAGAAGCTGCACCACCTCGACGCCGCACCCATCGACCTGATCGCCGAGCGCTGGATCGGCCGGTACGCCCGCGAGCGCGTGCGGGCGCTGTCCGACCTGCGGGAGGCGCTGGAGGGAGCACCCGTGTCACCGACCGAGTTCACCTACACCACCTACGTGCGGACCACGCCCGAACGCCTCTGGGAGGCCCTCACCGACCCGGCCTTCACCCGCCGGTACTGGGGCGTGGCCTTCCGGACCGAATGGCGCAAGGGCGCCCCGATGGTCTGGGAGGAGAACGGCCGCGAGACCGTCGACCCCGAGCAGGTCGTGCTGGAGGCGGACCCGCCGCGCCGGCTCGCCTACACCTGGCACACCTTCACACCGGAGTGGGCGGCGGCCGCGGGGATCGACGAGGAGACCCTCGCCCGCATCGCGGCCGAGCGCCGCTCGCGCGTGGCCTTCGAGATCGAGCCGGAGGGCGACGTCGTCAGGCTGACGGTCGTGCACGCGGACTTCGACCCCGGCAGCCGGGTCGCCGAGATGGTGGCGCAGGGCTGGCCGCGGCTCCTCGCCGACCTGAAGACGCTGCTGGAGACCGGCGAGCTCTAGCCGCGGGCCTGCGAGGGCGGGTGCCCGTAGCGGCGGCGGTAGGCGGCGGCGAAGCGGCTCGCACTGGAGAACCCCCACCGCGCGGCCGCCTCGCTCGTGGTCAGAGTGGCATCGGCGAGCAGGTCGGCGCGGGCGCGCTGCAGCCGGACACCGGTGAGGTACTCCGTCGGCGTACAGCCGACCCACTCCCGGAAGCCCTCCTGCAGCCGTCGCACGCTGGTGCCCGCGACGGCCGCCATCTCGCCCGCGGTCCAGGCCCGGCCCGGGTCGTCGTGCAGCTGGTCGACCACCCGCCCGACGGTCCGCGGCCGCGCCGGCGACCCTGTTCCCGCGCCCGGGCAGCTCGCCAGGAGGAAACCGGCGGCGATCGCCCCGGCCAGCTGGTCCCTCACCGGACCGCAGCCGCCGAACAGCTCGGGATCGTGCAGGTGCGCGGCCAGGCTCCCGACGAGCTGGCGCCACGCCCGCCCCGGGCCGGCCCCCAGGTCCAGCTGGTCCGGCAGCAGGCTCCGGACCGTCACCCGGTCCGCACCCAGCACGCGTTCGGCCTCCCGGTCGAGCCAGGCCTGGTCGAACTTCACGCCCAGGACGGTGCACGTGCTGTCCCAGTGGCTGATCAGCGAGGGCGTGTCGGCGCGGAACACCGTGGCCTGCCCGGGCAGCGAGACGACCGGCCCGTGCCGGCCGCGGCTCTCCAGGTGCCCGGTCAGCGGCAGGTTGATCTCGTACGAGCCCGGGTAGTCGCACGCGATCCGGACGTCGGCGCCCCAGCCCACGTGTCCGACGAGCACGGCGCCCAGATCGAGCGTGTGTAGCGTGAGGCGCGGCTCCCGGCCGCCGCCGAGCAGCTGCAGCTCGTGCGGGAAGTACGCCTGCGCCACCGCCCGGGACGCCTGGTCCCAGTCCCGGGGAGCTGCACGACGCCGTGCGGACATGCGGCGAGCGTACCTGAGAGTGACCTCACGAACCCGCCGCGCGATCCGTACCGGACCCGCGCGAGGAGTGTCGCCGGGCCCGTCGTCGCGACCTACCTTCCCGTTCCGTCCCCGGACGACGCTGTGGAGGAGACGGTCGATGACGACCACCGAGAAGCCCGATCTGTCCTGGCTCGACGACGTCACCATGACCGAGCTCGAGCGCCACCCCTACCGGACGTACGAGCGGCTGCGCGCCGAGGCGCCGCTGGCCTACGTGCCGGTGCTCGGGTCGTACGTCGCCTCCACCGCCGAGGTGTGCCGCGAGGTGGCGACGAGCCCGGACTTCGAGGGCGTGATCACCCCGGCCGGCGGGCGCACGTTCGGCCACCCGGCGATCATCGGCGTGAACGGCGACGTCCACGCCGACCTGCGGTCGATGGTCGAGCCTGCGCTGCAGCCCGTCGAGGTGGACCGCTGGATCGACGACCTGGTCCGCCCGATCGCGCGCCGCTACCTGGAGCAGTTCGAGAACGACGGGCGCGCCGAGCTGGTCGCGCAGTACTGCGAGCCGGTCAGCGTGCGCTCCCTCGGCGACCTCCTCGGCCTGCAGTCGGTCGACTCGGACAAGCTGCGGGAGTGGTTCGCCAAGCTGAACCGCTCGTTCACCAACGCCGCGATGACCGAGGACGGCGAGTTCGCCAACCCCGAGGGCTTCCGTGAGGGCGACGAGGCGAAGGCCGAGATCCGCGCGATCGTCGACCCGCTGATCGACAAGTGGATCGAGGAGCCGGACGACAGCGCGATCTCGCACTGGCTGCACGACGGCATGCCGCCCGGGCAGACCCGCGACCGGGAGTACATCTACCCGACGATCTACGTCTACCTGCTCGGCGCGATGCAGGAGCCCGGTCACGGCATGGCCTCCACGCTCGTCGGCCTCTTCAGCCGGCCCGAGCAGCTCGAGCAGGTCGTCGACGACCCGGTGCTCATCCCGCGCGCGATCTCCGAGGGCATGCGCTGGACCTCGCCGATCTGGTCGGCCACCGCGCGCATCTCGACGAAGGACGTCACCATCGCAGGCGTCGACGTCCCCGCGGGCACCCCGGTGATGCTGTCGTACGGCTCGGCCAACCACGACACGGGTGTCTACGAGGCGCCGTCGACCTACGACCTGCACCGCCCGCCGCTGCCGCACCTGGCCTTCGGCGCCGGCAGCCATGCGTGCGCCGGCATCTACTTCGCCAACCACGTCATGCGGATCGCGATGGAGGAGCTGTTCGAGGCGATCCCGAACCTCGAGCGCGATACCGGCGAGGGCGTGGAGTTCTGGGGCTGGGGCTTCCGCGGACCGACGAGCCTGCACGTCACCTGGGAGGTCTGAGATGGGCTTCGCGGTGACCGTCGGCGGTCGCCGGGTCGAGTGCGCCCCCGACCAGAGCCTGCTCGACGCCTGCCTGCGCGCCGGGCTGTGGATGCCGAACTCCTGCAACCAGGGGACCTGCGGCACGTGCAAGCTGCAGGTCGTCGGCGGGGAGGTCGACCACCGCGACTCGCCGTTCGACACCCTCACCACCGAGGAGCGGGCGGCCGGCATGGCGCTGGCGTGCCAGGCCCGCCCGGTGTCCGACGTCGAGGTGGGCGGGTCCGGCGACCGGACCACCCACCCGCTGCGGGACCTGACCGCGACGGTGCTGGAGGTCGCGGACATCGCCCGCGACACCCGACGGGTGCTGCTCGGGCTGGCGGAGCCGCTGGCCTTCTCGGCGGGGCAGTACGTCGAGTTCGTCGTCCCCGGGTCGGGGGCGCGACGGCAGTACTCGCTGGCCAACACCGCCGACGAGGACAAGGTGCTGGAGCTGCATGTCCGGCGTGTGCCGGGCGGGGTGGCGACCGACGGCTGGCTCTTCGACGGCCTCGCCGTCGGCGACGAGGTGGTGGCGACCGGCCCGCTGGGCGACTTCCACCTCCTGCCCGAGTCCGACGACGACGGCGGCCCGATGGTCCTCATCGGCGGCGGCACCGGCCTCGCCCCGCTCGTCGGGATCGCCCGCACCGCGCTGGCCCGGCACCCCGCGCGCGAGGTGCTGCTCTACCACGGGGTGCGGGGGACGGCGGACCTCTACGACGGCGACCGCTTCGCCGAGCTCGCCGAGGAGCACCCGAACTTCCGGTTCGTGCCGGTGCTCTCCGACGAGCCCGCGGCGGAGCACCGCTCGGGCTTCCCGACGGACGCCTTCGTCGAGGACGTCCCCAGCGCCCGCGGCTGGTCGGGCTGGCTCTGCGGGCCGCCCGCCATGGTCGAGGCGGGGGTGAAGGCCTTCAAGCGCCGCCGCATGGCCCCGCGGCACATCCACCGCGAGAAGTTCACATCCACCGCGAGAAGTTCACGCCCGCCGACGCGCTGGGCTGATCCTGATCTTTGACGGCCCCGGGAGGTGTCCCTCCCGGGGCGGGCGGGGGTGCGGCACGGCACCGCCGGCGGAGTGTGGCGCGGTACCGGCGCACGGGTGGGTGAGGTGGCGGTGTGGCGGCGGGCGAGTGGTGAGCTGGCGGTGTACCGCGGGCCGAGGTGAGGCGGCGCGGCGGCGGTCTCAGGCTGCGGGCCGGCGGGGTCCGCGACGGCTCGGAGTTGTCGGCGCGCGCGGCGTTCGCTCAGATCGATCACGCGACCCGTCGTGGCCGGTGATCCCGCGCCGCAGCCGCGGCAACGGTACGTGTCGATCCCGTGCTCGGACCGGACCGTGACGATGGCCGTGCAACGGGGGCAGAGTGCGGTGGTGAACATGGCGGTCCTCCTCGGTGCTGTAGCCCGTCGAGCGTGCGCCACGTCACCCCGCCGCCTCGTCGGCGAGGACTGCCCATCCGGCGTCGGTGGCTACCCATCTCACCGAGTGCGGGATGGGTAGTCGCGCCCGAGGGTCTCACCCCACGGGCTGGAGGAGGGGTGGTGGTCGTCGGCGGGGTGTGCGGGTGAGGTCGATCCAGCTGGGGGGAATGAACTCCGGCAGGCCGTCGAGGATGCGGACTTCCCAGTGCGAGTGGTGGATCAGCCGATGGTGGACCGCGCACAGCATCACCAGGTTGCCCAGCGCGGTGGGGCCGCCGTGTTGCCATTCTTGGACGTGGTGGATTTCGCACCAGGAGGGTGGGCGGTCGCAGCCGGGGAACGCGCAGCCGTTGCCGCGGGTGGTGACGGCGCGGCGGAGTCCGTCGGGGACGGCGCGGGAGAGGCGGCCGATGTCGAGCGGGACCCCGGTGCCGTCGAGCACGACCGGGATGACCGCGGCGTCGCAGGCCAACTGCCGCAGGGTCTGCGGGGTGAGTTGGCCGCCGAACTCCAGGGACGCGCTCGCTGCGCGGCGTTCCAGGTCCTCCAGGCGCACGGCGACGGTGAGTTGGGGGCGGCGCCCGCCGGTCTCGGGCAGCCGCCCGCGAGCCAGCACCTGGGCGCAGACCTCGGCGAGCGCCTCGGCCTGGCGTTCGGCCGCGGTGCGCTGGTCGTCGGGGTCGCGGGGGGCGGCGCCGGCGTCGACGGCGGCGGCGATCGCGTCGAACAGGGCGGCGTCGTCGTAGCGGCCGGTGAGTTTGCCGCCGGGGCGGGTGCGGAAGCGGGAGATCCGCAGTTCGTTGACCTGCGCGGGCGGCGAGTCGTCGGGTTCGGGCCCGTCCTGGTCGAGGAGTTCGATCAGTTGGGTGCCCCAGGTGTGCAGCTCACTCGGGGTGTAGGCGCCGGCGTTGGCGGCGAGTTGGACCTCGGCGCCGGCCCAGGTCTCCGGCGACAGCCGCCGGGCGGGGCCGGCGTCGAGCAGCCGGGCGATGACCTCCACGTGGCGCAGCCCGGCCTCGCCGGAGGCGAACACGGTCGCGGTGGCGGGGAGCCGGGCGGGCAGGGCCGCGCCGTCGAGCCCGACCTGTGCGCACACGGACTCGGCGGCGATCACCCGCCGGCGGGCTTCAAAGCGTTCCCACCCGAGCAGGTCGCTCAGCGCGCCGGTGGGGGAGCGGTAGCCGCGCTCGGCGAACACCCCGCGCCGCTGCAGGTCGGCGGTGGCGTCGACCACGACCCGGTCCAAGGTGCGGCGGGCCTCCTCGCACACCCGCAGCGCGTCGATCACATCGTCGGCCGCGGCGGTGGGTCCGGCGGCATCGACCAGCTGCGCGATCGCCTGGTGGAGGCGTTCGCGCGCGGTTCCGACCGGCCCAGCGTCCATGCCCCCGATCGTAGTCGAACAAAGATTCGAAGTATCGTCCATCGTCGCAGGTCAGGAGCCATTGAGCGCCTCGGTTCGGAGCCCTGGTAGGCCTCGGTCAGCCGTCGACCTGAGACGTCGACCACTCGTCGCACGCCACACGCCGCTGCCCACGAACGTGCGCGCTCCGCCTGAATGCCCGTCACCACGCCCCGGGCGGCGGACTCATCCCGATGCCCACCCTCAGACGGCGGTGTAGGTGCCCAGGTCGGCCTCGATCCCTGCCGTGGCGAAGAAGGAGACGGGGTCGAAGCCCCTCGCCTCGTGTGCTGCCTGCGCCGCCGCCCGGGCTCCGGGCAGCGCGTCGGCGGAGGCCCAGCGGACGATGGTCACGACGTCGGTGCCCGACTCCAGCAGGGCGTCGTCGACGAACCCGGGCTGGTCGCGCAGGACGGCATGGGTGCGGCGGACGTTGCGCCAGAACTCGTCGCGGGCCGCCGGCGGGACGCGGAACCGGTCCACCCGGAAGATCTCGGTCATGCGGCCGAAACTAGGAGCTCGACCGGACTTCAGGTCAACACCAACCGGAGAACGACGAAGGCCCAGGTCTGCTGACCTGGGCCTTCGATTTCTGGTCGGGGTGACAGGATTTGAACCTGCGACCTCTTCGTCCCGAACGAAGCGCGCTACCAAGCTGCGCCACACCCCGAGGGCCCACGATCTCCCTGCGAGCCGTGGTGAACTCTACCTGACGGTTCCGGCGGCCCGCGCGGGGGTGGTCCTTGCGGCGCCGGACCCGGCCGGCCGCGGCACCAGGGTCAGCAGACTGGCCTCCGGCGGGCACGCGAAGCGGACCGGGGCGTACGGCGAGGTGCCCATCCCGGCCGACACGTGCAGCCAGCTGTGGGCGCCCCACCGGGAGGCCCCGCGTGCCCGGGAACGGTCGATCCCGCAGTTCGTCACGATGGCCCCGTACCCGGGCAGCCGCAGCTGGCCACCGTGCGTGTGCCCGGCCAGGACGAGGTCGACGCCGTCGGCCGCCATCCCGTCGAGCACCCGCGGCTCGGGCGAGTGGGTCAGACCGAGGCGCAGGTCGGCCGTCATCGGGCCGGAGACGCTGTCGTAGCGGTCCAGCGACAGGTGCGGGTCGTCGACCCCGACGACGCCGATCCGCCGGCCGTCGACGTCGAGGAACAGCCGCTGGTGCGTCGCGTCCTGCCACCCGCGCTCGACGAACGCCGCCCGCAGGTCCCGCCACGGCAGCGGCTCGCCGTGGATCCGGCGGTCGGAGCTGCGCAGGTAGCGGGCGGGGTTCTTGGGGGTGGGGCCGAAGTAGTCGTTGCTGCCGAACACGAACAGGCCCGGCTTGTCCAGCAGCGGGCCCAGCGCGGCGAGCACGCCGGGCACCGCCCGCGGGTGCGCCAGGTTGTCCCCGGTGTCGACGACGAGGTCCGGGTCCAGCGCGGCCAGCTCGGCGACCCAGCGCTTCTTGCTCTCCTGGCCCGGCGTGAGGTGCAGGTCGGAGACGTGCAGGATCGTCAACGGCCGGCTGCCCTCCGGCAGGACCGGCACGGTGGCCTCGCGCAGGGTCCACCGACGTCGCTCGTAGCCCGCCGAGTAGGCGATCCCCGCGGCGCCCGTGGTGACGGCGCCGATGGCCAGACGAGCGAGGCTGTTCACGTATCCCAGGGTACGGGGAGCGGGCCGTCGACTAGCGTCACGCCCGTGAGCACCCTCAAGGAGCAGCTGCGCAAGGACCTCACCGCGGCGATGAAGGCCCGCGACGAGCTGGTCAAGGGCACCCTGCGGATGACCCTGACCGCGATCGGCAACGCCGAGGTCGCGGGCGAGGCCCACCGGGAGCTGTCCGACGACGAGGTGCTCGGCGTGATCCGCAAGGAGGCCAAGAAGCGGGCCGAGTCCGCCGAGGCCTTCGCCGCCGCCGGCCGCGAGGAACTGGCCGCCCAGGAGACCGCCGAGGGCGAGGTCCTGGCCCGCTACCTCCCCCAGCAGCTGGGCGACGACGAGCTGGCCGCCCTCGCACAGCAGGCGGTGGCCGACGTCGCCGCCGAGACCGGTGAGCAGCCCGGCCCGCGGCAGATGGGGCAGGTCATGAAGAAGGCGCAGGCCGCCGCCCAGGGCCGCGCCGACGGCAAGCGCCTCTCCGCCGCGGTGAAGTCCCTGCTGGCCTGACTGCACGAACGGCGCTCCCGCTCGTCGGATCCGAGCGGAGCGCCGTTCGTGTGCGGGCTACTTGGCGGGAGCCTTCTTCGCGGTGGTCCTGCGGGCGGGCGCCTTCTTCTTGGCGGGGGCCTTGGCGCGGCGCTCGGCGAGCAGCTCGGAGGCGCGCTCGTCCGTGATCTCCTCGACCGAGTCGCCCTTGCGGAGCGAGGCGTTGGTCTCGCCGTCGGTGACGTAAGGGCCGAAGCGGCCGTCCTTGATCACCATCTTCTTGCCGGTCGAGGCGTCCTCGCCGAGCTCGCGCAGCGGCGGGGTGGCGGCGGCGGTGCGCCGGCCGCGCTGCTTGGGCTGCTTGTAGATCTCCACCGCCTCGTCGAGCGTGACGGTGAACAGCTGGTCCTCGCTCGTCAGCGAGCGCGAGTCGGTGCCCTTCTTCAGGTAGGGCCCGTACCGGCCGTTCTGCGCCGTGATCTCCTCGCCGGACTCCGGGTCGGTGCCGACCAGGCGCGGCAGGGAGAGCAGCTTGAGGGCCTCGTCGAGGGTGACCGTCTCCAGGGACATGTCCTTGAAGAGCGAGCCGGTGCGTGGCTTGGCCTTGGTCTTCTTCGCCGTAGCGGTGTCGTCCTCGGGCAGGAGCTCGGTGACGAACGGTCCGTATCGCCCGTCCTTGGCGACGATCTCGTTCCCCGTCACCGGGTCCGTGCCCAGCGAACGACCCTCCTGCGGCACCGAGAACAGCTGCTCGGCGATCTCCTCGGTGAGCTCGTCCGGCGGCAGGTCCTCGGGCAGGTTGGCGCGCTGGGTCTTGGGCTTGCCCTCGGCGTCGACCTCGCCGGTCGGCCGCTCCATGTACGGGCCGTACCGCCCGACCCGCACCACGGCCTCGCGGCCCTGCGAGTCGGTGAACAGCGGGATCGAGTTGATCTCCCGGGCGTCGATCTCCTCGAGGTTCACGCCGACGAGCTTCTTCAGCCCGCCCGCCTTCGCCACCGAGCCCTCCGAGCCCCCTCCGTCGCCGAAGTAGAAGCCGGTCAGCCAGGCGTTGCGGGTGAGGTTGCCCGACGAGATGGCGTCGAGCTCGTCCTCCATCGCGGCGGTGAAGTCGTAGTCGACGAGCCGGCCGAAGTGGTGCTCCAGCAGCCCGACGACGGCGAACGCCACCCACGAGGGCACGAGCGCCGAGCCCTTCTTCCAGACGTACCCGCGGTCCTGGATCGTCTTGATGATCGACGCGTACGTCGACGGCCGGCCGATCCCCAGCTCCTCGAGCTTGCTCACCAGGCTGGGCTCGGTGAAGCGGGCCGGCGGGTTCGTCGAGTGGCCCTCGGGGGTGAGCTCGGCGGCCGTGAGGGCCTGGCCCTCGGTGAGCTGCGGCAGCCGGGACTCCGCGTCGTCGGCCTGGCCGCCCGAGCCCTCCTCGATCGTCTCGACGTACGCCTTGAGGAAGCCCGGGAAGGTGATCGTGCGGCCGGAGCTGGCGAACACGACGTCCTCGCCGGTCGCCGCGGTGCCGTTGACCCGCACGGAGACCGTGGTGCCGCGGGCGTCGGCCATCTGCGAGGCGACGGTACGCTGCCAGATCAGCTCGTAGAGGCGGAAGTCGTCCCCGTCGACCTCGCGGGCGATCTCGCCCGGGGTGCGGAAGGTGTCGCCGGCGGGCCGGATCGCCTCGTGGGCCTCCTGGGCGTTCTTCACCTTGCGGGTGTACTGCCGCGGCGACGGCGCGACGTACGAGTCGCCGTACAGCTCGCGGGCCTGCGCCCGGGCGGCCTGGATCGCGGACTCGGACAGCGTGGTCGAGTCCGTACGCATGTAGGTGATGTAGCCGTTCTCGTACAGCCGCTGGGCGCCGCGCATCGTGCGCTCCGCGGAGAAGCGCAGCTTGCGGCCCGCTTCCTGCTGCAGCGTCGACGTCATGAACGGCGCGTAGGGCCGCCGGGTGTACGGCTTCGACTCGACCGAGGCGACGGTCAGGTCCCGGCCCTCGAGCGACTCGGCCAGTCGACGGGCGCTCGCCTCGTCGAGCACCGTCACGTCGGTGTTCTTGAGCTTGCCGTCCGGCCCGAAGTCGCGGCCCGCCGCGACCCGGCTGCCGTCGACGGAGATCAGCCGCGAGCCGAACTGGCGCGGGGTCGCCTCGGCGCCCGCGTCCATGGTTGCGGCGATGTCCCAGTAGCCCGCCGAGACGAACGCCATCCGCTCGCGCTCGCGCTCCACGATCAGCCGGGTCGCCACCGACTGCACGCGGCCCGCCGAGAGCTTCGGCATGACCTTCTTCCACAGCACGGGGGAGACCTCATAGCCGTAGAGCCGGTCGAGGATGCGGCGGGTCTCCTGCGCGTCGACCAGGTCCTGGTCGAGCTCGCGGGTGTTCTCCGCGGCGGCGCGGATCGCCGGCTCGGTGATCTCGTGGAAGACCATCCGGCGCACCGGGATCTTCGGGCGCAGCGTGTCCAGCAGGTGCCAGGCGATGGCCTCGCCCTCGCGGTCGGGGTCCGTGGCGAGGAGGAGCTCGTCGGCGTCCTTGAGCAGGTCCTTGAGCTCGGAGACCTTCGACTTCTTCTCCGGCGTGACGATGTAGAGCGGGTGGAACTCGTTGTCGACGTCGACCCCGAGCCGCGCCCACGACTCGCCCTTGTACTTGGCCGGGACGTCCGCCGCGCCGCGCGGCAGGTCCCGGATGTGCCCGACCGACGACTCGACGACGTAGTCGTTGCCCAGGTAGGGCTGGATCTTCTTGGCCTTGGTGGGGGACTCGACGATCACCAGGCGGCGCACGCGCCCGCCGGCGGACGTGGCCGTGCCGTTCCCGTTGCGGCGCCCTCCGCCGGACGCGCTGCGGCGCGTGCGGGTGCCGGCGGCCGTGCCGTTGCCCTCGGCAGGCGCGTCGGTGTCGGTGCTCGTCGTTCGGGTTGCCACGTTGGTCCTACTCCATCCCTCCGGCCGCGTCGCCGGTCACGCACCGGTCCGCGTCCGACTTCCGGGCGTCTCGTTCGGGGCGACGCGATCGACCGTTACCTCCGGTCACCGCGTCACTCTCCTTCACCCCCGGGGCCGACAGTATTGCTCCACAGCCGGGCCCCGCCGCCACGGTCGCACATCGACCGAGCATGTCGCATCCGTCACACCGCGTCGCGACCGGAGGGGCGACCGGAGGAGCCTAGCCCGCGGGTCAAGCCCCGGGTCGCGCCCAGTGCCTGGGCCATTCGGCGGTGTCCACATCCTCGGGCGCGGAGCCGACCAGCTCCACGAGACGCTGCAGGCGCCGCGCCCCTGTGATCCGTAACGCCGGCCCGGCCGCCGGGCATTCCGGCGCGGGGGCGGGGACGAGGGCGAGATGGTGGCTCCGGCAGTGCGCCGGCGCGGGCTCCGCCGGCAACGGTGCCAGGTCGAGGGCGGTGGTGCCGTTCGTGAGGAGGAGCGCAGGCGTCGGGCGGGTCGGGGACGGCGACGACGGGCGGTGGGGTGGTGCGGGCGGGTCCGTGGCCCGGGGAGGGCCGGCCGGGTCGGTCGGCGGGTCCGTCCCGATGTCGGACTCGGTGTACATCCCGGTGCGCGTCTCGACAGCGGCCTCGGGGTCGGCCTCGGGGTCGGCCCCGGTATCGGTCCGGGTGTCGGGACTGGCGGCGGACGTCGTGTCGGCCCCTTCCCGGGCCGCAGAGGCCGCTGCGGCGCGCTCCCGGCACGCCTCGCAGGGTGGGAGCACGATCCGGGCGGGCGGCAGGCCCAGGCGGGTCGTGGCGGCGATCAGCGCGTCGTGCGTGCCGGGGGCGGTGCCGTCGAGCGGCAGGACGTAACCCCCGCGCCCGTCCGGGCGGCCGCAGGCGAGCACCCAGAGCCGCAACGCCGTGCCGTCGAGCTGGAAGCCCGCCGGGACGGTCTTGCCCCGGTCCCGGCCCGTCCAGGCCCGGGCGAGGCCGGCGAGGTCGCGGCGGTAGGCGGTGCGCAGCTCGCGACCCGCGCAGGTCCGCTCGCCGAGCTCGAACGGGATGCCGAACGGCGCCGCCGCGGCCCGCACGGCGGCCGCCCGCCCCGCGTCGGGCACCTGGAGGCTGATCCGCGCGGTGTCCCCGGCGCCGAAGCGGGTGATCCGGGCCGGCCCGCACAGCAGCCCGGCGAGATCGCCGAGCCGCGACGGCCGGGCGTCCGCGGAGAACAGCGAGAGCTGGGACACGTCGCGCACCCTAGAACATCTGTTCGAGAGTTGATCGCGCGGCGCGCCGGGTTCGCCCGACCGGCGGCCGACACGCCGGGCCGACACGCGGGCCGGCGGGCGTGCGCCGGATCGCGGGCGTGCGCCGGGCTACCGGGGTGCAGCGCCCGGGACGGCGGCGAGCTTGGTGCAGTTGCCCGCCTGCTGGGCGGCCTTGTCGAGGCGCGGCGAGGTCTTGAGGTCGCCGAGCGCGTCGGGCGCCGTGAGCTGCTTGAGGTTGGTGTTGGTCTCGTCGAGGGCGGCGCGGAAGGCGTCGACGTTCGCAGGGTCGGCGGCGTCGACCTTCGCCTTGGCGGCCCCGATGTCGTTCTGCAGCTTCTCCAGCCCCGACGAGATTCGTGCGACGGTGTCGTCGCCGCCGCCGACCGGCGAGGTCCCGACCGCGCCGAGCTGGTCCCGGCTCTGCTGGAGGCCGGTCTGGCTGGCGCCCAGGTAGTCCGAGAGCCGCTGCTTGATCGTGGGCAGGTCGGCCCCGTCGAAGGCCGGCTGGGCCAGCACCGGGGTGGTGTACGTCAGGACCGCGCCGCAGACCTTGTCGACCCACACGACGGGGTCGGCGCCGCGGCCGGTCGCCGGGCGCGGCGCGGGGTCGGCGGTCGGGGTGCCCGCGACGACGGTCGCGCAGCCGCTGACGGACAGCAGCCCGCCGAGCACCACGGCGACGGCGAGCCGGGACGGCCGAGGCACGGGGAGCCTCCAGGGGATCAGGGAGCGGGGCCGGGGACCGACAGTACGCGAGCGGGCGATCCGCCCTGCTCAGCCGCCGGGCGCGGGGCTGCTGAGGCGGCTGAGGTTCTGGCAGGCGGGGGCCTTCGTCGCCGCGTCGGTCACCGCGGAGTCCAGCCCCGCGAGCGGGTCCTGGTTCGCGTCCTGCAGCTGCAGGACCGGGGCGACGGCGCCCTCGATGTCCTGCTGCAGCGTCGGCGACGAGAGGTCCAGGGCGTCGACCTGGGTCCTGGCCTGCTGGAACGCCGAGCGGTAGCCGCTGAGCTGGTCGCGGAACCGCGTCACGGCCTCGTCGCCGCCGGACACCGGCGAGGCGCCCAGCTTGTCCAGGTCGGCCAGCGCCGTGTCCAGCGACGACGCGGTGTTGCCGAGATAGGTGGACAGGTTGCGCGCCTGCGCGGACAGGTCGGAGGCCGCCTGCGGGCCGACGACCGCCGCCTCGCGGAAGGTGGCGTACGAGCTGCACAGGCCGTTCGTCCAATCGACCGTCTCCTGCTCGCTCGCGCCGCCGCACCCGGCGAGCAGCAGCCCGGCCGCGACCGCGGCCACCACCGCGACGCGCTGCCGGGTGGCGCTGGTCCGCATCCTCATCCGTCCTCCACGTCCGCCCTGTCCGCCGGCCCCCCGTCGGCCCCCTCCGGGGCGCTGAGACGGTAGCGAGCCCGGCGGGCACGCAGGAGGCCGCCCGCCCCGCAAGGGGACGAGCGGCCTCCTGGATCGCCGAGAGGGCCCGGCGCCGGCCGACCGGCCCGGCCGGCCGGCTTCCCGGACCAGGCCGGCCGGCTTCCCGGACCAGGCCGGCCGGCTGCGCCGGATCAGGTCACGGGGGTTGGGCCGGATCAGGCCACGGGGGTGTCCGCCGGCGTCTCCTGGATCGACGACGTGCGCCGCTTCGACACCGTCACCGCGGCGACGATGACGATCACCGCGACGATCGCGATCGCGATCCGGAGCGGGGCCGAGGCGCTCTGGCCGACCGTGAACACCACGACCGCCGGCGCGATCAGCACCGAGACCAGGTTCATGACCTTGATCAGCGGGTTGATGGCCGGGCCCGCCGTGTCCTTGAACGGGTCGCCGACGGTGTCGCCGATGACCGTCGCCTCGTGGGCGTCGGAGCCCTTGCCGCCGTGGTTGCCGTCCTCGACCAGCTTCTTGGCGTTGTCCCAGGCGCCGCCGGAGTTGGCGAGGAAGATCGCCATCAGCGTGCCGGTGGCGATGGCGCCGGCCAGGTAGCCGGCCAGCGGGCCGATGCCGAGGCCGAACCCGACCGCAATCGGGGCGAAGATCGCCAGCAGGCCGGGAGTGGCCAGCTCGCGGAGCGAGTCCCGGGTGCAGATGTCGACCACTCGGCCGTACTCCGGCCGGTCCGTGCCGTCCATGATCCCCGGCTTGCTGGCGAACTGGCGGCGCACCTCGTAGACGACCGCGCCCGCCGCGCGGGTCACCGCGTTGACGGCCAGCCCGGAGAACATGAAGACGACGGAGGCGCCGATGATCACGCCGACGAGGGTGTTCGGGCTGAACACCTCCGCGTTGAACGTGTTGCCCGCATCCTGCAGCGCGACCCCGGCCTTGGCGAGCGCCTGGGTGAACGCGTCGCGGTACGAGCCGAACAGCGCCGTCGCCGCCAGCACCGCGGTGGCGATGGCGATGCCCTTGGTGATCGCCTTCGTGGTGTTCCCGACGGCGTCGAGCTCGGTCAGGATGTCGACGCCCTCGCCCTCGACGTCGCCGGACATCTCGGCGATGCCCTGGGCGTTGTCGGAGACCGGGCCGAAGGTGTCCATCGCGACGATGACGCCGACCGTGGTCAGCAGGCCGGTGCCCGCCATGGCCACGGCGAACAGCGCGACGACGATCGAGCCGGACAGCAGGAACGCCCCGTAGACCGCCGCGCTGATCACCAGCGCCGTATAGACCGCGGACTCGAAGCCGATCGAGATGCCGGACAGGATGACCGTGGCGGCGCCGGTCAGGGACGAGCGCCCGACGTCCTGCACCGGCTTGTCCTCGGTGCCCGTGAAGTAGCCGGTCAGCCACAGGATGACGCCCGCGAGCACGATGCCGATGACCACCGCGACCGACGCGATGATGCGCGGGTCCTGGGTCAGGATGGTGACGGACTGGTCGGTCGGGTTGGTCAGGTCGGCGAAGCTTCCGGGCAGGTAGAGCCACGCCGCGATGATCGACAGCACGCCCGCGAAGACCGCCGAGATGTAGAAGCTGCGGTTGATCGCCTTGAGGGTGTTCTCGCCCTGGCGGGCCCGGGTGATGTAGACCCCCATGACCGCGGTGATGACGCCGATGGCCGGGATGATCAGCGGGAACAGCAGGCCCTGCAGGCCGAACGCCGCCGAGCCGAGGATCAGCGCGGCGACCAGCGTCACCGCGTAGGACTCGAAGAGGTCGGCCGCCATGCCGGCGCAGTCGCCGACGTTGTCGCCCACGTTGTCCGCGATGGTGGCGGCGTTGCGGGGGTCGTCCTCCGGGATGCCCTGCTCCACCTTGCCGACGAGGTCGGCGCCGACGTCGGCCGCCTTGGTGAAGATGCCGCCGCCGACACGCATGAACATCGCCAGCAGGGCCGCGCCGAAGCCGAAGCCCTCCAGGACCCTGGGCGCCTGGCCGGCGTAGGCCAGCACGACGATCGCGGCGCCGAACAGGCCGAGGCCGACCGTGAACATGCCGACGACGCCGCCGGTTCGGAACGCGATGCGGGTGGCCTTCTCCCGGCCGCCCGGCTCGCGCGAGGCCGCGGCCACGCGGATGTTCGCGCGGGTCGCGAGCCACATGCCGAGGTAGCCGATCGTGGCGGAGAAGACCGCGCCGATCACGAAGAAGATCGACCGGCCGATGCGTTCGCCCAGGTCGTCCGCAGGCAGCGCCAGCAGCAGCAGGA
Source organism: Pseudonocardia terrae (assembly GCF_021343995.1). Taxonomy (GTDB): domain Bacteria; phylum Actinomycetota; class Actinomycetes; order Mycobacteriales; family Pseudonocardiaceae; genus Pseudonocardia; species Pseudonocardia terrae. The sequence continues at coordinate 8,090 of NZ_JAJTTE010000067.1, read as the reverse complement.
ACACGACGACGACGAAGATGCCGAGCGTCCTGAACTGTCGTTTCAGGTACGCCTGGGCGCCTTCCTGGACCGCTTCTCCGATCTCCTGCATCCGCTTGGTGCCCTGGCCGGCGGCCAGTACCTCCCGGAGCAGCATGTAGCCGATGGCCAGGGCCGCGAGCGCGACGACGGCGACCACGCCGACGACGACGCGATCACCCGCGCCCAGCTCGAGGCCCACAGCGGGCACGGACATCCGTCCTCCTGTTGCGTCGGTGTGCGCCAGGGAGGCCGATCCGGCCGGCTCGCGTTCCGACGGCATCCCTGGCGTCGAGCGCATGCTCCGTCGCGTCGTTGCGACGGGCGCGTGCAGTCTACGAGTGTGTCCGATGTCGCACCTGAGATCCACACCACCCCACCTCTCCATCGGGCGGGGTGATCAAGGACACAGACGGCCGAACGGCGCAATCCGCAGGTCCGTTGGCGCCCGACGGAACACCGTCCGAGACCGGGCGCCGGGGCTTCTCCGGGCGGTCGCGCCCGCCGGGCCGCGCCGCCACCACTGCGCTCGGGACTCCGGCTGCCGGCACCTGGTCCGGTCACCGGTGCGGCAGCGGCCGATGGGGTCGGGTGCGCCGTCGACGGGGACCGACACGCCTCGGATCCCGGACGGGCGCGTGCGTCGAACCGTCGGTGCCGTGTGCGAGCCTCGACGACATGCGTGACCAGGCGATCGGGTGGGCGGGCGACGGGCCGGTGCTCGTCGAGGGGCCGCCGGACCCGGTCGTGCCCCCCGCGGCGGGTCCACGGTCGGCGCGCGGGCTGGAGCTGCTGAGCCGGGTGCTCGCCGGCTCGGGCGTCGACCCGGACGTGCCCGTCGTCGAGCTCGGGGCGGACGGGGCGCTGCCGCCCGAGCCGGCCGAGGGCTTCGACGACGAGTTCGACCCTGCGGAAGCGACGAACCCGCTGCGCCACGCGGTACGGCTGCCGCCCCGTGCCGGGCGCGCCGTCGACTGGCCGGCGTGGGCACCGCCCGAGGTTGTCGAGGCGTTCCGCAGGGTCGGCGTGACCCGGCCGTGGAGCCACCAGGCCGACGGCGCCGAGCTGGCCCACACGGGCCGGGACGTCGTGGTCGCGACCGGGACCGCGTCCGGCAAGTCCCTCGTCTACCAGCTGCCGGTGCTCTCGCGGCTCGCCGCCGAGCCGCGCGCCACGGCGCTCTACCTGTCGCCGACGAAGGCCCTGGCGGCCGACCAGCTCCGGGCCCTGCGCGAGCTCGGCCTGCCCGACGTCCGGCCCGCGGCGCTCGACGGCGACACCCCGATGGACGAGCGGGACTGGGCCCGCCGGCACGCGCGCTGGATCTTCAGCAACCCGGACATGCTGCACCGCTCGGTGCTGCCCCGGCACGGCCGCTGGGCCGGCTTCCTGCGCCGCCTCGCGTTCGTGGTCGTCGACGAGTGCCACACCTACCGCGGTGTCTTCGGCTCGCACGTCGCACTGCTGCTGCGCCGCCTGCTGCGCCTCGCCCGGCGCTACGGTGCGCGACCCACGATCGTGCTCGCCTCGGCGACCGTGGCGCGGCCGGCCGAGTTCGCCTGCCGGCTGACCGGCCGCGAGGTGCGCGCGGTGACGCAGGACGGCTCGCCCAGCGCGGGGCGGACCGTCGCGCTGTGGGAACCGCCCCTGCTGCCCGAGCTCAGCGGCGAGAACGGGGCCCCGGTCCGCAGGCCCGCCTCGACCGAGTCCTCCCGCATGCTGGCCGACCTCGTGGTCGAGGGAGCCCGGAGCCTCGCGTTCGTCCGCTCCCGGCGCGGTGCCGAGGTCACCGCGCTCGGCGCCCAGCGACTCGTCGCCGACGTCGACCCGGACCTGGTGCCGCGGATCTCGGCCTACCGCGGGGGCTACCTGCCCGAGGAGCGCCGGGCCCTGGAGAGCGCGCTGCTGCGCGGCGAGCTGCTCGGCGTGGCCACGACCAACGCGCTCGAGCTGGGCGTCGACATCGCGGGACTCGACGCGGTCGTCGTGGCCGGCTTCCCGGGGACGCGCGCCTCCTTCTGGCAGCAGGCGGGCCGCGCCGGCCGCGCGGCCGACGAGGCACTCGTGGTGCTGGTCGCGCGGGACGACCCGATGGACACCTACCTCGTGCACCATCCGCGTGCCCTCATCGGCGCGCCGGTGGAGAGCTGCGTGCTCGACCCCGGCAACCCCTACGTGCTGGCACCCCAGCTGGTGTGCGCCGCCGCGGAGATGCCCTTGACCGAGGGGGACGTGGCGGACGTCTTCGGCGGGGCAGTGGCGGAGGAGGTGCTCGCCGAGCTGGTCGAGGACGGGGTGCTGCGCCGGCGTCCGGCCGGGTGGTTCTGGCCGACGACCCGGGAGCAGCCCGCCGCCTCCGTCGACATCCGCGGCTCCGGGCTGGGGCAGGTCGCCCTGGTGGAGGCCGGGACCGGGCGGATGCTCGGCACGGTCGACGGTGCCTCTGCGCCGGGCACCGCGCATCCCGGCGCGGTCTACCTGCACCGCGGCGAGAGCTACGTCGTCGACGAGCTGGACCTCGACGCCGGCGTCGCGCTCGTGCACCAGGAGGAGCCCGACTGGCGAACCGACGCCCGGTCGAACTCGGACGTCGAGATCGTGGCCGTGCGGGCGCGCAGCGACCACGGCCCGGTCTCCGTGTCCTTCGGCGACGTGCGGGTGACCAGCCAGGTCGTCGGCTACCAGCGCCGCACCCCGGACGGGACGGTGCTCGAGACCGTGCCGCTGGAGATGCCCGCGCAGACGCTGGAGACCCGCTCGGTCTGGTACACGATCGGCGAGTCCGTGCTGGCCGACGCCGGGATCGACCCGGCGCGGCTGCCCGGCGCACTGCACGCGGCCGAGCACGCCGCGATCGGGCTGCTCCCGCTCTTCGCCATCTGCGACCGGTGGGACATCGGCGGCCTCTCGACCGCGCTCCACCCGGACACCGGGCTGCCGACGGTGTTCGTCCACGACGGCCACCCCGGGGGCGCCGGCCTGGCCGAGCGGGGGCACGCCGTCCTCGAGCGTTGGCTGCGCGCGACCCGCGAGACGATCCGGGACTGCGGCTGCCGCACCGGGTGCCCCTCGTGCGTGCAGTCGCCGAAGTGCGGCAACGGGAACAACCCGCTGGACAAGGCCGGTGCGGTCCGCGTGCTGGACCTGGTGATCGGGGCGCTCGTACGGCATCCGGCCGCGGGCTGAGCGGCGGCGCCACGGGGTCGTGGGCCGCCGCCGGCAGGCCCGTCGGGGGCCGGAGCGGCCGGCGGCGGCCGGCGAGCGGTGGGTCCGTACGGGGGTCGGCGACGAAGCGCCTCGGTCCCACCGCGGTCTGGGGAGCGTGCTCGTGGACGGTGGTGCCGCCTCCGTCGTGCGTGTCGACCGCGCCGTGCCGTGTTCAGTAGGCCCGCTCCACGGAGGACCCGCCAGACGCGGTCGCCGATCGGTGCCGGTGCCACGACGAGCGCGGGTGGCCGGACCGGTCGACGGGCAGTGGTCGGCCCAACGGCTGCAGGTGGTGGCGGCTGGAGTCGTGACACCGTTCACCGGGTCGCTCCGACCGTTCACCGGGTCGTCGTCCGGTGGCACCTCGCCGGGGGTCGCGGGAGCCGTCTCCGGTACCGGCCCGGCGTGCGCGCGGCCCGTCGCCGCCTCGGCGGCGAGCAGGCTCCACGGGCGACGTACCTGCACCTCGACGAGCGCGTTCCAGCCGTCGAGGGTGCACCGCGTGAGCTCGGCTCCCATGGCGTCGGTGACCCGTCGGGCCGCCACACAGGCGACCTGCTCCCCCTGTACGGCGTCGGCGGCTGCCGCGAGGGCGGCGAGATCAGCGGCCGCTTCCGCCCGGTGCCGGGCGAGCACGGCCCCGCCGACGTCGACGAGGAACGCCGTCACCGCGAGGAGCGCCGCCGCCGCGAAGGCGGCCCACACCGTGGCGGACCCGCGGTCCCGCGGCCCGGTGGGGTTCGGCCCGGTGGAGTTCGGCCCGGTGTGGCCCGGCCCTGTGCGGTTCGGCCCGGTGTGGCCCGGCTCGGTGTGGCCCGGCTCGGTGTGGCCCGGCTCGGCGTTCGGCCGGGTGGCGTCCCGCGCTGCCGTGCGGCGAGGTGCTTTCATGCCGCCGCCTCCGGGCCGAGGACGGCCCCGGGCTCCACTGCGCCGACGGCCGTGCCGCTGACCCGGATCGGGAGCGGGCCGACGGGTGCCACGCTGACGACGGCGCGCACCTCCGCCGCCGTCGAGCGGAGCTCGATCACGGCCCCGCCGGGGGCCAGCGCCGCGGCTGCCGCCCGCCCGCGGTCCGCCTCGCCCCGCGCGGCGAGACGGACGAGCTCCCGGGCCGCGTCGGTGCAGCGGACCGCGGCGGCGACGGTGGCGACGGCGCCGAGCGCGGCGAGGACCACGAGGGTGAGCGCGCTCAGCGCGATCGCCGCCTCCACGGTGACCGCGCCACGCTCGGCCCGGCGCATCAGAAGGTGACCGACAGCGCGCGCTGCACGAGCTGGGTCAGCGCGGTGACGATCGAGTCGCCGCTGATGACGGTGTAGAGCACCGCCGCGAACGCGGCCGCCGCCAGGGTTCCGATGGCGTACTCCACCGTCGACATGCCCCGGTCGTCGGTCGTGAGCCGGACCATGACCGACCGGAGGACGACAGCGATCCGGCGACGGACCGCCCGGAGGCGGCGCAGCGGCGAGCTGCGGTCCGGCGGGCCGGGGTCGGCCGAGACGCCGTGCTCGGCCGCCGCTCCCGCAGGCCGGGCGTCGGGCTCGGGGCAGGTGCGCAGGACGTCGGTGCGCGGGCCGGGCCGTCGTCCGCGGCGCGGTTCGGATCGCGGCAGGGCGAGTGCGGGCAGGGACATCGGTCCTCCTGGAGGTCGTGATCGGGTGTCGGGACGGCGAGTCGGGCGAGTCGGGACGGCCGGGCCCGGCTCGCGGCGGTGGCCGGGCGGCACCGGGAACGGTCACCATCGGGCCAGGGCCTCCCCGGCGAGGCCCAGGACGACCGGCGCGATGCCCAGGGCGAGGAAGGCCGGCAGGAAGCACACGCCGAGCGGGGCGGCGATGAGGACGGCGGCGCGCTCGGCCTTCGCCTCGGCGGCGTCGGCCAGACCGGCGCGGAGCCGCGCCGCTTCCGACCGCGCCACCCGCGCCAGACCGGCGCCGGTGTCGGCCGACCGGCGGGCGGCGCGGCCGAACGCCTCGAGGCCCGGGACGCCGGCCACCGCGGCCCACGCCTCGGCCGGCGCGGACCCGAGCTCGAGCAGCCCGGCCGCCCGACGGAGCCCGGCGCCGACCTCGCCCTCGATCCGCAGGGCGGCTGCCTCGGCCGCCGAGGGGACCGGGAGGCCGGCCTCGAGGCACGTTGCCAGGAGCTCCCAGCCCGCGGCGAGCTCTGCGCCATCCGCCCTGCGGGCGGGGCGTGCCGCGGCTCGCGTCACCAGGAGGTGCAGGCCGACGCCGCCGGCGGCCCCGACGACGACCGCCGCGACGACCGCGCCCGCGCCGGCGGCGGCCCCGCCGGCCACCGTCCAGACGACGACGGCCACGGCGAGCCCGCCCACCACGGCCCAGCTGCGGCGGAGGGGCACGACCGGTTCCGCCGGTCCCGCGGGCGTTGCCACGAGGGCGCCCAACCGGGCCCGCGCCCCCGGAGCACCGCCCACCAGCACGGCGAGGGCGAGCAGGACCAGCGAGGTCGCCAGTACGGCGTGCGGTGATCCCGCAGGATCCGCAGGTGCTTCGGGGAGAGCTGCAGCCGAGGCCGCGAGGCCCGACGCGGCCGGGACGGCCACCGGTGCAGCGAGCGCCGTCATCGGGTCACCGGTCCCGTCGCGATCCGATCGCTCCAGAGCAGGCCGGCCAGGAGCAGCCCGGACCCGACGACCAGCAGCGCCTGGCCGAGCAGGCCGCCGCGCAGCACGCCGAGCGGGTCGGCCCCGAGCAGATGGCCCAGACCCAGCCCGAGCACCGGCAGGGCCGTCAGTACTCCAGCGGTCGCGCGGGGACCGGCGAGCCTGGCCCGGACGCGGGCCTCGAACGCGAGCCGCCAGCGCAGGTCGGCGAGGGTGCCGGACAGGAGGTCCGCGAGCGGGGCACCGTGCCGCTCGGCCAGCGACCACGCCCCCGCAAGGCGGCGCAGCTCGGTGGCGACCAGGTCGGCGCGGTCCCCGGCGCCGCGGCGGAGTGCGACCGGGACGTCGTCGCCCAGGCGCGCGGCGGCTGCCGCCGGAGCGAGCGCCGCCGCAGCCAAAGGCCCGTCCGCGCGTGCGCCGTCGAGAGCAGCCGCCGGGTGCGCTCCGCTGCGGAGCTCCTCGACGATCCGGGACACGGCCTCGGCCAGCTCGTTCGCGGCCGTGGTCGCCCCCGCCCGCTCGCGGGCCCGCGCCCGCCGCCTCCGCAGGACCTCCGCCGCTGCGGCCCCGGCCGCTCCACCCGCCGGGCCCCCCAGCAGCAGACCGACCCCGGCGCCGGCGAGCACGAGCAGGACCCGCAGCGGGGGCACCGTGTAGGCGCGGCCGGTGTGCAGCGGAGCGAGGACCTGGAGCCGGCGCGCCGCCGACGACCCGGGGGCGCAGACGAGGGCCGCGGCGAGCAGGACCGGCACCGTGGCGCTCACGGCACGCTCCAGGGGACGGTCACGCCGCGTTCGGCGAGGAGCCGGCCGAGGTGTTCCCGGTCGGCGGTCCAGCCCCGGCCGCGTTCCCACACGGGCCTGACGACGACCTCGGCGGGCCCCTCCGCCCCCTGTCGTCCGAGCACGCCGACGGCCTCGAGCACTCGTCCGCGTGGGGTACGGCGCATGTGCAACACGACCTGCACCGCGGCCGCGAGCTGGCTGTGCAGCGCGGCCCGTTCCATCCCGCCGAGCGCGGCGAGGGCCTCGAGCCGGGCCGGGACCTCGCGCACCGAGTTGGCGTGGACGGTGCCCGCGCCGCCGTCGTGGCCCGTGTTGAGGGCCGACAGCAGGTCGCAGACCTCCCCACCCCGCACCTCGCCCACGACGACCCGGTCCGGTCGCATCCGCAACGCCTGGCGCAGGAGGTCGCGCAGGGTCACGCCGCCCGCGCCCTCGATGTTCGCGGGCCGCGCCACGAGCCGGACGACCTGCGGGTGCCGGGGCTGGAGCTCCTGCGCGTCCTCCACGGTGAGGATCCGCTCGGCCGGGTCGACCGCGCCGAGCAGGGCGGCGAGCAATGTGGTCTTGCCCGAGCCGGTCCCGCCCGAGACGAGCACCGCGAGCCGGGCCGCGACGACCGCGCGGAGCAGCCCTTCGGCCACCGGCTCGAGCGTGCCGAGGCGGGCGAGGGAGCCGAGGTCGTGCACGGCGGGGCGCAGCACCCGCAGCGAGAGGCAGGTCCCGTCGACCGCGACGGGGGCGAGCACGGCGTGCAGCCGAACCCCCCGACCCGCGCCGCCGGGACCGCCCGCGAGCCAGCCGTCGACGTAGGGGCTGGCGTCGTCGAGGCGGCGGCCGGCCGCGAGGGCGAGGCGCTGGGCGAGCCGCCGGACCGCCGTCTCGTCGGGCAGCCGGACGGGAGCGGGCTCGAGTCCGGCGCCCCGGTCGACGGTCACGGTGCCGCCGCCCGAGACCAGCACGTCCGTGGTGCGCGGGTCGCGCAGCAACGGCTCGAGCGGACCCGCCCCGACCAGCTCCTCGCGCAGCACCCGCAGCGCCGCGAGGACGTCGAGGTCCGAGGCGACCCCGCCGGACTCCGCGCGCACCGCGTCGGCCACGACGGCGGGCGTGGGCTCGCGGCCGTCCTCGGCGAGCCGGGCCCGGACGCGGTCGACCAGCGCGCTCACGACGCCCGCCGCAGGCCGGGCGCGCCGGTGTCGGCGAGCGCGATGAGCAGTTCCCGGGCGGCGGTGTTCAGCGCACCGCGCCTGCGGCCGGGCGGCACGCCCTGCTCCATGGCACGGGCCAGGTTGCGCTCGGGCGGCATCGACGCGAGCAGCGGGAGCTCGAGGGCCGCGGCGACGTCGGACGGGGCGAGGCCGCCGGGGGAGGGGCCGCGCACGACGAGCCCCACCTCGCGCGTCTGCTCGGCCAGCACCGCGGCGACCCGGCCCGCCGCGGTGCTGGCCGAGCAG
>NZ_JAJTTE010000066.1 GCF_021343995.1 Pseudonocardia terrae | reverse complement strand
GGCGGACAGGCGCAGGTGCGCGGGGTGTCGGGCACCTGGCGGGACCTGACCGAGAACGTCAATCAGCTGGCCGGCACGCTCACCACCCAGCTGCGGGCGATCTCCGCGGTGTCGACCGCGGTGGCCCGTGGCGACCTCACCCAGCAGATCCAGGTCGCCGCGCTCGGCGAGGTCGCCGAGCTCAAGGACAACATCAACCAGATGATCGCGGCGCTGCGCGCGACCACCGCGGAGAACGCCGAACAGGGATGGTTGGACTCCAACCTCGCCCGCGTCGGGGGCCTGTTGCAAGGCCAGCGCGACTTGGGCGAGGTCTGTCAGATGATCATGGACGAGGTCGCCCCGCTCGTCGGGGCACAGGTCGGCACGTTCTTCTTGGCCGCCGCTGCCGGTGACCTCGCGGAGGCCACGGCCGCACCCCGCTGGAGGATGTGCGGCGGCTACACGGTTCCGACCGAGGATCCGCCGCTGGAGTTCCGCTCCGGAGAGGGCCTGGTCGGCCAGGCCGCACTGAGCAAGCAGAGCATCGTGGTCACCGACGTTCCACCCGGCTACCTGCCCGTGCGGTCCGGCACCGGAGCCGCCGAGCCGCGGGCGCTGGTCGTCCTGCCCGTCCTGTTCGAAGGCGAGTCGTTGGGCGTGATCGAGCTCGGAGCGACCACGCCGTTCTCGGCGCTGCACCTGACCTTCCTGGAGCGGTTGGTCACCACGATCGGCGTGGCCATCGCGACGATCCAGGCCGGTCGACGCACCGAGGAGCTGCTCGCCCAGTCCCAGCGGCTGACCACGGAGCTGCAGGACCAGTCGGCCGAGCTGCAGCGCACCAACGCCGAGCTGGAGGAGAAGGCCCTGCAGCTGTCCGAGCAGAACCGCAACATCGAGATCAAGAACCTGGAGATCGACGCGGCGCGACGCGGCGTCGAGGAGAAGGCCCAGCAGCTCGCGCTGGCCAGCCAGTACAAGTCGGAGTTCCTGGCGAACATGAGCCACGAGCTGCGCACCCCGCTGAACTCGCTGCTGTTGCTGTCGCGGCTGCTCGCCGACAACCAGGACGCGAACCTGACCCCCAAGCAGATCGAGTTCGCCAGCACGATCCACTCGTCCGCGTCGGAACTGCTGCACCTCATCGAGGACATCCTCGACCTGTCCAAGATCGAGGCCGGCCGGGTGGACGTCGAGCCGGCCTCGGTGCAGCTCGCGGAGATGTGCGCTTACGTCGAGCAGGCGTTCGGCATGCAGGCCGAGGAAAAGGGTCTCGAGCTGCGCGTCGAAGCGGCGGCGGAGCTGCCGGACTCGATCATCACCGACGCCCACCGGCTCCAGCAGATTTTGCGTAACCTCCTCGCCAACGCCGTGAAGTTCACCGACGCCGGCGGCGTCACGCTGCACGTCGACGTCGCACCGTCCGGCACCCTCTACGGGGTGCCCTCGCTCGAGGGTGCCCGCTCGGTGATCACCTTCGCGGTCAGCGACACCGGGATCGGGATCCCTGACGACAAGCTGGCGATGATCTTCGAGGCCTTCCAGCAGGCGGACGGCACCACCAGCCGCAAGTACGGCGGCACCGGTCTGGGGCTGTCGATCTCCAAGGAGCTGGCTCGGCTCCTGGGCGGCAAGATCGAGGTGTCCTCCGAGCCCGGCGCGGGGTCGGTGTTCACCCTGCTGCTGCCGGAGGAGTTCCCGGCGGGCGCCCCGGCCGCGGCACGCGTCCCGCAACGGGGCTCGACCGAGCCGCCGGCGGAGATCGTCGACCGCGGCGGGTCCATCCTCTTGCGGACCAGACCGGCGGCCACGACGCGCCCGAGGCCGGAGCTTGCTGGAACCACGGTGCTCATCGTCGACGACGACGTGCGCAATGTCTTCGCCCTCACCAGCGCGCTGGAGCTGCATGGTCTCGAGGTCCTCTACGCCGACAACGGGCTGGACGGCATCGCCCTGCTCACTGAGCACCCCGAGGTCCGGATCGTGTTGATGGACGCGATGATGCCCGACCTCGACGGCAACGCGACCACCCGCCGGATCCGAGCACTTCCGCAGGGCCGAGACCTCCCCGTCGTGTTCCTGACGGCGAAGGCGATGCCCGGGGACCGGGAGTCCAGCCTGGCCGCAGGCGCCACCGACTACGTCACCAAGCCCGTCGACCTCGACGAGCTACTCGCGATCATGGCGTCCTGGGTCAGCGGTAACGGGAAGGGAACGGAACAGGCATGACGGTGCCGGTCCGGGTCCTCGCGGTCGACGACCGACGGGAGAACCTGCTCGCGTTGCAGGCGATCCTGGAGGGGCTGCCCATTGAGATCGTGCCGGTCACCAGTGGCGAGGACGCGCTCAAGCAACTGCTCGTTCAGGACTTCGCAGTGATCCTCCTCGACGCCAACATGCCTGGAATGGACGGCTTCGAGACCGCCAAGCACGTCAAGCAGCGCGAGCGGACCCGCCACATCCCGATCCTGTTCCTCACCGCGGCGAGCTACGACCCTCATCTGGCCTTCCGCGGCTACCAGGCGGGAGCGGTGGACTACATCACCAAACCCTTCGACCCGTGGGTGCTGCGGTCGAAGGTGTCCGTGTTCGTCGACCTCTATCGCCTGCACACCGAGCTGGCCGAACGCGCCGCCGAGCGGGACTCGCTGCGCAAGGGGGTCGACGAGGCAATGGAGTTGCTCGCCGCCGCCGAGCCCGCCGACGGCGCCACCTCCGCGCTCGTGGACCGCTTGCGCACCACCCTCGGGGCTGTCCGTCATCATCAGTACTGAGTACGTCCCCACTACCTGGGCCGAGCCGCCGGCCGCCCCGAAGCCGGACCCGCAGCCGCCGACGGCCGAGCAGGCAGCGCGAATCATCAACGAGGCCTGGTACGACCCGGACTGGGGCGCGATGGTCTGGACGGCGATGACGACGGTCGTGCGGCGCGACGAACTGTGCGCGATCCGGGTCTCGTCTGTGGACCTCACGGAGGGACGCGAGACGCTCTGGCTCCGGCGGGCCGTCCGCCGCGACCTGGGAATTGGCCGGGAAGAAGGCGGTCTCAAGATGCGCCGAGGGACCGACGTCGATGGCCTGCACGGCTGGCGGTGGTGGCAACGGATCACCCGCTGCGACACGCCGGGGATCACCGTGATCCGGGCCCGGGCGAGCGACCGGGCGCGCCACACCCAACCCGAGCAGCCGCAGTGGAACCGCCTCGGCTACGGCAACAACGCCATCCAGGAGGTGCACGTCCGCATCCGGCACCCAGCACCTGGCGACAACCCTGCCGCGCGGCCCGCCGAGGGCGTGGCGCCCTCGCCATAGCCCCGCAGCCGGACGCCGACCCGGTCCGATCACATGTTCGATCTCGTCAGCCCAGGTGACACGGAGCGGTGCGCTGCCTGCGTGGTCCCCTTCTGCGCACGTCGTCGTGCGGAGCTGGTCGAACGGGGGTGGGCTGGGCTGCCGCTCCTGCTCCGGATCCGGGCTTCCGGCCACCCGCCACGTCATCGTGGGCGGGTCGCTCTCCGGTTACTGCTCGTCGGCCTTCCTGTACTGCTCGTCGGGGAGTGGCTCGAGCCACGTGGTGGGGTCTTCCCCGCCGGGGAGGTTCTCCAGCATGGCGAGGTGGCTCATGAAGGTGTCGACGGCAGCGCCGTGCCAGTGCTCCTCGTCCGGTGGGCAGACGACGGTCTCCCCGGCGTGGATGCGCAGGACATGGCCGTCGCGGGTGCCGACCAGGCCGACGCCTTCGGTGACGTGGAGGGTCTGGCCGACGGCGTGGCGGTGCCAGTTGGTGCGGGCGCCGGGGGTGAACCGGACGAGGGCGACCGTCATGCGGGACGGTTCCCGGCCGTTGTAGATCGGGGTGACGTAGACGTCGCCGCTGAAGTTCTCAGCCGGCCCCTTGGCCGCCGGATTGACGGTTCTCAGTTCCATCTCGCGCTCCTTCAGGGTCGCAGCAGGGTCTTGACGGCCCGGCGTTCGTCCATGGCCCGGTAGCCCTCGGCGGCCTCCTCGAGGGGTAGTTCGAGGTCGAAGACCTTGCCGGGGTCGATGGTGCGGCCGCAGACGAGGTCGATCAGCTCGGGCAGGAAGCGGCGCACCGGGGCGGGGCCGCCGTGCAGGTGGACGTGGGAGAAGAACAGCTCCTGGCCGGGCAGCGCGACGTCGTGGGAAACCCCGACGTATCCGACGTGACCGCCGGGGCGGGTGGAGCGGATGGCCTGCATCATCGACTCCTGGGTGCCGACGGCCTCGATCACCGAGTGCGCGCCGAGCCCGTCGGTGAGCTCCTTGATCCGGGCCACGCCGTCGTTGCCGCGTTCGGTGACGATGTCGGTGGCGCCGAACTCGCGCGCGAGCTTCTGCCGGGGCTCGTGGCGGCTCATGGCGATGATGCGCTCGGCCCCGAGCTGTCTGGCCGCGAGCACGGCGAGCAGCCCGACCGCGCCGTCGCCGACCACGGCCACGGTCTTGCCCGGCCCGACCTCGGCCGCCACCGCGCCGAACCAGCCGGTGCCGAGCACGTCCGACGCGGCCAGCAGGCCCGGGACCAGGTCGGCGTCGGGCTGCCCGGGCGTGGCGACGAGCGTCCCGTCGGCCAGCGCGATGCGGGCGTACTGGGCCTGGGCGCCGGTGGGGGCGCCGGGCTGGCGGTGGATGCAGGAGGTCTGGTAGCCGGCCCGGCAGATCTCGCAGGTGTTGTCGGAGGCGAAGAACGAGCCGACGACGAACTGCCCGGGCGTGATCGTGCGGACGTCGCTGCCGACCTCCTCGACGACGCCGACGTACTCGTGGCCCATGGGGGAGGGCCCGTCGACCGGCTCGATGCCGCGGTAGGGCCACAGGTCCGAGCCGCACACGCAGGTGGCGGCGAGGCGGATGATCGCGTCGGTGGGCTGTTCGATCGTCGGGTCCGGGCGGTCCTCGACGCGGACGTCGCCGGGGGAGTGGAGCACTGCTCCTCGCATGATGTGTCTTCTCCTCGAGTTCGGGGATCAGTCGTTCTGGAAGATTCGCTTGGCCACGGCCATGGCGGACATGGCCTTGGGCCAGCCGGCGTAGAAGGCCAGGTGGGTGATGGCCTCGATCAGTTCGGTCTCGGTGGCGCCGTTGTCGCGGGCGAGGCCGAGGTGGAAGACCAGCTGTTCGGTGCTGCCGCTGGTGAGCAGGCTGGCCACGGTGATCAGGCTGCGCTCCTTGGGCGTGAGCTCGGGGCGCGGCCAGACCTGCCCGAACAGCACGTCGTCGGTCAAGCGGACCAGCTCCGGCGCGAAGTCGCCGAACGCCTTCTGCGCCCCGGACGGCTCGCCCTGGTCTCTCGCCTGTGCTGTGTGTGCCATGGTGCTCGTTCCTTCCCGGTGGGTTCGTGTTCAGTCCTGCGGCGCGAGCCGCAGGGTCGCCGCGGCGGCCTGGTCGGTGAGCATGGGCTCGAGGTAGCTGCCGGCGTAGCGGCCGTACTTGGCCCGGTAGGCCTGGTCGACGGCGACCGCCGGGGTGGTGTCGGCGGGGGCGAAGGTGACGGTCGCGCTCCACACCGGCGGCGCGGAGCTCATGAGGTCTCCTTCACCGGAGTCGACGGGATGGGGCGCGAGCGGAGCAGCCGGGCCCCGGCGGCGGTGACGGCCGCGATCCCGGCGGTGATCAGCAGGCTCGTACGGACGCCGGCCACGAGGGTGTCCGGGTCGGCGAGCAGGCCCCCGAACACGGCGACGGCCAGGGCCCCGCCGAGCTGGCGGCTGGTGTTGAACACTCCGCCGGCGGTGCCGGCGCGGTGGGGTGGGGTGTGGTCGAGCAGGACCGCCATGGTCGGGGGCATGACCAGCGGACCACCGATCCCGACGAGGATCAGCAGCAGTCCGAGCGCCCAGGGCGGGGCGGTGGCCGGCATCAGGGCCAGCGCGAGCGATCCGGCCGCCATCGCCGCCAGGCCGGTGCCGATGAGCACGGGCCGACCGAAGCGCTCGCCGAGCCGGGCGGTGAACGGGGTCAGCACCAGCCCGATGAGCATCATCGGCAGGAACACCACCCCGGTGGCCAGCGACGACAGGCCACGGGCCTGCTGCAGGTAGAGGCTGAACACGAACGGCAACCCGTAGTAGCCGATCATGAACGCGAACCCGATCAGCACGCTGAGCACGACAGGGTGGGACCGGAACAGCTCGGCGGGCACCATCGGATGCGCCCCCCGACGCTGCACGACCACGAACACCGCCGCAGCCGCGACGGCGACAGCGAAGGCGACCGACACCTGCGGAGCTGCGAACCCCACCGCACCCGCCTCGATAGCCCCGTAGGTCAGCCCGCCCATCGCCAGCACGACGCTGAGCTGACCGAGCCGGTCGAAGGCGGCCGGGCGCCGGGGTGAGCGGGGGGTGCGGGCGAGTAGCACCAGCGCGACCGCCCCGGCCGGCAGGTTGACCAGGAAGATCAACCGCCAGTCCACGGCGTCGAGTAGCCCGCCGAGCACCGGGCCGGCCGAGGAGGCCACGGCCCCGCCCATCGCCCAGATCGCCAACGCCCGGGCCCGCGGCCCGGGCTCGGGGAAGGCCTCGCGCAGCAGCGCCATCGCCGAGGGCATCATCACCGCCGCCGCCGAGCCCTGCACCAGCCGCGACACGACGAGCGCACCCAGGCTCGGCGCCAGCCCGCAGGCCGTCGAGGCCAGCACGAACACCACCAGACCGAGACCGAAGGCGCGGCCCGCGCCGATCCGGTCGCTCAGCGATCCGGCCGAGAGCAGCAGCGCGGCGAACACCAGGGTGTAGCCGTCGACCACCCATTGCAGCCCGCTGACTCCACCGCCCAGATCCGCGCGGATCGAGGGCAGCGCCACGTTCACGATCACCGCGTCGAGGGTGATCACGAAGAAACCCAGCAGCGCCGCAGCCAGTGCCGCAGCCGGACGCGGCCGGCCGTCGAGCGCGGCGTGGGCAGGGTCTGCTTCCACAGCGCGCCGCTGAGGCGTGGTGCTTCCGTCGGGGACGAGCATGGCGGTGGGGCGCTCCTGACTTCCGGGTCGGTCCCGAGATCGGTCGTTCTCGACGACATCGGTCGGCGATGTCGCGGTTCAGCTCGGGCCTCACCGAGGCAACGCTCGTGCAGGCGGGTGTGGGAGGGCGGACCTACAGGGGGAACAAGCTCCACCCCCCTTCCCCGCGCGGCGCGCCGTAGCGTCGAGTCCGTGGACAACCGGGCCGAGATTCGCGAGTTCCTGGTCAGCAGGCGGGCCAAGGTCACCCCCGAACAGGTCGGGCTGCCCGCCGGCGGCGGCACGCGCCGCGTCCCGGGGCTGCGCCGCGAAGAGGTCGCCGTGCTGGCCGGGGTCAGCACCGACTGGTACGTCCGCCTGGAGAAGGGCCACATCAGCGGCGTCTCCGACGACGTCCTCGACGCCGTCGCCCGCGCCCTGCAGCTCGACGAGGCCGAGCGCGCCCACCTGTTCGATCTCGCCCGCGCGGCCAGACCCGCCCGTCCCGGACAGCAGCGACGCCGTGGCAAGGCGCAGCTGCGCCCCAGCGTCGCCCGCATCGTGGACTCGATGACCACCACGGCGGCGTTCGTCCGCAACGGTCGCCTGGACCTGCTGGCGATCAATGCTCTCGGCCGCGCGCTCTACTCACCCGTGTTCGACGCCCCGGCCCGTCCGGCGAACCTGGCCCGATTCAACTTCCTCGACCCGCGTGCGCGCGACTTCTACCCCGACTGGGACGACGCCGCCCACACCTCCGTCGCCCTGCTGCACACCGAGGCCGGCCGCGACCCCCACGACCGCGACCTGACCGACCTCGTCGGCGAGCTCGCCACCCGCAGCCCCGAGTTCCGCACCCTGTGGGCCGGCCACGACGTGCGCCTGCACAACACCGGCACCAAGAAGTTCCACCACCCCGTGGTCGGCCGCCTCGAGCTCACCTACGAGGGCATGGCGCTGCCCGCCGACCCCGGGCTCACCCTGACCGCCTACACCGCCGAACCCGGCTCCCCCTCCGAGGACGCGCTGCGGCTGCTCGCCAGCTGGGCCGCCACCATCGCCACCGAGGACGACGCCGAGGCAGCGGACCTGCCTGATCACACCGCGGCGAACAAGGACCGGTAGCCCGACCCGCAGCTCGCCGGAGCAATGCCGAACCCGTCGACGGCGTTGTGCCGCCGCTGGGCGGCGGGACGTGTGTACCGGGACGTCTCCTGCGCGGTCACGGGGGCGGATGCCAGGCCCGGGTCCGGACACCGGCCTCGACCCGACGCAGGGGTCCCAGCCCGCGGGTGAGCGTCCGGGCGATTGGCCGTGCGGGAGAGGGGAACGCCCCCGCCGAACCGACATGCCGCGGGAGGCGCGAATGGGCAAGGACCAGTTCACCCAGCAGGACCCGACCGAGCAGCACGCCGCTCCGGGCAGCGGCGATCGGACCATCGACTGGCCGGGGCGCACGGCCGACATGGACGTGCGGCCCGACCACGGCGAGGAGACCTACCGCGGGACCGGACGTCTCGAGGGGAAGAAGGCGGTGATCACCGGCGGCGACTCCGGGATCGGGCGCGCCGTCGCCATCGCGTTCGCGCGCGAGGGCGCCGACGTGCTGCTCACCTACCTCGAGGAGGAGAAGGACGACGCCGAGGAGACCGCCCGCTGGGTGCGCGAGGCGGGCCGCACGGTGGTCACGATGGCGACCGACCTGCGCGAGGAGCAGAACTGCCGGGAGGTCGTGGAACGGGCGGTGGCCGAGCTCGGCGGGATCGACGTGCTGGTGAGCAACGCCGCCTATCAGATGTCGCAGGACGGCGGCATCGACGACATCACCACCGAGCAGTTCGACCGGGTGATGAAGACCAACGTCTACGCGTTGTTCTGGCTCACCAAGGCTGCCGTGCCGCACATGGCCCCCGGGTCCTCGGTGATCGCGACGACGTCGGTGCAGGCCTTCCAGCCCTCCCCGCACCTGCTCGACTACGCCACCTCGAAGGCGGCGATCGTGAACTTCGTCAAGGGCCTGGGGCACAACCTCACCGACCGCGGGATCCGGGCCAACGCCGTGGCGCCGGGGCCGGTCTGGACGCCGCTGATCCCGGCCACGATGGACGAGAAGAAGCTCGACTCGTTCGGCGCGCAGGCGCCCATGGGCCGGGCCGCGCAGCCCGCCGAGCTGGCCCCGTTCTACGTGTTCCTCGCCTCCCAGGAGTCGAGCTACATGACCTCGGAGGTCCTGGGGGTCACCGGAGGCTCACCCATCACCTGACCGGCAGCGGTGCGTCGGCGCGGCCGAACTGAGGCGGCAAGACGACATCGGGATCGAGGACCAGGGGTACACCAGCCTTGTCAGTGGGTTCCGGCGGGCGGGCGGCGGCAGGTCTAGTCCGTACAAGCAGATCCCGACCGCGGCGGGCGACGGCGCACTGTGCTCGACGATCCGGATCCTGTTGCCGGCGAGGTGCGGCAGCGGCTGTGCAGCAGGCCGGCGGGGCGCGGCGTTCGTAGCGGATCCCGGAGTGGCGCCGCCGCACCGGCTCGCTGGTGATCGGGTCGGTGGTCAACGGCGCCACGTTGTGGCGGCGCAGCACCCGCCCGACGGTCGAGGCGACCAGCCCGAGCTGGCCGGCCAGGAACACCGGACCGCGGCGGGTGGTGGCGCGTAGCTCGAGGATCTGCTCCTCCACGGCGGCCGCGGTGCGGGTGGGGCTGGTGCGCGGGCGCGAGGGGCGGTCTTCCGACCCGCCCAGCCTTGACACCCACTCCGCCCGGAGGCCCTTCCCCTCGATCAAGCCGCCACGCCGTGCCGACCTCGACAACGTGGTGGGTCGCTACACCTAGCCGAGCTAGGACGGGCGGATCGCGTCGGGTACGCCCTCGCGCGCTGTGGGTCAGTCCGGCGGTGCGCTGCTGCCCACCGCCGCGACCAGCGTCCCGGCTGCCCATTGCTGGACGCGGAGGATCTCTGCGGAGTCGAGGCCGCAGATGTCGCGCAGGACGATCGTCGACTCGATGCCGATGACGACGGCGAGGGCGTGGGTCAACCGGTCGAGCTCGTCCTGGTCGAGTGTCCCCTGCAGCGGGGTCAGCGCGCGTTCGACGTACTCCAGCCGCCGGCTCGGTCGCGGTGGGACCCCCGGCTCGATCGGGTCGCGGTCGATGGTGAAGCGAATCATCTGGCGCAACAGCGCCTCATTCTCCAGGGTCATTCGCGAGAGAGCGTCGACGAGGCGGGCGACCCGGTCGGCCACCGGCTCGTCGACCGGGCCTGCCTCGATCGACAGTTCCATGTTCTGCCGGGTCGTCTCCAGAGCGGCCTCGACAGACAGCTGCTCCGCGCTGGGAAAGTACCGATAGGCCGTGCGCCGGGAAATCTCGGCGGCGTCGGCGACCTCAGCGACCGACGGGCGCCGCCCCTCGGCGATCAGTCGGCCCGCCGCCTCGACGAGCGCCTTGCGCGTCCGGCGTTTCTGGCTGTCCCGACCCATCGCCGTTGACCTCGTTCCCTCTTCGCGTTAGTGTCACATGAGTGCCACGATGGCACTCAAACGACAGGATAGCAGTTCGGTGTCACCACCCATCCGGAAAGGACTCCGATGACCGAGCAGCAGATGCGGCCCACGCAGGCCCTTGTCGTGGGTCCGGAGGAGGGCCGGGAGCTCCCCCTGATCGGACGCGTGGCGCTGAGCGGCGCCCAGACCGGCGGCGCCTTCGAGCTGATCGACTTTCGCGGTAACGTCGCCTGCCCGCCTCCGCACATCCACCGCGAGCGCGAGGAGTGCATCCAGGTGCTCGAGGGCCTGTTCACCTTCACCATCGGCGCGGAGGAGGTCGAGGTGGCGCCCGGCAGCTGGGTGTACGTCCCCCGCGGTACCCGCCACGGCTTCACCGCGAGCGCCGACGCCCGCGCGCTGATCCTCGTCACGCCCGCCGGCCTGGAAGGCTTCTTCGCCGAGCTCGGAGGTGGCCTCGCAGCCGGGACACCCACCCAGGAGTTGCGCGCAGCTCTCAAAGGCCGCTTCGACTCGATCCCGGCCTGACCTTCGCCGGAAGACGCCGTCGTCCAGGCCGGCGAGTAGCAGGCGACCGTCAACCGCAGCGCGGGGCACTGGGGCTTGCCGGGGACCACCGCGACTTCTCGGCGTCGGTCGTTCGGAAACGTTCTTCGCGGAACGAGGATCGCCCGTCACGATGTGTGCGTGCTGGGACTGGAGATGGCGGTCGTCCTCGGCGTCGCCCTGGTCGTGTGCGGTGCGCTGGCGCGCCGCTACCCGATCGCGCCGGCGATCCTGCTGGTGCTCGTGGGTGTGCTCATCGGTTTCGCGCCACACCTGCGGGAGGCCCAACTGCCGCCGGAGGTCGTGCTCCTGGTGTTCCTACCGGTGCTGCTGTACTGGGAGAGCCTGACCACCTCGCTCCGGGAGATCCGCAACAACCTGCGGGTCGTGGTCCTGACCAGCACCGTGCTGGTCTTCGCCACCGCCGCGGCGGTGGCGGCCGTGGCCCACGCGATCGGCCTGGCGTGGGGACCCGCGTGGGTGCTCGGTGCCGCGCTCGCGCCGACGGATGCGACCGCGGTCGGGGTCCTGGCCCGGAGGCTGCCCCGCCGGACCGTGACCGTGCTGCGCGCGGAGAGCCTGGTCAACGACGGCACGGCGCTGGTGATCTACGGACTCGCGGTCGGGGTCACCGTCGGCGAGGAGTACCTGACGCCGCTGCACGTGACCGGCCTGCTGGTCCTGGCCTACGGCGGAGGCGTGCTCGCCGGCGCGCTGGCGGGGCTGGTGAGCTGGCAGCTGCGGCGCCGGATGGACGATCCGATGCTGGAGAACATCGCGATGCTGGTGACGCCCTTCGCGGCCTTCCTGCTGGCCGAGTCGGTCCACGCCTCCGGCGTGCTGGCGGTCGTCGTGTGCGGGCTGTTCATCAGCCAGGTGACCTCGCGCATCACCAGCGCGGTCACCCGGCAGACCTCCGTCCCGTTCTGGACGGTCACGACGACGGTGCTCAGCAGCGCGTTGTTCGTGCTCGTCGGTCTCCAGGCCCACACCGCGGTCCTCGGTCTCTCCAGCGTCTCGCCTGTCCGCGCGCTGGTCGACGTCCTGCTGGTCACCGCGGTGGTGATCGGGGTGCGCTGTGCGTGGCTCTACACCACGCCGTACATCATCCGCGCGCTCGACCGGCGGCCTGCGCAGCGGCTACGCCGGATCGGGGCCCGGCAGCGCTCGGTCAGCGCCGTGGCCGGGTTCCGCGGTGCCGTCTCGCTCGCCGCGGTGCTCGCTGTGCCGCAGACCCTGGACTCCGGTGCGCCCTTCCCCGACCGTGACCTCATCGTCGTGATCACCTCCGGAGTGATCGTGCTGACCCTGCTGCAGGCGCCGCTGCTGCCGCGCGTGGTCCGGTTCGCCCGGCTCCCGGCCGACAACTCCGTCGAGGAGGAGCGGCGCTTCGCCGAGGTCTTCACCACCGACGCGGCGATCGGCTCGATCGATGTCACCGCGGCCGAGCTGGGCACCGACGAGCGTGTCGTGACGCGGGTGCGCACCGAGATCGAGAAGCGGCGGAAGGTGCTGGCGGCCGACGGCGCCGAAGCCGACCAGGTGATCCAGCACGACGACCAGTACGCCGGCCTCTGGCTCGCCCTCATCGCCCGCAAGCGCGAGGCGCTCCTGGAGTTGCGCGACGAGCAGCGCATCGACGACATCGTGCTGCGCCAGGTCCAGGCTCGGCTGGACATCGAGGAGGTCCGGTTCTCCCGGGCAAACCCGGTCGACTGAGAGTCATCGACGACCGGCCGCGGATGTAGTGCGAGGCCACGGCGCGCCTTCAGGGGGAGAGCGGGCGCGAGGACGGACCACGATCACGCCTGGCGCACGACCGTGCCCGCTCGCGGCTCGATTGACTCGTATGCGTGATACGAGCACTACGTTCGGTACATGCGGATACTGGTCTTCTCTCCCGGCGGACCTGTCGCGTCCGGAAGCCTCGGCGCCGCGCTGGTACTCGCGATCGCCGGCGTCGTCCTCGCGGGCTGCGGTGGTGACGCAGAGCCTCCCTCGACCACGCTCTACGTGGACACCGGTGCAGGCCAACCAGCGGCCCCCACGGCGACTGGCGCCCCCGTCGTCCTGCCCGCCGCTGTTACCACCACCGCGACCGCGCCACCCACCACGCGCGACATGACCGTGGACCCGCCGCCGCCGACGTGGACGGGGCCGGTGGAGCCCGGCCCGAACGGTCAGGCCCCGCAGCCCGGCGGGAACTCCACCCCGCAGACCGGGGCCGGCGGCCTGCCGGACGTCGCCGCGCAGCCGGGCTGGAAGGTGGGTGAGCGGCACCATGACCCTCGTCGAGCCGTTCCTGGCCCGCTTCACATGGCAGAACGACGACGGCACCACCGGCTCCGCCGACTTCGCCCCTCGGGTGGCCGGAACCACATTCCCGCACTGCGGTTGACACGGACGCGCGGGAAACGTCCGAGTGTCCGAACGCTGACCGGGTGAGTAGTTGTAGCAGCAAGCTTGATCGAGTCGATTTGCGGTCTGCGAGATCCGCTTCGGCAGGTCTTCGTCGGGGGGCCCGGGCGAGGGGGCGGGCCTGCCGGAGCCCGGTCGTCAAGCAGCGGCGATCGGGCTGACAGGTCGTGGGAACTCTGGCCGGTGGTGCGTCGGCGCTCGCCTTGTCCTGTCGTGCGCTGGTCGTCCCCGCCCACCCCGGTACTGGTCGCGCCCCGAGGCGGTGAAGAGTGGGCAGCCCTCGCGCTCGGAGAGGGGACTCGCGCGCACGAGGGCTGCATGCCCACGGTCCACGCACCCGTCCATGATCGGCAGACGGTTCACCCGTGCTGGCGCGGCATGAACTACGTATCGACGCCTCCACACGCTCGGCGCGTTGGTGTGGTGTCCGTCGGATCCTCCCAGCGATGGAGACGACCGCTCCCACCCGCGACGCAGGCCAGGCGCATCCTGGAGGAGAAGGCCCGCCTACGCGTGCGCCATTCGTTCGGCCAGTCGCGAGGCGAGTGCCATGATCGTCAGGGCGGGGTTGGCGGAGCCCTGGGTGGGGCACACCGACCCGTCGGCCAGCACGACGTTGGGCACGTTCCAGATCCGGTGGTCGGCGTCGACGACGCTCTCGTCGGGGTCGCTGCCCATGCGGGCGCCGCCGATGAGGTGCGCGAAGCGCTGGATGGTGAGGATGTCCTGGGCCTCCGCGGCCTCGAGGATCTTCGTGATGACCGTGCTGGAGTAGGCCATGTTGGCCTTGTCGTTGTCGGTGAGCGTGTAGTCCATGCGCGCCACCGGCTGCCCGTACGGGTCGGTCTCGTCGGCGAGGGTGATCCGGTTCTCCGGGTGCGGGAGCAGCTCGTTGAGCACGCCGATCGTGGCCCAGTGGTTGTAGTCGCGCATGTACTCGCGCAGGGCCCGGCCCCAGTGCCCGTCGGCCAGCACGTGCTCGGCCCAGCCGATCGGCATCGGCGAGACGGTCTGGATGGAGAACCCGCGGGCGAAGCCGCGGTCGGGGTCGGTCTCGTAGAACTGCTCGGAGGAGATCTCCGGCGGGGGCGCCTTGTACATGCGCAGCTCGTCGGGCCAGCGGCCGGCGGACTGGGTGGCGCCCTGCACCATCACGTAGCGGCCGACCTGGTCGGTGTTGTTGCCCAGCCCGTGCGGATGCCGCCGGCTGGTGGAGGCGAGCAGCAGCCGCGGCGTCTCGATCGAGTAGCCGGCCACCGCGACCACCTTGGCCCGCTGCAGCCGCTCGGTTCCCCGGCGCCGGGGGTTGGCGGCGTCGTCGCTGCTGGTGGCCGCCGTCTCGTCGTCGTTGCTCACGTAGACCACGCCGCGGGCGGCGCCGGTCGCGTCGTCGACCTCGACCCGCAGCGCCATGCAGTTCGCCCGGACCTCCACGCCGTGCTCCAGCGCGTCGGGCAGGTGCGTGACGTAGGGACTGGCCTTGGCGTTGACCTTGCAGCCCTGCAGGCAGTAGCCGCGGTAGATGCAGTGCGGCCGGTTGCCGAAGGTGCCGTTGACGATCCCCACCGGGCCGACGCGCATGTCGATGCCGCACCGGTGGGCCCCCTCGGTCAGCCGGAGCGCGGCCCCGGTGACCGGGTGCGGGGAGAACGGGTAGCGGTGCGGGTGGCCCCACGGCCAGTCCTGCCCGGCGACCGGCAACTCCAGCTCGACCTGCTCGTAGTGCGGCAGCAGGTCGTGGTAGCCGAGCGGCCAGTCCGCGCCCACGCCGTCGTCGGTGAAGGTGGAGAAGTCGCTGGGGTGGAACCGCGGGGTGTAGCCGGCGTAGTGGACCATCGACCCCCCGACACCGCGGCCGGAGTTGTTCTTGCCCAGCTGGATCGGGTCGTCGCCGCCGATCACCCGCTCCTGGGTCCAGTACAGCGCGTGGCTGCCCGCCTCGTCGGACACCCAGTCCTCGTCCGGGTGCCAGAACGGGCCGGCCTCCAATATCACCACGCGCCAGCCCTTGCGGGCCAGCCGCTGGGCGAGCACCGAGCCGCCGGCGCCGGCGCCGACCACGACGAGGTCGACCTCGTCGTCGTCGGCGTAGCGCCGCATCGTCGCCTCGCCGGGCAGGTCGCGCCGGTGCACGTCCAGCAGGTACCGCGAGTCGTTGTCCCGCGGCCCGACGGCGCCCTTGAGCACGCCGCGCCAGAACGTCCCCATCTACGCGTCCTTCCGCACCGGGTCGACGTCCACCGCGCCGGGTCGCTCGAACGGTTCCCGCACGGCCGGGCCCTCCCGACCCGGGCCGCCCAGCCGAAGGAACCCGCGGGGGTAGGCCGGGCCGCCGAACCCGATCTCGTTCCACGACCAGGGGTGGGAGTAGAACTCCGAGAGCACCCCACGCATGACGACCGACCAGGCCCGCGTGACGTTCAGGTCGTCCCAGGGCCCACCCACCAGGCGCCCGGCGGCGAACTCCCGGACGATGTTCTCCCGCTGCTCCTCGGTGGCCTGCGCGAACGGGACGCGGTAGGCAGTCCGCGCGGTGTGGTCCAGGCCCGCCAGCACCCGGCGCCACGTCTCGGGGTCGCGCGGCATGTCCGCGTAGCGGTAACCGTCGAGCTTGGCGTCGGCCATCTTGGCGTCGACCATCTCCGCCACCGGCACCCGGGGCTCGTCGTCCTGGGCCGTCGCCACGTCGCAGAACGCGCGGAGCGTCGGCTCCTCCTCCGCGGTGAAGAAGCGCAACGGTCCCGGGGGCTCCAGGCGGGCGAGCACCGCCTTCTTCGTGGCCTCGTCCCAGGTGTCGATCGCGTCGAACACGTCGTAGTCCGGGTAGCGGCCGATCATCTGGGGGGTGGTGCCGCGTCGCTGGCGGGGCAGCCACGACGGCGGCGGCGGTTCTTGACCGGGGCGCAGCTTCGGCAGGTGCTCGCCCCCGGCGATGTCGGGCCGTCGGCTCACTCGTGGCCCTCCCGGCGCAGCAGCGACGCGAGCAGACCCATCCCGCCGACCATGGACATGAGCCCCGGCGCGGAGATCGGCGGCCCCATCGGCAGGTTGTAGGACCACAGCTTCCAGCCACCCGGCTTGCGGGCCACGCCGCGGGCGTGGAAGTACTCGCCCAGCAACCCGTTGGCGACGTAGAGCCCGGCCGTCACCGGCAGCGCCGTGTGCGCCCACCGGCGGGAGAACGCCCCGCCGATCCCGGACGCCACGAGCGGAGGCGTGAGCACCACCGGGCTCCACATCCACTTGTTGCCGAAGCTGCCCTTGTAGTGCTCAAGGTACACCTCGGCCCCCGTGACGACGGCGGATACCGCGGTCAACGCCGACATCGACCGGGCGAACCTGCCGTGCGCGATGTCGGTGGCGACGTCGAGCACGTCGGCCCGAGACCGACGCAACAGAGGTCGGCGTAGCAGCCCCATCTCAACCCTCCCGGTGCGGCAGGAAGGTGGGAAGCGCGCTCCCGATGGCGGTGTTCGGCACGTCTGCCCTCCTCATGGCCGGACGATCCCCTGTCCCTCCGTTACCCCGCATTCTTTGCTCTGACGCAACGAATGTGCTCCGGACGGGCAGATCCACCCGTTCGGCGGGCTCCGTCGGCATGCGTACGCCTGCGTGAGCCCCGCGGGCTCAGCGTGCCGAGCGGGAGAACGTGGGCGAGGCAGCTCCTCGACCAGACCCTCGAACCGCTGGAAGGGCTCGACGAAGAACGCCAGTTTCCGTGTGCGGGCGAGGGCGACGAGCCGGTCCCAGTCCCCGCGGTGCCGGAAGGTGACGCCGAAGTGCCGGGGGTAGAGGGTGGGGTCGGGGTCGATCTCGTCGGACAGGTGGCACACCAACTGGTCGCCGACGAAGTCGAAGGTGATCCGGTCGGCGTAGCGGCGGGCCAGTTTGCACCCCAGCCCGGTGACGTAGAACTCCTGCGCCGCGTCGAGGTCGTCGACGGGAACGGCGAGATGGAAGACGTCGTCGGTGGTCCGCATCGCCCTACCGTCCCGTCCGCAGCGTGTCCGAGCGCAGACCGAGCCGCAGCGTCTCGAGCCCGATGACGTCGGCGGCCGCGACGTTGCCCAGGTTCGCCGCCGTTCCCAGCCGCTGGAGGAACCAGACCTGCAGCTCCTTGGTCGGCGCCTCGAAGAGCATCCGGTCGACGTCGACGCCGGTGGCGAGCACGTCGTCGAGCACGTCGTGACGGGGCCGGCCGTCGGACGTGCACAGTCCGCTCCGCCCGCTCTCGCGCGCCTCGGTGGTCACGATCGCGGCGCCCGCGGCGAAGTCGGACCGGATCGCCTCGATCCACTCGGCCGGCGTCATGTCCGCCGAGCGGCCCTGGTCCTTGAAGCCGACCTCCGAGACCACCGTGAAGTCCTCGGCGAGCCGGCTGATCCAGCGCGCCTTCTCGGCGTTGCCCATGGGGATCGTGCCGTTCGACACCTCGACGTGGGTGGCGGGCGGGGAGGTCGAGACGTGTGTCGATCATGATCGTGTCCTGTCTCTCGGCTTCCCGGTCAGGGACAGTCGCAGCGGGGTGCGGCGGAGGGCCGTCACGGCGGCCAGCGAGGCCGCCACGGCGACGACGTAGACCGCCACGACCGGCAACGGTTGCGGCAACGCGGACTAGGGGTTCGGCCTCCCGGTGAGCAGCGCCCAGCTCGCCGTCTGCAGCCACAGGAACACCGGGTGCACGAGGAACACGCCGAACGACCGCTCGGAGGCCCACGTGATCCAGCCGGGACTGCGCCCGTCCCGGCTCCACCACAGGCCGAGCAGGGCGAACGCGGCCACGACGGCGACCACCCAGGGGACCATGACGGGCTGCAGGACGGTGCCGGCCGGGATCGGGTCCGTGCCGCCGTGCACGGCGAGGAGGTACCGGCCCTCGGCGGCCGCGCCGGTCACCAGCAGGGCGACGGCGACGAGCGCCGGGTGGCCGCGGACGGCGGCCAGTACGGCCTCGCGGTGCATCGCGGCCACGCCGCCGAGGACCAGCAAGAACACGTACGAGCCGACGAACGAGCCGAGGTAGGGCAGCAGGGCGGCCCGCGCACCGGTCGGGGCGGGGGCGTCGCTCCACCGGTCGACGAGCAGCTGCAGCAGGAGTGCGCCGAACAGCAGTGCGAGGTGATGCCGACGAGTGGCCTCGAGCAGCCGCCGGAACAGCGGGAACAGCAGGTAGAACTGCATCGAGACGAGCAGGAAGTACAGGTGGTACCAGCCGACGCCCGTGCCCAGGTTGATCGCGAGCGTGCGGGCCAGCGCCGGTGCGGGCAGCGGCGTCGGAACCTGCTGCAGCGCGGTGTAGAGCACCGTCCACACGACGTAGGGAACGCCGACGAGCCGCAGCCGGCGCCGCCAGAACGCCACGGGGCGCAGCGGGCGGCCGCCGTGGGTGTGCATCAGCACGAAGGCCGTGAGGACGAAGAAGGCCTCGCGGGTGAAGTGCAGCAGCATGGCGACCGCGTCGGCCCTCGGGTCGTCGAGCGGCAGGGTCGTCGACAGCGTGTGCACCGCGATGACGCACGCGAAGGTGAGCACGCGCACGACGTCGACCGCCGGCACGTGCGCAGGACGCGGGCGGGACGCGACCGCTGGTGCCGCCGGTGCCGCTGGTGTCGGCATCGGTGCAGGGGGACGGGACGATGCCGCCCTCACCCGACGGGCTGCTCGTCCAGCAGCCGGCGGACCTCGACCCGCCGCACCTTCCCGGTCGGGCCCTTCGGGAACGCGTCGACCAGCCGGATCTCCGTCGGTCGCTTGAACGGCGCGAGCTCGTCCGCGCAACGCGCCGCGAGCCGCTCGACCAGGCCCGCCGCCGCGTCCGCACCGGGGCGGACGTAGGCGACGGGCACCGCGCCGAGTACGTCGTGCGGCCGGCCGACGACGACGGCCTCGGCGACGTCGGGCTCGCCGAGCAGGACCGCCTCGACCTCCTGCGGGTGCACGAGTTCGCCGCCCCGGTTGACCACGTCGTCGGCGCGGCCCGCCAGGTGCAGGAAGCCGTCGGCGTCGAGGCGACCGAGGTCGCCGGTGTCGAGCCAGCCGCCGGCGTCGAAGCGGTCCGCCGCCGCGCCGCCACCGTAGGACGTGATCACGCCCGCTCCGCGGATCCGTACCCGTCCGACCGTGCCCGGCGGGAGCGGCCGGCCCGCCTCGTCGGTGATCCGGACCTGCACGCCGACGGGGCGCCCCGCCGATCCGTCCGGGCCGTTCTCGTCCACCGGCGTCGCGGTGATCTGGCTGGCCGCCTCGGTCATGCCGTAGCTCTCCACCACCGGCAGGCCGGTACAGGCCCGGAAGAGGGCACGGATCGGGGCGGGCAGCGGGGCGGAGGCCGAACGCACGAACCGCAGCGACGACGGGACGTGGGGCGGATCCGGGTCACGGGCGAGGATCGCCAGGATCGCCGGGACCGCGTTGACCCACGTGACGTCCCGCTCGGCGACCAGCTGCCACAAACCGGTGCGCCGGAACCGGCGGTCGAGCACCAGCTCGCCGCCGGCGACGAGGGTGGCGAGCAGCCCGACCACCTGGGCGTTGACGTGGAACAGGGGCAGCGGGCAGTAGCCGCGGTCGGCCCCGGTGAGCCGATGGTGCGCGGCGATGCAGGAGGCCACGTGCAGCAGCTGCTGTTCGGACAGCTCGACCGTCTTCGGCGTGCCGGTCGACCCGGAGGTGAGGAGTACGGCCGAACCCGGCTCCGCGATCGGCGCAGGCCGGCTCGTCGCGGGCGCACCGTCGAGGAGCCCGTCGAGGAGCGCGTCTATCGTGTAGAGCCGATCGCCGAGGCTGTCGACGCGGTTCCGGATACCGGGCCGCCGCTCGCGGTCGGTGAGCACGAGGGCCGGATCGAGCGCGGCGCGGGCCCGGGCCGTCTCCGCGGGCGGACCTGACGGGTTCACGGGGGCGCTGCTGCGCCCGGCCGCGATCACGGCCAGGTGGGTGACCGCGAAGGTCAGCGGGTCGTCGATGTCGAGCAGGACGCGGGCCCCGACCGGCACCTCGGGACGGCGCGCACGTTCCGCACGGTCACCCCCGCGCACGCCTTCGCCGAGGCTCGCCTCCCGCTGCTGATCGTGCTCGCGGGCCGCGGCGAGGGCGGCTGGACGGCCCTGCGCACCACCGGGTTCCTGCCGCTGGCCCGGAGCGGGCGAGCGGTGCTGGCCTACCCCGACGGCGTCGGCCGGTCCTGGAACGCCGGCGCCGGATGCTGCGGCCTGGCCGGCCGGCAACGTCCTCCGGACACCGCGTTCGTCGCGGCGGTCGCCGCGACGTCGGTGCGGGACCTGCCGATCGACCCTTCGCGGATCTACCTGGCGGGCTACAGCAACGGTGGCAAGCTCGCCTACAGCGTCCTGTGTGCCGATCCCGCCCGGTACGCGGGCGTCGCCACGTAAGGGGGCGGTGCCGCTCACCGCGTGCCCGGGCGACGACCACCCGCATCCGTTCCTGCTGGCGGCCGGCGGGCGGGACACGATCCTGCCGTTCGCGGGCGCTCCACGGGCGCACCCGCCGACCGTCGGCGTCCAGACGGCGGTCGCCGACCTCCGCGGCCAGGACCGGTGCGTCGCCGCACCGGAACGGTCGGCGTCGGGGGGTGCGACCGTCAGCCGCTGGACGGGCTGCGCGGACGGCACGTCCGTCGAGCTGGTCGTCTACCCGTCGTCCGGGCACACGTGGCCGCCCTCGGCCGCCGGGCTGATGTGGAGCTTCCTCACGGGCGCATCCGTGCCGGCGCCCACCGCTCCGGCGACGGCGACCGGGAACGTATGATCGCGCCGGCCGACGGCGGCGCGGGCGATGCCGCGCGGGCGACGGCAGCGCGGCGATGCCGCCGGACGCGTGATGTTTACCGGGGCGGCGTGTGTCGCTCGCACCGCCGGAGGCGCGTCGTCTCTAGGGTTCCCGGGGTTGTTCTGCATGGGAGGTCGGAATGCTGAGGCGCGCTCCGCTGTTCGGCGGCAAGAATCGTGTGACGTTCAGCCTGCCCGGACACGAACCGGTCGGGCAGGTGAGCGTGGTGGGCGATTTCAACTCCTGGGAGCCGGGCCGCCACGAGCTGGTCCGCCGCCGCAACGGCACCCGTAGCGTGTCGGTCGTCCTTCCGCCCGGCGCACACCGCTTCCGCTACCTCGCCACGGGCGGGGTCTGGCTCGACGACGACACCGCGGACTACATCGACGCAGGTGGGAGCTGGGTTCGCGTGCAGCCGCGCACGCTCGCCTAACACCGCCGGAGTGCGGACCCAGCCCGGCCGGAGTGTGGGCCGGGCCGCCACGGCGGTCCGGGCATGCGCCTGTCGAGCAGGGCCGCCCTCGGCTGCTCCCGCTCTATCACGGAACGGCAGAGGTTACCGATTCTGTCGATTGTCGAAAGGGCTCGCGGGAACGACCGCGGAGGTTCTCATTCGCTTTTCGGTCGCTCTGCGAAGACGTGATCGGAATTCGTCGGTCGCGGGTCGCTAGCCGAAGGTGAACACGTAGGCCTGGGCGCCGGCGTCGAGGAAGGTGATCTCGGCGGTGCGGTCGGCGATCGGGCCGTCCTGACGGATGAGCTGGTGGAGCCGCTCCTCGTCGATCGTGCCCTCGTCCCGCTCGTCGATGTCGAGCCGGGCGACCCCCTCCGGCGGCGCCCCGTCGACCCGCACCCGGAAGCGCACCGGCACGCCGCCCCCCCGAGCACGAGGTTGAGGTCCCTCCCGTGGAAGCGGTGCACGATCCGTCCGCCGGGTTCGTCGAGCGTCGTGATCTGGTCTCCCACCGTCCACTCGCCCGCGAGCGCCCACTGGTTGAGGGCGAGCCGGGAGGGCGTGTCGTAGGCCCTGCTCCGGTCCGGGGCGACGCTGGTCGGCGAGGCGAAGCCGGTGGCCCGGGCGTAGCCGACGTAGGTCTCCGGCGAACGGAGAGTCGTCCAATCCGCAGCGAGGAACACGCCGCCGGGCTCGACGGACACGAGGTCCCGATCGACGTCGTCGCGTCCCGCCTCGGCGAGCAGCTGCTGGATCACCCGTTCCGACCGTTCGTAGTCCTCCTCGCCGAAGTGGTGGTGGCGGATGCGGCCGTCGGCGTCGACGAAGTACAGGACGGGTCCGAGCAGCCCCGCGGGCTTGGCCAGGGCCATCTGCTCCGTGACCGAGTTGCCCCGGTCACCGCCCTGCGCGACGTAGCGCGTGTAGCCGAGGCGGTGCATCAGCTCGATCCAGGCGCGCGCGATGCGGACCGGGTCCCAGCCGGTCTCGGTCGGCTTCCCGGAGAAGCCGTAGCCGGGCAGGGACGGGATCACGGGGTGGAACGCGTCCGAGGCGCTCGCGCCGTGGTCGGTCGGCCGGGTGAGCGGGTCGATGATCTTCAGCTGCTCGACCGTCGAGCCCGGCCACCCGTGCGTGACGACGAGCGGCAGGGCATCCTCGTGGGCGGAGCGGACGTGGAGGAAGTGGATGTCCACGCCGTCGATCTCGGTGACGAAGGCGGAAGGGCGGCGAACCGCTCCTCGAACCGGCGCCAGTCGTACCCGGTCGCCCGGTAGTCGGCGAGTGCCTGGATCGTCTCGAGCCGCACGCCCTGCGAGGCGTCGGGTTCCTGGTCGGGCCATTTCGTCGCGACGATGCGTCTGCGCAGGTCGGTGAGCTGCTCCTCGGGCACGTCGATCGTGAACGGACGGATCTCGGTCCGGCCGGCGTCGGCCGAGGCCGTGGCTCCCATGGGTCGCTCCTACCGCTGAGGAGATCGGTGAGGCGTCGCCGCCTGCACGGCGCCCGGGCGGCGCCCGATGCTCCGGCTCTGGTCCTCTCCGGCATCGCCCGACGCAGGTGAACCGCCGGCCACCGCGCGGGGTCGGCGTAGCCGAGTGACATCGGGTGACGCGGGTACGCCCCGGGGATGCCAGCCCTTCCCGAGCGCACCGCCCACCTGCTGACCTCGGACGGGGTCCGCGAGCTCCGGTTCGAGGCAGTCCGTCACGACGACGGCACCGTCCAGGAGATCGACGCCGAGCCGTTCTCGATGGCCGAGGGCGATGTCCTGATCCTCGACGGAGACGCGCTGACCCTCGGCGACTACCTTGCGTTCCGCACGCAGGGCACCCCCAGCGCCGAGTAGGCGAACTCCGGCACCGGACGGAGTACCTGGTGATCGACGACCACGACGCCGCCGCCGGCGGGGAGGACCGTTCGGTGCTGACCCGGGCCGCGCCCGAGCCGGACGAGGTCCGGATGTACGGCGATGATCCCGACCAGCTGGTCGAGATCTACCGCGGCGGGACCGGGGCCGCCCGGCGCCCGGTGCTGTGCCTGGTCCACGGCGGCTTCTGGCGGCCCGCCTACGACCGGACGCACCTGCGGCCGTTCGCCTCGGCGCTGCGCGACGAGGGCCGGACGGTGGTCTCCGTGGAGTACCGCCGGGTGCCGGGCGACCCCGACGCCTCGACGACCGACATCCGGGCTGCCCTGGCGCTCGCGGCGGAGGTCGGCGGCCCGATCGTCGTCGCGGGCCATTCCGCCGGCGGGCACCTCGCCTTGTGGGCCGCGGCGTCGGGACCGCCTCCCGGGCTGGTCGCCACCGTCGCGCTCGCGCCGGTGGCCGACCTGGTCGCGGCTCGTCGGGCCGGGTTGGGCGACGGTGCGGTGGCGGCCTTCCTGGGCGCCGACCCGGACACCCGTCCCGACCTCGACCCGATCCGGCTGGGCCCCATCGGGTCCGCGCCGACGATCGTCCACGGCGAGCGGGACCGGATCGTGCCGCCGGACCAGGCCCGCCGGTACGCGGATGCGCACCCGGGGACCGAGGTCGTCGTCGTGCCCGGAGCGGGGCATTTCGCTTTGATCGACCCGCTGTCGCCGGCCTGGCCCGTGGTCCGCTCACGGCTGGTCGACGACCCCGCGACGTGCCTCAGCCGGCGGCCCGTCTCCGGGTGACCTGCTCGAGCGGCACCGCGGGATCGGCGAGTGCTGCGGGGTCGATCGGAACGCCGTCACGGATCAGGCCACCGACGATCTCGGTGACGTCCCAGAGGTTGACGTTCATGGCCGCCGCGAGGCGGCCGCGCAGCACCCAGAAGGCGACGAACTCGCGACGGGCGAGATCACCCCGGACGACGACGTCGTGCTCCTGCTGCGGGTCGACCCAGCCGGTGTACTCCATGCCGAGGTCGTACTGGTCGGTGAAGAAGTAGGGCAGCCGGTCGTAGGTGGCGTCCTCGCCGAGGATCGTCTTCGCGGCGACGACGGGCTGATGCAGCGCGTTGGCCCAGTGCTCGACCCGGATCCGCCGGCCCAGCAGCGGGTGGAAGGCGTTGGCGACGTCGCCTGCCGCGAGGATGTCGCGGTCGGAGGACACGAGGTGGGCGTCGACCAGGATCCCGTCGTCGACGTCGAGGCCGCAGGACCGGGCGAGCTCGACCTCCGGCTCGACCCCGATCCCGACGACGACGAGGTCGGCGTCGATCTCGGTCCCGTCGGCGAGGACGACCGCGCCCGCCCGCGCCGGGGTGCCTCCGGCCGGACGGATGGCGGTGACGGTGACCCCGCACCGCAGCTGAACACCGTGTCCGGTGTGCAGGTCGGCGAAGACACCGGCCAGTCGCGGTCCGAGAACCGACTGCAGGGGTCGGGCCGCGTGCTCGAGAACGGTCACCTCGGCGCCGGCAGCGCGGGCGGCCGCGGCGGTCTCGAGCCCGATCCAGCCGCCCCCGATGATCACGACGCGGGATCCGGGTGTGAGTGCGGCGCGCAGCTGCCGGGTGTCGTCGACGGTGCGCAGGTAGTGCACACCGGGGAGGCGGGCCCCCGGTACCGGCAGCCGGCGTGGTCGTGCGCCGGTGGTGAGCAGCAGTTTGTCGTAGGGCAGCCAGGCGCCGGTGGCGGTCTCGAGCTCGTGGGCGTGGCGGTGCACCTTGGTCACGAGGGTGTCGAGCCGCAGCTCGATGCGGTTGTCGACGTACCACTGGGCCGGTCGCACGTCGAGGGATGCGCGGTCGGCGCGACCCTGCAGGTAGTCCTTGGACAGCGGCGGCCGTTCATACGGCCGGTGCGGTTCGGCGCCGACGAGCGTGATCCGGCCGTCGAAGCCGCCGGTGCGCAGGGCCTCGGCCGCCGTCGCGCCGGCCAGCCCGGCGCCGACGATCACGACGGTTCGCGGGCCGCTCATCGCCGGCCTGCCCGAGAGGCAGTGCCGGAGCCTCGTCCCCGCCGCGGGGTGGGCGGGATGTTCTGTGCGGCCATGACCCCTCCCGAGCTCTAAAGGACGCTATCGTGGACCTTAGAAGCACGGCGCTGTTGAGTCAATGATTGTGTCCGTTAGAAGGTGTGGGCTGGTGGAGGACTTCGTCTCGCAGGTCAGCGGCGTGAGCGCGCTCGCCGAACCCGCTCGCCGGGCGTTGTACCTGTACGTGGTGGCGCAGGCGGAGCCGGTGAGCCGGGACGGCGCGGCCGAGGGCGTCGGACTGGCCCGGCACACCGCGAAGTTCCACCTCGACAAACTCGTCGAGGAGGGGCTCCTCGACACGGAGTTCCGCCGGCTGTCGGGCCGACGGGGACCGGGCGCGGGCCGCCCCACCAAGCTCTACCGGCGCTCGGCGCGGCAGGTCGCGGTCACGCTCCCGCAGCGGCAGTACGACCTGGCGGGTCAGATCCTCGCCGAGGGCGTCGACGGGGCAGCCCGGGACGCCACGCCGGTGCTCGACGCCGTCCGGGACGCCGCGACGGCGACCGGGCGCCGCCTGGGCGCCGAGGCTCGGCAACGAGGGGCTCCGGCCACCCCGACGCCCCGTGACGTCGCCGCCGCCCTCGACCGGTACGGGTACGAGCCGCGGCAGCACGGAGCCGTGACGGTGCTCGGGAACTGCCCGTTCCACGCACTCGCCCGTGATCACCCCGCGCTGGTGTGCGGGATGAACCTGAGCCTGGTCGCCGCCTTCCTCGAGGAGTTCGGGTGTCCCGGGTTGCGGGCCCGGCTGGATCCGGCCCCCGGCCGGTGCTGCGTGACGGTGACCGAGGAAGCGCCGGCCGGCCGGGATCGGTCGGTTCCTGCTCAGCCGCCGCTGCCGTAGGGGCGGGTCAGGATCTCGAGGTAGTGGCCGTCCGGGCTGGCGAAGTACAGGCCCCGACCGCCGTCCCGGGTGTTGATCGTGCCTTCCCCGTGCGGCGGGTGCGGCTCGGCCCAGTAGCGGATGTCCTGGTCGGTGATCCGGGCGAAGATCTCGTCGAACTCGGTTTCGGTGACGAGGAAGGCGTAGTGCTGGGGGTGGATCTCCTCGTCCGTGCTGGCGAAGTCCAGGCTCAGTCCGTGGGCCAGTGCCAGCACCTGGAAGGGCCCGAACGGCTGTGGGTCGGGCAGGCCGAGCAGCTCCGCCAGGAACTTCGCCCCGGCCACCTTGTCCTTGCTCGCGACGATCGTGTGGTTCAGCTCGACGGTCATGATCGTTTCCCCCTGTCGGTCCGCGCCGGTCGGAGCAGTCCGCACCGGCTCGACGGCGCCGGTCCGCCGGTGACGTGCCGACCACGGTAGAAGCTCGACCGTGGTTGAGTTCAAGTCCTTTGCGCGGCAGGTCGGCGGCCGGCCCGACCCGACCGAGCCAGGTCGCCGCCCAGCGGGCGTTCGGGTCGACGTCG
This sequence comes from Pseudonocardia terrae, assembly GCF_021343995.1. Classification (GTDB taxonomy): domain Bacteria; phylum Actinomycetota; class Actinomycetes; order Mycobacteriales; family Pseudonocardiaceae; genus Pseudonocardia; species Pseudonocardia terrae. The sequence continues at coordinate 7,806 of NZ_JAJTTE010000066.1, read as the reverse complement.
TCACCGATGTAGTACGGCTGTACCACGGAGGTGAGGACGAAGTTGACCACGAGGAACACCCCCGGCACCACCAGCAGCAGTGGCCAGCCGCCGACCAGCAGCGCCAGGACCGCAGGGGGTGCAGCCCGATCCAGAAGCCCAGGTAGGGGATGTAGTTGGTGAGGAAGACCAGGACTCCCCACAACACCGCCAGCGGTACCCCGACGGCCCACAGGAAGACGGCGTCGACGGCCCCGGTGACCAGGCCGATCACCGTCGTCACCGCAATGAAGCGGCGCGTGCTCCGGGCGAAGCCGCCCAACGCCGTGGCGAGCGGGGCCCGGTCCGTGGACAACTCGGCCAGTCGCGCGCCCGCCCCACCCGACTCGGCGATCAGGAACAGCAGCAGGGTGAGCAGGAAGACCAGGTCCGCGGCCAGCCCACCGAGCCCGACGAGCAGGCCGGTCACCAGCGACACCAGCCGGTTCGTGTCGAAGGAGGACAGCACGGCGCGCAGCTGCTCGGGCCCGACGCCGAGCTCGGCGAGCCGGGCCAGCACCGATGCGAGCACCGTGTTGGCCTCGGTCGCGTCGCCGGTGAGCCACCCGAGCCGGCGCAGGCGCCGCTGCAGCGGACTCACCATGGTCGCGACGACGAGCGCGAGGAAGACCGGGCCGATCAGCCATGCGGCCGCCTTGACGCCCGCCGCCGCGACCACCAGCGCGGCCAGTCCCAGCAGGATGGTGCGCCCGTGGCAGGGCAACCTTGTCGGAAGCGGACCTCCGGCTCCGGTGAAGGCTGTGGCTGAGGACTTCCCGGCCGGTGCGGTACGAGCGGCTGCGGCGGCGGTCGGGTTGTCGTCGACGAGTGCGGGCTGCGGGCGGCGGGTGCGGTCCATCGGCGAGCGTCCCTCCGCCGGGAGGGGCGACACGGGCGATGCAGGCGGTGGCCTCCGCGAACGGTTCGAGCGCGCTGACCTGGACGGGGGCGCGGAGTTCGCCGAGCGCGCCCTGCATCAGCCCCAGGTGCACCGGGCAGACGAGGTCGCGGTGTGGTCCGGCGAGCTCGAGGAACGGGCAGTGCCGCAGCCGTACCCGGTCGGTCGTCCCCTGGTCGTCGCGGACGGGCTCGGGGGCGAAGTCGAGGTCGTCGAGCATCGTGACGAGCCGGCCGATCGCCTCGTCCGACGTGACGTGTGGAACGGGGCCGGCCGGGGCACCAGATGTGCCCCCCAGGCCCGTCGTGCGGAGCGCACGACGCAGCATTAAAAACAAGATTTGCTTGTGAAAATAGTGGGAACCTGGTGGACTTGTCCACAGCACTGCAGCGCAGCAGGCAGGAGGACTCGTCGTGACATCGCTGATCCGTATCCAGGGCGCCGCCACCGCACCGGCGAACCCGCAGGCGATGTCCGGACGGGCCGAGACGACCGGGAAGGTCGGCCGTGACCTGCTCGAGCGGGCCGTCGCGCTCGCGCTCCGGGCGCCGTCGGTGCACAACACCCAGCCGTGGCGCTGGCGGGTGCGGCGCACCGAGGTGGAGCTGCACGCCGACCCCACCCGGCACCTGGTGGACACGGACCCCGGCCGCCGTGACCTGCTCATCAGCTGCGGCGCGGCGCTGCATCACCTCCGGGTCGCCGTCGCAGGACTCGGCGCGGCCGTCGACGTCGAGTACCTGCCCGATCCCGAGAACGAGCAGCACCTGGCGACCGTCCGCCTCGTCGACGGCCGGCCGGATCCGTCCGCGGCCGCACTCTTCGGCCAGCTCGAGCGCCGCCACAGCGACCGGCGGCCCTACTCCGCGCAGGCCGTTCCCGCCGGGCGGCTGGCCGCTCTCGTCAGCCGGGCGGCTCGCCACGGGGTCCTCGCGCTGCCGGTGATCGACCCGACCGTGCTGCATCGGGTGAACGAGGTGCTGCGCTCCGCCGCGCGCGAGCAGCGGCGCGTGCCGGGCTGCCTCGCCGAGCTCCTGCTGTGGACGCACCGCTACGCCAACGCCCACGACGGCGTCCCGCGCGGTGCGGTGCCGACCCGGACCGGGCTGTGGGACCAACCGCACCTGCAGCGGTTCCCCGCCGGGACGCTCGCCCCGTGCCGAGGTTCCGGCACGTCCGGCGGTACGGACGGCGGGACGCTCCTGCTCCTCGCCACGCCGCGCGACGACGCCGCGGCCAGGCTCGCGGCGGGCGAGGCGCTGAGTGCCGTGCTCCTCGCCGCGACCCGTGCCGGCCTGGCCACCGCTCCGCTCAGCCAGGCAGTTGAGCTCCCCTCGACTCGCACGCGGTTGTGCGCGGCGCTGCGGATGCCGGACGAGCCGCAGATCCTCATCCGGATCGGCGTCCCGCTCCCCGGTGCCGCACCGTTGGCGCCGACGCCGCGGCGGCCGCTCGCGTCGGTCCTGCTGCGACCCTGAGGCCCGTCGTCCTGCAGAACGCCGTGTCCAGGTTCGGTGCTCCGATGTCCGGATTCGCGGCTCCGTCGCGGGCGTGGATCAGGAGTGCGGGACCCCACCGGGTGGGGGAGCGGCCAACGACCGGGGGATGTACAGGCCGCGCCGGGTGGCCCGGCTGAGGGCGAGCGCGCGGTCGGGGGCGTGGAGAGCTGCGGTGATGTACTCGATGCGTCCGGTCACGGTGCCCTCGGGCAGCTGCAGCCACGCGGCGATCCGGCCGTCCGGCCAGTCGTCGATCAGCAGCCCGAGGATGGTCAGGTCGAGCGGGGTCAGCCGGTGCAGGTCCGGCGGTGGCGAGAGCAGCACGAGCATCCCGCGGGTGGTGCCGAGGTGCGGGGGGCAGCGCAGCGCGGTGACTCGGATCAGGCCGCCTGCGGGATCCGGGGCGAGGAAGCGGGTGCGGTCGCCGCCTTCGCCGAGGTGGTGGGCGGCGGCGGTCGTCACGGCCGAGCGGGTGTCCAGCAGCCGGTGGCCGGGCAGATCACCGAACGGGAGGACCCCGCCGGAGCGGGTGAGCAGCGCGCCGGCGACGGCGTCGTGGATGGTGGCGGCGAGGGCTGTCCCCGGCGCCGACCGGACCGCATGCCCCCCGATCAGCGCGGCGAGGCGGGCCTCGGTCTCGACCAGGCGCCGCCGTCGGCATTCGGCGTGCGCCCGGGCGGTGTCGGCGCGCCGCCGGAGTCGTTCGGCGCGGGCTCCGGCGTCGTCGGCGCTCCGACGGGCGGTCTCGGCCCGGGCCCGGGCCGCACGGGCCGCGCTCTGCGCGGGGAGGCGACCGCCGCGCAGCCGGACGGTGAAGCCGTCGGCCGCGGTGATCAGGTCGATGTCGATGTGCGTGGACTGGTGGCTGAGCCAGAGCCCGAGGCCGGCGCCGGTGCACCCGTGGGGAGCGGGGACCAGGCCGGTCAGCGGGTCGGGCGGGCCGGAGCCGGTGTCGTGCACCCGGACGACGATCCGGTCGGCGCCGGTCCAGCCCGTCACGACGAGGGGTGGTCGTCCGTGCAGCCGGGCGTTGGTGACGGCTTCCGAGACCGCGAAGAGCAGCTCGGCGACGGTCGAGGGGTCGACCTGCCCGCGCGCGGCCTGCGCCACGCGGCACCGCGTCTCCCGCAGCGACGGATCGACCAGTCTGAGGTCAGGTGGGGTGCCCTCGAGCGGATCGGCCGACGACGGCAGACGCTCGAACTCGGTGACCTCCTGGTAGCGGGGGCTCGTGCAGCCGCCGTCGGGCGTCAGGAGGCGACGATGCGTGCGTTCGACGACGTCGCGGACGGGCTGGGCCACGACGGTGGCGTCGTACAGGCAGCGGCTGTAGACGGGGTAGTCCTGCCAGACGGCGTTGACGGCGGACTCGTACCGGTCCCAGCCGGCGAAGCGCCCGCCGTTGCCCTCGTGCGGGACGTCGCCGGCAATGCGGATCTGCTCGGCACCGGCTGCCACGTGGCGCTCGAACTGCTGACGGTAGGCCTCGATGGCGCCCGCGGGCGTCGCGTACAGCCCCGAGTCGGCGATGAAGTCGACCGTGTCCGTCCGGGGCAGCTCCGCGCGTAGCAGGTCGCACTTGCGCTCGTCGTAGCCGATGACGACCGGCTCGCCTGCGTCCGTCCCGCCGGTCACGAACGGCACGATCAACGCCAGGAACTCCGCGTCCGAGGCGTAGAATCCGCCCTCGTGCACGTGCCCGGCGCAGCCCTGGGCTGATCCCGTCCTCATCGGTGCGCTCCGTCCGGCCGTTCGGGCCCCGTGACGACGTCGTCGGCCGGGCCGCGGGCGGCAGGGTTGTGAAGCGCCCCGCGTACCCCGTCCGCACGGTTCTAGTCGTGGGCGGGCGTGCCGATGCGCGTCATGCGCCGCGTGCCGGTTCCGTCCGCGCACGCAGCCAGGTCGTCGTCCCCGGCGCGAGCCCGCGCGACTTCGGGGTCTGCTCCACGACGGTCACGACCAGAGCGGCGTCGTCCGGTAGGCACCATTTGAGCGCGTGGTAGACGGCGGAGAGCGAGGCGTCGCTCGCGAGCAGCAGAACTCCCGGGGCGGCCGTTCGGGCCTCCTCCCACGGGCCGACGAGATCGACGGGCGGTCGCGATGTCCAGGCGAGGTAGACCGACACTCCGCTGGATACCCCGTCGGCACCCGGCGACGACTCCGCCCGGCACGGCTCTCGACGCGCTGCCCCGCCGCTATCCGGCGGGTGCGGTGCCCTGGACGGCCTCGGCCAGGTCGACGTGGTCCTCGACGTGATCGGCGGCGACGTCCTCGAGCGGTCGACCGCCCTCCTACGCCCCGGCGGCACCCTCGTCACCATCGCCGAGCCACCCGCCGTACACCCCGACGACGGCCGCGCCGTCTTCTTCGTCGTCGAACCCGACCGGGCACGGCTCGCCGACCTGGCCCAGCGGCTCCGGGACGGGCGCCTGAGGCCCGTCGTCGGCGACGTGCGCCCGCTCGACGAGACGGCCGCCGCGTTCGCGCGCCACCGGCGCACCCCCGGCAAGACGATCATCCGGGTCGCGAGCGACCACGAGGAGGAGCGTCCCTGATCCGCGCGCGTCACCCTCGGACGCGGCCGGCGAGTAGTTGTTCGCGCAGGATGTCGGCGTGCCCGCAGTGGTGGGCCAGCTCGCGCAGGACCTGCAGGTACACCCAGTGCAGCGTGCGGGGGCCGCCCCGGTGACCGGTCACGACTGCGTTCAGCGGCAGGTCGGCGACCGCCGCCCGGGCCGTCGCGCAGGCCTCCCGGTGGGCTGCCGTGACGGAGGCGACGGTGTCGTCGTCGGCGAGGCGGAAGGACTCGTCCGGGCCTTGCACCAGGCCGAGCTCCCGACGGGACGTGCCGCCGACGCACTCCTCGAACCACACCCGTTGCATCCACGTGACGTGCTTGAGCAGCCCGAGCACCGTCGTCGCCGACGGGACGAGCCGGCGGCGGGCCTGCTCCTCCGTGAGGCCGTCGAGGGCTGCCTCGAGCGCGCTGCGGTACTCCTCGACGAACGCGTCGAGCTGGGTGCGTTCAGAGTCCAGCAGCACATCGAACGAGCCCATCGGAGTCTCCCGTCGCGCCGCAGACCGAGGAGCACCGCAGCTCGTGCGGGCGGTGGCCTGCGGCGACGGCGATGATCCTAGGCGGTCGGCGACGGCTGCGGGGCCGGCGACACCTCAGCCGCGACGGCCTGGTGCACCCGCACCTCGCGGGAGAGGAGGACCGGGATGATCGCGATCGCGAACACGATCGCGCCCACGATCCACACGGTGTCGAGCTGGGCCCGGCCCTCCGCCGCCGAGTCGATCCACTTGCCGCTCTGGTCGGTGAGGATCCACCCCACCGCCACCTGCATGGCCGCCGAGGCGCCGTTGAGCGTGCCGGTGACCTCCGGACGGGCGATGCCGGACCAGTAGCTGTTGACCGTGCCCCAGAACATCGGGTCGCAGAGGAACGCGAAGGCGCCGATGAAGAAGCCCCACAGGACCCAGCTGGAATCGTGGAGCACCACACCGAGCGCGAAGCCGATCGCCCCGCAGGCCGGGCCGAGGACCAGCCACGGCCGCGTCCGGCCGCCGAAGAACCGGGCGACCAGCGTGCCGTTGACCAACCCGAACAGCACGGGAACGGCGGCGATGAGCGGGCTCACCCAGGCGACGGTGTCGGGGTTGACCTTCTCGAGGGTGATCAGGCCGTAGGGCAGCCACGGCCCGGAGAGCCAGGTCGGGGTCGTCGCGAACGCCGTGGCGATGATCATCGTGAGCACGCTGCGGCTCTTGAGCGCGGTCAGGAGCTCGCGGAAGGTCAGCTTCTCCCGCACGGTCGCGCCGCGGTGCTCCTGCCGGATCGACGCGACCTCCTCGGCGGAGATGCCCCGCAGCTTCTCCGGCTTGTTGGAGGTGAACAGCACGAGCATGATCAGCGCCGGGACGCCGAGCGCCGCGACGATCAGGAACGCGTCACGCCAGGACAGGTGGTTGGCGAGCGGCAGCGCGATCGCCGGGGCGATCACGCCGGCCACGAGGCAGGAGCTCATCCAGACCGAGGTGGCCCGGGCGTTGAGCGCTCCCGGGAACCAGACCGAGAGCAGCCGCTGCGACGGTGCCCACAGGAACCCGAAGAAGATGCCGAAGAAGAAGTTGCGCCACCACATCTCCTCGTAGGTGTGGACGAACGCCATCGTCGCCGACAGCACCGTCACCCCCACGATGCAGATGATCAGCATCAGTTTCGCGCCGATGCGGTCGGCCATGATCCCGGCGAGCAGCAGCAGCGGGAAGTACCCGAGCAGGTAGCTCGCCGTGGCACCGGAGATCTGCGCGGGTGACAGGTGGAGGTCGGCGGACCAGAACGGGTTGAGCAGGCTGAACTTCGCGCTGTCGAGCCAGACGACGAAGTTGAGGAGCAGGATGCTGGCGAGCATCAGTCCCCGGCGGCCCGCGAACAGGCGCATCGGTGGCGTGGCTGCGGTGAGCGACATGGTCGTCCTCGGGTCGTGCCGGCGTCGTTGCCGGCGTCGGATCACGGCCCGGGCGGCGCGGGTGCCGGTGTGCGCCCACGCTCCCGCGCGGGCCCCGATCGTGTCGGGGCCCGTGCGGGTGACCGTCCGGGTGTCGTCCTCTGTGGACCGTGCGCGCGGCGGTGGCGGCGGCCGTCGCCGTCCGCACGGACCGTTTCACTGTGAACTGGATCGCAAGGGGCGACAACGGAAGGCCGACCACTTCGACGGGGCCACGGATGGGCGGATCCACATTGCGCGCCCGGCCGCCGCACTCGGTCGACCCGGGCCGCGGCCGAAGAGATCAGGGAGTGGGGAGGGCGGTCAGGCCCAGATCAGGTCGTCGGCGAGGCCGCAGGCGGCGGCCTCGTCGTGGGTGAACGGCTCGTCGGGGTCGGGCCGGAGGGCCTGGAGGACGACGAGTGCGGCGAGGTGGCGTTCGTCGGGGTTGCGCAGCAGGCGGGTCCGCGACGAGCCGGTCGGGCCGACGAACGCCAGCGGGGCCGTGGCTTCGCGGCAGCTCCCCGCGCTGACGGTCCACGGTCCGGGCCCGTGGGCGCGGCGCGCACGCAGCGCGCCCGGTGGGGCCGGGTCGACACGGCAGTCGAGTCCGGCCCGGCGAACGATCTCGGCGACGAGCGCGAGGTCGACCGGTGCGGCCGGGTCGACCGGATCGGCGGGGTCGAGCGACTCCCCGTCGTCGTCGCGGCAGATGTCCGGCAGGTTCGGCGAGGTCACGGCCGGATCGCCACCGAGGTCGGGAGCGGGTCGCAGTGGATCCGGTCGGTGGGCACGCCGGCGGCCACGAGCCGGCTGAGGGCGGACTGCTGCATGCGGGGCGGACCGCAGACGACGATGTCGTGGTCTCGCCAGGTCCGGCCGCGCAGAGCGGTACCGA
>NZ_JAJTTE010000065.1 GCF_021343995.1 Pseudonocardia terrae | reverse complement strand
GCCGGCGTCGAGCTGCGTCGACCTCCTGCTCGCCGGCGGCACTCCGGTGACGGCGGGTGCGGCCTGCGCGGCCGTCGGGGTGCTCGTCGCCCCCCTGCTCCCCCGGCTCGCGTTGCGGCTCGCCGGGCTCCCGACGGCGGAGGACGGCCCGCCCCCGGACCCGGACCTGCGGGCCGGCCTCGCCCGCCGGCACCTCGCCGGACTCGTGCTCGGCGACGCCGTCGTCACGGCCGTCGGGGCGGTGCTCGCCGCGGCCGCGCCCGGTCCGTGGGGCCCGCTCCTCGCCACGGCCGTCTGTGTCGTGCTCCTGCTGCGCGCCAGGGGGTTCGCCGAGGCCCTCCCGGCCCGGGCGCTGCAGGTGGCGGGGCTGCTCGGCGGGTGCGGGGCTGCGGCCGCGGGCACCCTCGCCGCCCCGGCTCCGCTCCGGCTCCTGGCCGCGCTCGCGACCCTCGGCGCCCTGCTCGCCGTGCTCACGCTGCACAACCGCCCGCACGGGTCCGGACCGGTCGGCCGCCGCACCGTCGATCTCGCCGAGCTCGTGTTCACCGCCCTCTGCGTCCCGCTCGCCGCCGCGGCACTCGACCTGTTCGCACTGGTCCGCGGATGGTGAGCGCGCTCGTCCCGGTGGCGGCCCTGCTGATCGCGCTCGCGCCGGGGCCGGCGGGCGGGCTGAACCAGGTGGCCGAGTGCGTCGGTGCGGGCGGCACCGGGCGCGGCGGCGGGCTCCCGCTGACCGACGTCCACGCGCTGGCCGACGGGACCGGCGTCCGGGTCGCGGTGATCGACACCGGCGTCGCGCCGCACCCGCGCCTGCCCCGGCTCGTCGGCGGCGGCGACTACCTCACCGGCGGCGACGGCCTCACGGACTGCGACGGCCACGGCACCGCGGTCGCCGGGCTGCTCGCGGCGGCCCCGAGCCCCGACGACGACGTCGTCGGCGTGGCCCCGGGCGTGGAGGTCGTCGCGATCCGCCAGGCCAGCCCCTCCTTCACGGTCACGACGGCGGACGGCGGCACCCGTCCGGCGGGCGACACGGCGTCGCTGGCCCAGGCGGTGCGGCGGGCGGTCGGGCTCGGCGCCTCGGTCGTGACGATCAGCGAGGCCGTCTGCCTCGACGCCGAGCGCGCCGCCGTCGTCGGGCGACCGCTGCGGGCCGCATTGCAGACCGCGAGGGCCGCCGACGTGCTCGTGGTCGCGGCCGCCGGCAACGCCGGGTCCGGGGGCTGCACCGGCGAGCCGGGCGAGGTGCCCCTCCCGGCCGCCGCCGGCTACGCGCGAGACCCGGACGTGCTCGCGGACGGGGTGCTCGCGGACGGGGTGCTCGCCGTCGCCGCCACGACGCCGGACGACGCGCCCGCCGCGTTCACCGTCCACGGGCCGTGGGTCGACCTCGCCGCCCGCGGGACCGGCCTGCGCTCGCTCGCCCCGGGCTCGGGGCTGACCGGCGCCGACCTGCAGGGCACGAGCCTGGCCGTGCCGATCGTCGCGGGCACGGCCGCGTTGGTCCGGCAGCGCTTCCCCGGGCTCGACGCGACCGCGGTCGCCGCGCGCCTGGTCGCCACGGCGCGGCGGGTCCCCGGCGGACGTTCGGACGCGCTCGGCGCCGGTGTCGTCGACCCGCTGTCGGCCCTCACCATCCTGACCGGGGGCGGTCCGCCACCGGCCGCCGCGGCGGTGGCGGCCCGCCCGCCCGCGCACCCGACGCCGGCCTGGCTGCCGCTCGCCGCGGTCACGGTTCTCTGCGCCCTCGCCGCCGCTTCCCCTCTCCTGGCCCGCCGGCTCCGTCCGTGATGTCCGCGACCGCGCGTCCGCTCCAGAGGGGTTCCGTCGCCGCCCACTCCACGGCGAGGCGGCGCGACCGCTGCCGGGCCGCCGCGAGCGCCGTCAGGCCGAGCGACGCGGCGATCACCGCCCCGCCGAGCAGCGCGGTGAGGGCACCGACGAGCACCGCCTCGGCCGTGCCGGTGACCGGCGGCAGAACCGGGCGGCCGGCGGTGTCGACCCAGATCGGCACGGTTCGACCCGCCGGCGTGCCCGGCGCCACGCCCAGTGGCCCGAGGCGGCTCGTGCCGTCCGGGGCGAGCCAGACCGCCTGCACGGGGACCTGAGGCACCAGGGCGTTCTCGTCCGGCGCCCGGAGCGGAGCGCTGCCGATGGTGGTCGCCTCGGTGCGCCGCAGGTCCGGGGCCGCGCGGGACACCGCACGCGCGCCGGCCGCGTTCCCGAGGAGGACCGCGGCGACCAGCACCACGAGGGCGGCGACCGGCGCGACCCGCCGCACCACGGCGGCCGCCCGCTCGATCCCGGTGCGCTCCATTTGTCGAGAATCGGCCGCCCACGGGGCGGGCACAATGCGCCTTTCGCCGAGTCAGCCTTCGGCTCGTCCGAAGGCTGGACGGGCCGCGCATGGCGTCGACCGGGCGCGAGTCGTGCCCCCGCGGGCTCAGCCCGACCGCTCGCGCCCCGGCCGACCGCATCGCACCAGCCGGCCGCCTAGTTTCCGGATCCGACCGCCCGCCGGGCGTCGGCGAGGTCGAGGCGCCCGCCCTGCGGGAGCAGTCGCAGCGCCGCCTCCGGCGCGGCCGGTGGCGGCGCCGGTACCCCGAGCGCAGCGGCGGTCCCGGCGTCCGCGACGCCGTGCACGATCCCGCTCGCCGACACCAGCCACACCGTCCCGCCCCCGGTCGGCGACACCGCCCGCACCGCCCCGCCGCCGAGCAGCACGGCCGCGGTCGCCTCACCGCCGGTGAGCGGCACCCGCACGCCTTCCCGGACCGCAGGCAGCGCGGGCGTCACGCTCACGCCGGCCCGCCCGTCGACCGACGTCGCACACACGACACCCCCGTCCGACGACCACGGGGGCGCCCGGTCCGGCCACCCGGCGGTGGCCAGCGTGGCCGGCCGCGGCGCCTCGGCGACGACGGCGGGCGCGACCTCCCGCGGCCCCGTGCCGCCCTGCGCCCGCAGCACCTCCGCGAGGGTCGCCGGCACCTCCTGGACGCCGCCCGGCACCACCGCCAGGTAGGTGCGTCCGCCGTCGAGGCCGGTGGTGGTGAGGACGTCGCCGGGCCGCCCGGGCACGCCACGCGGGCCCGGGCCGTCGGGCAGCAGCGGCGGGGTCAACGCGGGCCCCTCCGGAATCGCGGAGAGCGTCGGTGCACCGATCCTCCTCGGCACGACCCCGGCGAGGCCGAGCCCGGTCAGCACCGTGGGATCGGCGCCGACCGTGTGCCGCAGCCCGTCGAGCACCGCGAACCGCTCCCCGTCCGGGGCCTCGACGAACAGCGCCGGGGCAGGGGCGGCCTTCGGGTCCAGGGTCCCCGCCAGCACGGTCGCGCCGTCCGGCCCGTCGCACACCGCCCAGCGCTCGGGCACCGCCGGCCCGTCGACCGCGACCCCCGTCGCACCCGGCAGGTCGGCGGACGGGGTGCGCGCCGCACCGGCGAGATCCGCGTCCGGCACCATCCGCGGCCCGCCGGGCGGCTGGCCGAGGGCGGCGAGGACGAGCCGTCCGGCGACGGCGTCGGGCACCGGGACCAGCCGGTCCGGCCCGTGGGCGACCGCGTAGACCGCGCCCGAGGGCGTGCCCACGACCAGCGCCTGCCGGCTCCAGTCCGGCCGGGGCGCGAGCGCCGCCTGCACCGCCGCCGCGCCCAGCCCGAGCAGCGCCAGGACGACGCCGACGAGCGTGGCCCGGCGCTGCGCGCGCAGCTGCTCGTGCTGCGGCACCGGATCGGCTCGCCCGAGCGCGGCCTCCAACCGTCGCAGCCCGTAGCGGTGGGCGTCGGCCTGGTCGCGGGTCGCGGGCGGCAGGACCGGGAACGGCACGCCCGGACGCTAGCTCCGCGACCGCCCCGCCCGGGGCGGAACGGGAGAAGTCGTGCCTCCCGGGATCGCACACTCGAGCGCCCGAAACCGCCGACTCGCGGAAGCCCACCGCCCGACTCGCGGGAGCCCTACTCCTCGGCCACGCCGATGTCCTCGTTCCACAGCTCGGGGCGGGCGGCGATGAAGTCCTCCATGAGCCGGACGCAGCGCTCGTCGTCGAGCAGGGTCACCCGGACCCCGTGCTCGGCGAGCCAGTCGTGCCCGCCGGTGAAGGTCCGGCTCTCCCCGATGACCACCGCCCCGATGCCGAACTGGCGGATCAGCCCGCTGCAGTACCAGCAGGGCGAGAGCGTGGTGACCATCGTGGTGTGCCGGTAGTCCCGCTGCCGGCCCGCGTTGCGGAAGGCGGCGGTCTCGCCGTGGACCGACGGGTCGTCGTCCTGGACCCGGCGGTTGTGCCCGCGGCCGAGGACCTCGCCACTCGGCCCGAGCAGCGCGGCCCCGATCGGGATGCCTCCCGACGCGAGCCCGGCCCGGGCCTCCTCGAGCGCGATCTCCAGTGCGGCCTGCGCGTCCACGGGGCCCAGCCTACGGAGAACCGGGCCGGCCCGACCCTCGCGAAACACCCCGTTCCGCTGGTTACTGTGGGACGCGTGGACACGCTCCGAGAGACCCCCGGCGAGTCCACCCCGGAGTCGGCCGACGACGTCACGCTGCTCCGGCGCTACGAGCCGGTGCTGCGTTACACGAACGGCGAGCTGTTCCTTCCGGCGACGGTCGGGGACTACGTCCGCCGGTGCAGCCTGTGGGAGGAACCGGCGGGCGACCGCAAGCGCGCCGGCGAGCCGCTCGTCCCCGCCGGCGAGCTCACGCTGGAGGGCCTCGGCGAGGCCGCCCGCCGCTACCGGGAGCGCCGGCTGCACCTGCGGTTCGTGCAGAAGTCGCTGGGCGCCCGCGAGGTCCGGCGGTGGCGGCGGGCCGAGCGCCCGCGGCTGGGCGGCATCGGCCGGTTCGCCGCGGTCGGGGTGATCGCCCGGCTCATCGACGTCCTGCTGCGGCTGTCCCTGCTCGTCCGCGGCAAGGTGCCCAACGGTCTGGTCGCGGCGGCCCACCAGCGCGCCCGGGACCTGAGCAGCGCGACCTACTACGGCAGGGTCGTGCGCACCGCGGGCTACACGGTCCTGCAGTACTGGTTCTTCTACGCCTTCAACGACTGGCGCTCGACCTTCCACGGCGTCAACGACCACGAGGCCGACTGGGAGACCGTCGCGGTCTACCTCGTGCCGGACGGGTCCGGCGGCCTCGTCCCGGCCTGGGTCGCCGCCTCCACGCACGACGACCACGGCGACGACCTGCGCCGCCGCTGGGACGACCCGCTGCTCGACCGGGACGGCACCCATCCGGTGCTCTACCCCGGCGCCGGGTCGCACTCGCACGCGTTCGTGGCCGGGGACTACGTCGTCTCCGTCGGCCTGCCCGCCCTCCGCGCGGTGCTGCGCACGATCCAACGCGTGCGGCGCTGGCTGATGCCCTTCGCCCCCGAGCCCGGGACCGGCGGCTTCGACGTCCCGTTCATCGACTACGCGCGCGGCGACGGCCTCCGGCTCGGGCCCGGCGGCCGGCCGTGGTCGGCCGAGCTGGTCGACGACGGCACGCCCTGGATCCGCGACTTCCGCGGCCTGTGGGGCCTCGACACCCGCGACTCCTTCGGCGGCGAACGTGCCCCGGCCGGCCCCCGCTACGAGCGCGACGGGACGGTGCGCCGCTCCTGGGCCGACCCGCTGGGCTGGGCGGGCCTGGACAAGGTGGCGGCGACCGCCGAGGAGGAGGCCACCGTGCTGCAGGAGCGGATGAAGGTCCTGCAGACCCGGGTCGACGAGCTGGAGGCCGAGATCGAGGCCGAGCGCGTCGGCGTCCGCGGCCTGCACGCGGAGCTGCGGTTCCTCGCCGACCGCTCCGACGCCGCCCCCGGCCGCAGCGGGCACCTGGAGGAGCTGGAGCGGCGGGAGGAACACCTGGCCGGGCTGGTGGCCGAGCGGGTGCGCCTGACCGAGGAGATCGACGTCCAGGCGGACCGGCTGGCGGGCCCGCGTCCGCCCGGCCCGCCCGACGCCCACCTGCGCCAGCCGCACATGCCCTACGTGGTGCCGGCCGACCTCCGATCCCGGTTCCTGCGGGTGTGGGCGGCGCTGTCGATCCCCGTGCTGATCGGGGGGCTCGGCGCGCTGCTGTTCTGGCCGCACCTGTCGACGCTGCTCTGGTTCGCCGTCGGCCTCGTCCTGTTCGCCGTGGTGGAGGCGGTGGCGCGGCGGCGCTCGATCGAGTTCGCGGCGAGCATGGCCGGGCTCGCGATCACCGCCCTCGTCGTCACGGGCGGGGTGATCGCGCTGCTCTCCGGGTGGAAGATCGTGCTGGCCGGATCACTGGCGCTGGCGGCAGTGGTGCTGCTCGTGGTGAACGTCAGGGAGCTGCGGGGGCGGTAGGTCCCACCCGGAGGTTGCGGGTCACCTCGGCCCGCGCGGCCAGGTCGGCGTCGGCCGGATAGTCCACGCCGACGAGCGTGAGCCCGTGCGCGGGAGCCACCGAGAGGCCCTGCCGTTCGGCCCGCTCCAGCAGCGCGGCCGGCCAGTCGACGGCGCGACGCTCCCGCCCGACGTCGAGCAGCGCGCCGACGAGGCTGCGGACCATCGAGTGGCAGAACGCGTCGGCCGACACGGCCGCCGACACCACACCGTCGCTGTCGCGGGTCCACGAGAACCGCTCCAGCGCCCGAACGGTCGTCGCCCCCGCGCGGCGCTTGCAGAAGGCGGCGAAGTCGTGCTCGCCGAGCAACCGCTCCGAGGCGCTGTTCACGGCGTCGAGGTCGATCGGGTGCGGCCAGGAGAGGGTGTCCCGCGCGCGCAGCGGCTCGGCCCCGTACGGGGCGGTGGCCACGCGGTAGACGTAGTGCCGGCGCAGGGCCGAGAACCGGGCGTCGAACGCCGCGGGCACGGCCGTGACCGCCCGGACCCGGACGTCGGGCGGGAGGAACCGGGCGAGCCGGCGGACGAGCCGCGCGGGGTCGACGCCGGCCGGGAGGTCGGCGTGCGCGACCTGACCGGTCGCATGCACCCCGGCGTCCGTGCGCCCGGCGACGGTGAGCCCGACCTCGGTCCGCAGGATCCGGGTCAGGGCGTCCGTCAGCACCCCGCACACCGTGCGCCGGGTCGGCTGCACGGCCCAGCCCGAGAAGTCCGTCCCGTCGTAGGTGATGTCGAGACGAAAGCGGACGAGCCCGCCACCCTCACGGGTGGCGGGCTCGTCCGGGTACTGCGTGGTCACGCGGGAGGACTCCGATCAGGCCTTCTCGGTGCCCTCGTCGCCCTGCTCGGCCTTCGCCCCGGCGTCCGCGGACTCCTCGGGCCCGGCGGCCGGGGCGGTGGCCGCCTCGGCCTCCTCGATGGCCTCGGTGTCGGTCGGCTGCGGCTGGGCCGCGGCCGTCACGGCCTCCTCGGACACGGCCTCGTCGGAGGTCGCCTCGTCGGTGGCCGGTGCGGCGGCCTCCTCCGTACGGCCGGCCTGCGACGCCGCGGCACGGCGGGCCCGGTTGGCCTCGTCGGTCACGGTCTTCTGCTGGATCAGCTCGATCACGGCCATGGGGGCGTTGTCGCCCTTGCGCGGCAGCGTCTTGGTGATCCGGGTGTAGCCACCGTTGCGGTCGGCGTAGAACGGGCCGATCTCCTCGATCAGCCGGTGCACGACGCCCTTGTCGCGGATGACCTTGAGGATCTCGCGACGGTTGTGCAGGTCGCCCCGCTTGGCCTTGGTGATCAGCCGCTCGGCGTAGGGCCGCAGCCGGCGGGCCTTGGCCTCCGTCGTGGTGATCCGGCCGTGCTGGAACAGCGCGGTCGCCAGGTTGGCCAGGATCAGCCGCTGGTGAGCGGGCGAACCGCCGAGGCGGGGCCCCTTGGTGGGCTGAGGCATGGCTACAACTGCTCCGTTTCTGCGTAGTCCTGGCCGTCGTCGGAGAACGGGTCGGCGTCGTAGCCGCCGGTGTCGGCCCCGTAGTCCGAGGCAGCCGCAGACGGGTCGAACCCGGGCGGGCTGTCCTTGAGCGCGAGGCCGAGGCCGACGAGCTTCATCTTGACCTCGTCGATCGACTTCGCGCCGAAGTTGCGGATGTCCAGCAGGTCCGCCTCGCTGCGCCCGACGAGCTCACCCACGGTGTGGATGCCCTCGCGCTTGAGGCAGTTGTAGGAGCGGACGGTGAGGTCGAGCTCCTCGATCGGCATCGCGAAGGCCGCGATGGTGTCCGCCTCCTGCGGCGACGGACCGATCTCGATGCCCTCGGCGTCGACGTTCAGCTCGCGGGCGAGGCCGAACAGCTCGACGAGGGTCTTGCCCGCCGACGCCAGGGCGTCGCGCGGACCGATGCTCGGCTTGGTCTCGACGTCCAGCACGAGCTTGTCGAAGTCCGTGCGCTGCTCGACACGGGTGGCCTCGACCTTGTAGGTCACCTTGAGGACCGGCGAGTAGATCGAGTCGACCGGGATGCGGCCGATCTCGGCGCCGGTGGCCTTGTTCTGCATGGCCGGGACGTAGCCGCGACCCCGCTCGACGACGAGCTCGACCTCGAGCCGGCCCTTGTCGTTGAGCGTGGCGATGTGCAGGTCCGGGTTGTGCACGGTGACACCGGCCGGCGGGACGATGTCCCCCGCGGTGACCGCGCCCGGGCCCTGCTTGCGCAGGTACATCGTCACCGGCTCGTCCTCCTCGGAGCTGACGACCAGCTCCTTGAGGTTGAGGATGATGTCGGTGACGTCCTCCTTCACCCCCGGCACGGTGGTGAACTCGTGCAGCACGCCGTCGATGCGGATGCTGGTCACCGCCGCCCCCGGGATGGAGGACAGCAGGGTGCGCCGGAGCGAGTTGCCCAGCGTGTAGCCGAAGCCCGGCTCGAGCGGCTCGATGACGAACCGGGAGCGGGTCTCGGTGACCGAGTCCTCGGTCAGGGTGGGGCGCTGAGAGATCAGCACTGTGTGTCTCCTTCGTGTGCCGCGACACCCACTATTTGATGTCGCAGTGAGCCCCCCGCCCCACTGCAGGGCGGGGGGACGAACAGGAGACCGCCGGGACTACTACTTGGAGTAGAGCTCGACGATCAGCTGCTCGGTGACCTGCGTGTCGATCTGCGCGCGCTCGGGCAGCTGGTGCACGAGGATGCGCAGGGTCGACGGGACGACCTGCAGCCACGCCGGGACCGGGCGGTCGCCCTGGGTCTCCTTGGCGATGACGAACGGGTCGAGGTTCAAGCTCTTCGGCCTGACGTCGATGATGTCGTACTGCGAGACGCGGAAGCTGGGGATGTTCACCTTCTGGCCGTTGACCAGGAAGTGCCCGTGGTTCACCAGCTGCCGGGCCATCCGCCGGGTGCGCGCGAGGCCCGCCCGGTAGACGACGTTGTCCAGCCGCGACTCGAGGATGCGGAGCAGCTCGTCACCGGTCTTGCCGGAACGGCGGTGCGCCTCCTCGTAGTACGAGCGGAACTGCTTCTCCAGCACGCCGTAGGCGAAGCGCGCCTTCTGCTTCTCCTGCATCTGCAGGAGGTACTCCGTCTCCTTGATCCGGATCCGGCCGTGCTGGCCGGGCGGGTAGGGACGGCGCTCGAACGCCTGGTCGCCGCCGACGAGGTCGACCTTCAGCCGGCGGGACTTGCGGGTCATGGGGCCGGTGTAACGAGCCATGTCTGGTTACTCCCTTCCCCTTAGACCCGGCGCCGCTTCGGCGGGCGGCATCCGTTGTGCGGCTGGGGGGTCACGTCGGAAATGGTGCCGACCTCGAGGCCGGCGGCCTGCAGCGAGCGGATCGCGGTCTCGCGGCCCGAACCCGGGCCCTTCACGAAGACGTCGACCTTCTTCATGCCGTGCTCGGCGGCCTTGCGGGCGGCGTTCTCGGCGGCCATCTGCGCCGCGAACGGCGTCGACTTGCGCGAGCCCTTGAAGCCCACGTGGCCGGCGGAGGCCCACGCGATCACGGCACCGGTCGGGTCCGTGATGGACACGATCGTGTTGTTGAACGTGCTCTTGATGTGCGCGTGGCCGTGCGCGACGTTCTTCTTCTCCTTGCGGCGGACCTTCTTGGGTCCGGCCGCGCCACGGGTGCGGGGCGGCATTACTTCTTACCTGCCTTCTTCTTGCCCGCCACGGTCTTCTTCGGGCCCTTGCGGCCGCGCGCGTTGGTCTTCGTGCGCTGGCCGCGGACCGGAAGCCCACGACGGTGGCGGATGCCCTGGTAGCACCCGATCTCGATCTTCCGGCGGATGTCGGCCTGCACCTCACGGCGCAGGTCGCCCTCGACGCGGAAGTTGTTCTCGATGTACTCGCGCAGGGTGGCGAGCTGCTCGTCGGTCAGGTCCTTCGAGCGCAGGTCCACGCTGATGCCCGTGGCGGCCAGGATCTCGAGCGAGCGCGAGCGCCCGATCCCGTAGATGTAGGTCAGTGCGACCTCCATCCGCTTGTCGCGGGGGAGGTCGACACCAGAGAGTCGTGCCATGCGGCTGGTGTCTCCTTGGGTCGTGCCGGGTACTCCCGACGGCCGTCCTCAGTGACTAGCTGGGGCACCGGCCCGGTACCGGAGGTGTCACCACGCCTCGGGTGGCGCGGCAGGTCCGTCGGGTTCCTCTGTGTTGATGGTCGGACCCTGCAAGCAGGCCCTCTGTGTTGATGGTCGGACCCTGCAAGCAGGTCCCCTGTTGAGCTGTGAGCGTCTCCGCGTGAAGCGGGTGATCAGCCCTGGCGCTGCTTGTGGCGCAGGTTCTCGCAGATCACCATGACCCGGCCGTGACGGCGGATCACCTTGCACTTGTCGCAGATCGGCTTGACGCTCGGCTTGACCTTCACGTCAGGCGATCCTTCTGTTGGTCGTCACTTGTAGCGGTAGACGATGCGGCCGCGGGAGAGGTCGTAGGGAGAGAGCTCCACGACCACCCGGTCCTCGGGGAGGATCCGGATGTAGTGCTGCCGCATCTTCCCGCTGATGTGCGCGAGGACCCGGTGCCCGTTCTCCAGCTCCACGCGGAACATCGCGTTCGGCAGGGGTTCGACGACCCGGCCCTCGACCTCGATCGCCCCGTCCTTCTTGGCCATGTCCTCCGCGTTCCGTGACAGGTGACTGTTGTCCGTCGTGCTGTACTGCAGGTACTGCTGGGTACTGCTCACTTGCTGCGGACGCACCACGGGGCGGGGACGGGACCGGAGGGTGCGCATGCGCACGAGCGGAACCGGCGCCACACGGCGCGCCGAGTGACCAGTGTACGTGTGCTTTACAGGCCCCGGCACATGGGGTACGCGCGCGGGGCCGCCCGGCCACCGCGACGGCCCGCCCCGGCTGCCGCGCCGCTGTCCGCTTCGCCCGGGGAATCCGGTTGACCTCGACCCCGGGGCAGGTGCTCCAGTATGCCCTGTGAGCACCGGAACGGCACCCGTCCCGCAGCGCGGCCTGCCCCGGCCGCTGCGGCCCTTCCGGCACCGCGACTACACCCTGCTCGCGGTGTCGATGGGCGCGTCGCTGTTCGCGAGCGGGCTCTGGATCGTCGCGCTGGTCTACCAGGTCATCGCGCTCGGCGGCGGGCCGTCGGACCTGTCGCTGGTCTCCGCGGCCGCGGCCGCCGGCCTGCTGGCGAGCGTCCTGCTGGGCGGGGTGGCCGCCGACCGGGTCTCCCGACGGCTGCTGCTCCGGATGGTCGAGGTGGTCCGGATCGGCATGGCCGGCCTCGCCGCCGCGCTCGCGCTCACCGGCACCCTGCAGCTGTGGCACCTGGCCGCGATCGCGTTCGTGGTCGGCGCGGCCGAGGCCTTCTTCTACCCCGCCTACTCGGCGATCCTGCCGACGCTGCTCCCGGCCGACGAGCTGCTCGCCGCCAACGGCCTCGAGGGCGTCCTGCGGCCCGTCGCGATGTACGCCGCGGGTCCCGCGCTGGCCGGCGGGCTCGTGGCCGCGTTCGGCCCGGGCATCGCCCTGGGGGGTGCGGCCGCGGGCTACGCGCTCGCCCTGCTGCCGCTGCTCGCGATACGGGTGCCCCCGTCGGCCGGGGACCGGGAGCGCAGCTCGGTCCTGGCGGACCTGCGCGAGGGCTTCGCCTACCTGCTGCGCACCGGCTGGCTGTTCGCCACCCTCGCCTTCGCCGTCCTGCTCGTGCTGGTCGTGATCGGCCCGATCGAGGTCCTGCTGCCCTTCGCGGTCCGCGACCGGACGGCGAGCGGGCCGGGCGGGTACGCGCTGGTCCTGGCCGCGTTCGGGCTGGGCGGCGCGGCCGGGTCGCTCGTCGCGTCGGCGGGGCGGATGCCGCGCCGGTACCTCACGGTCATGATCCTGCTCTGGGGCGTCGGCGGCGTCCCGCTGGTCGCGATCGGGTTCACCGACCGGCTGTGGGTGATGGGCGCGATCGTCGGCGTGGTCGGGGCGGCACACGGTGCCGCCATGGTGATCTGGGGGACACTGCTGCAGCGCCGGGTCCCGCCGCACCTGCTGGGCCGGGTCTCGAGCCTCGACTTCTTCGTCTCGCTCGCCCTGATGCCGGTCTCGACGGCGCTGGCCGGCCCGGTGGGCGAGACGATCGGCATCCCGGTCACCTTCGCGATCGCCGGGCTCGTGCCCGTGCTGCTCGCCGTGGCCGCGGTCGTGGGCTGGCGCCTGCACCGCGACGAGCTCGCCCATCCGCTCGACCCGGCCCAGGAGCGGTGAGCGACGCGCTCGCGCACCTCGGTGAGCGAGCGCGCCACCCCGGCGTCAGAGGGCCTTGAGCTCCTCGGTCACCTCCATGACGGACTTCTTGGCGTCGCCGAAGAGCATGCTCGTGCGCTCCCCGTAGAACAGCGGGTTGTCGATGCCGGCGAAGCCGCTGTTCATCGAGCGCTTGAGCACGATGACGTTGCGGGACTCGTCGACGTTGAGGATCGGCATCCCGTGGATGGGCGAGCTGGGGTCGTTGCGCGCCGCCGGGTTGGTGACGTCGTTGGCCCCGATGACGAGCGTGACGTCCGTGCGGGCGAACTCGTCGTTGATCTCGTCCATCTCCTTGAGCGCCTCGTAGGCGACGTCCGCCTCGGCCAGCAGCACGTTCATGTGCCCCGGCATGCGCCCGGCCACGGGGTGGATGGCGTACTTGACCTCCACGCCCTTGGCCTCGAGCAGCTTGGCCATGTCCTTGACCGCGTGCTGCGCCTGCGCGACCGCCATCCCGTAGCCCGGGACCACGATGACCTGCGACGCGTAGGCCATCTGGATGGCCGCGTCCGACGCCGAGGTGGACCGCACGGTCCGCTCCACGCCGTCGTCCGACGCGGCGATCGCCGTCCCGCCGAACCCGCCGGCCACGATGGCCGGGATGGTCCGGTTCATCGCCACGGCCATCTGGTTGGTCAGGATCGAACCGGAGGCACCGACGATCATGCCGGCGACGATCATCGCCGTGTTGTCCAGCGCGAGACCGGCAGCCGCCGCCGACAGCCCGGTCAGGGCGTTGAGCAGCGAGATCACGACGGGCATGTCGGCGCCGCCGATCGGCAGCACCACCATCACGCCGAGCACCGCGGCGAGCACCAGCACGAGGACGATCCACAGCTGGGACGACCCGCCGAGCCCCGCGACCACCGCGCACGCGACCGCGGCGACCAGCAGCAGCACGTTGACCGCCTGCTGCGCCCTGCCCAGCCCCATCGGCCGGCTCGGCAGGATCTCCTGCAGCTTGCCGAACGCGATCAGCGAGCCCCAGAACGACACCGACCCGACGATGGCCGCGAACAGCGAGGCGACGACGACGTAGGTCGCGGTGTCGAGGAAGCCGCCCGACGTGCGGAACTCCGACCAGGCGATCAGCGCGACCGCCCCGCCGCCGACGCCGTTGAACAGCGCCACCATCTGCGGCATCGCGGTCATCTTCACCTGCCGCGCCGACGGCACGCCCAGCGCCGCGCCCACGACCAGGCCGAGCACGATCAGGATCCAGTTGTGCTGCACCCGCAGCAGCGTCGCGACGACCGCGATCAGCATGCCGACCGCGGCGATCTTGTTGCCGCGGACCGCCGTCTTCGGCCCCGTCAGACCCATCAGGCCGTAGATGAACAGGGCGAACGCGATGATGTAGAGGATCGGGACGACGACGTCCAGTACGGCCGTGTCCATCAGCGCTTCACCCGGCCGTCCGAGCTCTGCTCGGCGTCGGCCGACACCTTCTCGGCGGGCTTGGCCTTGAACATGCCCAGCATGCGGTCGGTGACCAGGAACCCACCGACGACGTTGATCGTGCCGAAGGCGATCGCGACGATCAGGATGACCGAGTCGAGCACCGACGGGTTCTCCAGCTCGCCGAGCACGATCAGCCCGCCGAGCAGCACGATCCCGTGGATCGCGTTCGTGCCCGACATCAGCGGCGTGTGCAGGGTGTTCGGCACCTTCGAGATGACCGCGAACCCGACGAACCCGGCCAGCACCAGGATCGCGATGTTCGCCAGCAGGGACCCGCTCTGCATCACTCCGCCTCCCCCTCGACCCGCGTCACGCAGGACTTCGCCAGCACCTCGTCCGACCAGTCCGGCGCCACCGCACCGCCGTCGTCGAGCATGAGTTCGAGCAGCGCCGAGACGTTCCGGGCGTAGAGCTCCGACGCGTGCTCGGGCATCCCGGCCGGCAGGTTCAGCGGCGAGGCGATGGTGACGTCGTGCTTCACGACGACCTCCCCGGGCTCGGTGAGCTCGCAGTTGCCGCCGGTCTCCCCCGCCAGGTCCACCACGACGCTGCCCGGTTTCATCCCCTCCACCGCCTTCGCGGTGACCAGGGTCGGCGCCGTGCGCCCGGGCACCAGCGCCGTGGTGATCACGACGTCGAACCCGGTGATGGCCTCCTCGAGGCGCTTCTGCTGCTCGGCCCGCTCGTCGTCGGTCAGCTCACGGGCGTACCCGCCCTCGCCCGCCGCGTCGATGCCGAGGTCCAGCCACTGCGCGCCCAGCGAGCGCACCTGGTCGGCCACCTCGGGCCGCACGTCGTAGCCGGTGGTGCGGGCGCCGAGCCGCTTGGCGGTGGCCAACGCCTGCAACCCCGCCACGCCCACGCCCAGCACCAGCGCGGTCGCCGGCTTCACCGTGCCCGCCGCCGTGGTCAGCATCGGGAAGAACCGGGTCGACCGCTCCGCGGCCAGCAGCACCGCCTTGTACCCGGCCACGTTCGCCTGCGAGGACAGCGCGTCCATCGACTGCGCCCGCGAGATGCGCGGGATCGACTCCATCGCGAACGCCGTGATACCGGCATCGCGCAGCGCCGCGGTCGTCTCCGGCGCGGTCAGCGGAGCCAGGAAGCCGATCACCGTCGACCCGGACCGCAGCCGGCCGATCTCCTCGGCCGTCGGCGGAGCCACCTTCACCACCACGTCGCACGACCACGGGTCGCCGACCGTCGCGCCCGCCTCGACGTAGAGCCCGTCCGGGATGAGGGCGCCCAGCCCGGCGCCCGACTCCACGACCACCGACACGTTCTTCGACCGGAGTCGTTCCACGACCTTCGGCACCAGCGCGACCCGACGCTCACCGGGACCCGACTCGCGGGGCACGCCCACGGTCGCTCCCGGAGGCCGCTGCGCTGCGGCATCAGCACTCATGCGAGGAACCTAGTGCAGCAGAGCGCCGCAGGACCCCGTCCGGATCAAAGCGAGACCCCGCCCGACCGGGCGGTTCCGCCCGGCCGACGTCGGCACGGCCGAGCAGGGTCAGGCGGGGTCAGGCGGGGTCAGGCGGGGTCAGGCGGGAAGGGTGAGGACCGAGTGCCCGTGCTCGGTGACCGCGACGGTGTGCTCCCAGTGCACGGCCCGCCCGCCGGTCTCGGTCATGACGGTCCAGCCGTCCTCGAGCTCACGGGTCTCGGGGTCGCCCGCGGTGAGCATCGGCTCGATCGCCAGGGCCATGCCGGGGCGCAGCTTCGGGCCGTGCCCGGGCTCGCCGTGGTTGGGGAGGAACGGGTCCATGTGCATCGACGTGCCGATGCCGTGGCCGCCGTACTCGGCGACGATCCCGTAGTCGGCCCGGTCCGCGATCGCGGCCGCCCGGCAGGCCTCCTGGATCGCGTAGGAGATGTCGGTGAGGCGGGCCCCGGGCCGCACGGCCTCGATCCCGGCCCACATCGCGCCCTCGCACGCCTTCGACAGGGCGAGGTCCGCGGGCGACACCTCCCCGACGGCCAGCGTGACGGCGGAGTCGCCGTGCCAGCCGTCGAGGATGGCGCCGCAGTCCACGGAAACCAGGTCCCCGTCGCCCAGCACCTGGGCCGACGACGGGATGCCGTGGACGATCTGCTCGTTCACCGACGCGCAGATGCTCGCCGGGAACCCGTGGTAGCCCTTGAAGGACGGAACCGCGCCGGCCTCGCGGATGACCTGCTCCGCCAGCGCGTCGAGCTCCGCGGTGGAGACCCCCGGCTTGGCCAGGTCGGTGACGGCCGCGAGCGCGGCGGCCACCACGGCCCCCGCCGCCCGCATGGCCTCGATCTCGGCCGGGTTCTTGAGCTCGATGTCGCGCCCCCTGAGCCGTGCGATCGCGCCGCGCACGCCGCCCTTCCTGCCGGTCATGCGGGCCTCCTGTCGCTGGGTCCTACTTGCGTGCCTCGAGCGCGGTGGTCACGCGGTCCGTGATCTCGGGGACCTCGCCGACCGCGTCGACCGTGACGAGCTTCGCGGCGTAGTACCGCAGCAGCGGGGCCGTCTCGTCCCGGTAGACCTGCTGCCGGTTGCGGATGACCTCTTCGTTGTCGTCCGACCGGCCGCGGCCGAGCAGCCGCTGCACGACGACCTCGTCGTCCACCTCGAACTCGACGACGGCGTCGAGGTCGACACCGTACTCGGCCAGGATCTCGGCCAGCGCGTCCGCCTGCGGGACGGTCCGCGGGAAGCCGTCGAGGATGAAGCCCTTCGCGGCGTCGGGGTCCGCGAGGCGGTCCTTCACCATCGCGACGGTGACCGAGTCCGGCACCAGGTTGCCGGCGTCCATGTACGACCGGGCCTCGATGCCGAGCGGCGTCTCGTCCTTCAGGTTCGCCCGGAACAGGTCCCCGGTGGAGATGTGGGGGACGTCCAGCTGCTGGGCCAGGCGCTCCGCCTGCGTCCCCTTACCCGCGCCCGGCGGACCGACAAGAACGAGTCGCACTTGGGACCCGACCTCCCTGCTGTGTTCTGCTCTGCCGCCCGCTCTGGCGGCGAACGAGGTGACCCCGGCGGGCCGACGGGCTCGGGGCCCGCTCGCCGAGGCGTCGATACTGCATCTTCGACGGCCCGTCGAACAAGGCCCTCTGCCCCGACTCTAACGCAGGAAACCTTCGTAGTTCCGCTGCATCAGCTGGCTCTCGATCTGCTTCACGGTGTCCAGTCCGACCCCGACCATGATCAGTACGGCGGTGCCGCCGAAGGGGAAGTTCTGGTTCTGCCCGCCACCCGTGACGCCGAGGAAGAAGTTCGGCAGGACGGCGATGATGCCCAGGTAGAGCGACCCCGGCAGGGTGATGCGGCTGAGCACGAAGTTCAGGTACTCGGCGGTCGGCCGGCCCGGTCGGATGCCCGGGATGAAGCCCCCGAACTTCTTCATCTCGTCGGCCCGTTCCTCCGGGTTGAAGGTGATGCCGACGTAGAAGTACGTGAAGAAGATGATGAGCGCGACGTACAGGGTGATGTGCAGCCAGTTGGACTGGTCGACCAGGTAGGTCTGGACGAACTGCTGGAAGCCGCCGCTGGTGTTGCCGAGCAGTCGGGAGACCAGGTCCGGCAGGTACAGCAGCGAGCTGCCGAAGATCACCGGGATGACGCCGGCCTGGTTCACCTTCAGCGGCAGGTACGTCGACGTGCCGCCGTACATCCGGCGCCCGACCATCCGCTTGGCGTACTGCACCGGGATCCGGCGCTGGCCCTGCTCGACGAACACGACACTGACGATGATGGCCAGGCCGAACACGCAGACGCCCGCGAAGACCAGCGGGCCCGCGTTGTCGAGGATGTTCTTGCCCTCGGAGGGGATCCGGTGCGCGATCGACGCGAAGATCAGCAACGACATGCCGTTGCCGATGCCCTTCTCCGTGACCTGCTCACCCAGCCACATGACGACCGCGGTGCCCGCCGTCATGACGATGACGATGATCGCGAGCGAGAACACGTCGGAGTTCGGGATGATCGGCTTGTCGCAGTTGCCCAGCAGGGCGCCCCGGTCCGCCAGCGCCACGATCCCGGTGGCCTGCAGGATCGCCAGCGCGATCGTGAGGTACCGGGTGTACTGCGTGAGCTTGTTCTGCCCGGACTGGCCTTCCTTCTTCAGCACCTCGAACCGCGGGATGACCACGGTGAGCAGCTGAATGATGATCGACGCCGTGATGTACGGCATGATCCCGAGGGCCAGGATCGACAGCTGCAGGAGCGCGCCGCCGGAGAACAGGTTGATGAGCGAGTAGATACCGGCGTTGTCGCTGCCCTCGACCTGCCGGATGCACTCCTGCACGTTCACGTAGGACACGCCGGGCGACGGGATGTTCGCCCCGAGCCGGTAGACGGCCACGACCCCGAGGGTGAAGAGGATCTTCTTCCGGAGATCCGGGGTCGTGAGGGCCGCCCGGAAAGCGCTGAGCACCTCGGTGATCCTCCTGGTCTGCTGCCCGCACGGTCCGTGCGTCGCGACGCACTCGGGCGGAAGACGACTCTAACAGCGACGACGCCGCCCGCTCGGCCGCCCCTCGTCGGGGACGGGCCGCTCGGACGGCGTCGCCGGGTGAAGCCCTGTCGTGGACAGGTCAGAGCTCGGTGGCGGTGCCACCCGCGGCCGCGATCTTCTCCTTGGCGGAGCCGGAGAAGGCGTGGGCGCTGACGGTGAGCGTGACACCGTCCAGGTCCCCGTTGCCGAGGACCTTCACCGGCTGGCCCTTGCGGACCGCACCGGCCTCGGCGAGCTCGGCCGGGCCGATCTCGCCACCCTGCGGGAACAGGGCCGCCAGGTCGCCGACGTTCACGACCTGGTACTCGGTCCGGAACCGGTTCTTGAAGCCCTTGAGCTTGGGCAGCCGCATGTGCAGCGGCATCTGCCCGCCCTCGAAGGCCGGGGACACGGTCTTGCGGGCCTTGGTGCCCTTGGTACCGCGACCGGCGGTCTTGCCCTTGGAGCCCTCACCACGACCCACGCGGGTCTTGGCGGTCTTGGCCCCCGGAGCCGGACGCAGGTGGTGAACCTTGATCGTCTCGCTCATCAGGACACCTCCTCCACCGTCACGAGGTGACGCACGGTGTTGATCAGGCCGCGGACCTGCTGCGTGTCCGGCCACTCCTGGGACTGGCGGATCTTGCGCAGGCCGAGGGCCTTCAGGGACTCACGCTGGTTGCGCTGCCCGCCGATGGCGGAGCGCACCTGCGTGACGATCAGCTTCTTGCCGTCGTTCGTCGACTCAGCCATCAGACCCTCGCAGCCTGGGCGGCCTCGGCGCGGGCCCGCAGCATCTGGGCCGGCGCGACGTCCTCGAGCGGCAGGCCGCGGCGGGCCGCGACCTCCTCGGGCCGCTGGATCTGCTTCAGCGCGTCCACCGTGGCGTGCACGATGTTGATCGCGTTGTCGCTGCCCAGCGACTTCGACAGGATGTCGTGGATGCCGGCGCACTCCAGGACGGCGCGCACCGGGCCACCGGCGATGACACCGGTACCGGGGCTGGCCGGGCGGAGCAGGACCACACCCGCGGCCGCCTCACCCTGGACGCGGTGCACGATCGTGCCGCCGATGCGCGGGACGCGGAAGAAGTTCTTCTTCGCCTCCTCGACACCCTTGGCGATCGCGGCCGGCACCTCCTTGGCCTTGCCGTAGCCCACGCCGACCAGGCCGTCGCCGTCGCCGACGATCATGAGGGCGGTGAAGCTGAAGCGACGACCACCCTTCACGACCTTGGCCACGCGGTTGATCGTGACGAGTCGCTCGATGTACGGGGTCTTGTCCTGGGCCGCCCCGCCACGGCCACCGTCGCGGCGGTCCCGGCGGTCGTTACCGCCCGGGCCACCGCCTTCGCGCCGCGTACGTCCCGGCATCAGACGGTCCCTTCCATCATGTTCGTGTCCATCAGAAGTTCAGGCCTCCCTCGCGGGCGGCGTCGGCCAGCGCCGCGATCCGCCCGTGGTAGCCGAAGCCACCGTGGTCGAAGACGACGGCCTCGACACCGGCGGCCTTGGCCCGGTCGGCGATGAGCGCGCCGACCTTGGCGGCCTTGGCCTTCTTGTCGCCCTCGAGCGAGCGCACGTCGGCGTCGAGCGACGAGGCGGAGGCCAGCGTGTGGCCCGCGACGTCGTCGATCAGCTGCACGTGCACGTGGCGCGAGGAGCGCTTGACGGCCAGCCGCGGACGCGCCGGCGTCCCGCTGATCTTCTTGCGCAGCCGGGCGTGCCGGCGGGCCAGCCCCTTGCGGCGGGTGGCGGACACCCGCGACGCGGTGCGCTTCTTGGCGTTCGCAGAAATCGTGTCGGCCATGGCTTACTTACCCGTCTTCCCGACCTTGCGGCGGACGTTCTCGCCGGCGTACCGCACGCCCTTGCCCTTGTAGGGCTCCGGCTTGCGGATCTTGCGGATGTTCGCCGCGGTCTCGCCGACCAGCTGCTTGTCGATGCCGCTCACCGAGAACTTGGTCGGCGACTCGACCGCGAAGGTGATGCCCTCCGGCGGCTGGATGACGACGGGGTGGCTGAACCCGAGGGCGAACTCCAGGTTCGAGCCCTTGAGCGCGACGCGGTAACCGACGCCGACGATCTCGAGCTTCTTCTCGTAGCCCTTGGTGACGCCCTCGACGAGGTTGCTCACCAGGGTCCGCGACAGGCCGTGGTAGGCCTTGGTCTTCCGCTCGTCGTCCGGTCGCTTGACCAGGACCTCGCCGTCGTCACCGCGCTCGACGGTGATCGGCGCGATGACGGTGTGCGACAGGGTGCCCTTCGGGCCCTTGACGGTGACCGTGCGGCCCTCGATGGTCACGTCGACGCCGGACGGAACGGTGATCGGCAGCTTCCCGATGCGGGACATCGCTCTACTCCCTTCTCACCAGACGTAGGCGAGGACTTCCCCGCCCACGCCGCTCCGGTAGGCCTGCTTGTCCGTCAGGAGGCCCTGGCTCGTCGAGATGATCGCGATGCCCAGGCCGCCGAGAACGCGCGGCAGGTTGGTCGACTTCGCGTAGACCCGCAGGCCCGGCTTCGAGACCCGGCGCAGGCCCGCGAGGCTGCGCTCGCGGTTGCGCCCGTACTTCAGCTCGACAACCAGGGACTTGCCGACCTCGGCGTCCTCGGTGTGGTGGCTCGCGATGTAGCCCTCCTTCTGCAGGATCTCCGCAATGGCGACCTTCAGCTTGGAGTGCGGCATCACGACCTGGTCGTGATAGGCCGAGTTCGCGTTCCGCAGACGCGTGAGCATGTCTGCGATCGGATCGGTCATCGTCATGGTGTGGTGTCTCTTTCCCGCCGTGGTTCCCCCCCGGCCCGGATGACGGGCACTGCCGGGGGGCCTGCGGCGAACGAAACGACAGCTGGAGTCTTTACCAGCTGCTCTTGCTGACGCCGGGCAGCTCGCCGGCGTGCGCCATCTCGCGGACGCACACGCGGCAGAGGCCGAACTTGCGCAGGACCGCGCGCGGACGCCCGCACTTCTGGCAGCGGGTGTAGCCGCGGACCTTGAACTTGGGGGTCTTCTCCGCCTTGATGCGAAGCGCCTTCTTCGCCATCTCTCAGTTCTCCTTGAAGGGGAAGCCGAGCTGGCGCAGGAGCGCCCGGCCTTCCTCGTCCGTGGTCGCGGTGGTCACGACGGTGATGTCCATGCCACGCGGCCGGTCGATCGAGTCCGGGTCGATCTCGTGGAACATGGACTGCTCCGTGAGACCGAACGTGTAGTTGCCCCGCCCGTCGAACTGGTTCGGCGAGAGGCCGCGGAAGTCGCGGATACGCGGCAGCGCGATCGTCAGCAGCCGGTCCAGGAACTCCCACATCCGGTCGTTGCGCAGGGTGACCTTCGCGCCGATCGGCATGCCCTCGCGCAGCTTGAACTGCGCGATGGACTTCGTGGCCCGGCGGACCTGCGGCTTCTGGCCGGTGATGGTGGCCAGGTCGCGGACCGCGCCGTCGATCAGCTTCGAGTCACGGGCGGCGTCGCCGACGCCCATGTTCACGACGACCTTCACGACGCCGGGGATCTGCATGACGTTGCCGTAGGAGAACTGCTTCTGCAGCTCGCCCTTGATCTCGTCGACGTAGCGCTGCTTGAGGCGCGGGTTGGCCTTCTCCGTGGTGGTCATCAGATCTCCTTCCCGGACTTGCGGGAGATCCGGACGCGACGGGCCTTGCCGCCGTCCTCCGCCTCGACCAGCTTCTTGCCGACGCGGGTCGGCTTGCCGTCGGAGTCGACGACCATCACGTTCGAGACGTGGATGGGCGCCTCCTGGGTGACGATCCCGCCGGACTGCGCGCCCCGCTGGTTCTGGCTCACCCGCGTGTGCTTCTTGATGCGGTTCACGCCCTCGACGAGGACCCGGTCACGCTCCGGGTAGGCCTGGATGACCTTGCCCTTCGCGCCCTTGTCCTTGCCGGCGATGACGAGAACCGTGTCGCCCTTCTTGACCTTCATGTCCTACAGCACCTCCGGAGCGAGGGAGATGATCTTCATGAACCGGCGGTCGCGGAGCTCGCGACCGACCGGGCCGAAGATGCGGGTCCCCCGCGGCTCGCCGTTGTCCTTGATCAGGACGGCGGCGTTCTCGTCGAACCGGATGTAGCTGCCGTCCGGGCGGCGCTTCTCCTTGACCGTGCGCACGACGACCGCCTTGACGACGTCACCGCGCTTCACGCCGGCCGCGGGGATGGCCTCCTTGACGGTGGCGACGATGGTGTCGCCGATCCCCGCGTAGCGCCGCGCCGAACCGCCCAGCACCCGGATGCACAGGATCTCCTTGGCACCGGTGTTGTCGGCGACGCGCAGCCGCGACTCCTGCTGGATCACTTCGCCTTCTCCAGGATCTCGACCAGCCGCCACCGCTTGGTGGCGGACAGCGGCCGGGTCTCCATCAGCCGGACGCGGTCGCCGACGCCGGCCGTGTTGGCCTCGTCGTGCGCCTTGACCTTGCTGGTCCGCCGGATGACCTTGCCGTACAGCGGGTGCTTCACGCGGTCCTCGAGGGTGACCACGATGGTCTTGTCCATCTTGTCGGACACGACCAGGCCCTCGCGGACCTTCCGCTCCCCGCGCTGCTCCTGAGTCTTCTCGCTCATGCCGCGCCCTCGTTGTCGCTCGGGGCGGCCGAGAGGCCCAGCTCGCGCTCGCGCATGACCGTGTAGATCCGCGCGATGTCGTGCCGGACGGTACGCAGCCGCCGGTTGTTGTCCAGCTGCCCGGTCGCCATCTGGAAGCGGAGGTTGAACAGCTCCTCCTTGGCCTCCTTGACCCGCAGCACGAGCTCCTCGTCGGTCAGCTCACGCAGCTCGGCAGCAGTGGTGGCCGCCATCAGATGTCACCACCCTCACGGGTCACGATCCGGCACTTCATGGGCAGCTTGTGGATGGCGCGGCGCAGGGCCTCCCGCGCGAGGGCCTCGTTCGGGTAGCTCATCTCGAAGAGCACCCGGCCGGGCTTCACGTTCGTCACCCACTTCTCGGGGGAGCCCTTACCGGAACCCATGCGGGTCTCGGCGGGCTTCTTGGTCAGCGGACGGTCCGGGAAGACGTTGATCCAGACCTTGCCACCACGCTTGATGTGCCGGTTGATCGCGATACGCGCCGACTCGATCTGGCGGTTGGTGACGTAGGCGGGCTCCAGCGCCTGGATCCCGAACTCGCCGAACGTGACCCGGGTGCCACCGGTCGACATCCCCGTCCGGTGCGGACGGTGCTGCTTGCGGTGCTTCACCTTGCGGGGGATCAGCATGACTCAGTTCTCCCCGTTGCTGCTCGGCGCCGGCGCCTCGGTAGTCGCGGTGGCCGTGCCACTCGACTGCTCGGCGGCGGCGCGCCCGGCGTCGGTGCTGGTCGCGGTCGTGCCCGAGGCACCGGAACGACGGCGGGCCGGACGCTCGCGGCGCGGGCCGCGGCCCGGCGCCTCGGCGGCCGGGGCGTTCTCCCGGCGGCCGCCGACGACGTCGCCCTTGTAGATCCAGACCTTCACGCCGATGCGGCCGAAGGTCGTGCGGGCCTCGAACAGGCCGTAGTCGATGTCCGCGCGCAGCGTGTGCAGCGGCACGCGACCCTCGCGGTAGAACTCCGAGCGCGACATCTCCGCGCCGCCGAGGCGGCCGGAGCACTGCACCCGGATGCCCTTCACCTGCGGCGAGCGCATGGCCGACTGGATGGCCTTGCGCATCGCGCGGCGGAAGGCCACGCGGTTGGACAGCTGCTCGGCGACGCCCTGCGCCACGAGCTGCGCGTCCGACTCGGAGTTCTTGACCTCGAGGATGTTGAGCTGGACCTGCTTCTTGGTCAGCTTCTCGAGGTTGCCGCGGATGCGGTCCGCCTCGGCGCCGCGGCGGCCGATCACGATACCCGGGCGGGCGGTGTGGATGTCCACCCGCACGCGGTCCCGGGTCCGCTCGATCTCGACCTTGGAGATGCCGGCCCGCTCCATGCCCTTCGAGAGCATGCGGCGGATCTCGACGTCCTCCTTCACGTACTCCGCGTACTGCTTGTCGGCGTACCAGCGCGACTTCCAGTCCGTGGTGATGCCCAGGCGGAAGCCGTGCGGGTTGATCTTCTGCCCCATCAGCGGGCCCTCCCCTTCGCACCACGACGGCCGGCCTTCGCGGGCGCGGACTCGACCTCGATGGTGATGTGGCTCGTCCGCTTGCGGATCCGGTACGCGCGGCCCTGGGCCCGCGGCCGGATGCGCTTGAGCGTCGGCCCCTCGTCGACCATGGCGACGGCGACCACGAGGGTCTCCGGGTCCATGTCGAAGTTGTTCTCGGCGTTGGCCGCGGCGCTCGCCACGACCTTCGCCACCGGCTCGGCGGCGGCCTGCGGCGAGTACCGCAGGATCGCCAGGGCCTCGTTCACCGGCAGGCCGCGGACCAGGTCCACGACACGGCGGCACTTGGTCGGCGACATGCGCACGAACCGGGCCTTCGCCAGCGCTCGAGCGGGCTCGAGCGCGGCGTCGGCGGTGCTGCTGGCTGCGTCAGCCATCTACTTCCACCTCTCCTTGGTCGCTACTCGGTCCGCCTCAGCGCCTGCGCGCCTTGCGGTCGTCCCTGATGTGGCCACGGAACGTGCGGGTGGGAGCGAACTCCCCCAGCTTGTGGCCGACCATCGAGTCGGACACGAACACCGGGACGTGCTTGCGCCCGTCGTGCACGGCGATCGTGTGGCCGATCATGTCCGGGATGATGGTGGACCGTCGGCTCCACGTGCGGATGACGGTCTTCTTGCCGGACTCGTTGAGGGCGTCCACCTTCTTGAGCAGGTGGTCGTCCACGAAGGGGCCCTTCTTCAGGCTGCGCGGCATCTCTTACCTCCCTGCTCAGCGCTTCTTGCCGGTACGGCGCCGGCGGACGATCAACTTGTCGGACGGCTTGGTGCGGCGGGTACGGCCCTCGGGCTTGCCCGCGGGGTTGACCGGGTGGCGGCCACCCGAGGTCTTGCCCTCACCACCACCGTGCGGGTGGTCGACCGGGTTCATGGCGACACCGCGGACGGTCGGGCGCTTGCCCTTCCACCGCATACGGCCGGCCTTGCCCCAGTTGATGTTGGAGTGCTCGGAGTTGCCCACCTCGCCGACGGTGGCGCGGCAGCGCACGTCGACGTTGCGGATCTCGCCGGACGGCATGCGCAGCTGCGCGTACGGGCCGTCCTTCGCCACCAGCTGCACGCTCGAGCCGGCCGAGCGGGCGATCTTCGCGCCGCCGCCCGGGCGGAGCTCGATCGCGTGCACCACGGTGCCGGTCGGGATGTTGCGCAGCGGCAGGTTGTTGCCGACCTTGATGTCGGCCTTCGGCCCGGCCTCGACCTTGTCGCCCTGCTTCAGCCGCGCCGGCGCGATGATGTAGCGCTTCTCGCCGTCGGCGTAGTGCAGCAGCGCGATGCGGGACGTCCGGTTGGGGTCGTACTCGATGTGCGCGACCGTGGCCGGGACGCCGTCCTTGTCGTTCCGCCGGAAGTCGATCAGGCGGTACGCACGCTTGTGGCCGCCGCCCTGGTGGCGGGTGGTGACCTTGCCGTGCGCGTTCCGGCCGCCCTTGCCGTGCAGCGGACGGATCAGCGACTTCTCCGGCGTGGACCGGGTGATCTCCGCGAAGTCGGAGACGCTGGAACCGCGGCGGCCGGGAGTCGTCGGCTTGTACTTACGGATACCCATGGGTCAGCTCGCTCCCTCAGCTCGCCCGGGCACCGAAGACGTCGATGTCCTTGCTCTCGGCCGAGAGCGTGACGATCGCGCGCTTGGTGTCCTTGCGCTTGCCGTGGCCGGTGCGGGAGCGCTTGCGCTTCCCGGGGCGGTTCAGCGTGTTGACGCTGGTCACCTTGACCCCGAACACCTGCTCCACGGCGATCTTGATCTGGGTCTTGTTCGCGTCGGGGTGGACCAGGAAGGTGTACTGCTTCTCGTCGAGCAGCGAGTAGCTCTTCTCGGACACCACCGGCGCGAGCAGGATGTCGCGCGGGTCGGGGATCACTTCGCAGCCTCCTCGGCACGCTTCGTCTTGACGGCGATGGGGCCGGCGAGGAACGCGTCGAGCGAGGCCTGCGTGAACACGACCGCGTCGTTGACCAGCACGTCGTAGGTGTTCAGCTGGTCGGGCGCGATGAGGTGCACCTGCGGCAGGTTGCGCAGGCTCAGCAGGTTCACCGTGTCGTCCCGGTCGACCACCGCGAGCACGCGGGTGTCGGCGCCGGCGACGGCCTCGATGGCCTGGCGGGCGGACTTCGTCGAGGGGGTGTCCCCGTCGACGAGCCCGGAGACGACGTGGACGAGGCCGGCGCGGGCCCGGTCCGACAGCGCACCGCGCAGCGCGGCGGCCTTCATCTTCTTCGGGGTCCGCTGGGCGTAGTCGCGCGGCGTCGGGCCGTGGACGGTGCCACCGCCCGCGAACTGCGGCGCGCGGGTCGAGCCCTGGCGGGCGCGGCCGGTGCCCTTCTGGCGGTACGGCTTCTTGCCGCCGCCGCGGACCTCGCCGCGGGTCTTGGTGTCGTGCGTGCCCTGGCGGGCCGCGGCCTGCTGGGCCACGACGACCTGGTGCATCAGCGGAACGTTCGCGGTCACGTCGAAGACGTGGTCCGGGAGCTCGACCGAGCCGGTCTTCCCGCCCGACGCGTCCTTGATCTCGACGGTGCTCACTGGGCACCACCCTTCGCGGCGCTCTTCACCACGACGAGGCCGCCGCGGGGGCCGGGGACGGCGCCCTTGATCAGCAGCAGGCCGCGCTCGGCGTCGACGCGGTGGATCTTCAGGTTCTGCGTGGTCTGGCGGGCGACGCCCATCCGACCCGCCATGCGCACGCCCTTGAAGACGCGACCCGGGGTGGCGCAGCCACCGATCGAGCCCGGCGAGCGGTGCTTGCGCTGGGTGCCGTGCGAGGCGCCGAGGCCCTTGAAGCCGTGGCGCTTCATGACACCCGCGGTGCCCTTGCCCTTGGTGGTGCCCACCACGTCGACCACGGCACCGGCCTCGAAGGCCTCGGCGGTGATCTCCTGGCCGAGCTCGTAGCTCGCGGCGTCCGTCGTGCGCAGCTCCACGGTGAAGCGGCGCGGGGTCACGCCGGCCTTCGCGAAGTGCCCGGTCTCCGGCTTGTTCACCCGGCGCGGGTCGACCGCACCGAAGGCGAGCTGGACGGCGACGTACCCGTCCGTCTCCTGCGAGCGGATCTGGGTCACGACGTTGGGCCCGGCCTGGACCACGGTGACCGGAACCACCCGGTTGTTCTCGTCGAATACCTGGGTCATCCCGAGCTTCCGGCCCAGGATCCCGGTGATCTGCCTGTCGCTCATCGGTGCCCTACTGGATGTTGACGTCGACGCTGGCCGGCAGGTCGATGCGCATGAGCGCGTCGACCGTCTTCGGCGTCGGGTCGAGGATGTCGATCAGCCGCTTGTGCGTGCGCATCTCGAAGTGCTCGCGCGAGTCCTTGTACTTGTGCGGCGAGCGGATGACGCAGTACACGTTCTTCTCGGTCGGCAGCGGCACAGGACCGACGACACGAGCACCGGTACGCGTCACCGTCTCCACGATCTTGCGAGCAGACGCGTCGATTGCCTCGTGGTCGTAGGCCTTGAGCCTGATGCGGATCTTCTGTCCCGCCATGGTCGTGGGTCGTCCTCTTCTTCCTGCCGCTGCTTCACGGTGTCTCCGGGTGTCCCACCCGGAGGGGAGCCCCGACCAGTACTACGTCGCACCACCGGCACCGACGCGCGCGAGGCCGTATCGACTCGGGCATCCGATGCGGACCGGGCGTCCGCGCTCTGTTCAGGTCTCACCCTCTGGGCTCCGGTCCACGAGGTCGGGCGTGTCGCCCTACTACTCGCATACCGGTCCCCGGGTCACCGCTTCCCCCAGGGGGGGTCGCTTGTCGATCCGGGGTCGGCGCTTTCGACGACTCACGGAGTCCCGGGAGATCCCGGCTTCCGTGTGCCCGCCGTTCGCGCGCAACCCGTCAAGGATGCCACACCGGTTCGTGCGGCCCTCGACCGGGGTGCGGCCCGTGGACCACAGGGGTCCACGGGCCGCGGAAGGGTCTTACTTGGTGATCTTGGTGACCTGGCCGGCGCCGACGGTCCGACCACCCTCGCGGATGGCGAACTGCAGGCCCTCCTCCATGGCGATCGGCTGGATCAGCTGAACGCTCATGGTGGTGTTGTCACCCGGCATGACCATCTCGGTGCCCTGGGGGAGGGTCACCACGCCGGTCACGTCCGTCGTCCGGAAGTAGAACTGCGGACGGTAGTTGTTGAAGAACGGCGTGTGCCGGCCGCCCTCGTCCTTGCCCAGGATGTAGACCTGGCCCTCGAACTCGGTGTGCGGGGTGATGGAGCCCGGCTTCACGACGACCTGGCCGCGCTCGACGTCCTCGCGCTTGATGCCGCGGAGCAGGAGGCCGACGTTCTCGCCCGCCCGACCCTCGTCGAGGATCTTGCGGAACATCTCGACACCGGTGACGGTGGTCGAGGTCGACTTCTCGCGGATGCCGACGATCTCGACGGTCTCGTTGACCTTCACGATGCCGCGCTCGATACGGCCGGTGACGACCGTGCCGCGACCGGTGATCGTGAAGACGTCCTCGACCGGCATCAGGAACGGCTTGTCGGTGTCGCGCTCCGGCTCCGGGATCGCCTCGTCGACGGCGTCCATCAGCTCGAGGAGCTTGGCGCCCCACTCGGCGTCGCCCTCGAGGGCCTTGAGCGCCGAGACGCGGACGATCGGGAGGTCGTCGCCCGGGTACTCCTGCGAGGACAGGAGCTCGCGGACCTCGAGCTCGACGAGCTCGAGGATCTCCTCGTCGTCGACCATGTCGGCCTTGTTCAGCGCGACCACGATGTAGGGCACGCCGACCTGGCGGGCGAGCAGCACGTGCTCACGCGTCTGCGGCATCGGGCCGTCGGTCGCGGCGACCACCAGGATGGCGCCGTCCATCTGCGCCGCACCGGTGATCATGTTCTTGATGTAGTCGGCGTGACCGGGGCAGTCCACGTGCGCGTAGTGCCGCTTCTCGGTCTGGTACTCGACGTGCGCGATGGAGATCGTGATACCGCGCTGGCGCTCCTCGGGCGCCTTGTCGATGTTCTCGAACGCCGAGGCCTCGTTGAGGTCCGGGTACTTGTCGTGCAGAACCTTGGTGATGGCCGCCGTCAGCGTGGTCTTGCCGTGGTCGATGTGACCGATGGTGCCGATGTTGACGTGCGGCTTGGTCCGCTCGAACTTCGCCTTCGCCACTGCAGTGTCCTCCTGGACTTGATCTTCTTCTCCGCCGTGCTGACGGCAGGTCTTGGGGGTTTCGAGGTGCGGGCCGCGAACAGGCGGGTGACCCTACCCGTCCGCGGACCGCGCCTCGCGAGGGGCCCGGACTACTCGCCGGTCGCCTTCGCGATGATCTCCTTCGCCACGTTGGTCGGGACCTCCGCGTACGAGTCGAAGACCATCGTGTAGTTGGCCCGGCCCTGGGTCCGCGACCGCAGGTCGCCGACGTAGCCGAACATCTCCGAGAGCGGGACCAGCGCCTTGACGACGCGGGCGCCCGCCCGCTCCTCCATGGCCTGGATCTGGCCGCGGCGGGAGTTGAGGTCGCCGATCACGTCGCCCATGTAGTCCTCGGGCGTGGTGACCTCGACCGCCATCATCGGCTCGAGGATGGCGGGGGACGCCTGACGCGCAGCCTCCTTGAGGGCCATCGAACCGGCGACCTTGAACGCCATCTCGGACGAGTCGACCTCGTGGTACTGACCGTCGAGCAGGGTCAGCTTGATCCCGGTGAGGGGGTAGCCCGCGAGCACGCCGTACTGCATGGCGTCCTGCGCGCCGGCGTCGACGGACGGGATGTACTCCCGCGGCACGCGACCACCGGTGACCTTGTTCTCGAACTCGTACAGCGCACCGTCGGCCGTGTCGAGCGGCTCCAGCTTGATGATGACCCGGGCGAACTGGCCCGACCCACCGGTCTGCTTCTTGTGCGTGTACTCGTACTTCTCGACGGTCTTGCGGATCGTCTCCCGGTAGGCCACCTGGGGCTTACCGATGTTGGCCTCGACCTTGAAGTCGCTCTTCATCCGGTTGACGAGCACCTCGAGGTGGAGCTCGCCCATGCCGGCGATGATCGTCTGCCCGGTCTCGTCGTCCAGCGAGACCTGGAAGGTCGGGTCCTCCTCGGCGAGCTTCTGGATCGCCGTGGAGAGCTTCTCCTGGTCGGCCTTGGTCTTCGGCTCGACCGCGACCTGGATGACCGGGTCCGGGAACGTCATCGACTCGAGCACGATCGGCGCCTGCGGGTCGCTGAGCGTGTCGCCGGTGGTCGTGTCCTTGAGGCCGATGACCGCGTAGATGTGGCCGGCCAGGGCCTCGTCGACCGGGTTCTCCTTGTTGGCGTGCATCTGGAAGAGCTTCCCGATGCGCTCCTTGCGGTCCTTGGTCGAGTTGATGACCTGGGAACCCGCGGCGACCCGGCCCGAGTACACCCGGACGTAGGTCAGCTTGCCGAAGAACGGGTGCGCGGCGATCTTGAAGGCGAGCGCCGAGAAGGGCTCCTCCTTCGAGGGCTTGCGGCTGGCCGGGGTCTCCCCGTCCGGCAGCGTGCCCTCGACCGGCGGCACGTCGTACGGCGACGGCAGGTAGTCGATCACCGCGTCGAGCATGGGCTGGACGCCCTTGTTCTTGAACGCGGAGCCGCACAGCACCGGGTACGCCGAGCGGTCCTTCACGATCTGCCGGACGCCGGCCTTGATCTGGTCGACGGTGAGCTCCTCGCCGCCGAGGTAGAGCTCCATGAGCTCGTCGTCGGTCTCGGCGACCGCCTCGAGGAGGGCGGTGCGGTACTCCTCCGCCTTCTCGACCAGGTCGGCCGGGATCTCCTCGACGGTGTAGTCCTCGCCCTTCTGGACGTCACCGCGCCAGGTCAGCGCGCGCATCTCGACCAGGTCGACGACGCCGATGAAGTCGCTCTCCGAGCCGATCGGCAGCTGGAGCGGCAGCGGCGTGGCCGCGAGCCGGTTCTTGATGGTGCCGACGGTGAAGTAGAAGTCCGCGCCCAGCTTGTCCATCTTGTTGACGAAGCAGATGCGGGGGACGTCGTACTTGGTGGCCTGCCGCCAGACCTGCTCGGACTGCGGCTCGACCCCCTCCTTGCCGTCGAAGACCGCGACCGCGCCGTCGAGCACGCGCAGCGAGCGCTCCACCTCGACGGTGAAGTCGACGTGGCCGGGCGTGTCGATGATGTTGATCTGGTGGTCTTTCCAGAAGCAGGTCGTCGCGGCGGACGTGATCGTGATGCCGCGCTTCTGCTCCTCCTCCATCCAGTCCATCGTGGCGGCGCCGTCGTGGACCTCACCGATCTTGTAGTTGATCCCGGTGTAGTACAGGATCCGCTCGGTGGTGGTGGTCTTGCCGGCGTCGATGTGCGCCATGATGCCGATGTTGCGGACCTTCGTCAGGTCCGTCAGCACGTCCCGTGCCACGTTCAGCTCACTTCCCCTGGGAAAAGGTTGGCGCGGACGGTCGGCCCGTCACCAGCGGTAGTGGGCGAAGGCCTTGTTGGACTCCGCCATCTTGTGCATGTCCTCGCGCCGCTTCACGCTGGCGCCGAGGCCGTTGCTCGCGTCGAGCAGCTCGTTCATGAGGCGCTCGACCATGGTCTTCTCACGGCGCTGACCGGCGTAGCTCACGAGCCACCGGAGGCCGAGGGTGGTCTGCCGGACGGCGCGGACCTCGACCGGGACCTGGTAGGTCGCGCCACCGACACGGCGGCTGCGGACCTCGAGGGCCGGCTTGACGTTGTCCAGCGCGCGCTTCAGCGTGACGA
The DNA here is from genome assembly GCF_021343995.1 of Pseudonocardia terrae. Classification (GTDB taxonomy): domain Bacteria; phylum Actinomycetota; class Actinomycetes; order Mycobacteriales; family Pseudonocardiaceae; genus Pseudonocardia; species Pseudonocardia terrae. The sequence goes on along the minus strand of NZ_JAJTTE010000065.1, from coordinate 3,589 downwards.
CCGGGTCGGTGCCGGTCTTCTCGCGGGTGCCCTCGAGGGCGGCGTACACGATCCGTTCGGCGAGCGAACGCTTGCCGTCCTTCAGCACCTTGTTGATCAGCTGCGTCACGAGGGGCGAGCTGTAGACCGGGTCGGAGACCAGCGGCCGCTTCGGGGCGGGGCCCTTACGAGGCATCAGCTCTTCTCCTTCTTGGCGCCGTAGCGGCTACGGGACTGCTTCCGGTTCTTCACACCCTGGGTGTCCAGCGACCCGCGGATGACCTTGTACCGGACACCCGGCAGGTCCTTCACACGGCCGCCGCGGACGAGCACGATGCTGTGCTCCTGCAGGTTGTGGCCCTCACCGGGGATGTACGCGGTGACCTCGATGCCGCTGCTCAGCTTGACGCGCGCGACCTTCCGCAGCGCGGAGTTCGGCTTCTTCGGGGTCGTGGTGTAGACGCGCGTGCAGACCCCGCGGCGCTGGGGCGAGCCCTTGAGCGCGGCGGTCTTGGTCTTCGCGACCTTGTCCTCGCGGCCCTTGCGGACCAACTGCTGGATCGTGGGCATGAACCCTCTGCTTCTTCCCTACTCGTGATGCTCAGGTGTCTCGCCCGTGCGGCTGCCCGGGCGGGCGGTCGTGCGCCGCCCGATCGTGGTACGGGCCGCTTCCACCCCGGCCCGCCGGACCGCGAGGTCGGGCGTGTCGCGCCCTGCGCACCGACCCCGGAGTCGGGGAACTCCGCGGAGGCGTCCAGGACGGACGAGGGCACGCGTGATCGCGCGCAGTTCCCAAGGGTACGCGGCCCGTCTGACGAGGGTCAAAACGGGTCCACCCAGGGGCCGTGGCGGGGCCTGCGGGCCTCCCGCCGGCCATCTCCGGGCCACTCTCGCGTCGCCTCGGAGGCTGCCGCAGCCGGTCCGCCGATGCAAGCAGGCTCACCCGCTCGTCGCAGATCGACTCGCGCTCGTCGCACGTCGACGACCTGCGGACGGCCGGTCACCGGCCTGGCCCGCGCGGGCCGCCGTTGCCCCGGTCGCCCCGGTCCGCGGGCCCGTGCCCCGGCCCTACGGTTCGATCATGCGCCTCACACTGCCGTGCGCCGCCGTCCGGGCCGCCACCCGGTTGCTCGTGGCCCCCGCGCTCTCGCCCCGGCTGCCGAACCCGGTGTCGCGGGCGCTCGTCGACCTCCAGGGCCGACTGCTCCCCGTCCCCCGTGGCACCCGCTCCGCCCCCTCGTCGCTCGGCGGCCGTCCGTCGGTCCGCGTGTCGGTCCCCGGCAGCCGCGACGACCGCCCCGTGCTCTTCCTGCACGGCGGCGGCTACGTGGTCGGCTCCCCCGCCTCGCACCGTTCGCTCGGGGCGTGGCTGGCCGAGGCGACCGGCGGGACCGTGCACCTGCTCGACTACCGGCTGGCGCCCGAACACCCATACCCCGCCGGGCTCGACGACGCCGAGCGCGCCTTTCGGGCACTCCTCGACGCCGGACACCCACCTCAACGCATCGCCCTCGCCGGAGATTCCGCGGGCGGCGGACTGGCCGTGGCACTGCTGCTGCGGCTGCGCGCGGTGGGCCTCCCGCTGCCCGGGAGCGTCGGGCTGATCTCCCCGTGGCTCGATCTGGACCTCACCGATCCGGCCATCACCCGCAACACCGGGCGGGACGCGATGCTCGGGCCGGGCCTGCTGCGCGAGGGCAGGCGGTCGTACCTGCGCGGCGGGGAGGCCGTCGACCCGGAGCTGCGGCCGCTCGAGGCCGACCTGTCCGGCCTGCCGCCGCTGCACGTCGTCGCCGGGGCGGACGAGGTCCTGGTCGGTGACGCCGACCGGCTCGTCGAGCGGGTCCGCGCGGCCGGTGGGACGGTCACCTACACCCGGGCCGAGGGCATGTGGCACGACCACGTGCTCGAGGCCGGGCTGCTCGGGCGGGCGCACGCCGACCTGCGCGAGCTCGGCGCGGCGATCCGCCGCGACCAGGCGGACCGGCGGGTGCGGGTCGCTGTCGTCGGCGCCGGGTTCGGCGGGATCGGGATGGGCGTCGCACTGCGCGAGGACGACCTCGCCGACGTGACCCTCCTGGAGAAGGCGCCGCAGGTCGGCGGGGTCTGGCGGGACAACACCTACCCGGGTGCGGCCTGCGACGTCCCGTCGAACCTGTACTCGTACTCCTTCGCCCCCGGCGACTGGAGCCGCCGGTTCGCCCCGCAACCCGACATCCTGCGCTACCTGCGCACCGTCGCGGCGAAGCACGACCTGGAGCGCGACATCCGGCTCGGCACCGAGGTCACCGACGCCACCTGGGACGACGACGCCGCCGTCTGGCGGATCCGGACCAGCGCCGGCGACCTGGAGGCCGAGGCCCTCGTCGCGGCGTGCGGGCAGCTCTCCCGCCCCGCCACGCCCGACCTGCCCGGCATCGAGCGGTTCCCGGGGCCGGTGTTCCACTCCGCGCGCTGGGACGACTCGGTCGACCTGCGGGGCAGGCGGGTCGCCGTCGTCGGGACGGGGGCGAGCGCCATCCAGTTCGTGCCGGCGATCGCGCCCGACGCCGAGCAGGTCACCGTGTTCCAGCGCTCCGCGCCGTACGTCATCCCCAAGCTGGACCGCCCGTACGGCCCGCGGGCCTTCTCCCTGCGGTTCCGCCCCTGGCACCGCGCCGCCCGGACCTTCTGGGCCGGGTTCTTCGAGTTCGGCGCGCTCGGCTTCACCGCGATCCGGCCCTTCGCGTCGGCGTTCGGCCTGCTGCACCGCGCGCAGCTGCGCCTGCAGGTTTCCGACGCGGGGCTGCGGGAGCGCATCGCGCCCGACTACCCCGTCGGCTGCAAGCGGGTGCTGATCTCCTCGGACTGGTTCCGGGCGCTCGCCCGGCCGAACGTCGACGTCGTCGCCGAGAAGATCTCGGAGGTGACCGAGGAGGGCGTGGTCGCGGCCGACGGCACGCTGCACCGCGCCGACGTGATCATCTTCGGCACGGGCTTCCGCACCCAGGACTTCCTGGCGCCGATGCGGGTCGTGGGCCGGGAGGGCCGCGAGCTGTCCGAGGAGTGGCGGGAGGGGGCGCGGGCGCACCTGGGCATCACCGTGCCGGGCTTCCCCAACCTGTTCCTGCTCTACGGCCCGAACACCAACGTCGGCTCGGGTTCCATCGTGCACATGCTGGAGTGCCAGATCCGCTACGCCCGCGAGGGCATCCGGCGGCTCGCCACCGGCACGCGCTCGCTGGAGGTGCGGCCCGACGCCGCCACGGCCTACGACACCGAGATGCAGTCGCGACTCACGGACAGCGTGTGGACGGAATGCGTGAGCTGGTACCGCACGGACTCGGGCCGGATCACCAACAACTGGCCGGGCACGATGCTGGAGTACCGCCGCCGCACCTCCGCCCTCGACGAGGGCGAGTACGTCACCGCCTGAACGTCATGGAGCCATGACGCACGCAGAGCGGCCCTCCGACCGCGTTATGGCTCCATAACGCACCCAGAGCAACCCTCAGACCGCGCTATGGCTCCATCACGCTTCGCACCCCTCCGGCATGTGCCCGCCGGAGGGGTGCGTTGTCTCCGGACCCGGGACCCGCCGACACCCTGCGGGGCGGTGCACACCCGTCGG
>NZ_JAJTTE010000064.1 GCF_021343995.1 Pseudonocardia terrae | reverse complement strand
AGCAGGACAGAGCTGAGCAGGACAGAGCTGAGCAGGACAGAGCTGAGCAGGACAGAGCTGAGCAGGACAGGACGGGCAGGGGCCGGCAGGCGGGTGGGGTCAGTTCCCGGCGACCCCGGGCCGGTCGGCGAAGCGGCGCCGGTAGTGGTCGGGCGCCACCCCGAGCCGGCGGAGAAGGGCGCGGCGCATGGTCTCGGTCGAGCCGAACCCGGCCCGCGAGGCGACCGCGGTGGCGGTGAGCCCGCCCGACTCGAGCAGGCCGCGGGCCGCCTCGACCCGGACCCGCTCGACGTACACCCCGGGCGGGGTCCCCACGAGGCGGGTGAACTCGCGGGCGAAGTGCCGCTCGCTCATCCCGACCCGGGCGGCGAGCGCGGGTACCCGCAGGTCCGCGGACGGTTCGGCGTGCACGATGTCCTGCGCCGCACGTACGGACGGCCGCGGTGCCGGCGGCGCCCAGACCGGGCTGGCGTACTGGCTCTGCCCGCCCGCGCGGCGGACCGGCAGCACCAGCTCGGGCGCCACGCTCTGTGCCACGTCCGGCCCCACGACGTCGAGCGGCTGGATGCCGTCGAAGAGGGGGACCACCACGCGCCGGCGGCCGGATCCGTGGGTCATGACCCCCCGGTCGGGCTCCCCCAGAGATGGCGTCAACGACGGGGAGCCCTCGAATCCAGCCACTGATCCGGCCGCCACGGGCCCCTCACCCGCAGAACCGGCAGGGCAGGTCCTCCCCGGCCTCCTCGGCGTAGCCGTCCTCGGGGACGACGAGCAGCGCCTCGACCGGTGGCCCGCCCGGCATCCGGTAGAGCCGGTTCGCGCCCAGCAGCCAGTCCGCCGAGTCGGGGAAGGCGAGCAGGCTGACCAGGCCCTCGGGCAGGCCCACCGTGTCCCCCGGGCCGAGCAGCCCGCCGAGCCGGACGTACTCACCCAGCCGGTTGAGCGCCCGCGCCGCCGTGGCCTGGTCGACCGCGAACACGATCAGCTCCGGATGGTCGAAGCCCGACAGCCCGACCGTGTACACGAAGGGCGGGCCCTCCTCGTCCCCCAGCACGGCCTGCAACGCCCAGCCGTGCCGGCGGATCGTCTCGCGCTGCCAGGCCTCGTACTGGTCGACGCGGTGGACCAGCTCGGAGGGGATCTCGGACGGGATCTCGGGGTTCATGCCGCGGACGGTAGGCCCGACCCCCGACAGAAAATCTCTGCGATGATCGCCGTGATGACGAGCCTGTGGACGGACCGGGCGGCCGCCGCGGAACGCGCGGTCACGCGTCGCTACCTGCATCGCGTCGGCGGGGCGCTGCCGGCCACCCGGATCGGCCGGATTCGCAGCCCACGCCCCTCCGCGCCGCGCGAGCGCGCCCGGGCGCTCGTCGGGCCGTGGCACTACTGGTGGCAAGCCCACCTGCTCGACTGCCTCGTCGACGCCCAGGTCCGGGCGCCGGAGCTGCGGCGCGCCGCGGCGATCGGGGGGATGGTGCGCGGCGTGCGGGTGCGCAACCTCGGCCGCTGGACCAACGACTACTACGACGACATCGCCTGGTTCGGCCTGGCCGTCCAGCGGGCCGGGGTGCGGGTGCGGAGCCGCCGGGGCGCGCTCGACGCCGTCACCGCGCGGATCCGCGCCGCGCACACGCCGGCGGGCGGCGGCGGGATCTGGTGGCGTCGCGGCGACGACTTCAAGAACGCCCCGGCCAACGGCCCGGCGGCGATCCTCCTCGCCCGCACCGGGTCGCCGGACGACCTGGCCACCGCCGCCGCGCTCACCGACTGGATGGCCGCCACGCTCGTCGACCCGGCCTCGGGCCTGGTCCGCGACGGTGTCCGGCTCGACGCCGAGGGCGCGGTCCGCGAGGTCGTGGCCACCACGTACACGTACTGCCAGGGGGTGTACCTCGGCGCCTGCGTGGAGCTGGCGCAGCGGGAGGGCGACGCGCGCTGGCGCGAGCGGGCCGCCGCGGTGCTCGCGGCGACGGCGCGGGGGCTCGCGGAGCCGAGCGGGGTGATCGGCGGTTACGACGACGGCGGCGACGGCGGCCTGTTCAACGGGATCCTCGCCCGCTACCTGGCCGACGCGGCGGTCCGGCGGCCCGAGCTGCCGCACGCCCGCGACCTGGTGCTGGCCAGCGCGGAGTCGGTGTGGGAGAACCGCGCGGACACCGTCGCCGGCCCGGCCTTCGCCCACGACTGGCGCCGGCGGGCCCGCCGGCCCGCCGCCGGGGCGCCGGAGGGGGACCTGTCCGTGCAGCTCTCGGGCTGGATGCTGCTGGAGGCGGCGGCCCGGCTGGAGCGGGCCGGCACGGCCTGACGCGGACGGGTCAGGGCCGCTCGACCGCCGCCGTGTCGACCCCCGTGTCGGCCCCCCTGGCGGCCCGGGTATCGACCTGCGCCCCGTCGTCGACCGGCTTGCGGACCTCCATGACGTACCGGACGACCCCGACGGCCGTGCCGACCACGAAGAAGGCGATGGCCGCGACCACGGCCACGTGCCGCACCCACGGGATGCGGTCGAGCAGGCCCGCGGCGTAGTAGCCGAGCATCAGCAGGGTGGGCACCCACACGACGGCGCCGACCAGGTTGGCCAGCAGGAACTTCCGGTTGTCCATCCGCGCGGCGCCGGCGATGGCCGGGGCGAGCGTGCGCACCCACGGCACCCAGCGGGCCACGACGATCGACCAGAAGCCCCAGCGGTCGAGGAACCGGCCGGCCCGGTCGAGGTTCTCCCGGGTGAGGATCTTCCCGCCCTTGCGGACCTTGATCCGGTTCCCCGTGTAGCGGCCGACGAGGTAGCCGACCTGGTTGCCGGCCACCGCGACGATCACGGCGGCGGCCGAGAGCAGCCAGGCGGAGACCTCGTGGTGGTGGGCGGCGAGCACCACGCCCGCGGCGACGAGCAGCGAGTCGCCGGGCAGGAACAGCCCGATGACGAACGCGCACTCGAGGAACACGAACGCGAGGACGACGATCCAGACCGTGACCGGCCCGGCCGAGCCGAGCGGGTCGAGGGCCAGGACGGTCTGTCGCACGTGCTCCCCCTCCGATCAGCGACGGTGGCCGGGCGGGCGCTCGTCGGGCCGCACGACCGGGATGCGGGTCGTGGCGTCCGGGTCGTACCCCTCGGCCGCGCCGGCGCCGGTGGCACCGGTCCTCTCGGCGGCCCCGCGGCCCTGCCGCCGGGCCCGCAGGAACTCGATCGCGATCGGCACGATCGAGATCACGACGATGAGGACCAGCATCAGCTCGATGTTGTTCCGCACGAACTCGATCTGGCCGAGGAAGTAGCCGAGCACCGTCACGCCGGCGGCCCAGGCCACGCCCCCGATCAGCGAGTACATGAGGTAGCGCTTGGCCTCCATCTTCCCGACGCCGGCCATCACGGTGATGAACGTGCGGACGATGGGCACGAAACGGCCGAGGACGATCGCGCGGTTGCCGTACCGGTCGAAGAACTCCTGGGTCTTCGCGACGTGTTCCGGTTTGAACAGTTTGCTCTTCGGCTTGTCGAAGATCGCGGGCCCGGCCTTGCGCCCGATGCCGTAGCCGCACGCGTTGCCGACCAAGGCCGCGACCACCAGCAGCAGGCAGACCACCCACAAGGGCGTGCGGATGGCCCCCGTCGCCACGAACAGGCCAGCGGTGAACAGCAGGGAGTCACCCGGGAGGAAGAACCCCAGCAACAGACCGCATTCGGCGAAGATGATGAGCGCCAGGCCCAGCAGCGCCCAGGGGCCGAGCCAGCCGATGATGACGTCGGGCTTCAACCATTCGGGGCCCAGGGCAAGCGTGTGGGTCACGGCGCCGACGGTACCGGGCGTCCCTGTGGGTCCCCTCAGCCGACCGTGGGGAGGACCCCGGGGAACAGCAGCGAGACGAGCCCGATCCCCGCGCCCAGCACCAGGCCGGCGAGCAGTGCGATCACGAGCGCCCACACGATCTGCCTGCGCAGGGCGGCGTCGGCCCGCGGCCGCGGGGACGGCCGGGCGGCGGGCGCCGCCGGCTGCCCGACCGGCGCGGAGGCGGACGAGACGGCCTGCGCGTGCAGCGCCTCGGCCAGCCGGCGACCGGGGTCGACGGCCGGTTCCGGGTTCACGTACGGGTTCATCGTCGATGTCCTCCCGGGCCTATCTTCCCCCGGACCGTTCGGCCATGACACGGGCCACCGCGTCGAGCGCGCGGCTCGCCGTCGACTTGACGGTGCCGCGGGTGATCCCGGCGGCCTCGGCGATCTCGGCCTCCGACAGGCCGCCGTAGTAGCGCAACACGAGGACCTCGCGCTGCCGTGGGGGCAGGGTGGCCAGGGCGTCGACGACGGCCTGGTGCTCGGCCGAGAGCATCGCCAGCGACTCGGCGGAGCGGGCGTTGACCTGGTGCGGGGCCACGTACTCGCGGGCGGTGCGGCGCCGGCGCAGCACCGACCGGGACCCGTTGACGACGGCGGTGCGCAGGTACCCGACGGCCGCGGCCTCGTCGCGCAGCCCGGCCCAGTGCCGGTGCAGCCCTGCGAAGGCCTCCTGCACGACGTCCTCGGCGGTGGCCGGCTCGTCGACGAGCAGCACGGCGAGCCGGACCAGCCGCATCCGGTGGTCGCGGTAGAGGTCCGCGAGGGTGAGCGGGCTGCCCGGCGCCTGCGGCGGCGGAGCGGCAACCGCCGGGTCGGGGCGCGAGTCGATCCGGCGCAGCCTGCTCAGGGTGCGCTCGACCGTGCTCTCGTAACCACCGGTGTCCACCGGGTGTGCTCCAGCCCCCACAGGGGCCACCATATCGGGGGTGAGATTCGTCGTTCGGCGCCTCGGCGCCCGTGCGTGATACTGGCGGCGAATCCACGCGGACCCGAGGAGGGCACTTCAGATGCCGATCGCCAGCCCCGAGATCTACAACGAGATGCTGGACAAGGCCAAGAGCGGGGAGTATGCCTATCCGGCCATCAATGTGACCAGCTCCGAGACGCTGCACGCGGCCCTGCGCGGCTTCGCCGAGGCGGGCAGCGACGGCATCGTGCAGGTCTCGACGGGTGGCGCCGAGTTCCTCTCCGGCACCCGGGTGAAGAACATGGTGACCGGCGCCACCGCGCTCGCCGAGTTCGCGCACGTGGTCGCGGACTCGTACCCGGTCAACGTGGCGCTGCACACGGACCACTGCCCGAAGGACAAGCTCGACGGCTTCGTCCGCCCGCTGATCGCGATCAGCCAGGAGCGCGTGGCCAAGGGCGGGAACCCGCTCTTCCAGTCGCACATGTGGGACGGCTCCGCGGTCGAGCTCGAGGAGAACCTCAAGATCGCGGCCGACCTGCTCGAGGGGGCGGCCAAGGCCAAGATCATCCTCGAGATCGAGATCGGGGTGGTCGGCGGCGAGGAGGACGGCGTCGCCAACGACATCAACGAGAAGCTCTACACCGCGCCCGGGGACTACGAGCGCACCGTGGAGGCCCTCGGCGCCGGCGACAAGGGCCGCTACCTGCTGGCCGCGACCTTCGGCAACGTGCACGGCGTCTACAAGCCGGGCAACGTCAAGCTGCGCCCGGAGATCCTCAAGGAGGGCCAGCAGGTCGCCTCGGCCAAGCTGGGCCTGGCGGAGGGCTCGAAGCCGTTCGACCTGGTGTTCCACGGCGGCTCCGGCTCGCTGCTGGAGGAGATCCACGAGGCGCTGAGCTACGGCGTCGTGAAGATGAACGTCGACACGGACACCCAGTACGCCTACACCCGGCCGATCGCCGCGCACATGTTCGAGAACTACGACGGCGTGCTGAAGGTCGACGGCGAGGTCGGCAACAAGAAGACCTACGACCCGCGCTCCTACGGCAAGAAGGCCGAGGTCGCGATGTCCGAGCGCGTCGTCGAGGCCTGCGAGTCGCTGAAGTCCGCGGGCAAGTCCCTGGCGGGCTGAGCCCGGCCGGATCACCCGGGTCGTCGACGGGCAGGATGGGCGCATGAGTCTGCACGGCAACCTGCTGGGCCCCGAGCCCACGCGCCTGCCCGTCGACCCCGCCGCGGCCGCGCTGGCCGCGGGTGAGGACCCGGCCGACGTCGCGGCGGCCAACCCCGCGTCGTCGATCGCCTGGGCCACCCTCGCCGAGAACGCCCTGGCGGAGAAGCACACCGTGGCCGCGTACGCCTACGCCCGCACCGGCTACCACCGCGGGCTGGACCAGCTGCGCCGCAACGGCTGGAAGGGCTTCGGCCCGATCCCGTGGTCGCACGAGCCGAACCAGGGGTTCCTGCGTGCGCTGGGCGCGCTCATGCGCGCCGCCGGGGCGATCGGCGAGACGGACGAGGTGGAGCGGATCCGCGGCTTCCTCGCCGACTCCGACCCTGCGGCCGCCGCGGCGCTGGGTGTGTCCTGACCGCTGCACCCTGGACGTGGCGGCGCGCCCGGCTGCGGCTGAGCGCCGGGCGTTAGATCCGGCAAGCGCGGGACGTGGCGGTGAAGCGCCACGTCCCGCTCACGGGGCGCGCAGCGCCAGCTCCCGGCCCGCCCAGCGGCGGCGCAGCCAGCGGTCGTGCGAGGCGACGACGACGGCGCCGGGCCCCGTGCCCAGAGCCTCCTCCAGCTCGTCGGAGAGCCGGGGCGAGAGGTGGTTGGTGGGCTCGTCGAGCAGCAGGAGCTGGGGAGGGTCGGCGATCAGCAGCGCCAGCGCGAGCCTCCGGCGCTGCCCGACCGACAGCTCGCCGACGCGGGCGCCCAGGTCCCGTGGCGCGACCAGGCCGAGCGACACCAGCGGCACCGCCTCGGCGCGCTCGGGACCCAGCGTGCGCTCCCAGGTCTCGCGCACGGTGCGGTCCGGATCGGCGAACACGCTGTCCTGGGCGAGCAGCCCGACCCGCAGCCGCCGGCGCCGCCTGATCTCGCCCTCCGCGTCGAGCGACCCGGCCAGCACGGCGAGGAGGGTGGACTTGCCCGCCCCGTTCGGCCCGGTGACGAGCAGCCGGTCGTCCGCAGTCACGTCGAGCCGCTCGAGCGCGAGCCGCCCGGGCTCGCGGATCCCGCGGAGGGCGACCAGGATCCCGTCGCCCGACGCCGCGGCCAGTGCCGGCGCGCGGAACCGCAGCGGCGCCGGCGGGCGGCGCACCTGGTCCCGCTCGAGCTCTTCGAGCCGCCGGGTCGCGGCCCGGACCCGGCTCGACACCTGCCGCTCGATGCGCTGCGAGCGCCGGCCGTAGCCCATCTTGTCCCGGTCGGGCATCGCCCGGTCGTGCGCGACCCGCCGCGAGGTCACCGCGACCGAGTGCCGCAGCTCCGCGAGCTCCTCCTGCTCCTCGGCGAAGCGTCGCTCCCAGCGCTCCCGCTCGGCGCGCTTCTCCGCGAGGTAGTCGGTGTAGGTGCCGCCGTACCGGGTCGGCCCGTCGAGCGCCGGGTCCAGGTCGACGACGTCCGTGCACACGGCGTCGAGGAACGCCCGGTCGTGGCTCGCGACCACGACGGCCCCCGGCATCCCGCGCAGCTCCTCCTCGAGGAAGGCCGCAGCGGCGTCGTCGAGGTGGTTGGTGGGCTCGTCGAGGAGCAGCGCCGCGGGCCGGCGGAGCAGCAGCGCGGCCAGCGTGAGCCGCCCGCGCTGGCCGCCGGACAGGGTGCCGAGCGCGCGGTCGTGCCCGACCCCACCCAGGCCCAGCCCGACGAGGACGAGCTCGGCCCGCCGGTCGGCGTCCCACGCGGCGTGCCGCTCGGCCGACTCCAGGCGCTCGCCGTAAGCGGCGAGGAGGTCGGTGTCGTCGGGTGCCTCGGTGAGGGCGCGGCCGATCCGGTCCAGCTCCGCGAGGTCCGTGCGAGCCTCGCGCAGGGCGTCGTCGACGACGTCGGCGACGGTGGACGCCGGGTCGTACGGCATCTCCTGGTGGAGGAGCCCCAGGTCCGACGGCCGCGTGACGGTGCCGCCGTCGGGTTCGTCGGCGCCGGCGAGCAGTCGCAACAGCGTGGACTTGCCGGCCCCGTTCTCGCCGATCAGGCCGATCCGTCGGCCGGGGGCGGCGGTGAGGGACACGCCGTCGAGCACGCGGCGGGTGCCGAGCGTGCGGACGAGGTCCTGGGCGAGCAGCGCAGAGGGAGCGGGCATGACGACACCACCGGGGAAGATCGGGATCTCGCGCCCGCCGGGCTCGTGCCGCGGCCGCGGGCGCAGGGTGGTGTCAGAGCTCCATGATGCGATCACTCTCGCCCACGGCACCCCGCCCGCGCAACCGATTAACGGCCCGCAGGATTCGGCAGGTCGATCGTCGCAGCTCAGCGGCCTCGTCGGATCAGGCGCCGGCTGCGGAGAGGGAGCTTCCCCTGAGCATGATCGTCACTTGTGGAGGGGACGGTCGAAGCTCGACCCTCCCTGTCCAGAACGAGCGATCATGCCGGCGGCCCGGTCGGTGATCGCCGATCGTGGACGAGGAAGGGTGGAAGTCGACTCCCCGCATCCACGACCGGCGATCATGGCGGGAAGCGGCCCGCCGGAGGTCGGTGATCGCCGATCGTGGACGAGGAAGGGTGGAAATCGACTCCCCGCGTCCAGGAAGGGTGATCATGGCGGGGAAGCGGCTGCCAAAGGTTGGCCGTGATCACCGGTCCTGGACGGAGAAGGTCGGGAATCGACTCCCCCCGTCCAGGACAAGCGATCATGCCGGTGGCCCGGTCGGTGATCACCGGTCCTGGACGGGGAAGGTCGGAATGCGACTCCCTGCGTCCAGACGAGGTGATTACTGCTGCGGGTGGGGCCGTCCCCACCCCGGGCTCGGGGGCCGGCCGGGCGGACCGGGGGCCGTCGGAGGAGAAGCCTCCGGAGCATGACCACCACCACCCGGACGGCACCCCCGGCGGTCACCCTCGCCGTCGCGCTCTGGTTCACCGCCCTCGGCTGCGGGGTCGCCGGGACCCTCGTCCGGCTCGCGACGCCGGAGCCGCCCGGCCTCGTGGCCCTCGCCGTCCGCTTCGCGATCTACCTCGGCCTGGCCGGGCTCGTCCTCGGGCTGTACTCCGGGCGCGACGCGGTGCGGTGGGCGGTCGCGCTGTTGATGGGTCTGCTCGGCACGGCCTCGCTGGTCGTCGAGCCGCTGCGGTGGCTCGCCGGGGGTGGCGCGGTGCCGGAGTTCCTCGCGGCCGCCGACGGCCCGACGATCGTCATCGGCGTCCTGCGCGCGGTCCACGTGGCGGCTGTCCTCACCGCCCTGATCATGATGTTCCGGCCCGCCGCGAACGACTGGTTCCGGGCCGTTCCCTAGCCGTACCCGCACATTTCCGCGCGGCCTCCCTCACGTGGCGGAACCGCCGACGTCACGTCCTGAGTACGTTCCAGAGCGGTGACCTGGGCGTCACAATGGGTGCGCGACACTGCTCCGGACGACGGCGGGGTGCGTCCGGCCGGGTCCGGGGGAGGATCGAAGAGCGATGCAGTTCCTGATCAGGTGGGTGCTGGCGCCGCTGGTGCGGATGATCTGGCGGCCGCGGGTGCAGGGGGTGCAGAACGTCCCGCCGCACGGGCCGGTGATCTTCGCCGCGAACCATCGTGCGGCCGTCGACACGGCCGTGATCCCGCTGGTCACGCCGCGGCCGGTGGCCTTCCTCGCCAAGGCCGAGTACTTCACCTCGCGCAGCCTCAAGAGCCGCCTGATGGGGCGCTTCCTCGGCGCGCTGGGCTACGTCCCGGTCGACCGGGCCAACGCCAAGGCCGGGCTCGCCGCGCTGGAGGCGGGCCGGACGGTCCTGCGGGCGGGCGGCACCTTCGGGATCTACCCGGAGGGGACCCGCTCGCTCGACGGCCGGCTGCACCGTGGGCACACCGGCGTCGCGTCGCTGGCGCTGTCCACCGGCGCCGTCGTGGTGCCCGTCGGGCTCGTGGGCACCGAGAAGGTGCAGCCCGTGGGGAAGAAACTGCCGCGCGTGGCCCGGGTCGAGGTCCGCTTCGGCCGGGCCCTGGACTTCAGCCGGTACGACGGCCTGGAGGGCTCCGCCGCGATCCGCCGTGCGGTCACCGACGAGATCATGGACGCCATCGCCGACCTGAGCGGCCAGGAGTACGTCGACCGCTACCACCGCCGCCCCGGCGAGGCCGCGGCTGCGTGACCACCGCGTGTCCGGCTCACCGACCGGGAAGGATCACCCCGTTCCGTCCGGTGTGACCGACCCCGGGTAGGGCAGGATCCGTCCATGACGGATCTCGCCGAGGAACTGGCGACCGCGGTCGACCGCGACCTCGCCCCGGTCGACGCCGTGCTCGCGGCCGCCTATCCCGGCGACATCGGGAGCCGGCAGCCCGTGCACACGGTCTACGTGCCGGCGGACCGGTTCGACCGGTCCGTGTCCGCGGCGTGGGGGGCCACCGCCTGCGAGGTGTTCGACGCCCACGCGCCCGGCCAGGCCGAGCTGGCCGCGTGCTGGGGTGTCCCGGCCGCGGCGGCCGACGCACTGCGCACCCGGGTGCGGGACAAGCTCGTCACCGAGCCGATCGAGGACCTGCGGATCGACTTCGAGGACGGCTACGGCGTGCGGCCCGACACCGAGGAGGACGCCGAGGTCCGCCGCGCGGCCGCGGAGCTGGTCGCCGCCGTCGACGCCGGGATCGCGCCGCCGTTCACCGGGATCCGGTTCCGCAGCCTGGAGGCGGCGACCCGCCGGCGCGGCCTCCGCACCCTGAGCGCGTTCGTGGCCGAGTTGGCCGCCCGCGGCGGCGTGCCCGCGGGGTTCGTGGTCACGCTCCCGAAGGTCACCGCGTCCGCTCAGGTCACCGCGCTCGTCGCGGTGCTCGACGCGCTCGAGGAGGCCCACGGCCTGCCCGCCGGCACCCTGCGCTTCGAGATCCAGGTCGAGACCCCGCAGACCGTGATCGGGCTCGACGGCGCCTCGCCGCTGCCCGGCATGATCGCCGCCGGCGAGGGCCGCTGCGCCGGTCTGCACTACGGCACCTACGACTACTCCGCCTCGCTGGGCATCGCCGCGGCGTACCAGAGCATGGAGCATCCGGCGGCCGACCACGCCAAGGCGGTGATGCAGGTGGCGGCGGCGGGGACCGGGGTGCGGCTCTCCGACGGGTCCACCAACGTCATGCCGGTCGGCACCCCGGAGGCGGTGCGCGCGGCCTGGACCCTGCACGGCCGGCTCGTCCGCCGCTCCCTCGAACGGGGCTTCTACCAGGGATGGGACCTGCACCCGGCGCAGCTGCCCAGCCGGTTCACGGCGGTCTTCGCCTTCTTCCGCGGCGCGGCCGACTCCGCCGTGTCCCGGCTGCGCGCCTATCGGGAGCGCACCGACTCCGGGTTCCTCGACGAGCCCGCCACGGCCACGGCGCTCTCCGGGTTCCTGCTGCGCGGCGTCGACTGCGGCGCGCTCGACGGTCGGTGGGTCGAGAAGGAGACCGGCGCCGACCTCGGGGAGCTCGCCGTGCTGGCGCGCCGCACCACGCGTTCGCCGCGTTGACCCGGCGACCTGCGTGACCGGGGCCGACCCCACTCCGGCCGTCGGGTCCGCCCCCGCCGGTTCGGGTGCGTGCTCCCTCGTCCGGGTCACCCCGGTGCGCCCATCCTCCGCTGGACCCGCCGCGGGGCCCCGTGGCCGGGCTCCGCGGATCGGGGAGGAAGGACAGTGGGGACCAGGAGAACCAGGGGTGCGCGCCGGGCGGTGGTCGCCGTGCTCGCCGCGGCGGGGGCGGCGGTGCTCTCGTCGTGCGCGATTCCCGGCATGCTGCTCACGGCACCGACGCCCGTACCGGCACCGGTGCCCGTCGTGGCGGCGCCGGCCACACCGCCGGCGGCACTCGAACCCTTCTACACACAGGTGCTCGCGTGGGGTCCGTGCCTCCCGCTCGCCGACGACGACCACGAGCGCGAGCTCTTCGCCACTCCGGGCCTGCAGTGCGCCCGGCTCACCGTGCCGCTCGACTACACGAAGCCGGACGGGCGGACGGCGGAGATCGCGGTGCTCCGGATGCCGGCCGGCCACGACCGCATCGGTGCGCTCGTGCTCAACCCGGGCGGTCCGGGCGGCTCGGGGGTGGACCTGGCGGCGGCCTTCGCGAAGGGGGGTGGCGGCGGTCCGTTCGACATCGTCGGGTTCGACCCGCGGGGGGTCGGGAAGAGCACGCCGGCCATCGACTGCACCACCGACGCCGAGTGGGACGCCGTCCGGGCCGAGCCGCCCCGCCAGGCGCTCGCCGAGGGGACGGCCGCTACCGAGGACAAGGCCCGGCAGATGGCCGAACACTGCGTGCAGCGGTCCGGCGGGGCGGACGTGCTGGCCAACGCCGGCACCCGTGACGTGGCCCGCGACCTGGACGTCCTGCGGGCGGCGCTGGGCGACCAGAAGCTGACCTACCTCGGCTACTCCTACGGCACCCGCATCGGCGCGACCTACGCGGAGATGTTCCCCGGGAACGTCCGCGCCATGGTGCTCGACGGCGCGGTCGACCCGCGCCAGACCAGGGCCGAGGCCTCGATTGCGCAGATGGCGGGCTTCCAGAAGGCCTTCGACGCCTACGCCGCGGACTGCACGCGGCACGACGGGTGCCCGCTGGGCGCCGACCCGGCCCGGACGACCGCGGAGTTCCAGGCCCTGACCCGGCCGCTGGTCGACCACCCGGTGGCAGTGTCCGACGGGCGCACGCTGTCCTACTCCGACGCCGTGATCGCCGTGGTCGCCTCGCTGTACGACCCGGCGGAGTGGCCGGACCTGTCGAAGGCGCTCGTGGCGCTGCGAGCCGGGGACGGCACCGCGCTGATGACGGCGGCCGACCGCTACTACGACCGCCGCCCGAACGGCAGCTACCGCAACGACCAGGAGGCGCTCATGGTCGTGAACTGCGTCGACGGCGACCGGATGACGGACCGGGCGCAGCGCGTGGAGCTGGAGCGGCGGACCGCCGAGGTGGCCCCGTTCGCGGACTCCGGCCTGCCGGCCGGCGACGGCGCGCTCGACACCTGCGCGATGCTGCCGGTCACGCCGACCTCGCAGCCGCACCTCCCGCACGCGGAGGGCCTGCCGCCGACGATGGTGATCTCGACGACGGGTGACCCCGCCACGCCGTACCAGGCGGGTGTCGACCTGGCCGCCGCGCTCGGGTCGCGTCTGGTCACGGTCGAGGGGACCCGGCACACGGCGGCGCTGCAGGGCAACTCCTGCGTCGACTCCGCCGTCGTCGGCTACCTGGTGAACCTCACAGTGCCACAGCAGGACCTGCACTGCCGGTTCGCGGACTCCTGAGCACGGCGGGGCCCGGCGGCAACCGCGCCGCCGGGCCCTCGCGTGCCTGCGCGGGGCCACCGCCACGCCCCGCTCCTGCTCTCGCCCTTCTCGTACACGACCGACCGCGGCAGCCGACGCGCCCGCGCGGTCGGTGGCGAACCGGGCCGAGTCGTAGGTCAGGGACGCACGAGCAGCCAGTCCGCGGTGTGGCGGTACCAGGTCCAGCGCGGCGCGGGCCGCGGGTGCGGCACGCCCTCGACCTCCACCCGGGCGCCCGTGGAGCCGATCTGCAGGGCCCGCCCGGTGGCCGCCCGCACGCCCTTGCCGGGCAGCGCCGATACGCCCCCGGGCCCGGGCACGGCGACGAGCCGGCGCACCCGCCCGCGCAGCACCAGCGAGTTGTCGCAGTACGCCTCGCCCTCCACGTCCCGCAGTACGCCGCGGCCGACGAGCACCCCGCCGGCGTCGTCCCGGATGAGGGGCGTGGGCCGAGCCGGGCCGTCCAGGGCGAGGGCCGCCGCGTCGCGCGGGAGCTCCCAGGCGAGCGCCGCGGCCGAACGCCGCACCGCGGGCACGAACGCCACCTCGACGTGGAGCAGGTCCCGGCGCAGGAGCCTGACCAGCACGGATGCGAGGTCGGCGTCGTCGCCGTGGACGATCACCCGCCGCGGTTCCCGCTCCTTCAGCACCGGATCCACGTCGTCCTTGCCGGGCCGCGCCGGCAGCGCGACCGCCGGGACGTGGGCCAGCACACCGGGCACCCGTCCGAGCCGCGCCGCCGGGCGGCTACCGTGGAACGGGAAACGGCGCACCGGCCTGTCGCCACAGGTCAGCAGCACCAGTTCCTGATCGATCGAAGCCACCTGATCGGTTACCCTCCCGCCGCAAGCCAGGACTGGAGTTTCACATGCCGGCGATCGTGCTGATCGGTGCCCAGTGGGGCGACGAGGGCAAGGGCAAGGCCACCGACCTGCTCGGCGGGTCCGTGCAGTGGGTCGTGCGCTACCAGGGCGGCAACAACGCCGGCCACACGGTCGTGCTGCCCGACGGGCAGGACTTCGCCCTGCACCTCATCCCCTCGGGCATCCTCACCCCCGGGGCCAAGAACGTGATCGGCAACGGCGTGGTCGTGGACCCCGGCGTGCTGCTCGACGAGCTCAAGGGCCTCGAGAGCCGGGGCGTGGACACCACCGGCCTGATGATCAGCGCGGACGCGCACTTGATCATGCCGTACCACGTGGCCATCGACAAGGTGACCGAGCGCTTCCTGGGCAAGGCCAAGATCGGCACCACGGGCCGCGGCATCGGCCCCGCGTACCAGGACAAGGTGGCCCGCGTCGGCGTCCGGGTCGCGGACGTGCTCGACGAGAAGATCCTGCACCAGAAGGTCGAGGCGGCGCTGGACTTCAAGAACCAGGTGCTGGTCAAGGTCTACAACCGGCGGGCGCTCGACCCGGGCGACGTCGTGGACACCGTGCTGGCGCAGGCCGAGGGCTTCAAGCACCGCATCGCCGACACCCGGCTGCTGCTCAACCAGGCGCTCGAGGCGGGCGAGACCATCCTGCTGGAGGGCTCGCAGGGCACACTGCTCGACGTCGACCACGGCACCTACCCCTTCGTGACCAGCTCGAACCCCACGGCCGGCGGCGCCGCGGTCGGGTCGGGCATCGGGCCGAACCGGATCGACCGGGTCATCGGGATCCTCAAGGCGTACACGACGCGCGTCGGCTCCGGCCCCTTCCCCACCGAGCTGTTCGACGCCTCGGGGGAGTTCCTGCGCAAGACCGGCGGCGAGGTCGGCGTGACCACCGGGCGCCCGCGGCGCTGCGGCTGGTTCGACGCCGTGATCGGCCGCTACGCCCAGCGGGTCAACGGCATCACGGACTTTTTCCTCACCAAGCTCGACGTGCTGTCCTCGCTCGAGCGGGTGCCGATCTGCGTGGCCTACGAGGTCGACGGCAAGCGCGTCGACGACATGCCGATGACCCAGACGGACATCCACCACGCCGTGCCGGTGTACGAGGAGCTGCCCGGCTGGTTCGAGGACATCTCCGGCGTCCGGGAGTTCGACGACCTGCCGGCCGCCGCGCGCGACTACGTGCACCGCATCGAGGAGCTGACGGGCGCGCCGGTCTCGGCCATCGGCGTCGGCCCGGGCCGCGACCAGACGATCACTCGCGAGGTCTGACCCGCGCCAGGATCACCGAGCCGCGGGCGACCAGCCGGTCGCCCGCGGTGACCCGGCACGTGGTGAACACCGTCCGCCCGCCGATCCGGTCGACCGACGTGACCAGCTCGATCCAGTCGCCCACGTCGACGGGCGCCAGGTAGTCCAGCGTCATCGTCATGGTGCTGACGCCGGACCCGTCGGCCATCGCGGCGCGGGCGCCACGGGAGGCGGCCACGTCGACCGCCGTGGCCAGGAACCCGCCGTGCGCCCGGCCGCGGACGTTCGCGTGCTCCGGGCCGACCCGCATCCCGAAGACGTGCCCGGGCCCGTCCGGGCGGTGGTAGAGCCCGCCGAGGTGTTCGACGAACGCCGAGGTCGGCAGGAGCTCGAAGCCCTCGGGCACCCCGTTTCCCGCGGTCATGCCGCGCAGGACCCGGTGTCGACGGAGCGGGTGAGCCCCGGTGCGCTGCCGAGGGCCTGGGCGACCTGCTGGGCCGTGAGCACGAAGCCGGTCTCGGAGTCGTCGAGCGCCGCGCCGAACACCACGCCCAGTACCTCGCCGTCCGGCGCGATCATCGGGCCGCCGGAGTTCCCGGACTGGACCTTGGCGCGGACCGTGTAGACGTCCCGGGTCACGGTGTTGGCGTCGTAGATGTCCGGGCCGCGCAGCTGGATGCGGTCGCGCACCTTGCCGGCCGAGATCGTGTACGGGCCGTCGAGCGGGTAGCCGAGGATGATCGAGTCGTCCCCCGGGGTCGCCGGCGCCGGCGCGAAGTGCAGCGGGTCGGCGTCGAGGCCCGGCACGGCCAGCACCGCGACGTCGATCTCCGGGTCGTAGCTGACCACCCGCGCGTCGAGCTGGCGGATGCGGTTCGACGACGTCGTGACCTCGACCGTGGTGTCCGTGGTCCCGGCGACGACGTGCGCGTTCGTCATGACCCGCTGCGGGGCGACCACGAACCCGGTGCCCTCCAGCTGTCGCTGGCAGGACGGGGCGCGGCCGTGCACCTTGAGCACGCTGCCGCGCACCTCGGACACGACCGGCAGGTTCAGCAGCGCCGGGTCCGGCGGCCCGACCTGCTGGATCGGCGTGGCCTGGAAGGGGCTCAGGACGTCCGGGAAGCCGGAGCGGTCCAGCAGCGTGCGCAGCTCGGCGGGCAGCGCGCGGGCCTGGTCCGGCATCACCGAGTCGACGCCCTTGAGCACCTCGGACTGGCGCACGCTGGAGGCCAGGCCCGGGAAGCTCGCCGAGGCCAGCGGCAGCGCCACCAGCCACGCGGCGAGCACGACCGTGACGCCCTGGAGGATCGCCCCGAGCGTGGAGTCGACGGCGAGGAAGCGCTCGCCGCGGATCCGGTCGCGGATCTTGCGGCCCAGGTACACGCCGAGGGTCTCGCCGAGCGCGACCAGCAGCACCACCACGACGATGCTCACGATGATCCGCGTGGTCTGCGCCTGGATGTCCGCGACCAGCAGCGGGGCCACCCGCACCCCGATGATCGCGCCGCCGAGCACGCCGATGAAGGACAGCAGCGCGACCGCCATCCCGTGCCGCCACCCGGACACGGCCGCGATGAGGGCGAGGACGACGACCGCGACGTCCACCCAGCTCATCGCGGATCCTCGTGGTGGGTCCGACTCACGTGCCCGCAGCCTCCTGCCCGCCGTGTCGGCGTCCGTTCCGGTCGCCACCGCGTGCCGAGCGAGCCGCCGACCACGCCGCGCCCAGGTCGAGGACCCGGGACTCGTCCCAGGGATGCGCCCATCCCGCGCGATCCAACAGGCCGGACAATAGGCCCCCGGTGAAGCCCCACACGAGCACCCCCGCCACCAGGAAGGCGGGGCCGCGGTGCCCGCTCGGGTGGAGCGTGGTGACGCGGTTCGCCGGGTCGACGAGGTCGGCCACCGGCACCCGGACGACGGCCGCCGTCTCGGCCGGGTCCACGGCGTGCACCGCGCTGGGCTCGGCCCAGTACGCCAGCACCGGGGTCACCACGAACCCCGAGGGCGGGATGAACAGCTCCGGCAGCAGCGCCAGCGGGACGACGCCCGCGGGGTCCAGTCCCGTCTCCTCCTCGGCCTCGCGCAGCGCGGCGCCGAGCGGGCCGGCGTCGCCGGGGTCGATCCGCCCGCCCGGGAAGGCCACCTGACCGGCGTGGTTGCGCAGCGTGGAGGCGCGCTCGACGAGCAGCACGTCCGGCCCCTCCGGGCCCTCGGCGAACAGCATCAGCACGGCGGCGCGCGGTCCGCCGGCGGGCGGCGGGACGCGGTGCGGGGCGAGGTCGTAGGCCTCGACGCTGCCGAGCGAGCCCAGCAGCGGCTCCAGGAAGGCGGGCGCCGCCTCCGGGTGCACGTCGGTCATGGGGACAGCTTGCCGACCACGGCCGCGACCTCGTCGGCCGACCCGAAGGGCACCGGGGGATCGACCCGCGCGACCGCCCCGTCCGCGCGCACGACGTAGCTGGCCGGGATGGCCGGCGGCACGGCCAGCGCGGACCGCAGCGCGCCGTCCGGATCGGTGACCGACGGGAGCCGGACGCCGATCTCCGCGAGCAGCGCGAGGGCGGCCGGGTCCGTGTCCTGGATGTCGACGAGCAGCACCGGCACGGCGCCCGGCCGGGCGGCGTACTCGGCGATCGCGGGCAGCTCCTCCCGGCACGGCGCGCACCACGAGGCCCAGACGTTGACCAGCGCCGGCCGGCCGGCGAGCGCGCCGCCGACGTCGACCGGCGTGCCGTCGGCCAGGCAGGGCGCGACGACCCCGGCGAGCGGCCCCGCCCCGCCGGTGCCCGACGGGCACGGCGGCAGGTCCGCGCGCGCCCGGAGGTCGGCGAGCCGGGCGGGATCGGGCGCGGCCGTCGTGGTCGCGGCGCCCCCGCTCGCGGCGCCGGACGGCGCCCCGGCACGCGGCCAGAGCGCGACGACCCCGACGACCACCAGCACGAGCACGACCACCGTGCTGACCAGCTCCGACCGGTGCCGCCGCAGGGCGGCCCGGCGATCGGTGCTCATCGTCGGCTCATTCCCCGCCCAGCCCCGCCAGCTGCAGCAGGTGCGGCGCCTCCGGGCCCTTGACCAGCTTCGCCGCGGCGACCGGATCGGTGGGGCCGACGCCGAACGACGGGCAGTCCATCGCCAGGGTGCACGCCCCGCAGGCCGGCTTCTTGGCGTGGCAGACCCGGCGGCCGTGGAAGATCACGTAGTGCGAGGCCATGGTCCAGTCCTTCTTCGGGACCAGGTCGCCGACCTCGTGCTCGACCTTGACCGGGTCCTCCTCGGTGGTCCAGCCCCAGCGCCGGACGAGCCGGCCGAAGTGGGTGTCGACGGTGATGCCGGGGACGCCGAACGCGTTGCCCAGGATGACGTTCGCCGTCTTCCGCCCGATTCCCGGCAGGGTGACGAGATCGTCCAGGTTGCCCGGGACCTCGCCGTCGAACCGCTCGACCAGGGCAGCGCCCAGTCCCATCAGCGCGTTCGCCTTGTTGCGGTAGAAGCCCGTCTGCCGGACGTACTCCTCCAGCTCGGTCCGGTCGGCGCCGGCGTAGTCCGCCGCGGTGCGGTAGCGCGCGAAGAGCGCCGGGCTGATCTCGTTGACCTTCTTGTCGGTCGACTGCGCGGACAGGATCGTGGCGACGGCGAGCTCGAGCGGGTTCGTGAAGTCCAGCTCGCAGTGCGCGTCGGGGTACGCCACGGCGAGCGCCCGCAGGATGCGCCCGACCCGCCGGGCGCGGCCGATCCCGCTCTCCCCGGCGGCGATCCGCGCGGACAGCTTGGCGACCTCGCGGCTGGTGGGACGCCGGAGTGTGGTGGTCACAGGGCGAGACTACGTCCGCCCACCGACAACCCCGGGCGCGGTACGGAGCGTGACGATGCCGTTGCCGCAGGTGGCGGGTCTCGATCGCGCATCGATCGCAACACGCGGGGCCCCCGGTGCGCCCGGGGCGCGGGGGGTAGGCCATCATCGATCGTGACATGACTGCCTGGTTAGCCGTCCTCGTGCCGCTCCTGGTGATGTTCTTCGCGCTCGGCATGGAGCGCGTCGAGTCCCGGATGCGGGAGTCCACCGTGCGGCAGGACGAGCTCGACGAGCTGCTCGAGCGTCCCCGCCCCGACGAGGTACGTGCGTTGTTCCGTCAGGGCACCGTCCGTGCGCTGGAGCTCTTCCGCCTGCGCAACCGGGGCGGGAGGCGCGGGACACGCCGGAGTAAAGTCTCCCCGTAGCCCGTTCGGCCCGGGAGGGCCGGCCGGGAAGGGGGGCCGAACGGGTCGGTCCGCCGTGCCGGGTGCCCCAATCCGGGCATGGTGTTCACACGTCGTCTCGTCACACTGTGCGGAGCGACCCCCTAGACTGGCGCGCCGATGATCCGCCGCGTGGCTGCGGTGGATGTGGACGAGGAGCAGGTGTTGTGGACGATGTTCTGATCCGGGCTGGGATCTTCCAGGGTGTGGAGCCGCACGCCGCCGAGGTGCTGGCCCAGACCCTGGAGCCCGTGGAGTTCCCGCGTGGGCACGTCATCTTCAGCGAGGGCGAGCCGGGTGACCGGCTCTACATCATCGCCAGCGGCAAGGTGAAGATCGGCCGGAAGTCCCCCGACGGCCGGGAGAACCTGCTGATGGTCGCGGGCCCGTCGGACATGTTCGGCGAGCTGTCGATCTTCGACCCGGGCCCGCGCACGTCGTCGGCCACCTCGGTGACCGAGGTCCGCGCCTTCACGATGGACCGCGCCGCGCTGCGCGAGTGGATCGGCAAGCGCCCGGAGATCGCCGAACAGCTGCTGCGCGTGCTGGCCCGCCGGCTGCGCCGCACCAACAACATGCTGGCGGACCTGATCTTCACGGACGTGCCCGGCCGCGTGGCCAAGTCGCTGCTGCAGCTGGCCCGCCAGTTCGGGTCGCAGGAGTCCGGCCTGCTGCGCGTCACGCACGACCTGACCCAGGAGGAGATCGCCCAGCTCGTCGGCGCCTCCCGCGAGACGGTCAACAAGGCGCTGGCGGACTTCGCGCACCGCGGCTGGCTGCGGCTCGAGGGCAAGAGCGTGCTGATCCTGGAGCCCGAGCGGCTCGCCCGGCGGGCTCGCTAGAACAGGGACGCGTCACCCGCGTGGTGGCGTGCGGCAAGTAACTGGTACGCCCGTACCAGAAGTGTGCGATCCTCGACGGCGTGTCCGTCTCGCTCGCCGACTACCGCGCCGCCGTCACCGCCCCCGGTGCGGCCGTGCCCGTCCTCACCTCCGCGGTGGGGCGGTTCCCGGTCGCCATGTTCAGCTTCGCCACGCTGCTCTACGTGCAGCGTGAGTCGGGGTCGTTCGCGGTGGCCGGCGCCGTCTCGGCGGGGTCGCTGGTCGGCGTCGCGCTCGGCTCGGTCCTGCAGGGCCGGCTGATGGACCGGCGCGGGCCGTCGGGTGTGCTCCTGACGGTCGCCGGGCTGTTCGCGCTCGGTGCGGGCGGGCTCGTCGCGGCGGTCGAGACGTGGACCGCGCTGCCGGTCGTCGTCGCGGTCGCGCTGTTCACCGGGCTCGTCATGCCGGCCATGCCGGGTGCCTCCCGGGCGTTGTGGGAGCGGCTGGTGCCGGCCGGGCCGCGCGAGGCGGCGTACGGCTACGAGGCGATCAGCCTCGAGGTCTTCTTCGTCCTCGGGCCGGGGGTGGCCGCGCTGCTGGCCTCGACGCCGTGGCCGGGGACGGGCACCGCGGTGGCCGTGCTCGCGACCGTCGTCGGCACGGTGGGGTTCGCGCTGAGCGGGCCCGTGCGCGGCAGCGAGCCACTTCCGTCGACCGGGTCGACGCTGTGGGGCGCGATCGCGAGCCCCGGCATGCGGACGATCGCCCTGGCCGGGCTGGGCTTCGGGCTCGTCGTCGGCGCCGTGGAGGTCGGGGTGCCCGCGGTCGCCACGGGCCTGGGCGAGCCCTGGCTGGGTGGCGCGCTGCTCTCCGCCTGGTCGGTCACGTCGGTGCTGGTCGGCGTGCTCTACGGGATTCGGCCGTGGCCCCGCGCGCTGCACCTGCGGATGCCCGTGCTGGTCGCCGGGTTCGGCGTGCTCGTGCTGGCCATGTGGCTCGCGGGCGCGGCGGACTCGCTCCCGCTGCTGGTGATCGCCATGCTGGCCGCGGGCGGGCTGATCACGCCGCAGACCACGGGGCACTCGCTCGTCATCGAGGTGGTGGCGCCGCGCGGCGCGGCCACCGAGGCGTTCGGCTGGGTCGTCACCGCGATCACCGTGGGCGCCGCGGTCGGGCAGTCCTTGGCCGGGGTCGTGGTCGAGGCGGCCGGGGCCTCCGGGGCCTTCCTCGCCGGTGGCGCGGCCGGCCTGCTCGTCGGTGCCGTGCTGTGGGCCCGGCGCAGGACGGTCGAGGGCACGCCCTCAGCCGCGTAGGTAGTCCAGCTGCGCCTTGACCGAGAGCTCCGCGGCGTCCCACAGCCGCTGGTCGACGTCGGCGTACACGACCTCGACCACCTGGCGGGGCGGCGCGTCGTCCGGCAGCGTGCGCAGGGCCTCGCGGACCTGCTCGAGCCGCTGGTGACGGTGCTCGCGGTAGTACGTCGCGACGGCCGCGGCGTCGGGCAGCTCGGGGCCGTGGCCGGTCAGTACGGTGGTGCCCGGCGGCAGGTCGGCATACCAGTCCAGCGAGGAGAGGTACGGGGCGAGCGCGCCGTCCGGGTGGGCGATCACGGTGGTGCCGTGCCCGAGGATCATGTCGCCGGCCAGCAGCGGCGGCGGACCCTCGCCCGGGCCCTCCACCAGGAACGACGTCGAGTCCGACGTGTGGCCGGGCGTCGCGACCACACGGAGCTCCAGGCCCGCGGCGGCCACGACGTCGCCGTCGGCGAGGGCCTCGGAGCCCAGGACGAGGCTCGGGTCCAGGGCCTGCACCGGCGCCTTCGTGAGCTCGGCGAGCCGGCGGGCCGCG
The DNA here is from genome assembly GCF_021343995.1 of Pseudonocardia terrae. Classification (GTDB taxonomy): domain Bacteria; phylum Actinomycetota; class Actinomycetes; order Mycobacteriales; family Pseudonocardiaceae; genus Pseudonocardia; species Pseudonocardia terrae. The sequence continues at coordinate 14,811 of NZ_JAJTTE010000064.1, read as the reverse complement.
CCGCAGTGGTCGTGGTGCCGGTGGGTCAGGAGGATCCGCGCCACGGGTCCCTGCGCCGTGATCCGCTCGAGGTGCTCCTCGTCGTCGTCCTCGCCGGGGTCGACGACCACGCACTCCTCCACCCCCGGCGCCCGCAGCACCCAGGTGTTGGTGCCCTCCAGCGTCATGGGGCCCGGGTTGTTCTGCAGCAGCACCGAGACCAGCGGCGTGACCTCGCGGAGCACGCCGTACGCGGGAGCGGTCACGCCGGGCGCGCGGGCGCGAACGGGTGCTCGGACCCGTCCGGGAGGATGACGTACCGGATGCCCGCGTCGTCCTTGCGGAACTTCGGGTGCACCGGGGTCATGTCCCGGCCGGCGCAGCCGGCGAGCGCCTCGGCCGTGGTCCCGAAGACCGCGAGGTCGCGCAGCGAGAGCAGGGTCGGCGGCATGAGCGTCATCTCGCCGGCGTCGAAGGCCTCCAGGGCCGCCTGCGGGTACCACCAGGTGGCCTCGACGGCCTCCGTGGTGTGCGCGTCGGCCTCCTGGCCGGCGGGCAGGGCGGCCACGAAGAAGATCGTGTCGTAGCGGCGGCCCTCCTGCGGCGGGGTCACCCAGTGCGCCCAGGTCCGCAACAGGTCCGACCGCAGCACGTAGCCCGAGTCGAGCAGGACCTGAGCGAGCGAGATGGCGTGCTCGGTGAGCTGCTTGCGCCACAGCGGGGCCTGCGCGGTCAGCGAGCCGGGCTCCCCGCCGGGCGCGCCGGCGAGCAGCACGCCGGTCTCCTCGAACACCTCGCGCACGGCCGCGGACACGGCCTGCCCCGCGACCTCCGGTGGCACGCCGATCAGCTCGGCCCACTCGGCCGGATCGGGACCGGCCCAGCGCTCGGCGTCGGGCACGTCGGTGGGGTCGACACTGCCGCCCGGGAACACGGTCATGCCGCCCGCGAAGGCCATCTGCTTCACCCGCCGCTGCAGGAAGACCTGCAGCGGAGCACGACCCGGCGGGGGCGCCGGGTCGTCGCGCAGCAGCAGCACCGTCGCAGCCGGCTTCGGCTGCGCGGCGCTCTCGATCGTGTTGTCACCGGCGACGCTCACGATCGGACCTTAACCCGACGCCCGCCGGGGAACGTCCGTGAAGATGGCCACGCCCGGGCAGGATGGGCTCATGGATCAGCTGCGCGTCGGACTCGTCGGGGGTGGGCCGTGGGCCCGCTCCGTGCACGCCCCCGCCCTGGCCGCCCATCCCGGGGTGGAGCTCGCGGGCGTCTGGACCCGGCGGCCGGAGCCGGCCCGGGAGATCGTCGCGCAGCACGGCGGGACCGCGTTCGCCGAGGTCGAGGAGCTGTTCGAGGCCGTCGACGCCGTCGCCTTCGCCGTGCCGCCCGCCGTGCAGGGGGCGCTGGTGCCTGCGGCTGCGGCGCGGGGCAAGCACCTGATCCTGGACAAGCCGCTCGCCGACACCCTGCCCGCCGCCGAGCGTGCCGCGGCGGCCGTCGCGGAGGCCGGCGTCTGCTCGACGACCGTGTTCACCCTGCGCTTCCACCCGCCGGTCCGCGCGTGGCTCGCCGGTCTCCCGGACGGCCCCGCCGACGCCGACACCACGGCCACCGCCCGCTGGCTCTCCGGGGCGCTGCTCGGCGGCCCGTACGCGGCGTCGGCGTGGCGGGCCGAGCGGGGCGCGCTGCTCGACATCGGGCCGCACCTGGTCGACCTGCTCGACGCGGCGCTCGGCGAGGTCGTCGACGTCGAGTTCGCGCACGTCGGCGAGCCGGACCTGTGGCGGGTCGGGCTGCGGCACGTCGGCGGCGCCCGCAGCACCTTGACGCTCTCGCTCGCGCTGCCGGTCGACCCCACGGAGATGGAGGTGACGGCCTTCGGCTCGATCGGCCGGCACGTGCTCACCGAGCGGCCCGCGGACGCCACGGCCTCCTACGCCGTCCTGCTCGACGAGCTGCTGAAGGCAGTCGCGACCGGGCTGGTCGACGGCCCGCACACGGCCGCCCGGAGCCTGCACGTGCAGCGGGTGCTGGCGCGGGCGGAGGAACTCGCGCGCAGGTAGCTGCGCACTGCCCGGGTGGGACGAGAGGGCGGTTCCGGAGCTCCGGAACCGCCCCGGTGTCCCCCCGGGGTGTGGTCAGCCGGCGAGGTCCGGCGGCCCGTAGGGGCCGGATCCGTTGCGACGCTCGGGCGGGGACTCCCGCACCTCCAGCTCCTGCTGGAGCAGGCGCAGCAGGTCCTGCTCGCGGCTGGAGAACGCGGAGTACCCCGCCGACGTGGTGTCCGGCTCGGCCGGCTCGGTGCTCGCGGTGGGGCCGTCGTGCGGCTCGCCGGATCGGCCGCGGGACGGGCCGGGACCGGTGCCGAAGGGATCGTCCGGACGGCTGGGCGGTACCTCACCGGGACCGAAGAGCCCGCTGACGGCTGTGTCCGAGCCCCGTCGGATGCGCGGGATGGTCCGCGGGACCGGCCGGGGCGGCGGCAGGCCGTCCGAGCGGTCCTGCGGGCCCTCCTCGGGCCGCGACGTGGGCTCCGGGGTGACGTCGCCGGCGGCGGTCGCGAAGTTCCACGGGTCGGGCTCCGCGTCGTCCGGGCGGTGCCGGGCGCGACGACGACCGCCCGGCACCGGACGGATCGTCGGCACCCCGTCCCGCGCGGCCCGGCGGCCGGTGGGGGCGTCGTCGACCTCGGTGTCCGCCCTGTGCGCGGGGTCCTCGGTGTTCGACGGGTCCGTGGCCGGGCGACCACCGGGCGCGACCGGGGCGGGGGTGGCGCCGGTCGGGTCGAGGGCCGGGTCACCGTCCGACCGCGGGCCCGCGGTGTCGGTGGCCGAGGGCGAGCCGGGAGTGTCCTCACCCGGCTCCGAGCGGGAGATGCCGGTGCGTCGGTACGAGCCGGAGGTGGGGCCGCTCGGGCCGGGGGTGTCCTCGCCCGGTTCCGTGGCAGGAGTGCCGTCGCCCTGGTGTGAGGCGTCGCCCGGACGCGAGCGGCGGAGCCCACCCTCGAGGACCGAGCCGGACGTCCCCTCTTCCCCGGCCGGGTCGGGGAGGGCGTCGAACGGCGTCGGCGCGGGCGTGTCGCCGAGGGGGATGCCGGGGAGGTCGCGGTCGCGCCCCGACTCACGCCCGTCGCCGGCCTCGGACGCGGGGCCCGACGGGTCGGGCGTGCCCGTCGGGCGGTCGGGTTCGGTGCGGCCGTCGGCCCCGCGCCGGGTGCTCCCCGGGGCACGCGGGTCGCTCGGCACCGGGCCCTCGGCGAGGGACTCACCGGGCCGCACCGCGCCGAGCTTGGCCGTCGCGGCGTCGACGAGCCCGTCCCGGTCGTCCGGCCCCTCGGCTCCCCGGGTGGTGCCGTCCGGCCGGCCGAGCAGCGGGCCGCTGCTCCCGGCGCGGTCGGTCGGGTCGCCGAGCGATCCGCCGTCCGTCGCGGACTCCGCGGGCTCGTCGAGGTGCAGGTCCGTCGGCTCGCCGGCCGAACCGGCCTCGCGACCACCCGTACCGGCCGTCCCGTTCGAGCGCCCGAGCAGGTCGAAGCCCCGGGACCCGCCGAACGGGCCGGCCGAGCCGTTGGCGCGGGGGTCGGAGACCCCGCCCAGGGCGTCGGGCAGTTCCGACGCTCCTGCCGAGCCCGCGGCATGCGGGTCGCGCGCGAGCCCGGTCGGATCCGGCGAGTCCGCGGGTCCGATCCCGGGGCCGGCGGCACTTGGGCGTTCGACCAGTTCCTCGGCGTCGCCGCCGTGCTCGACGCGGCGGCGTCGCCCGCCCACGGGGTCCGCCGAGTCGGACGACGTGCCCGTCTCACCGGCGGTCAGGTCGGGCTCGGCGCGACGGCCTCCACCGGCGAAGTCCGCCGAGTCGGAGGACGTGCCGGTGTCAGCGATCGTCAGGTCGGGCTCGGCGCGGTGGCGTCGCCCGGCGGCGGAGTCCACCACGTCGGGGGACACGCCCGGCTCGTCGCCCCCGGGGTCGGGGCGGCGGCGTCGTCCTCCGCCCGGGTCGGTCGGGCCGGCGAAGGGCGCAGCGTCGCCGGCCTTCTCGGGTGGCTGCGGGCCGGGGAAGCGGTCGGAGGTCGGGGCCTCGAGCAGGTCCGGCGACTCGTCCGCGAACCGGCGGTCCACCTGGACCTCGCCGTCCGTCCGGGCGTACGCGTCGGTTCCCCGGTCGGCGACGTCGGAGGGCTCGGCGTCACGGCCGCTCGGGCCCGGGCGATCACCGGGCTCGACCGTGTCGCCGTCGACCGTCCGGTCGGCCGTGCTGGTGTCGGGGACCGGCGAGGAAGCCCCCGCCGGGGTCAGGAGGTCCGCTCCCTCGGACGCGCCCCGGAGGTCCGCGGATCCGTCCCGACCGGCGGGATCGGTGGTGTCCTGCGCGGAGGTCGGCGACTCCGGGAGGGAACCGGAGCCCTCGCCGGCGGCCGGGAGGTCGGCGGCGCGGCGCCGACCCGTCGTCGGCATCGCCCACTCGCCGGACGCCCAGTCGCGGGTCCACTCCGGCGCGGGCTCCCGCGCCTCGACCCGCCGGCGTCGCCCCGTCCCCGGAGCGGGGGCCGACGGGTCCGACGGCTCGTCGGCAGGGGTGAAATCGGCGGGGGCGGAATCGGCAGGAGCGGAATCGGCGGGGGCGGAATCGGCAGCGGTGGAATCCGTGGCCTCGTCCGACGGCGCAGCCTCGTCCACGGCCGGCGTGCCCTGCGGCGGCGTGAGGCCGACGATCGGCACGGGACCGGTCTCGGCGCGGTCGAGCTGGGCGTCGAGCAGCGGCTCGCGCAGCGGACCGCTCAGCGGGTCCCGCATCGATGCGAGGACGGGCGGGTCCGTCTGCTCCGTCTCGTCGCGGGACACGGGCCAGGGCTCGGCCGGGGTCGGCAGCGAGTCCTCGGTACGGACGATCGGGGTCGGACGCGTGACGGGCGCCTGCCGCGGCCCGCTCGGCGGCTCGTACCCGGGCGCGGGCGGCACCACGCTCAGGGTGGGGCGGGAGCGGGGGGCGCGGGTGCGCTCGAACGGGCTGGTCCGCGGCTCGTCCTGCGGCCCGGTGATCTCGATGGGGCCGAGCCGCGGGCCGTCGGGTCCGGGACGCGGCCCGGGGCCGGGGACCGCGCGAGGTGCGGGCCGGTCGGTGGCGGGACCGCCGCTGTCGGGGCGCACCGGTCCGTCGGCGAACGGCGCACCCTCGGGCGTGTCGGGACGCGGGCGCAACGGCTGGAACGCAGCCGGCGGCTGCGACGACGTCAGCGGCCGGCCGAGGACCGGCCGGGGCGACGGCGGCGGGGTGCCGGGGTCCGCGGGCGCGGGCCGGGGTGACGGCGACGGCCGAGGGCCCTGCTCCGCCGCGCCATGGGCAGACCGGGACTCACCGGGACGGTTCGCCGCCTCCTCGGCTCGGTCGGCCGCCGGTCCGGCGTTCCGGGCCGCCCGGGCGTCGCTCGACGCCGCGGTGCCCGCCGAATCCCGAGGTACCGCGGCGCCGAAGGTCGTCTCCGCGGCGCCACCTGACGGCTCCGAGGTCTCCGAGGTCGTGCCGACTCCGGGCTCGCGCCCGCCGGGCGCTGTGAACGCGGACGCCCCGGGGGCCGCCGGAGGACCGACCTCCGCGACCCCACCGACACCGGCCCCGCCGGAAGCGGCCTCACCGGACCCGGACACACCGGTTCCGGACGCACCGAACACGCTGGCACCGGCACCCGCCGCAGAAGCGGCGCCCGCGGTCCCACCGTCCGCGGCCGCGAGGAAGCCGGACGCGGCAGGACCGGCGGCAGGAGCGGCCTCCGCGGGTCCACCGTCCGGGGCGCCGAGGAAGCCGGACCTGCCGGGACCGGCCTCCGCAGTTCCACCGTCCATCGCGCCGAGCAAGCCGGAGGCGCCGGGACCGGCCGCAGCAGCGGCCCCACCACCGGACGCCGCCGGACCGCCCGGAGAGCCACCGACGACGCCGGAGGTACCGGGACCTGCCGCAGCAGGGGACCCCACCGGAGCGCCGTGCCTGATCGCCCGCTCGTTCCCTGCGGCCGGGCCCGCCGCACCGCTGTGCGCACCGGACCCCGCTGCACCGGCCCCGGCGACGCCACCGAACGGAACCGGGCCGTGAGCAGTGCCCCGCGCACCGGTCGGGAGGCCACCGTGACCTGCACCGGGAGCACCGACCTGCCACGCCCGCTCCAGCGCTGCACGCTGGTAGGCGGGGAGCGCGTCAGCGGGCGTGTACGCCTCCACCGAGGCGGGCAGGCCGGACCGCAGCAGGTGCGCCCCGAGCCGGTACGACACGACCTCGGGCGCGATCCCGGGCCCGGACAGCTCCACCAGCACCACCGGGTGCGGCACCGGCCCCGGCGCGGCACCCGCGGGCGTCATCCGCCAGGTCACGCGCATGGTCGAGCCGGGCGGCGGCGAGGTCAGCAGCTCCGCGAGTCGCTCGTCGGCGCCGGCCGGGCCGGCGCCGAAGACGTGCCGGGTGCCGTCGAGCGAGCCGGCGGCGGGGGCGAGGAGGCCGTCGGCGTCGAGCTCGATCGCGCGCCGGCGGGCCAGCTCCACGACCTCCGACCGCAGCAGGGCGGGGAGCGCGGTGCGGTCGGCGACCAGGGTCGCGACGAGGATCTCCAGCGCCTGCGGCTCCTCGCCGATCGCGACGAGCTCGCGGGCCGTGGCCAGCAGGTCGTCGTCGACGCGGCCGGCCAGGGCCAGCAGCAGGTGGTGCGTGCTCGGGGCAGGTGGGGCCGTCACCGGGCCCTCCTTCTTTCGGTCAGCTCGTGCCGGAGACGGCCGGCGACGCGGACTCGGTCTCGGCGCCGGGCCGCGCCCACACGGGGCGGGATCCGACGATGGCGGCCTGGTGGTAGGCGGGCGGTTCCAGCCCCTCGGGGAGCACCTCGACGCAGGGTGTCCGGTCGCCGTGCACCCGCAGCAGCCGTTGCAGGGTGCCGGTCAGTTCCCAGGCCCGCTCCGCGCCCAGGACGAGGAGCACCCGCTGCTCGCCGTGCCGGCCGCGCCGCGCGTGCCGCAGCTCCTGTGTGCCGGGGTGCCCGGCGACGACGGCCAGCGCGCCCAGCACGGCGAGGTCGGGCAGCTCGGGCCCTGCCGCGAACGCCGGATGGGGAGCGTCCGGCGTGTGCAGCGGGAGGACGGCGTCGACCAGGCGGTTCTCGCCCGCCGTGGCGCCGAGCAGGGTGCGTTCGGCGTCGGTGATCCCGACGCGGTTGCGCAGCAGGGCGCGCGGCAGCAGCGCACCGACCGGCGCCGCGGCACCGGCGGCGAGCCAGTCCCGCAGCCGCCAGAGGACGTCGTCGGGCAGCCGTCCGGCCAGCCGGACCAGCAGCTCGTGCGCCGCCGCCGGCTCCACTACGCGACCTCGACGATCAGCTCGACCTCCACCGGGGCGTCGATCGGCAGCTCGGCGACGCCGACGGCGGAGCGGGCGTGCGTGCCCGAGTCGCCGAACACCTCGGCGAGCAGGTCCGACGCGCCGTTGATCACGCCGGGCTGGCCGCCGAAGCCGGGCGCGGAGGCCACGAACCCGACGACCTTGACCACGCCCTTGACGTTGTCCAGCCCGACGAGCGCGTCGACGGCGGCGAGCGCGTTCAGCGCGCAGATCCGGGCGAGGTCCTTCGCCTCCTCGGCGGTGACCTCGGCGCCGACCTTGCCGGTCTTGGGCAGCTTGCCGTCGACGAAGGGCACCTGCCCCGCGGTGAAGACGAGCGAACCCGACGCCTTGGCCGGGATGTAGGAGCCGGCGGGGGCCGCCACGGTGGGCAGCTCGAGGCCGAGCTCGGTCAGCCGCTGCGTGGGCGAGGTCACGACTGCGGCACCGGGCGCTTGAAGAACGCGATCAGGTTCTCCGGCGTCGCGCCGGGGACGACCGAGACCAGCTCCCAGCCGTCCCGGCCGAAGTTGTCGAGGATCGCCTTGGTGTTGTGGATCAGCAGCGGGGCGTTCAGGTATTCCCACCTGGTGACGGCCGGGGAGGTCATGGGCCGGGACTGTAGCCCGGCGCCGTCACCCGGTAGCGGGTCGGACGGCCCACAGTGCGACGAGCGGGCGTCCCCGGACGGATCGGCGGGAAGCGGGCGACGGGACCGGTCCGGTTGGGCGGGCCGCTCGCCGCACCGCTCCGTACGCTGGTGGCGTGACGTCATCCGCCGGGGCCGCCGATCCGTGGGCGGCCCGACTGCACGTGGTCTCGGGCAAGGGCGGGACGGGCAAGACGACGGTGGCGGCGGCGCTGGCCCTGGCGCTCGCGTCGCGCGGCCGCCGGACCCTGCTCGTGGAGGTCGAGGGCCGGCAGGGCATCGCCCAGGTCTTCGACACCGCCCCACTGCCCTACGAGGAGCGCCGGATCGCCGTCGCGCCGGGCGGCGGCGAGGTCCGCGCGCTCGCCGTCGACGCCGAGGAGGCCCTGCTCGAGTACTTCGAGATGTTCTACAAGCTGGGTGTGGCCGGCCGGACCCTGCGCAAGATGGGCGCGGTCGAGTTCGCCACCACGCTCGCGCCCGGCCTGCGGGACGTACTGCTGACCGGCAAGGTCAAGGAGACGGTCTCGCGCCGGGAGAACGGCGCTCCGGTCTACGACGCCGTCGTCCTCGACGCCCCGCCCACCGGCCGCCTGGTGACGTTCCTCGACGTCACCCGGGCCATGGCCGAGCTCGCCCGCACCGGCCCGATCCACAGCCAGGCCGAGGGCGTGGTCGAGCTGTTGCACTCGGACCGCACGATGGTCCACCTGGTCACGCTGCTGGAGGACCTGCCGGTGACCGAGACGCTCGACGCCGTGCGCGAGCTGCAGGCCTCGGACCTGAGGGTCGGCTCGATCGTCGTCAACCGGGTACGCGAACAGTGGCTCCCGGACCGCTCGGTGGCCTCCGCCGCGCACGGCCGGGTCGACGCCGGGCGCGTCCGCAGCGGCCTCGCCACCGCCGGCCTCGACCTGCCGCCGGAGGTGATCGACGGGCTGGTGGCCGAGACCGTCGAGCACGCCGTCCGGGTCGCCGCCGAGGCGGCCGCCGGGGACCGGCTGACCCGGGAGAGCGGGGACATCGCGCGGCTGGAGCTGCCGCAGCTGCTCGGCGGGGTCGATCTCGGCGCCCTCTACGAGCTGGCCGAGCACCTGTGCGAGCAGGGGGTGCGCCGATGAGCCCGGCCACCCCGCCCGTGCTCGACGCCGACGCCCTGATCGACGACCCGGACACCCGGATCGTCGTCTGCTGCGGCTCCGGCGGCGTCGGCAAGACGACCACGGCCGCGGCGCTGGCCCTGCGCGCGGCCGAGCGCGGCCGCACCGTCGTGGTCCTCACGATCGACCCGGCGAAGCGGCTGGCCCAGGCCCTCGGCCTGGACGAGCTGAGCAACGACCCCGGCTCCGTCCCGGGCCTCGACGGGTCCGCGAAGGGCGGCTCGCTGCAGGCGATGATGCTGGACATGCGCCGCACCTTCGACGAGATGGTGTACGCCCACTCGACCCCGGACCGGGCCGAGAAGATCATCGCGAACCCCTTCTACCAGACGATCTCCAGCTCGTTCTCCGGCACGCAGGAGTACATGGCGATGGAGAAGCTGGGGCAGCTCTGCGCCCGCGGCGAGTGGGACCTGATCGTGGTCGACACCCCGCCGTCGCGGTCCGCGCTGGACTTCCTGGACGCGCCGCAGCGCATGTCGACCTTCCTCGACGGCCGCATGATCCGGCTGCTCAGCTCGCCGGCGCGGGCGGGCGGCCGGGGCCTGCGCAAGATCGTCGGGGCCGGGTTCGGGCTGTTCGCGAAGGCCGTGTCGACGATCCTCGGCGGGCAGCTGCTGGCCGACGCGTCGGCGTTCGTCCAGGCCTTCGACACCATGTTCGGCGGCTTCCGCGAGCGCGCGACGAAGACCTACGAGCTGCTGCGCTCGCCCGGGACGTCCTTCCTGGTCGTCGCCGCCCCGGAACCCGACGCCCTGCGCGAGGCCGCGTACTTCGTCGACCGGCTGGCCGGCGAGGAGATGCCGCTCGCCGGGCTCGTCCTCAACCGGACGCACCCCGTGCTGGCGCCGCTGTCGGCCGCCCGGGCACGCACGGCCGCGGAGAACGCCGGGTCGTCCCGGCTGGCCGGCGCGGTCCTGCGGTTGCACGCCGACCGGGTGGACCTCGCCGAGCGCGAGGAGCGGCTGCTCGCCCGCTTCTCCGGCGCCCACCCGAGCGTGCCGGTGGTGCGGGTGCCGGCCGTCGCCGGCGACATCAGCGACCTCGAGGGCCTCCGCGAGGTCGGCGAGCGGCTGGCCGCGGAGGACGAGCTGCCCCCACCCGCCACCGGCACGGTGCACCAGCTCCGCTGAGGGCCGGGCCTTCTACCGTCGGCGGCGCTTCGACCGGCGGGTCGAGGCGTTCCGGCGGGCCTTGAGCAGCACGACCAGCCCCGTGGCGCCGGCGGCCGCACCCGCGGCGCCGGCCCACGCGGCCGGCGGGACGCTCCGCAGCCGGGACCGGGCGCGGGCGGGCACGTCGAGGCGTCCGGCCAGCTCGTGCACGGTCGCGCCGATGTCGTCGCGCAGCTCGTCGACCTCCTGCCGATGGTCCTCGGTCAGGCGCTCGACCTCGGCACGCAGCTCCTTCGACGTCGCGTGGGTCCCGTCGACGACCGGGCGGTCGTCCTCCTGCGGATCGGCCATGGCACACCCCTTCGGTCTGTCGAGGGAATGACCGGTGCCGACGCGGCCACACCTCCCGCACCCGATCGGCGCAGCACCGCCTACGGCATTTCGAACCAGATCATCGGGTTCGTCCCGGGCCCGCGTGCGTCGCCGACACCGAGCTCGCGGCGCAGGTCGGTCAGCGCGGCGACGATCTGCGGCACCCGGCGCCGGGCCACGGTGAAATGCGGGACGTCCCGCTCGGCGAGCCAGTCGAGCACCACGCCGCCCTCGCGCCGGACCCACGCCGAGCGGCCCCGGTAGACCTCGTGCACCCCCACCGGCGTCCCCGAGGCCAGCCGCGGGAACACGGTCCGCACGTACCAGCGCCCGAACCGCGCGGTGTGCGCGGCGTCGAGCAGCAGATAGTCGGTGGTCTCGGGCAGCGCCTCGATCCGGGCCCGGACGTCGCCGGTGTACACGGTCCAGCGGTCCGCGGCCAGCTCGTCCGGCACGTTCGACGGGCGGGGGGCCCGACGAAAGGACACCAGGCGACCGCTCCCGTTGTCCCGCAGCGCGCTGAGCAGCCACGACGTGGTCCGGCCGGCGGAGGTGCCGATCTCCACCACGTGCTCGGGCCGCAGTTGCCGCAGCAGGAGATAGGTGATCTCGGCCTCGAGGTCGTCGAGGCCCGGGCGGCACCGGGCGTCGGTCGTCACCGCCCGCTGCCGCTCCACGACCTCGACGAGGTCGGCGGCGTAGCGGCGGTACAGGCCCGCCACGAGGTCCACCCCACCGATCGAGATCACGGTCGTCCTCCGGGCTGGGTGGTGCGGGCCCGTCCACGGTACTTCGCAGAATCAGCAGGCGGCTCGCTGGTCGGGCGGCGGCAGCAGGTCCGCCATGGCCGCGGCCGACTCCTCCGCCGCCGACTCCTCCGCCGCCGACTCCGCCGACTCCGCCGACTCGGCCGGCACCTCCGTCGCGCCCGCGGCGTAGTGCTCCGCCCTCGCGGCCCGCAACAGCTCCGCCCACGACCGCACCCCGGGCCGCGAGCGCAGCAACGCGCGCCGCTCCCGCTCGGTCGTCCCGCCCCACACCCCGAACTCCACCCGCTCGTCGAGCGCGTGCGCGAGGCACTCCGTGCGGACCGGGCACGTCGCGCAGAACTGCCGGGCCCGCCGCTGCTCGGCGCCGCGCACGAACAGCTCCTCGGCGTCGGCGGTGCGGCAACGGGCGGCGATCCGCCAGTTCCACCTGCTCGCGGTGCGTGCGTCCACCATTCTCTCCTCCGCCCCGGGCGGGCCCGCGCGGCCCGCGTACGGCAACTGGGACGGATTCTGCGAGCGAGCGGTTCCGCCCGACACCACGCAGAACTACTCAACCTGACAGAAGGGTGACGCCGGTCCGGCTACCCTTTCCGTCCGTGGCTCCTCCCCGTCACCTGGCCCGGCCGGTCGGCCTGCTGCTGGGCCTCTGCCTGCTCGCCGGCGTCGTCACGGCGGGGATGGCCTTCCCGTTCGTCGCGGGGGTCGGGCTGGTCAGCAACGATGCGGGGGACAGCGTCAACTCCACGTCGTCGAGCCTGGTCGAGGGCGGCCTGCCGCTGGCCACCACGCTCACCGACAACGCGGGGCAGCCGATCGCCTACGTCTTCGACCAGAACCGCACGCAGGTCTCCGCGGACGAGATCTCGCCCGCGATGAAGGCCGCGATGGTCGCGATCGAGGACCGCCGCTTCTACGAGCACCAGGGCGTCGACTGGCAGGGCACCATCCGCGCGGTGGTCGCCAACTCGGCGTCGGGCGACGTCGTGCAGGGCGCCTCCACGCTCACCCAGCAGTACGTGAAGAACTACACGCTCTACGTCGAGGCGCAGACCGAGGCGGAGCGGCTCAAGGCCACCGAGCAGACGCCGGCGCGCAAGCTCAAGGAGGCGCGGATCGCCCTGCAGCTGGAGCGCCAGCTGAGCAAGGAGGAGATCCTCACCCGCTACCTCAACATCGTGTTCTGGGGCAACGGGGCCTACGGCATCGAGAGCGCCGCGCGCACGTACTTCAACACCAGCGCCAAGAAGCTCACGGTGGCCCAGTCCGCGCTGCTCGCGGGCATGGTCCGCAGCACCGCGGCGACCGACCCGGTGCAGAACCCGCAGGCCGCACTCGACCGGCGCAACGTCGTCATCGCGCAGATGCGCGACCAGGGGATGATCGACGAGTCGCAGGCGCGCTCCGCGGCGGCCGAGCCGCTCGGGATCGTCAGCCCGCTGAACACGCGGCCCAACGGATGCATCGGCGCCGGCGACGCCGGGTTCTTCTGCAAGTACGTCACCCAGTACCTCACCGAGGCGGGCTTCTCCACCGAGCAGATCGCCCGCGGCGGCTACACGATCAAGACGACGCTGGACCGGGACAAGCTCGCCAGGATGAAGGCCTCGCTCGACGCCGAGGTCCCGCCGACCCAGCCCAACGTCGCCAACGTCATGTCCCTGGTCGAGCCGGGGCAGGACGCGCACAAGGTCCTCGCCCTGGCCTCGAGCCGGACCTTCGGGCTCGACGCCGACGCGATGCAGACCAGCTACGGGCTGCCGTACGAGCCGGTCAACCTCGGTGCCGGCTCGGTCTACAAGATCTTCACCGCGGCCACGGCGCTGGAGAAGGGCCTCGGCATCAACTACCAGATGTCCGTCCCGCCGAGCGGCTACGCGTCACCGATCTATCTCGACGGCGGCGGGCGGCCCATCCCCGTGGCCAACGCCGGCAACTACCCGGAGCGGATGACGCTGCAGGACGCGCTGGCCACCTCGCCGAACACCGCGTTCATCAAGCTCGAGGAGTTCACCGGCGTCCCGGACGTCGTCGACATGGCGGTCCGGATGGGCATGAAGTCGCTGGCCACGACCCCGTTCGTCGACCCGGGCACCGGGCGCCGGACGGACCGCTCGATCGCCGAGGTCACCAAGGCGCAGCGGCTGGCGTCGTTCACCCTGGGCGTCACGCCGACGAGCGTGCTCGAGCTCGCCAACGTCGGCGCCACCATCGCCAGCTCGGGCAAGTGGTGTCCGCCCACCCCGATCGAGTCGATCACCGACGCGGCCGGCAACCCGGTGCCGCTCACCGAGGCCCCGTGTGAGCAGGTCCTCGAACCCGCGCTGGCCAACACCCTGTTCACCGGCCTGAGCAAGGACGATCAGATGGGCACGTCCGCCGCCGCGGCGCGGCAGGTCGGCTGGGACCGGCCCATGGGCGGCAAGACGGGCACGACGCAGCAGCACAAGTCGGCGGCCTTCGTCGGGATCCTGCCGAACCTGGCCGGCTCGGTGATCACCTTCGACAACTCGAACTCGCCCCGGCCGCTGTGCGACGGCGCCGGCGCCCCCTTCGCCTGCCGCAGCGGCAACATCTTCGGCGGCAAGACGCCGGCGGAGACCTGGTTCGGCGCGGTGAAGCCGATGGTCGACGGCACGCCGGTGCTGCCGCTGCCGCCGACGGACGACCGGTACCTGACCGGCGGCGCGGAGAGCCGGGTGCCCGACGTCGTCGGTCGCGGCCAGAACGACGCGCGCGCATTCCTCGAGCGGGCGGGCTGGACGGTCACCACGCGGACCGTCGACAACCTCGCCACCCGGGGCACGGTCGTCGGGCAGAGCCCGCGGGGCACGGCGCTGCCCGGTGAGCAGATCACGCTGCAGGTCAGCAGCGGGACCGTGCCCGCGCCGCCCGCCGCCCCCGAGGGCCGGGCGCCGGGCCAGCCCGCCCCGCCGAGCCAGGAGGGCCGACCGCCGCAGGGCGGTCAGCCACCGCAGGGCGGCGACCAGCCCGACAACGGCGGCGACCAGGGTGCCCCCGGCCAGTAGCGCGGCGGGCCGATTGCGCGCTATGGATCCATAACGCGTTTTCGAGCGGCCGGAACGCGCGTTGTGGTTCCACAGTGCGCGGGTGACGCGCCGTCGCGGCAGCGGGTGCGATCGCGCGATCGGCTCTACGATCGGCGCCCATGGCCGACGTCCACCGCGCCGACGTGCTCGTCCGGTGGGTCGGCCTGCTGCCCTTCCTCCGCGGCACGCCCGCCCCCGAGCAGCGGGCTCCGAGCGACACGCCCTGGCAGACGGGCCGCCGCCGCCCCACCCGCCCGAGCCCCGACGACGGCGACGCGCCCAGGCCCGGGCCCGGGCCCGCACGACCTGAGCCCACGCCCGGTCCCGAACCGACGGCGCCCGCCGGGCTCTCCGGCGACCCCG
>NZ_JAJTTE010000063.1 GCF_021343995.1 Pseudonocardia terrae | reverse complement strand
GACACCTATCGTTCTCTCACCGTCCGCGAGCGCCCACTACTCGCGGATACGGGTCAGACCCCACATCCAGGCCCTTTCACCACACATCAGCTGCGGAACCCGGGCGCGAACGTGGGTTGGAGCAGGCGGCCCGACACGACCAGCTCGCGCGCGGTGGCCATCAACGCGCGAGTGAGGCCCCGCTTTAAGGAGTCAGATCGCAGCGATCTCATCCACAATGTCGTCCAGCTGGTTCATCGCGTCGTCGAGATCCTGAGCGAGCCGGGTCAGCTGGCTGCCGCGGGCCGACGCCGCAGCTTCGCCGGCCCGCTTCGCGGCCAGCACGGTCTCGACCTCTTGGCGGAATGTGGCGAGCTGGGCGTCGAGGCCCGCGAACACTGCGACACGAACCTCGTCGAGTTGTTTGGCCAACCGGGCAGCCGCCTCCCGGCTGTCCTTATGCAGGCGGCCGCGCAGTTCGTTCGCCATCTCCTCGCCAACCGTCTGCTTTAGCCTCCGCTCGGCACCCTTGAGCATCACAGGCGCTCCGACAATGGCCTGCGCGACCAGCGCGGCAGCAAGCACACCCCACCCGAACGGCGTGAACAGCCAGACCAGATGAATTGCTAGGCCGGGCAGCAGGGCCTTGGCCATCTCGCGTGTCCCGAACCGCGCCCCGGCGAGTCCCGCCGCTGGGCCCGCGATGATGCCGCCGCCGACTGCGGCCAACGTCCGGGTCAAAGGGGTTTCATCGTCCTTGGACGCCCGGGAGCGGACATCAGAGGCGGCACCGCTCATATCAAGCCGCAGCGCGTCGAGATCTTGCTCGAAGCCCGCGACCTGTGCGTTCAGACTTTCCGCCATCCGCTCCATCCGCTTGGTGAGGTCGGCTTGGAGCTCGGCCCGAACCCACTCACTGAACTCAGCCTCGACCCGCCGCGCAGTGATTTCCGCGATCTCCCCGGCGACGGCCTCGGCTTGCTCCGCGGTCTTCCACGGCTTGAGGCTAAGTTTTTGGTCCGGGATGGCCTCGACCGCGAACCCCGGAACGGAAACAGTGAGCTGGCTGAGCTTGCCCTCGATCCGCCGTGCGACCTCGTCCTCGAGGTCGCCCAACTGATTGGCGAGGTCGCGTGAGATCCGCTCCGCGTCCTGCTCTAACTGCTGGAGCGGTACCTGTGCCTCGGCGTAGCGGCGGGTGAGGTCTTGAAGGTCCTCGGTAAGCATCGCCTGTTGCTTGGCGATGCTCTGCCCGACCTCGCGCCGCAGCACCCGCAGCTGACGGGCCGGAAGCAAGATCTTGATCTTGTGCCGTTCGGTGGTGAGGAATAGCTCGAGGTCGCGCTGAAGCTTGGCCACGCCCGAGGCGTCCCATGCTGCGACGTTTTCGTCCTTGCGGGCGCGGATTCCGGCCAACGCGTCGACCCAGTAGATCCGCCGCTCATCAGCAGGGTGATCCGGGCGCGCCTTCTGGAGTCGTACGAATGCAGAGCGGCGGACTAGCTCCTGCTCCTCGGGCTGGATCTGGTTGATGAAGTTGAGGATGAAGAACGGGTCGTGGCTGTCCAGCTGCGAGGTCATGAAGTCGACCTCGTTGCGCTTCATGTTGGCGCGGGCGTCAAGCACGAACACCACCGCGTCGGTCCGCGTGAGGTACTCCATTGTGAGCTCTTCGCGCAGCGGATCTGCGTTCAGCCCCGGTGAGTCGACGAGTACGACGTTATTGCGACACAGCTCCAGCGGCCACCGCACCTCGGCGCGCGCGTACGGGCTCTGCGCCTCGGGCTCGTCGACGTCGACGACGATCAGCTCACTCAGCCGGTTGATGTCGGCCGGCTCCGGATCCTCCGCGACACCGCCATCGGCGGTGCGGGGGTATAGCAGGGCTGCGGGCTCGTCACCCCATCGGACCTCGGTGAGCAGTGCTGTACATTCGATCGGTAGCCGCGGCAGGGTGTCGGCGCCAAGCAGCGCGTTAATGAGCGTGCTCTTGCCAGTGTTGAAGTCGCCGAGGACGGTTACGACGAAGGCGTCACTGCGAACCCGGTCAGCCGTCCTCTCCACGCCGTCCGCGAGGGCGTCTAGGCTGAGGTCGCGTGCGATACCGGTCATCCGGTCTGCCACCTCGATCAGCTGGGTACGGCGGCGTTCTGCAGCCGAGTATCCGTCCAGTCCCGGACGGGACGCCGTCGCAGTCATGAGTCCTCCCGTGAGGTGCCGCAGTCGTCGGCGACGGCGGCGCGGATCGTAGTGGCGAGTGCGGTGGCTCGATCGGCAAGCGCTGAGTGCTGTGTTGCGGATCTTGTCGGTTCCGCCGAGGCGGCAAGCCGGCTTCTACGCCATGCGGCGCGACGGGCGCTCATGCCATCAAGGATTTCCGCGTACAACGAGCGGATGCGGAGGGCGGCCTGCTCGGTGACTTCCGCGATGGCGGCGTCAACCGCCTGGCGCAGCAGCTGGTCGACGACCTGGCGCTGCCCCTCGGTTGCGTTGCGAAGAGAGCGTTCCGCCAGTATCGCCGCGGCAAGCCCGCCAGCCATTGCGAGGGCGACCGGCGGCATGGCCAACCCGACGGCGCCGGCGAGGACGTAACCTGCGACGGTTCCGCCAGCCGCCCCGATCCGGGTCATCATCTTGCGCCTGCTTAGGTCGGTCATATCGGCCTCGGGCAGCGGTGTATGCGGTGCTGCGAGTCGTGCTGCGGGTCGCGTGGTAGGGGTGACGACGTCGAACCGCTCGGCCAGCGTGGTATCGAGCCACTCGATGTCGGAAGTCATGCCAGCCAGGACCAGTGACTCGTACTTATGGGCGAGTGCCGCAAGCTCGCGACGGAGCCGGTAGGGCGCGTCATGTTCCCAGTACGCTTTGGGGTCCGGTGCGCGCAGCAACTCGTGGCGCAGGGCGCCGACGAGGACGTCAGCGTCCCCCGAAAGGGAGTCGCTCACCCGGCGGACCAGTGCTCGCCGCCGCGTCTCAAATTCGACACGCAATCCGTCCCACATTGCTGCATCACGCGCCAGCTCGGCCCGCTCCCGCTCAACCGCAGCCGTCCGCTCAGCGTCGTGGAGCGCAGCAGCTACGGCTGCTTGCCCGGCAACGTCGGCCACTGCCTCGGCGATGTCGGCAACGGCGGAGGCGATCTTGTTAGTGCGCCATCGCCTGTCCTCATTCTTCTTGGCGTAATCGGCGATGAGGTCGCGGATCGCAACCAGCTCGTCCTCTCCGCCTACCGGCCCGGGGCTTGTGAGAACCGGCGTTTCGGGAGCGAGCTGCTGAACCTTCGAGCGCACGGAACTCAGCGCCGCCGCTCGGTCCTCGGGGGGAAGCTGGTCCAGGAAGCCGACGACAACAGCGAAGAACGGGACATGCCGCCGCAATACCTCCTGCGCAATCAACTCCCGCTCCGACCGGCTTAGCGGGCTGGTCGCGCTCACAGTTAGCAGGACAGCGTCGGAGAGCGTCACAGCCCGCCGCACCTCTGGTGTGCGGTCCTCACCCGCCTCGTTCGTCCCTGGGGTGTCGACCAGCTCAGTGTCTATTGTGGCGAGCCAGGCGCAGGGCACCGCGATCTCGTGGTCACCGGCTGTCCTGACGCTTCCAGAGGCTGCATCCTCCGCCATGACGACCACGAATAAGGCGGTAGTCGGTACCGGTCCCGTGGCTACAACCTCGTGGCCTACTAGCCGGTTCACCAATGTTGACTTGCCCTTGTTGAACTCGCCAACCACTGCGACACGAAAGCCTGGGCGCATCCGCTGCTCGGCGAGCATCTCGAGCTGCGCGCCCAACGCCGGAGCGTTGGTCTCCGCGGCGATCGCGGCGACATCACGGATCCAGCCTCCGAGTGCGCTGCCGACGTCGGTATGCCGAGGCAGAGCCCACGTCTGCTGGTCAGGTAGCCACGGCACCGCTGCCGGTACAAGGGCCTGATACCAGGCGATCGCCTGCGAGGGCAACGCGGAGCGGTAAAGCTCGGTCAGGTTTGGTGTACGGCCCGCCGCGAGCTCGTCGAGCGCGGCGCACACCGTTCGCATTCTGTCTTCGCTTTCCGGCAGCGGCCAGGTAGTGTCCGTTCGTTCCGCTCCCGTGACGGTTTCCGGCAGCTCGGTTCCCCATTCACTGAGCTGGACGACGCTCCCGTCCGAGGGATTCCAGGTCACTGTGCCGAACGGCCGGTGGACACGAGTGCGATCCGCCGTGGGAACAGCGAGCAGTGCGGAGATCAAGAGCCGGCCGTTCTGCCGATCCGGTACCGGAGGCAGCGCAACGGCCTCAATGGGCAGTCGGGCAGTTACCGGATCCCGGTGCAGCCCGGCAACGAGCCCCGCGACGCCCGCTGGCCGGTCGACCGATATCGAGGCGGCCGCGGTGACCAGTCTGTCTCGATTCTCGCTCATGTGCGGGCTCCTGTTTCTGCAGGGCTCAACGGGGCCGCGTGTCCTCCTGCGAACACGGCCTGGTTGCCGTAGTCGTCCCAGGCGTTGACGAAGTCGGCTAGCGCGACGGTCTCGGCCCGTCCGCCTTGGTGACCGCTATCGTTCAGCACGACCTTCCACTCGCCGTTCGAGTTCTGCTCGATACCGGTCAGCCAGACCGCGTGACCCGCAGGCTGGAGCGACTCCAACGGGGCGCCTGTGGCGGGGTCGTGCACGGGATGCCAGATCTCGTTCGCGTCAAGGGTGACCATGACCTTGTCGCCAGCGGCTAGTGCGTCCCACAGCCCCCCGACGGTGGTCGATCCCGACGCCGTCGGCACATGGTAGGCTTGGAAGAGGCGGGTAACGTCCTCCGGCCGCGTGCCCGTGGCTGGGTCGTACCACCCTTGCTGCTCGAGCCATCGAGTGGCGGCGGCCTCGTCGAACGGAACACCGGTGAGCGACTCGATGATCGAGCCCTGACTGACCACCGCGCAGGCCTCCTCCGGACCTTGAAAGTGCCAGTGGACGGCGTCGGCGTCCGGCGTACCGACCCCGCAGACGACCTGGGTGCGGTCGTGCAAGCCAACCGCAGGGTCGGTACCGCAAAGGTTGTGCGGCGGGTGGATCAGGCCGTGCGGCTCGACCTCCGGCGAGAATGAATCGGCGGCTACGACTGCGGCTCCCTCGACGTCTGGGTCGACGGGATTCAGGTGATTATGCGCGTCCAGGGCAAGGTCCGTGAAGAAGTCACCGATCATTAGACCCTCCCCGACGTGCCAGGAGCTCAATCCGCCGGACCGCAAGACGGCTGAGCCGCTCGTCCGCCTCCCGTTCGGCTTGGACCGCACGCGCATGGACCTCGGTAAGCTTGGCGCGCCGGCAAGCTTCCTCCGCCACCAGTGCGCTAACAGGACTGGCTGCGACGCGACGGAGACCGGCGAACGCGGCGGCGCACCGCTTCTCTTCGAGGGCGCGCCTTTTGTCCAGTGCGGATCGCAGAGCTTGTGCAGCCTGCTGGACCGCGGACCGCGCGCCGTTGCACAGCGGACCCTGCACCTGCGCCTTGGCCTTGGTGACCTGGTCGCCGGCTGCGGCGCCGATTACCGCGCCAATAAGACCTCCGATCACCGTGCCGATGCCCGGGAGCAAGATCGTGCCCACGACGGCGGCAGCCGTTGCCGCCCCGCCCATAGCCCAGTTCTCCGTCGAAAGGGACGACGCGACGCCTGCCGCAGCGTTACCGAAGTCGATTTCCACGGCGGGAGACGAACGCTCAGCCGGAACTGCCGGAACGATCATCGCTTGGGGTGCTCGGCCGACGATGGCGGCAAGGCGCCGGTACTCGGCAGCGAAGGTACGACCTGCCTGGGCAATTTGCTCGTCCGCGATACCGGATAGTCGCGCTCCGAAAGCGTTCTGCCGGGCACGGCACCATTGCTCGACGTCCTCACGCACGAGCGGGGCGGCCGTCTCCCGGACAAGGGCCGCGACCTCCTCAGTGGTCTTGCACGCGGCCAGCATCTCCGCCAGCCTTGTCGCGAGGGCCTCGCCGCGGGTGGACGCGTGCAGGTCGATCTCGCGGCGCTGTGCCCGGGACTCCTCTACGAGCCTGCCAGACGCCTTGGCCGCCGCACTTGCGACGAAGCGCCCGAGGTCAGATACCTCTAGCCGATCGAGCTCGCGATGGGCGCGGGCGATCTCGTCGCGGCGCTCCTTTGCTGACGATGCGGCCGCCTCCAGTAGACCGCCAACGAGGTGGGTGGCGCTCATGTTGACAGCGATGACATGGTCGCTCCGTGCCATGTCGGTAAGCGCCGCCTCCAGCCGCAGGAAGTCGTCCGTCTCTGCGTCCTGCGCAGCCGGGGCGGTGAGTCGATCGAGAGCGGCGTTCCCGCTTGCGCCGTAAACCTGCGGGTCCGGTACCCCGGCCCTTTGCAGCCGTACCCCCACGGCCCGCACGAGCAGCGCCCGTTCGGCCGGGTCGACATCGTCGAGCTTGGTTACCACGAACACACACCGGTCCAGGTGACGCTCCAGGGTGCCGGTCAAGAACGTCGTGAGCACTCGGGATACTGGAGAGCCCGCCGGGACGAGCACGACGGCGAGGTCAGCGGTCTCGGCGACCACCCGCTCCACGACCTCGGCGTGCAGATCGTCCGTTGCATTTATCCCTGGAGTATCGACCACTACGACGTCTTGCCCAAGCAGCGCCGCGGGATGCCCGATAGCTACCGTTTCGATCCCGCCACAGACCTGCGGGTCAGCGATCAGTGTCCGTACTGCGTCGCGTGCGTCGAGTGGCAGTACTGCGTGGGGTGAAATGCGACGCAGAGCGCGCAGGAATCGCTCATCTTCCGCTTGCCGAGTGACGGGGTAGGTCACGCGTTCCCCCCCGCGAGATGTAAAGGATACTGACAAATGTGCGGCGTATCGGATTTCTGTTGCTGTTCCGGTGGTCACGACGGGCGCCGTCGGCAACAGCCGGTCCCGCAGCAGCATGTTGATGAAAGTGCTCTTCCCGGAGTTGAACTCACCAACTACAGCAATATATAGCGCGGGATCCCGCAGCCGCTTCCGCACCCGCTCGGCATGTCCAGTGACAGCCGCCAGCGCGGCATCGGACAACCCGAGCTCGTGACCGGTCTTGATCGCCCAGTCAATATCAGCACTCAGCTCTGCGTTGATATCGACCACGGCGGACGGTGATTGCCGATGTCGGGTCACGTGAGGGCCTCCTGTCCGGGCCAGGTGATGAGACGGACTTCCGAACGGTCAGAGTCCCTCCAGGTTCGAGGAGATACATGGCAAACGGTGCCACGGCATGACAGCAGTGGCTCCTCGCGAGGGCGGCCGATTCGTACAAACCCGGCAATGCACCTGAGTCGATCCAACAACGCGTAGATCAGGACCGGCCAAATCCGCTGGTATGTGCCAAGGTTCGGCACGGCTCGTCCCGCCCAGCAACGCAGGAGTTTGGTGCCACAGCCACGAGAGCAAGAACGCGAATACGAGCAAGAGGTACCGGGAGCGAGGGGTACAGCACGACGTCACTTGTCACTTGTATTGGGATCCACGCAAAAGTCAACCACGATCACTCCTGCAGCGAGAGGCTGAGAAGCTCCCGCCCGCTTGACTAAACACCTATCGTCGAGCGGCTCGTTTACCGCTGTCGGATGGCCTGCTCCGCCTGGGGCACAGGTTGCAAAGGGGGCCTGATCGGGCAGCCCATCATTATGCCGCTCCCGACTGCGGCCTTCCTGCGTTCCAGAGCTACCAACCGCCCTCCCCGCAATCGTCGATCCGCCCTTTGGGCGTATGGCGAAGTCTCACAGAGACCAAGGCTAGACGGGGGCTTGACGGCCACCGGTACGTAGATGTGCGTATTGCGACTCGTTCGTCAGGCTCCCGAACAGCCTGCAGCTGCTTGACGTGGTAGACGGCCGCTCCGGGACCGTGCTGGCCGACTGGCTCGCTGCACAGCGCCGGACATGGCGGGAGGCGGTGGGCGCCGTGTCGCTGGAGCCGTTCCGCTCCGATGACCCGGGCCATCGCGCTGGCCGTCGACCTCCCTGATGCGGCGCGGGTGCTCGATTCGCTTCCACGTCGTGCGCCTTGGACTCGCCGCCATGACGACGTCCGCCGCCGGAAACAACGGGACACCCTTGGCCACCGCGGCCGCACCCACGACCGCTCTACGGTATCCGCCGCCGCGACCACCTCAGCGCAACCACCGCCGCCCGGCTGATCGCCGGTGAGCTCACCCTGGCCTGGCCCATCGCCGAGGACCTGACGAACCTTTACCAGCTCCACGAGCCCAAACAGGCCGGTGCCCAGCCGAGCAGCTGTTAGCGCGCATGCCCGATCCCGGAACTGATCCGGCTGGATGCACGCCGCTCGGTTAGCGGCGAGCTCCCACGCGCTTCACCACCCAGATGTGACCGACGGAGAAGGAAGGCAACGAATCTGCACAATTCTAGTGGAAGGATGCTGCAGTAGGCTTTTCAGATACACCTTCAGCGCATCGACAGAAACATCATGCACTACTCCGACCACGTCATCGCAGTCTTAGCAGTTTGTCCGAGAGTTCTAGAATCGGCCTACATCGACAACTCATCCTGTTAGTCGCCTGCGTCGCGCTCGCGCGACCGCCAGCTATGCCCGCCGGGGGGTGCTGCTCAACCACTGACGCCCCCATACTCTACCTTGTAGATCTAAGCACATACGCACATCTACGTACGTCGAGGGCCTCCATCCTATGGCTCATACTCCATTCCAGTGAACGGTATGGGTAGCCGTGGAGATTTGCTGGCATGTTGTATCGACACGCGCGGAGTCTTGCAGCAGGCTTGGCCTGGCCATGTAGGCAGGGCGAGGGACGACACTTCCCGGTGAGGGGTGACAGCTTGGATCCTCAGGTCGGGATGGGCTCGATCGTTCGACATCGTGTACGTGGGCTCGTGGTTCCCGTTAGGGCTGGTTATACGAGTACGCGTCGCTGTGCGTGGCGATTCACTCGCGAGCCAAGAGATGCGTCGGCTCGCGGGACTATCGCGCGGCCGGTCGACACCTCTTTCGTTAGTAGTACTTGCGTGCGACGACGGAGACCGAGTATGGCAGCCACCAGCGTTGTCCCGAGCACCCGCGGTGTGAAGTTCACGAATTGCTGGCCGGGGGGAACGCCGGACCCGATCGTGCGCACGGGCATCGGCACGCTCGCCATCGGCAAGGCGACCGCGGGCCCGTGCCTCACCGCCTGCGACCTCTTCGACGCCCCCTGCCGACGCCGAGCGAGGGCAGACCGCCACCGACCGGGTTGGCCCCGATGACCTATCTGGCCGAGCGCCTGCTTGCGAGCTCGAACATCCCGGAAGACGTCCTCATCCACATCGCCTCGGCCAACGCCTCCAGTCACGACATCCTTGGCGGCCTCCGGCGGGGCCTAGGCGGGATGACCATCCATGTCCAGATACCGAAGCTGGCGGCCGGCACCGACCAGGGCAAGCCCTGTACGCTCGGCGTGGTCTCCGTGTACAACGCGGACGCGGCTCAGCACGGCCACCGCCACGTGGTCCTCGCCTATGCCTACGCTTGGGGCGGTGCACGTTTCCGCACGCAGGTGTACGACCCGAACAGGCCCGGACGAGACGACATCGCTATGGGGCTAAACACGTCCGGCCCGTCCCGCACCACCGTCTTCCACCACAACGTAGACATTGCTCATCCCCGGCAGGGATCCCCCTGCGCGGTAGATTCCATCCGAGAGCGGTCAGCGATCTTGGGCTTCCGCGGGAAGCCATCGGCCGAGGCCGCGGCGTGACCCCCGACGACACCAGGCTGATCGAGATT
Source organism: Pseudonocardia terrae (assembly GCF_021343995.1). GTDB lineage: Bacteria > Actinomycetota > Actinomycetes > Mycobacteriales > Pseudonocardiaceae > Pseudonocardia > Pseudonocardia terrae. The sequence goes on along the minus strand of NZ_JAJTTE010000063.1, from coordinate 31,138 downwards.
AAGGAACGGGCCGCCGCGGCGCTCATGCGGCTGCCCGGAGTCACGGGGGTGGGCGTCGGCGGCCGGGAACGCGACGGGAGGCCCACCGGCGAGATCGTGATCAAGGTGTTCGTGCGGCGGAAGCGGGCCGCCGCAGAATTGCCGCTAGGCGAACTGCTGCCGCCGTCGTTCGAGGGCGTCGGGATCGATGTATCAGTGCTCGGAGAATCCCACCTTGACACAGCTCCCGATGCCGACGAGGTGGCCACCATACCCGGATCGCAGCTGGTTGCTGAGAACGACACGGACGCCACGAAGTACCGGCCGTTGATCGGCGGCAGCCGGCTCCAGGTCGATCTCACGGGTGCGGGGTTTGGCACGCTGGGTTGCTTCCTCGTGCACGAGACCGATCCGAACCAGGTCTTCGCGCTGACCAATTTCCACGTCGTCTGCGCGAACAACGTGAAGGTCAAGCCCACGAAGGACACGACACGGGCTGGGCAGCCGACCAACCAGGCCAGCTCGACGAAGTGCTGCTCGGACCAGATCGGCGTGTTCGCCGCCGGCAACGACGAACAGAGCAGGGACGCCGCCCTCGTCCGGCTCGATCCCGGTACGCAATACCTGGCGGAGGTCGTCGGCATCGGCCGACTGAACGGCCCCCGCAACGTCACTACGCAACAAATCGCCGCCCTCGACTACCAGGTCTTCAAGCGTGGGGCCAGGACGAAGCAGACAGGCGGGGTCGTCCTGGCTCTCAATACGACGCATACGGCGGACGACGGCGTCACGCACGACAACGTGATGGTCGTCCGGCCCAATCCCAATTCGGCGATCAAGGCGACCGACTGGACCTACTTCAGCGACCGAGGCGACTCGGGGAGCGTCGTGGTCAACGACAACAGCGAAGTAGTCGCCCTGCACTACGGTGCGGCACCGGACTCCAAACTCAAGACGAATAACGGTCTGGAGCTCCCGATCACGACGATCCTCGGTCTGTTCGGCAGCGCCGACGGGATCCCGGTGCGGATCGCCACCGCCACGGCGGACGGGGTCGTACAGACCGTGCCGGCCAACCACACGTTGCGCATCCCCGCCGAGCTGGCACCTGCTCTGGCCGGACCCCCACCGGGCGTCCGTGTACTCGCGCCCCCGGACGTCCCTCTGCTGCCGAGCACGCCCTCACCGACGCCGGAACTATTGGCAGGCATCAGCGCCCAGCTCCGAGCGTCGCCGGGCGGCAGACAGATCGCCGCGCTCTGGCTGGAGCACCAGCCGGAGCTGGTGTCGTTGGTGAACGAGCACCGCAGGGTCGCCATCGTTTGGCAGCGCTCCGGCGGGCCGGCCTTGGTCCAGACCCTGATCCGGATGGTCGATCGGCACGACATCACGTTGCCTGCCAAGGTGAACGGTCAACCGCTGGCTAGCTCGGTGAGCCGGATTCACGATGCGTTCGCCGCACAAGCGAGCCCCGGCCTGCGCAACGCTCTAAGCTCGGCGCGGGCGGCGCTGCCCGACCTCGCAGGGCTCTCCTTCCCCCAGATCATCGCAGCGCTGGGCGCGGACTGAGGAGGGCAATACGATGCCGGACCGAAACCTCGAGCCCGACTCCGCACGCATCGCGCACGCAGAGCAGGTCCACCGGGACGCAGCCCAACGGCTACTGGCGATCCCCGGCGTCAGCATGGTCGCCTTGGGTAGCAAGGAAACCGGTGGCCAGCCGACCGGCGAGCTGGTGATCCGGGTGCACGTAGCGAACAAGCGGCCGCTCGAGGAGATCCCGCCGGACGAGGTGATCCCGGCCGAGATTGACGGTGTGGGCACCGACGTGATCGAGAGCGACGGCATCGTGCTCGTCGCCGCGCCGCCGGGCGGCATAGTGCGCGACGACTCGACCGACGACAAGACGGAGCGACCGCTCAAGGGCGGTACGCGCATACAACCCGCCCTCTCCTCCGCCAAGGGCGAGAGGTGGGAAGGCACGCTGGGCTGTCTGCTGTGGCTCAAGTCGAACCACGACGTTGGCTACGCGCTGACCAACCAGCACGTGATCGACGGCGCCGGCCTGGTGGCTGCGACCAAGGGCAGTACGGAGGTCGGCCAGCCGACATCCATCTCGAGCTCCAGCTGCTGCAACGATATCATCGGCGTATACAGGGCCGGCGAGCGGACAGGTGCAGACGACCAGGCCGTTGTGCAGTTGCGGGCAGGCACCACATGGCAGGCGCAGATTCTCGGCATCGGCCTCGTCAGCGGTACCCGCAGCCTCAGCACCGCAGACGCACTCGCCCGGCTGCCGGTACGCAAACGGGGCGCGCGCACGCGGTTGACCGGGGGCGTCGTCACCGACGTCAATGGCGTATCAGGCACGGCGCACAACGCGATTCTCATCCAGGCCAACGACAATCCGGACCGAAAGCCGGGCGAACTGCTGTTCTTCGACGAGCACGGAGACTCCGGCTCTGCTGTCGTCGACGACCAGAATCGGGTGTGCGGTCTGGTGTTCGCGCGCCGCCGGACCCGCGCGGAAATCACGGCCCGGGGCGGCACGCCGCCCGCCCTGCCCCCGGACGGCATCGAACGCCCGCTCGGCGTCGCCTGGCCGATCGCGGACGTGCTCGCGCGGTTCGCCGCCGGCACGCCGTCACTGACGTTGGAGGTGGCCACGGCGACCTCGATCGACGAGGTGCACACGGTGCCGGGCGCGGCCCGCGTCGCGGTGCCCGCCGAGCTGGCACCCGTGGTGGCGGCCGAACCGGCCGCGTTCCTCGGTGCGGTCGCCGCGGACGGGTTGCGCGCACCCGTGGGTCGGCCGTGGTTCGCGGCAGACCGGCCGCTGTCTGAGACGCTGGCCGAAGTCCGGGCCGCGCTGGAGGAATCTGCGGCAGGCCGTTATCTGACGCAACTGTGGCAGCGCCACCGCGTCGAGGTCACCCGACTTTTGCGCGACGACCGCCGGGTCGCCGTAACGTGGCACCGCGGTGGCGGCGCAGCGCTGTTCCAACTGCTGTCGCGCATGGTGAGCCGCCCGGAGCTCGCCCTGCCCGAGACTGTGCGCGGCGTGCCCGTCCAGGACTGCGTCGACGCGTTCGCCGTGGTCCTGATCGACCGCGCGAGCGCTTCGCTGGGCGCTGACGTGCGCCAGGCGCGCGAGGTACTGCCCGACCTCCCAGGGAGAACGCTGGCCGAACTGGTCGCCGCGCTCGACGCGATGCCGATCGGGGTCGGCGGCCATGCCTGACAAAGCGGGGACTCTCGAGCGGCTGACGATCGAGCTCGGAAGGCTGTTTCGGCGGTTCGCGGACCGGTTGGGCGATGACGGGGTGCTCGACACGCTGGAGGAGCTCGGCGTTCGGTTCCCCGCCGACTTCCTCACCGATCCGACGATCACCGCCGCCCGTAACACGATCGTGGGCATGACCGGCCAGCTCGATGGGCTGATCGAGCAGGTCGCCGCAGCCATCGAGGCGGACGATGCCGCGGGCATAGTGGCCGCGGGCGCCGCGGTGATCACCCAGATCGGCCGGATCGGCGATGCGATTCCGGAGTTCGTCAGCGCGGTCCAGTCTGGCGGGGCCGCCCTGCCGGGCATCACTGCCGCGCAGATCACCGATCTGACCACCGACCTGGCGCGCAAGATCACCGACCTCGTGCTGGCCGACCTGCTCGAGCTTAGCCCCGGGGCGGGCGCTGTGCTGACCGTGCTCGGCATCGTCGACCGAACCCCCGACCCGGGCGACCCGACCGACCCGACCCGGCCACCCCGGGACGTCGTGGCAGTCCACCTCGATCGGGTGCTGCCCGCGCTGACCAACCCGGTCGCCCACCTCAAGATGCTGTACGGCTGGGGCGGCGCCCTGGACGTTGTCCGGCTGCTGACCGTGCTGGAAGGGGTCCTCGCCAGGCTCGGCCTGCCTGTGTTGCTCCTGCCCGGCGGCAATGGCACCCCCCCGCAGCTCCAGGCGTTCGGCCTCGACCTGCAACCAACCCCGGACGGCACGGGCCTTGCACTGTCGTTGGTGCTGCGCGCTTCCGTCGACACGACCTTTGACTTCCCGGTGTCCCCTCCGGCGTGGACCGCGCACGTCGCGATGCACGGCGAACTGGACGCCGGAACGTCCGGCAGGCTGCAGCCGCCGTTCGACGTCAGCATCGCGACACCAAACGCTCAGCTCACGGGTGCGGTCACCGTCGGGTTAACGGCGAAGCCAGCCGACCCGCTCGTGGTGCTCGGCCAGGCGGGCGGCAGCAGGCTGGAGTTCGCGGAGCTGAGTGTGGACGCGGGCCTCGCCCTGACCTTCGACCCCGGCACCGGCAGCTTCACGGCGGCGCCGACGGCGGCCGGTGAGATCACGGGCGGCAAGCTGGTCATCGACACCTCCAGTGGCGACGGGTTCGTCGCGACCCTGCTCGGCGGCGCGCGGATCGATTCGGACTTCGGCGTCGGGTTCGGGTTCGCGCCGGACACCGGGCTCAAGTTCCACGGCAGCGGCGCGTTGGAGATCGCCGTGCCGGTGCACGTTGAGCTCGGGCCGATCGAGATCCAGACTGTGTACCTGGCCGCGAAGATCAACGGCGCGGCTGTGCCCGTCGAGCTCTCCGCGGGGCTGTCCGCCCACATGGGGCCGATCACCGCCAGCGTCGACCGGCTCGGCGTCGTGGTGAACCTCGGCTTCCCGCCAGGCGGCGGCAACATCGGGCCCGCTGACGTCGCCTTCGCCTTCAAGCCGCCCAACGGCGTCGGGCTGGAGCTGAAGGCGGGCCTCGTCGCGGGCGGCGGCTACCTTTATGCCGACCCCGACCGCGGCGAGTACGCAGGAGCGCTGGAGCTGGAGTTCGCCCAGTTCCTCGCGCTGAAGGCGATCGGCCTGATCACCACCCGCATGCCTGACGGCTCCCGGGGCTTCTCGCTGCTGGGCGTCATCACGGCCGAGTTCGGCGGCACCGGCATCCAGCTCGGGTACGGGTTCACGCTGTTGGGCGTCGGCGGTATCCTCGGCCTTAACCGGGGTGTGAACCTGCAGGCTCTAGCCGAGGGCGTGCGCACCGGCGCGGTCGAGTCGGTGATGTTCCCTACCGACGTCGTGGCGAACGCGCCGCGCATCCTGTCCGATCTGCGCGCCTTCTTCCCACCGCAACAGGGAACGTTCCTGATTGGCCCGATGGCGAAGATCGGTTGGGGAACGCCGACCCTCGTCAGCGTGTCGCTCGGTGTGGTCATCGAGATCCCCGGCAACACCGCGATCCTAGGCGTGCTGAAGGTCGTGCTGCCGACCGAGGAGCTGGCGCTCCTCGTGCTCCAGGTCGACTTCGCCGGGGCATTGGAGTTCGACAAGCAGCGCCTGTGGTTCGTCGCGGAGCTGTTCGACTCGCGCATCCTCACGATGACGCTGTCCGGCGGGATGGGTCTGCTGGTGGCGTGGGGCGACAGCCCCGACGTCGTGCTCACCGTCGGCGGATTCCATCCGTCGTACATGGCGCCGCCGCTGCCCTTCCCGGTGCCGGACCGGCTCTCGGTGGACATCCTCAACCAGCCCAACATGCTCATTCGCGTCTCCGGCTATTTCGCGGTGACGAGCAACACCGTGCAGTTCGGCGCGACGGCGCAGCTGCGGCTGGGCTTCGACGACTTCGGCATCGAGGGTCACCTCAGCTTCGACGCGCTGTTCCAGTTCTCCCCGTTCCGGTTCGTCATCAGCATCTCAGCGGGCATGTCGCTGAAGGCCTTCGGCGTCGGCCTGTTCTCGATCGACCTGCAGTTCCAGCTGGAGGGGCCGTCGCCGTGGCGTGCGCACGGCCGGGGCTCGGTCGGATTGCTGTTCTTCGAGATCTCCGCCGACTTCGACATCGCGTGGGGCGAGGCGCGCGACACCACGCTGACGCCGGTCGACGTGCTCCCTCTGCTGGCCAACGAGCTATCCAAGCTAGAGGGATGGCGCACACAGCTTCCGGCAGGCCGTACGCCCCTCGTGACGCTCCGGACGCTCCCGCCGACCAACCAGCTGGTGCTGCACCCGCTGGGCACGCTCATAGTCCGGCAGCGCGCCGTGCCGCTGGACATCCGGGTGGACAAGATCGGCGGGCAGCGGGCGCACGACGGCAAGCGGTTCAGTGTGACGCCCGCACCGGGCAGCGGCCTGAGGCAGGTGTCCGTTGCAGCGGAAAAGTTCGCGATCGCGCAATTCCAGGACCTGACCGACGCGCAGAAGCTGTCGCTGCCGTCCTATGGCGACCAGGATGCCGGGGTTGAGCTGGCGGGCGCGACCGGCATGGTGGCGTCGGCGCGGGTCGTGCGGCGCAGCGCCCGCTTCGAGATGATCGTGCTGGACAGCCGGGGCCGGGCAAGCGCGAGCCTGGTGCGGACCCCCACCGACGCCCGACCGAGGACTGCGGCGCCACGGGCCGCCGTCGGCGCAGGGGTGCCGGCGCCGAGGAAACTCACCTCGGTCAGCCCAGCGGTGTATCGGCAGCTGCTGGCGGGCAGCAGCACGAGCCGTTCCCCGCTCTCCCGCCAGGACGCCGACCGTCGGCAACCCTTTGCAGCCCAGGACACGATCCGGTTGTCCGACCAGCGGTTTATCGTCGCCTACGTGCGGAACAACGTGCAGGCGTTCCCGCCGTCCGCGGCCCGCCTCCCGACGACCGACGCCGGCGGTGCCGCAGTCGCGACCTTCCGCAGCCAGGCCGCCGCCGCCGACGCGCTGGCCGACTGGGTGGCGCGGCTGCCGAACCTCGCGGGCACCCTGCACGTCATCCCGGCCGCGGACGCCTCGGTGCCGCTCGCAGTGCCCGGCACGTGGTCGACAGCAGGCGGTCTCCCCGCTCCGACGGCCGGCGCGCCCGCGGTGCGGTTGGCAAGCGGGCGGGTCCTTCTCGCGGGCGGCGCGGGTGCCCCCTCGGCGGCCGCGCTCTTCGACCCGGTCGCGAACCTGTGGACGGCCGCGGGCCCGCTGCACACCGGCCGGGAGAACCACGCCGCCGTGCTCCTCGCCGACGGCAGGCCCGCGGTCCTCGGCGGCCGCGCGGGCGACCCGCTCGCGTCGGTCGAGGTGTACAACGCGACGGCCGACACGTGGTCGACGCTGGGGACCGGGCTACACACCGCGCGACACGGGCACTCGGCTACCGTTCTCGCCGATGGCCGCGTGCTTGTGGCGGGTGGCACGGGCGCCCGGGGCCCGACCGGCTCGGCCGCGCTGGCCTCGGCCGAGATCCTCGACCCGGCGACCGACACGTGGACCTCGGCCGCGCCGATGCACGACGCCCGGTCCGGGCACGAAGCGGTGCTCCTGCAGGACGGCCGCGTGCTGGTCGTCGGCGGCGCCCTGTTGACCGGCGGCCCGCGCAGGCCGATGGCGTACTGCGAGCTGTTCGACCCCACGACGGGCACGTGGGCCCCGACCGGCGAGCTGGCGACGGCCCGGATCAGCCATCAGGCGACCCTGCTGGCCGACGGCACCGTGCTGGTCACCGGCGGCGACCCCGCCGGTGACCAGCACGGGAGGATCCGGGCCGACAGCCTGAACAGCGCTGAGCAGTACGACCCAACGACAGGGCAGTGGACGCCCGTCGCCCCGATGCCCGGCCCCTTCGGCAGGCATCGCGCGGTGCTCCTGCGGACCGGCCTTGTCCTGATCAGCGGCGGCACCAGTGGGCCCACCTTCACCGCGGGCTACCGCGCGGCGGCGACATACAACCCGGGCTCCGGCCGGTGGACCGCCACCGGCGCGCTGGCCGACGGCCGGTGGGCGCACACGGTGGTCGAGCTCGCCGACGGCCGGATCGTCGTCACCGGCGGCGTCCACACCGCGGCCCCGGCCGCGGTCGGCCCTGCAAGTCCGGTGTTCGCCGCAGGCACCGAGATCTTCACACCCTGAGCAGCAGCCACCAGAGGGATGCCGATGCCCAACCCAACCACGACCGTCACCAGCACCTGGTCGACGACCGCCGACCTGCCGATCCCGGGGAGTCTCGCAGGCCAGCACGATGGTCCCGCGCTCCTCCCCGACGGCACGGTGCTGGTCGCCGGTGGCGGGGACGCCACATCGGCCGCGCTCGCCCGGGCGGCCCGCTACGACCCGACGGCCGGCCACTGGAAGGCGACCGGAGCCATGCATGCCGCGCGCAGGCTGCACTCGGTCACGGTGCTCGCCGACGGCGGGGTCCTCGTGGCCGGCGGCACGAGCGCGGGCAGTCAATTCCCGCCCTCGGCGCTGGCCACCGCCGAGGTGTACGCGCCGACGACGGGCACGTGGACGGGCACGGATGATCTCCAGGTGGCCCGCTGGGACCACAGCGCCGTGGCCCTGCCGGACGGCTCCGTACTGGTGGCGGGCGGCACCGCCGTGCGGTCGGGTCAGTCGGTGAGGGCGCTGGCGTCGGTCGAGCGATGGGACCCGACGACCGGAAAGTGGACGTCGGTGGCCCCGATGACTGATGCCCGCACCGGCCATCCCGCGGTGCTGCTGGACAACGGCCACGTGCTCGTCGTCGGTGGCAGCGTGCCGACCGGCCGCGATTCGGCCGCTGACCTCGCGTTCTGTGAATTGTACGACCCAGCCACCGACACGTGGACGCCGACCGGAAACATGACCGTCGCGCGCGCCGGACACCGAGCGGTGGCCGTCTCGCCGACGTCGGTGCTGGTCACCGGTGGGCGCCCACCCGGCCGCGGCGGCGACGGCACGTTCGACCCGTTCAGTCGCGCTACCGCCGAGCTGTACAACCAGGGCACCGGCGCCTGGACGGCGGTCGCAGCGATGCCCGCGGGCCGGCAGCTGCATCGCGCGGTCACGCTGGTCGGCGGTCGGGTGCTACTGGTCGGGGGCACCGACGGCGGCGCCAACGCTGTCGGGTACGCGAGCGCCATCGAGTACGACCCAATCGCGAATATCTGGACCGAGGTCGGCGGCCTGGCCGCGGGGCGGTGGTCGTTCGGCGCGGTTGCGCTCACCGACCACACCGTGCTGGTTACCGGCGGGATCGGGCGAGCGGGGCTGGCTGCGGCCGGGGCTCCGGAGCTGACCGCTGGCACCGAGATCTTCACGGCGGGACCCGATACGCCGTGACCACGAACGCCTACTCCTTCCTGCCCTGGTTGCGCACCGGCCTTGCGACACAGATCACCACGCCGCCGGGCACGGCGGACCGGGCGAGCGTCCGCGTGCGGCTGCGGATCACCGGCGACGCGATCGCCGGCGGGATCCTTACGCAGGACGTCGAGCAGGCCGTGCACCTATACGGCCCGGGCGATGTGATCGGCATCGACCCCCGGGCGATCTTGCGCACCGAGCCCCGCGACTGGATAACCAACGCGGAACCGGACTTCCTCGCGCACGTCGAGTTCTACGACGAGGACTTCCCGTGGCGGTACAGCCCCGCGGTGCCCGATGCGGCGACGGTCCGGCTCTCGCCATGGCTTGCGCTGGTCGTGCTAGCAGGCGGGCGCAACCCGAAAGACCCACACGCCGAGTTCGACGACGGCGTCAGCCCCGACCGGCCCCTGCCGTTCATCACCGTGCACGAACCCGCGGCGACGCTGCCACCACCCGACCAGCTCGGCGCGTGGGCCCACGTGCAAGTCAACGGGGCCATCGTCGACGGTGTGACGTCTGACGACATGTCGGTGGCGCTGCCCGCGATGCAGGCTGTGCTGGCCGAGAACCCGGACAACGCCTGCGCCCGCCTGATGTGCCCCCGCCACCTCGCCCCAGACACCGGCTACCACGCGTTTCTGGTGCCGGCGTTCGAGACCGGGCGGCTCGCGGGCCTCGGCCTCGACCCGGCAGCCGCTCCCAGCGCGCTGCACCCGGCGTGGGGCGTGTCCTACGCCCACCAGCCGCTGTCGGGAATGCTGCCGTACTACTTCCGCTGGTTCTTCACCACCGGCAGCACGGGCGACTTCGAGACGCTGGTCCGGCTGCTGCAGCCCCGCCCGCCCGACGCGTTGACCGGCCGCCGCGACGTCGACGTGCACAACTCCCCCGGGTTCGGGCTGCCGGGGATCACCACGCCTGCCGCGCTGGGCGGTGTGCTGCGGTTGGGCGGCGCACTGCAGGTGCCCGGTAGGCCCCCGGACGTCTACGACACGTGGGACGACCAGCCGCCGGCCCAGCCGTACCCGCACCCATTCCAGCGGACCCTGGCCGCGCTGATCAATTTGGGCGACGCCTACCTCGACCAGCCACCCGCGACGGCGAACGCCACGGTCACGCCCGCAGGCCCCGTCGACCCGGTGATCACCCCGCCGCTCTACGGCCGATGGCATGCGCTCACCTCCCGGCTGCTGAACAACCGGGACGGCACCCCGGTCACAAACGAGAGGAACTGGGTGCACCGGCTGAACCTCGACCCCCGATTCCGGGTTGCCGCAGGCTTCGGCGCACGTGTAGTGCAGGAGCGGCAGGAGGAGTTCATGGCCGCCGCTTGGGCTCAGGTGGGCGACGTGCTCGCGGCCAACGCCCGGATCCGGGCCGCCCAGCTGGCCCGGGAGGTCGGCCACGTCCTGCAGACCAAGCACATCGACACGCCGGTCCAGGCCGGCCCTGTCCGAGCGGCCGCGGCCACGGCGGGGTTCGGGCGCGCGCTGCGGCTGACGGCCCCAGTCCATCCCCGGCTGACCACCCCCGCAGCGCCGACGGTGGCCGGTCGCGCCGACGCGCCACCGGCCGAGTCCGTCACGGTGGCGTTCCGGGTCGGGGAGAGTCGGGTCGGTTCGGCTCCGGTGTCGGCGGCGATGCGGCGCATCGCCCGCCCCGGCGCCCGGCTGATGCGGACCCTGCCGTTCACCGACCAGCAACCGCCGGACGCGCTGCTGTCCAGGATGGACGCGACGTCCGGCGAGGTGACCGCCGCGCCGCCGAAAACGACGCCGCCGGGTGTGGTGACGACCGACCAGCTCGACGCGGCCCTGCATCACACGCCCGACGCCGCCCCGGCGCCCGCCTCCGGCCACGGCGCCATCGACGACCTGCCCACCAGCTCCGACTTCATACTCACGCTGCCCGGCGATCCGCGCGTGCCGACACCGGGCGGCCCGGACAGCCCCGAGGCCGTCCGGTTCAAGGTCGCGCTGCGCGACCTGTACGACGGCCGTGCGGCGGCGGAGCTGGGCGGTCAGGTCGACGCCCGCCCGCCGCTGGACGTGTCGGACGCGACTGGTTCCCTGCTGGACGGGCTGCGATCCGATCAGACCGTGCCCAAGACGCTGCTCGCCACCGTCAGCCTGCCGGACCGACTGCAGCCGTTCGCGCAGCGCTTCATGGAGGCGATGGCGTACCCGGTGATCGACCTGCCGATGTACCAGGCGTTGCTGAACCTGTCGGTGGATACCTTCGTACCCAACCTGACGGCGCTGCCGCCCAACACAATCACCCTCCTGGAGACCAACCAGGAGTTCATCGAAGCGTTCCTGGTCGGCCTGAACTACGAGTTCGCACGCGAGCTGCTCTGGCGCGAGTACCCGACCGACCAGCGGGGTACGCCGTTCCGTCAGTTCTGGGACCCGCGCACGGTGCTCCCGGTTGCGGGTGAGACGGAAGCCCAACGCCGGGAACGGCTGTACGACATCCGGCCGATCCACACATGGCCTGCGTCCGCGGAGCTGGGCAAGAACGACAACGATGAGGCAGGCGGCCCGCAACAGGACGACCTCGTGCTCGTGATCAAGGGCGAGCTGCTGAAGAAGTTCCCAACGGCGGCGATTTACGCCCAGCGGGCGCGGTGGGATCCGGACAACGCCCACCCGAACCCTGACCTGGAGCGCGTGCCCGTCGACCTGCTGGACGAGAACCACCCGTCCGCCGAGGAGATCCGGCTTCCTCTGTACGAGGCCAAGGTGGAGCCGGACATCACCCTGCTCGGCTTCAACCTGACGGCCGGAAAGGCCAAGGGCGACGGCCCGGGCGGCGATCCGGGTTGGTTCTTCGTCATCAAGGAACGGCCCGGCGACCCCCGGTTCGGGCTTGACGCGGGGCCCGCGGTGCCCGTGGAGACCTGGAACGACCTGTCGTGGCCCAACGTGGATCCGGACAACCGCGGGTTCATCGAGCTGGGTGGCGCGACCCCGACCGTGCCGCTGCTGCCCCTCGACGATCCGGTCGCCGACGAGGAGAAGAGCCAGCAGCACGACGAGGACGTCGCGCTGCCCTCGTGGCACGGCGGGCTCAGCTCGGCCGACCTGGCCTACGTGCTGTTCCAGGCGCCGGTCCTGATGGCCGTCCACGCGCAGGAGATGCTGTCATGACCGCCCCGGCACCTCTCAGCGACGACTTCCCCGTGCTCCTCGGCCCCGTCCGGGTGCAGACCCGCTTCACGGCGTCGGAGCTGCTAGTCCGCGTCTTCCCCGACGACTGGTCGGTGGACAAGTTCGAGCCCTTGCCGACGGTCGCCGAGCTCACCGCGTTGGACGCCTACTGGACCGCCGTGTGGCAGGCGGGCGGCAACGGGGCCGCCAAGCAGGCCGCCTGGGAGGAGTTGATCGGCCGGGTGCCGTCCGGGCGGGCGGCGTGGCTGTTGTCGAGCCGACAGCCCGCCAACCCCGCTGATCAGCCGACCGGTGTCCCGCCCAGCACGACCGTTCTGGTCGTCCTGACGCCGACCCCCGTCGCCGCCGCTGACCGGCAGGCCACCGTCACGTACTGGACGGCAGTGTGGCGTGCGCACGGCGACCGCGCCGCGACCGGGACCGCCAACATCGCCCTGACCACCTCGGTCGGCGCCACCCGCGGCGCCGCGATCCGGGGTCTGCGCCCCGCCGGGATCGACGCTGCGCCGAGCAATCCGAGCGACGCTGTCCAGGTCGCGTTCCTCGTGCTGCCCGAGCCTGCGCAGGGGGCCACCGCCGCGCAGTCGTGGACGAAGGCGGCGCGGGCACGGCTGCTGCCCGACCGGTTCACGGTGCTCGGCTACGTCGGCGGCCAGCGGGTGATTTCCGTGACCGGGGCGACCATCCCTCCCGAGCTCGTGGTCAGCCCCGACCCCGGGACCACCGACCAGCTGACCGTCGACGAGCAGACCGGGGTCCTCCACGTCCCGGACGACCTGCTCTGGCTGACCGACTTCGACCGGGCCGTGCAGGTCGGTATGGGGGTGCGGATCCCGCTCGACGACAACACCCGGGCAGGCGTGGACCGGCTGGTCGTTTTCGGCATGCGCCGAGCGTCGACTCCGGACCAGACGGCGACGGACCTCGCCGACCTGATCACCCGCCAGATGCGCAGCCCTGCCGGGTTCGCCTTCGTGCCGCAGGGCACGCCGACCAACAACACCGAGCAACGGCCAGCAGGCCAAGACCCGACCCCGTTGGCGCCCCCGGCGGCGGCTTCCCCGGCCGCGCCCACGGACTGGTCGACCAAATCCGACGGCCGGTGGTTCGCCGAGCTCGTCGGCGTCGACCCCGCGATAGTCGCCGGTGCCCACCACGCCGACCAAACCGACCACCGGGACGCGCGGGCCGCGAACGTCGCGCTGTGGCCCGCGACCTGGGGCTCCTACCTGCAGACCATGCTGCACCCCGTGCTCGGCGCCGCTCCCGTCGACGCCACCCGCGACTTCTTCACCCGGCACGTGTCGGGGCGCGGCCCGGTTCCGGCCGTACGAATCGGACGCCAGCCCTATGGAGTACTGCCCACCACCGCGTTCTCCCGGCTGGCCTGGCCGGACGCGGCCGCCACGGCGCCGCACCGCCGCGCGCTGCACCAGCTGCTCACGGCGGCCGCGGCCGACTGGCGGACGGCCAGCGCGAAGGTCGCCCGGCTCGGCACGGGCGGCGACCCCCACCAGATGCTTCTGGACATCCTTGCTCTGCATCCGACATCGGCGGAGTTCTATCAGCGGTACGCCCAGAGCGTCGAGGACGTCTACAACCGCGAGAACCTCGGTGGGCTCGGTCCGACCGTGCTACCCACGTTGGACGAGCTGCACATGCCGCAGTCGGTCCGCGCGCTGCTGGCCCGCCTCGGCCACGTCGGGGCGCCCGACCCCGACCTAATCCGCCGGCTCTTCGTGGGCGCGCAGTACCCGTTGCTCGCGCCGCTCGTCGACGACCGCCCGCTGTCGGAGACCGACCCCGTTCGCGCGTACACCACCGACCAGCGCAACTACCTGCGCTGGCTGGCCGACCTCGCAGGAACCGATCTGGAGACGGTCCGGCTCGAGAAGGGCTTCATCGCCGACCGCGCCCCTGCGGCGCTGCTCTACCTGCTGCTGCGGCACGCCGTGCTGCTCGGGTGGGCGGACGCCGCCCGACGACTGGCGCTGGCCGCAGGCAGCGCATTGGCGCAGGACCCGGTCGACCCACCATTCATCCACATCGGATTAGCCGATCCGGCCGCACCAAGCGAGAGCCGCTTCCGCCAGCTCTACACGCCCGACCCGGCTGTCACCGGAAGCCCCTCCACCCTGCCGGTGGACTACCTGCCGACCGCGCTGGACGGCCGTCTCGCCACCGCTCAGCTGGCCGAGCAGGTGCAGGCACTCGGGCTGCTCGCCGACGTCCCAACGGCTCGCCTGGAACGGGTACTGGTCGAGCACCTGGACTGCGCGACCTACCGGCTGGACGCCTGGCAGCTCGGGCTCGCCAACGAGCGGCTCGCCGAGCTGCGGTACGGGCCCGACGGCACCGCGGCCGCGCGGACCGGCCTGCACCTCGGCGCGTACGGCTGGCTGGAGGACATCCGCCCGCGCACCCGCCAACTCAGCCCCGTCCAGCTCACCGGCGATCTCGCCCAGCTGTTCACGCCACCGGGATCGAGCCCGCTACTGCACGACCCAACCAACGGCGGCTACCTGCACGCTCCGTCACCGGCGCAAGCGCGGACGGCCGCCGTGCTGCGGGCGGGGTACCTGGCCAACGCGACGCCAGAGAACCCAGGCACGTTCGCCGTGAACCTTAGCTCCGACCGGGTCCGGGCCGCGCTAGCGGTGTTGAACGGGCTCCGCTCCGGCCAGTCTCTCGGCGCGTTGCTGGGCTATCGCTTCGAGCGCGGTCTACATGATCGGTTTGCGGAGGCCGAGCTGGACACTATTATCGCCGCACTGCGGGGCGCCTTCCCGCTGCGGGCCGGGCGGCTGGAGGAGACGCGCCCAGCGACCGGGACGTCCGCCGATCTGGTCGAGGCACGCAACGTCGTGGACGGCCTCGAACTGGTGCGGCGCGTCACCCGGACACAGGACACCACCTACCCGTTCGGCGCAGTCGGCCTGCCCGTCGCGACCGACGTGCAGCTAGCCGCGATCTCGGCGGAGGTACAGCGGCTGCTCGACCTACATGACGCGGTTGCCGACCTTGCCATTGCCGAGAGCACCCACCAGACGCTCGCGGGCAACCCGGACCGGGCCGCTGCGACGCTCGACGCGTATGCCAAGGAAGGCTTCCCGCCAGATCCGGCCGTAGTGCGGACCCCTCGCAGCGGGGTGACCCTGACCCACCGGCTCGGCCTGCAGTTCACCCCGGGCCTCCATCCCCCGGTCGAGGGCGCCACCCCGAGAGCACAGGCGGAGCCCGCCGTGAACGACTGGCTTCCGGGTCTCCTGCCTCAAGCCTTCAACGTCGTTGCAACGGTCACATGGACGGATCCGGTCAATGGCCAGGCCCAAAGCAGGGTGGTCAGCCAGCAGGACGTTGGGCTCTCCCCGATCGACCTGCTGTGGGCCGTGCGACCCGCGGACGAGGCGGCGATGACCGATCTCGACGACCGCATCCTCGGCGTCGTCGTCGAGCGGGACGGCCCCCGCCCCGACGCACTGCTCAGCATCCGCTACACCCAGCGCGTCACCAACCGGATCACGTTTTTTGAGCTCTCCGGCCTAGTCGCCACGCTGCGCAGGCTACTCACGACGTCCCGGCCGCTGCGGCCGAGCGACCTCGTGCCCGCCGCGGGTTCTGCCACCGTGGACCGCGGCGCGGATGACGTTATCTCGCTGTCGCGGGAGCGGCCTGCAGCCGTGCGCGCGTCGCTGAACAAGCTCGCCGGCAACGTAACGAGCTACATCAGCGATCTCGGCGCGCTCCTGCAGCTGACCTCGACGGAGCCGCAGCGCACACAGGTGATCAGTGGTATTGACACGTTCCTACAGCGCTACGCGGACCTCGTTGGCACGGCGAGCGGCTTCGGCCTGGTGCGCAGCAGTTGGGGCGAGCTGATCAAATGGCGACGAGACGTCTTCAGAGACGTGCTCGCGGCCGTCGCCGCGACAGCCGACCGGATGGGCCGCTCGCTAGCGGCGGCCGACGCGCTGATCCACCAATACGACGCGCTAGCCGCCACCGCGACCGACGAGGCCCGGTTCGCCCTGCTGCAACAGGCCGAACGGCTGCTCACCACCAGCCCCACCAGCCCTCGCCCGGCCACGCCGAGCCAGCTGCGCGCCACGGTCGCCACCCGCAGACAGGCCTTCGACGCCCGCCTACAGGCACTGCGACGGCAGGGAGGCACCGGCCGAAACACGCTCAGCGGCCTGCTAACCGAGGTCGCCGCGAAGCTTCCGCTGACCGACCTCGACCCTACCGGCCTCGACCTCACGTCCTTCCACGACCGGGTGATCGAGTTCGCTCGTGACCTACTCAATCGGGTGACCGCGCTGCAGTCCGAGATCGCCCGCAGGCTGACCGCCGCCGACGCCGCGCTGGCGGTATACGACCAGGTTGTCAGCGGTCTCGACCGGGTCACGGCGGGAACCGCGGCGCTCTCTGCCCTGCTCGGCGACGACGTGCTGGTCGTGCCTGAGTACACGCTCGGTGATCAGCAGGCCGCCGAGCTGCAGCAAGCCCGCCGAGCGAGCGACGACCTCGTTGCGCACCTCGTCCACGACGTCGGCCGGGACATCCCCGTCGACGACTGGATACACGGCGTTGCGAGGGTGCGGGACAAGGCGCGGCTGTGGGAACGCGCCACCCTGCTCAGCGACGCGCTGCGGGGCGAGCCCGGCCCGTTGGGCGACCCGCCAGGCGTGCACGACCCGACGCTGGTACCGATCCAGCTCCCCGTCCAGCCTGACGATCATTGGCTGGCCATGGAGTTCGCCGCGGGCGCCACGATCACCGAGGACCGGCTGCTCTACACGGCGCACTACGCGAGCACGTTCCTGCCGCAGAATATCCTGTGTGGGCTGCTCCTCGACGAGTGGACGGAGGTGATCCCGGCCGACGGCGAGACGACCGGCATCGCCGTCGACCTGGACAGCCCTGACTCCGAGCCGCCCCAGGCCATGCTGCTGGTCGTACCCCCGGTCCGGACGGGTACCTGGAGCGATGACGACCTGGTCGCCGCGGTCATGGAGACGTTCGATCTCGCGACGCTGCGGGCGGTCGAGCCGGGCCACCTCGACGACACCGCATATGCCCAGCTGCTCCCGGCCACGGTCCTGTCCGCCACCCCACGTCCTATTACGATCAGCACCGACCTCGCGGTCGCCAACCTGCGCTGGAAGAGTCGTGACTGAGTCAACCCGCATCGACGACCTGCCCGCCGCGCTCGCCGACCGGCAGTTTCCGACGGTCGGCGTGTGGAACCGGCTGGAGGGCAGGCCGCGCACCATTGGCTTTGACCGCGCCCTGAGCGCCGAGGTCCGCGATCCGCTGTGGCTGCTCACTCGCCAGTGGCAGATGGGCGAGCTCCTCGGCCAGGACGCCGGATCGCCGGTGACGGTGACGTACTCGATCGGCACATCGACGCCGAGTCGGTTCCGCCCGGGCGTCGGCCAGGAGCCGATCGAGGACCTGCCCAGTGACCGTCCGCTGGAGACGTTGGCAACGCGGCGGCGGGTCCCGTTCGCGTTCGGCGCCGAATCGATCGCGTTCGACCTTCGCCTCATCATCGGTCGTCGCTGGTTCAAACTCCTCGAGCGATCCATTGGGGACTTGAACTCCCTGGAGCTCTTCCGCACGCAGTATGTCCAGCTCTACCCCATCGCGCTCCCTGACCCGTCTAACGACGCCGACACGCAACAGGTGGCCGACCCGGAGGTGTGGGCAACACTTCAGGCTGTCGCGGGCCGCCGTATGGATGGTTACCTCCTCTACCAGCACCTCCTGGGCGGGGGACACGCATCGGACAACATCGTCGACCAGCTGATGCTCTACAGTGGCTTGCTCGACCACCTCGGCACCCGGCTCGTCTCCTGGTTCGACGGCCTCATCGACCAACCCGCGGCCGAAGCCGCCTGGGATGCACGTCGGCTGGAACACCGCTTCTCGGTCGCCGCGGCGGACCCCACCGGGGAAACCGTGCTGACCGCGCCCGAGTTCCCCGGGGGTGAACTGGACTGGCACGCGTTCTCGATCGATCCGAGCGGGCCGCTCGACGGAACAGCATCAGGACCACCACCGGTGAATCGCACGGCGTTCCCAGCGCCGGTGCGGTTCACCGGAATGCCGCTGTCGCGCTGGTGGGCGATCGAGGACGGGCAGACCAACTTCGCTGACGTTCAGCCGGACAGCGCCGACCTGGCCAGGTTGATCTTCCTAGAGTTCGCGCTGGTGTACAGCAACAACTGGTTCCAGCTCCCGTGCGACGTGCCGGCGGGCGTGCTGGTTCGGATGCGAGGGCTGGCGGTCACCGACGTCTTCGGTCAGCGGCTGTGGATCACCCCGGCCGGTGCAGGCGCCGACGAGGACTGGCAACGGTGGTCGATGTTCACGCTGGGCACCCGTGACGCGGCCCCGATCGCGGACACCCGGCTGTTCGTGCCCACGACGGCGCCTAGCATTGCAACGGGTCCCGGGCTGGAGGAGGTCTCGTTAATCCGGGACGAGAACGCCAACCTCGTGTGGGGTGTCGAACGCACGGTCCGCGTCCCCACCGGCGAGAGCCGCCGTGGCTCGGAGGTGTCGGCCGAGGTCGTCGCCCAGCGCCAACGCTTATTTCCGCCGCAGCAACCGACCGACCCTACCGCGGCCGCCGCGTACGCGGTGATGAGCACGATTCCCGAGAACTGGATCCCGTTCATCCCGGTGCACGTGCCGGGCGACACCCGAAGCGTCCAGCTGCAGCGCGCCACGCTGCCCAGCGTCGTCGACGGCCAGCCGGTCCACCCAAGGACATCGTTGCTCCGGGAGGGCCTCGACAACGGCGCGCGGTATTTCATCAACGAGGAGGAGGTGACCCAGACAGGCACCACGCTGCGTGTCGCGTACAACCGGGCCCGCTGTCGGCAAGGGAGTGTCGCGGTGTGGCTGAGCGCCGCTCGAGGCATCGGCCGCTGCTCCGGCTCCAGCGGTCTACGGTTCGACTTCCTCGCCGACACGCAGCCGAGCTGACCGCGTCGGTGAGTGCGAGGCAACAGTCAAATTGACTATAGACCCGACAGGAACGAGCGCGGGCGCCGTGCGCCCGGTGGCCAGCCAGCCTTCTGACGAACGAAGCGGATCAGGTCCACGCGAAGACCGGGAGTACCTCCATATGCTCGAACGTGAGATCGAGGCGGTGATTACTTCGAGACCCTCGTGCCAGGACTCCCTCGCCTTCGACGGCGATCCCGCACTAGTGGGCCGCAGCCCGACCGGCTGGGCCGCCTGCTCGCTGTCCGTCGTCCCCGATCCGCGCGAGGGACAATTCCCCGCTCCGCCGGACCGGTCTCGAGGCCCGGTGCGACCCTCCGCGGCGGGGCCCACGGGCCTCGGGCCGCAGCGCCACTCGATGATTGGCACTGTGCTGTATCAGGACGAGCACGCACGGCCTTCCTACCTGGGCACCGCAAGCAAGCGGCGGGGGACCGGTTCCACGCGGCGCCACCGATCGGCTCGTCGACGCGGGGTCACTCGTCACGTCACGACGAAACTGGAGTTCAGGAATGTCGGACACGGTTCGCGCGGTCGAGCAGGGCCCGGATCGGGCTCTCACCGCGCTGCCTCCGCCCGCTGACGGCGTGTTGGGCAAGTCGTACGCCTACCTGCGTGTGGCGATCGTCGGCCTGTTGATCGCACTCGGCGTCACGGTCACCTGCCAGAGCTCGCGGCAGGGATCGTTCCCGGCGTCGGTCAGCGCCTACTACTACACGGCGTCCCAGGCCGCGTTGGTCGGCGCGCTGATCGGCCTGGGCGCGGCGATGATCGCCCTGAGGGGGCGGCACGCGGCCGAAGACACGCTCCTCAACCTCGGTGGTGTGTTCGCGGCGGTCGTGGCGATCGTGCCGACCTCACTACGTCGCCGCGATCCTGCTGTTCGTCTGCATCCTGGTCGTCGCCGTGATCAACCCGACGCGGCGACGCACGGAGGAGGAGGACGCCGGCGCCCCGGTGCCGGGTTGGCCCCTGGACGCGCCGACGGTCGGCCGGGCCATGCAGCGCAAACCGAGGCAGTTCGACCGCTACGCATGGGTCGCATGGGTCATGCTGATCGGCGCGGTCGCCGGAGGCGCCCTGTGGGGGGCCGGCGTCATCAGCCTGTTCTGGCTCGAGATCTTCGTAGCCCTATTGTCCGCCGTGTTCTGGATAGTGCAGAACCGTCGAGCAACTGCCGCCCCGGCTGCCGAAACAGGCAACCACCACAGACACCACAACATCCTCGTCGATCCATTACCCCTCGCCCGGTTGACCAACCCCCGGGCACCAGAAACAGGTCCCCAGTTGCCCCGTCCAACGGTCGACTGACAGCCGGAGACCGGCTGCGCGATCCCCGGAGGAGGCGAGGCCGTCGATTTCGGATCGAGACCCCGCCGGTACAAAGCGGACCGCGACGGGCTCCCGGAGTACAAGTGCCAAGTTCGCAGAGATTACATCCGCCTAGTGTTTCTGAGCGGGTGTTTCGCGTGTTTCATCCCGGATCTATCACCACCTTTGAGGGTTCCGCTCCCCCACAGCCACGAGACCTTCCTACTCAGGTCGCCGGATTCGGCAGCGGGTCGAGCCGCAGGATCTGCACCAGGACGGCGAAGACCACCACTGCCGCGGTTCCCATCCAGCCTGCGTACCAATTTGTCGTCGCGAACCAGCCTCCGATTGCGAAGCACCAAATCACGAAGGCCAGGGCGCTCATCCCAGCCTGCTGGGCGCGCTGGACCGCTAACACTCGACGGGAGAAGAAGTAACTTGCGACAGTACCGAGGACGAGCAGCAGGCCGAGCCCCCATGACCGCGCTGTCGAGCCGGCTGGGTAGGCGGACTGCACCAGGCCTTGGAGGATCAGATATGCGCTGACCATTTCCACCGGCACGTACTTGATGAACTTTGACCAGTAGTCGTCAGCGGCGGGGGGCGCGACGGGAGGAGGGGCGACAGGTCCCGTTCCGCGGGTCACCCCCGGCCTGGCTCGGCGCACGTCGGCTGGAGTGATGATATTGCGCTGCACGGATCCAACCTTTCGGAGCTACCAAGCACTGCGTCGGCAGCAGCACCGTACGGGGATCTACGAGCGGCGTCAACAAAATGGAAAGGACTCAGATGAGCGTCTCCCGAAAGTCCGCCGTCACTATTTCATGTGGATGCGGTTCGACGACGACTATGTTCGCTTGGGCCGTGGTCTCACTCGAGGAACATCCCGAGGTTCGCGCTGACCCGGCAGGGTTCGGCTCACTGCCGTGCCCGGGCTGTGGGACCTTACACGTGGTCCCAGCACCCCTGGTAGCGATCGGCCTGCTGCCCGATGGGCTCTTCCTTGCCTGCCCCGAAACCGGCTCCGATCCGCACGTACTTGTCAGCTCGATGTCGGGCATGTCGGTTCACCCCTCGCTCGGCACCGTGGTCCGCGCCCACCGCTCCGCCGCCGACGAGATTCTCGCCGGGCACGGTGAGTCGCCGGCCTACCAGGCTTTCCTTGCCGAGCTTGGTGACGCGCGTGAGCTCGCGGAATCACATGCCGCGTTCACCGAATCCATCGCTTTCACCGACGCCGACGCCCTCCGGGCCATTCTTGAGCGCCATCCCATTAGTCTAACCGACGAATTCCTGGACTATCTCGACTGCAATCTCGCTGTGGTGGATCCGGAAGACCCCTTCGACCGCCACCTCTTCCACTCCCAGCGAACGCTGTTCCAGGACCTCCGAGACGGCGTTTCCGTCGACGAGGCCGTGAATAATCTGGCTCGCATGAGGACCACGTATATCGAGAACGTTATGGCGCCGGAATTTCTTGCGGTGATGACCCGGCTTGCAACGCCTGGGCCGCTGACCCCGGAGCGCAATGCCGACTTCAAGCGCGCTATCACACTTTGCATTCAGCAGGGCCGGGTTGAGCTGCAGCAGTTATTGCATTCCCGGCGGGCGACCGAGCGGCTTGATGGCGGTTCGCTATTTACCGAAGAGGACGCCGCGGCGGCCGTTGCCGATCTCCGTGCGGCCCGCGATCTTGCGCCGGAGGGGACGATCGAGCGGGCAGGCGCCAGCAGCGACCTCGCCTTGGCGCTGGCTCGCTCCCCGCTTGGCACGCCGGTTGCCCGGTCCGAGGAGGCCATCGCCCTCTGCGAGGAAGCCCTGCAGTCCTTCTCTCGAGACGAGTACCCCGAGCAGTGGGCGATGATTTCCACTAACCTATCGATCCTGTATCTGGAGCGGGAGGGAGGAGATCCGCTGGCCGATGCCGAGCATGCAGCCGCGCTCTGCCGCAGCGCATTAGAGTTGCGGCCTCGGGACTTGGAGCCGCTGGGCTGGGCCTACTCCACTTTCAACCTCGGCCACGCGCTCGTCAAGCGGGCCAACCGGCTCTCCCGCGAGACGGACCCGGTACCAGTTTTCGCAGAGGCGGACGACCTGCTTGACCAGGCGGCGACCGGGTTTCTCGACTTGGACATGCAGTTCCAGGCGGGACGCGCATTCAGCGTGCGGGCAGGCGCCATCCTGGACGCGGTTCAGGACTCGATCGCCCGACGGCGGCGCCGTGTGGACGCGCGTGTGGACGCCGAGGATATACAACCGGACTTCGCCGTCACACTGGCGGATCTCGCGGTGCTCAATCCGGCGGTCTTTGGGCTCGACGAGCCGCCGCGCTGGGCCGTCGGGGGTCAGGCCGACCGCACACCGCGCCCCGACGAACAAGCAGCTCTTGAGAGGGCTCGTACGTACGCCGGAAAGGCATTGGAGTTGACGCCTTCCGGCGGGGACAGCGCGATGACACGCCACGTCCTAGCCGACATCGAGCGCCTGCTCGGCGCCAATGACACCGAGGTCCGCGGACACCTGGAGGCGGCGCTGGTGGACCTCGCGGGCTATGACGTGCCGTCGACCCGAATCGCGGTCTCTGCCAGTCTCGGGACTATTGCCGCTCGCCAGCGAGACTGGTCGGCGGCGGCCTCGGCGTTCCTAGGCGCTATGGAGGTGGTCGACGACTTTTATGTCCTCAGCAGGTCGAGCTCTGTGTTTGAGAAGCAATTCGCTGACTACTACAAGATCGTCGAATGGGCGGCCTACTGCTTGACTCTTGCAGACCGGCCTGCAGAAGCCGTGCAGATCCTGGAGGAGGGGCGCGCGCGCACGCTGTCTGCAGCCGTCATGCGGGACGAACCGGCCATGGACCGCCTCAGCGCCACAGACCCCCACCTCGCGCACCAGGTGACCAGGGCGCTGCTCTCGGCGACCGGCGCGCCAGGACCTGCGGCGCTTGCCGAGCTGATCCCGCAGGTCCGAGAGCTTCCCGGGCTGTCGGGGTTCCTCCGGCACGCCTCGCTGGACGAGGTCGTGTCCGAGTCGGAAGCCGGCCGCCCCCTGGTTCACCTCGTGTCCACCCCGGCGGGCTCGGTATGTCTCCTGGCGGTGCCCGGATCCACGCCCCCGGCCGTCGAGATCGTCTCCATCAGTTCGGTCACCAGCGCCGATCTCGTCGCCTGCCTTCTCCAGTTCGGCGACGAGGTGGGCGGCCTGCTGGGCAGTGACGCGCGCCGCGACGCGGCGCTCGACCGCATCGGCCGACTGTTGGGCATGATGTTCGGCTCCGCGCTCGCGGAGCGGCTAGGCGGGATAGGCGCGACGGAGGTGGCGATTGTCCCCGCTGGAATCGTTGGTGCGCTCCCCCTTGGCACGGCCCTGCTCGTGCCCGATGACCCGGCGGGGAAGCGCCTGGCCGACGTCGCCGCGGTGACCGTGGCACCGTCCGGGGGTGTGTTGACGGCCTGCCGGCGGCGGCTGCAGCGCATCGGGTCCGCTCCGGCGCACTTTGTGGGGATAGCGGATGCGGAGGAGGCCCGTCCGCTGCCCGGTGCCCGGGCCGAGCTCTGGGCCGTCGGGCGCGGATTCGGCCAAGCTACGACAGTCGCGTATGGGGCGGCCGCAACCCGCAGCTTTGTGCTCGACCACGCGATCACGGCCACGCACATTCACCTGGCCTGCCACGGCACGAACAATCTCGGTGATCCGCTGGGATCGACTCTTGGGCTCGCCGACGGGCCAGTCACTGTACGGGAGCTGTCCGAGCGGCAGCTGACGATGTGCCGGCTGGTGGTCGCCTCGGCCTGTGAGTCCGGTCAGATCGGCATTTTCGGATCGACAAACGAGGTCATCGGGCTGCCAAACGCGATGATCACCGCCGGCGCAGCGGCCACCGTGGCCAGCCTGTGGCCAGTCGATGATGTGGCAACCACCGTACTTATGAGTCGGTTCTACGAACGATTACGTGAGCTGGAGGGCGAGTGCCCGGCCCGCCCCGGCGCGCCGGCAGTCGCCCTTCGCGATGCTCAGGCCTGGACGCGCAGCGTCCCGAGCCGAGAGCTGGATCGCATAGCCGACCGGATCGAGGGCCACGCCGCGGACACTCCCGACGGAGTCGTTAGCAGTGAGCGCGGACTGGTGGCGACACTGCGTGCGATCGTCGGCAAACCCGACACCCGTCCGTTCGAGCATCCCCGGTATTGGGCTCCATTCGTCGTGATTGGGCTGTGAAGGACGTCTACGGCGCCGCTCAGAAGCCACATTCGACGACGTTGCGCCGCTTTTGGGGGGCCTTATCGGCCTTATAGAACGCGGCGGATTCGGCTTCGGCGCGGGCGGTGTCGATCGCCGCCAAGACGGTGGTGGCGTCGGCGGCGAGGCGGTCGATCGTGCGTGACACGGTCGGGTCCGAGGCGGCCGGACCGAACAGGGCGGGTTCGGCGCGCAACAGCGCGATATCGGCCAGACAGTCCCCGCCCGCCGCCAGGCCGAGGGCGAGGTCGAGCAGGATCTTCGTCGGGTCGTGCACCGCGAACCGCGGCCGCCACGGCTCCAACACCGCCCGACAGCGCCCGGTCCAGCCCGACCTTCCCGATCGTCTCGGTCAACAGCAGCGTCTCCGTGTGCGAGACCACCGCCGTCCGGCCGTGTCGATGTCCGGGCACGGGTAGAACCCTATAACCTTCTTCACCTGGAGGGTGCTCCTGCTCTTGGGACGATAGAGACTTCAGCAATCCCTATTCTCCCTGGTCAGCAGCACCCTCTAGCCTACTGACACGCCCCACTCGGTGAACCGCGATGAAAGCCCCGGGTTAGCCCCAAAGCGTTCAGTTAGCCCGTCAGCCACCACCTGAAACCCCAGACGACTGCCGACCCCTAGCGACCGACGATTGCCTAGGGATTGGTCGTGTTGCCAAGCACGTTGAGCGCCTAGGCCGTGGCAGACGACGCTTGGGTGCTCTGTTCACTCGCCGCCTTGACCTCGAAATACGCAGCGGTCAATGACGTCAGGGAGGCCAACGCAGCGCTGGCGAGAGCGGCGATAGTCGGCGCGTTCGGATCGGCCATCACCGGAGTACCAGAGGCTCCATTCGCGGCCGGAGTGGCTGGTATAACATTCAGCTTCAGAATGGCCTAGATGAATATTCCGAGAATGCTGACTGCCACCACGGACACGACAATGCGGTATACCCGGGCCGAATCCAACCCGAGGGATCATGCCCGACGAATGTCCTCGTTATTGTTGGCCTAGCGGTCGCCACCGGGGCTCCGCTCGCTTTGGGAGGCGCGCTCGTGGTCGGGGTAGCGCTTGTAGCCGGGGTGCCGGTGCCGGCTGGAGTGCCACCACGGGTTGGAGTGCGCCGCCACCTTGCGCGGCGCCACCCTGGTCGAGATCATTGTCCATCAGAATTCTCCTTCCTCGGCCACTGAAAGCTTCCAATCTTGGATCTATCACGATATCGAGAGATGCGCGGAAGCGCCTGCTGCGCGGTTGGATCGTGGTCACTGACGCCATGATCGATCGCTTTAGAGGCTCTGCCAGCCCAAGGTGGGATTTTCGCGGCGGTTGTCGCCGGGGGCCTGCGCGGCGCCAACAAGAGGTGCCATTCGTCGGTCGACGGGCGCGTCAGTGGCGTCGCGGTGCTACGTGCCAATCCCACTGCAGCAGCGCACCGGCCACGGCCGTCCCCGTGGGCTGACCACCCTCGAGAGCCGGTCCATCAGATCACGTGTGCGCCGCGGCCGCACTCGCGACGAGTTGCCCGATGGCGGGTTTGCGGATATCGGAGTGTGCGCCGGCGAAGGGTTCGTGGTCGGTGTTGTTGATGACGTCGACACCGTCGACGGCGTAGAACGACCCCGCGGCGAAGCCGTAGTCGGTGCCACCAGCCTCGGGCATGGTCCGGGCTTGTGCCCCGACCGCCTGGAACCCGTCGGATCCCATGCCTCCCCAACGGTCCGCGACCTCCGCCTCGACATCCTGTTGGGCGAGGAACGAGGCCTTGGGATACCACCGGCAGACGGCCCAGTCGAAGGAACTGAAGGTGGCGACGAGCGGCCCATTGACCCGGTCGGCGAGGCCATGCAGGGCTCCGCGCCGGACCCACGGATTCTGCTGCGCCCCACCGAACGACCAGTGCGAGAACGCACCCTGAAGCAGCACGATCGAGGCGATCGGGCTGTCGGTGGGCGCGGCGAGGCCGGCGAGAGCGAACGACACCAGCCGCGCCCCGAAGCTGTGGCCGACCAGGTGCACCCGCAGCTGGGGCGACCGGTGGTGCAGGTCGGCGAGCAGCGGGCCCAGCCCCGACCGTCCGATGTCCCCGGCGCGGGCCTTCATGGTGCTGTAGGACAGCACCCGGACGGCGTCCTTGGCGCCGTTCACCGCTTTGCCGAACCAATCGGTGACGCCCTGAGTCGAGCCGGCCGGCGGGACGCTGCCGAAGACCTCCGCGGTCGCCACGTAGTCCCGCCGCGGGTTGTCGGTCTGCAGCAGCGCGGTCTCGCCGGAGTCTTCGAACTGCGGGGTGTCCGGTTCCGGTGGGGTGAGCGCGGCGATCAGGGCGCTGAGCTCGTCGAGCCGCTTCTCCTTGGCCGCATCGGGCTGGTCGGGACCCAGGGCGGCACACTCATCGATCAGCGCCCCAATCCGGTCGACAATGTCGCGCTGGGCCGGGTCGGCGTAGCCGCTCCGGAGCGAGGCCGCGATCTCGGCCCCGCTGACCGCGGCCGTCCCGGCGCTACCGTCGAGGAGCTCGTCGGTGCCGGACTGGATCGAGCCGGCTGCGGCAGGCGGCGTGGCGGGGGTGTCAGGGAACCACAACGACGGCCAGTAGATGCCGCCGAAGCCCACCGGCCCGAGGGCCGGCAGCGCACCGGCGGCGTCACGGATGACCGGGAACAGGTGGTCGTAGAGGTCACGTGCGCTCTGCTCGGCCGTGCCCCAGCCGTGGCTGATCAGAAAGAGGTCCGCCACCCCGGAGGCGGCCACCTCGTCGAGGAAGCCGTTCCGGTCGGCGGGCGCGATCCCGCCCTTCTCGTCGAACTTCAGGTCCCAGACCGGCTCTCCGGTCGGCAGTGAGGCCATCGCGGCCGTTCCTTTCGTTCACACGTTGGCGAGCATCCGCATCAGGTCGACCAGCCCGGCCCCCTGGGCGTACCGCTCGCGCCCGAGATCGGTGGCGTTGCCGGTGAGCATCTCCTTGACCTGCCGGGGTCTGCCGATGAACTCGGGGCGCGCGGAGAGGAACGCCGCGATCACCCCGGACACGTGCGGGGCGGCCATCGACGTCCCCGACTGCTCGGCGTAGGTCAGCAGCTGGTCCTGCCGAGCCCCGTCGTCGGCGGGCAGCGGCGTGTCGGGCGAGTCGAGGCCGGCCTTGGCCCGGACCTCCCCGGTCGCGGCTGAGCAGATCCACTCGCCCGGCGCGACGACATCCGGCTTCGTCCGCCCGTCGAGCGTCGGGCCCTTGCCCGAGGTCCAGGTCACCCCGAAGGCGTGCGGGGCATCGCGATGCGTCGATCCGACCGCGATGCAGTCCTGGGCGTGGGCCGGTTCGGTGATCGAGCCGAGGACGGCAGAGGGGCTGGCCGCGTCGTTGCTGGTCGAGCGGGCGCCGTAATTGCCAGCCGAGATCACGACGACAACTCCGGACGCGACGAGCTGGTTCACCGCCTGACACAGCGGTGACTGACCGGCGGCGTACTGGTCGGGATACCACTCGCAGCCCAGGCTCAGGTTGACCCCGTGTACGCGCAGCAGCGCGGGATCGACATTGACCTCCGTGCGCAGGTAGGTGAGTGCCCGGATCACCGCGGCCGACGACGTCACCCATGTCCCCTGGCGGCTCAACCGCATCACCTTCAGGCTCACCAGCTCGCACGCAGGGGCCATCCCGGACAAGGTGCCGTGCCGCACCCTCGGGACGAACCCACCGTCGGTGGCCTCCTGAGACTGCGCGACGCGCGGGTGCGCACCGGTGGGGCTGCAGCCCGCAATGATCCCAGCGACGTGCGTGCCGTGCCCGCTCTCGTCGACCAGCGCCGTCGGCACGACCGGTACTGCCGGCACCCCGGCCGGCGCTAGGCCGGCCGCGGGAACGAGGGGCCGCGCCGGGTCGGCCGGGTTGACCAGATGGCTGAAGTCCCGATGCAGCGCACTCGTCGCCCCATGCGCCACCGCGTCCCCCCGACCCTCCTTCGCGAGCTCCAAACCGAAGAAGTGCGGATGGCAGGAGTCGATCCCGCTGTCGACAACCGCCCACACGATCCCGTGCCCGAGCGCCGCGTAGGACCGCCAGGCAGCGTCCGCCTTGACCGTCGGCGCCGACCGGTCGATCTGGGCGTCGAGGGTGTAGTCCGGCCACACCCGGAAGATCGTCGGTGGCCGCCCGCTGCCGTCGGCGAGCCGCATATCCTCCTCCACGAGGTCGCGAAGCACCATCCGCGACAGGACGCACTGGTACAGCTTGGGCGTGATGTAGGCAAGGCCCTGGGGCGTCTCCGGCAGCCCGGAGTCAAGCATCGGGTCAGGATTCGGCCACGATCCACCCGCGCGGTCGGCGAACCCTGCCCAGAGCGCGTGGAACGCACGCCGAACCGCGAGCAGACCACCCGGAAAGCGCACGTTCAGCTCGATGAGCATCGGCACGGGCGCGACCGGATCCACCGTCGGCGTGCCCGTAACGCCGGTCGGAGGCAAGTGCAGGTCACCCACGATCGGCGAGCGGTATCGGGGGGACGACTCGTCCATAGAGGTCCTGTTCGCAGCGAGTTCCACAGGCGCGTTGTCACAGATCCCGCGCCCGGAAGACTACAAGGATTGTGACAGCCAGCGCCGTCGCCTGTCGAGGCGATATTTCGGACCTGTGCGCCAACATACAAAGGCCTATGAGCCTGACCGCCTGCATGGCGACAATACGCAGATCTACGTATTGCCGGGCGCCTTCTCGATGAACTCAGCGGACTGGTGCCGGAGACACAGAGGCGCAGTCGGGCGCGATCCGTCGCCGAATTGGGCCCCGACTCGGTGATCTTGGAGGTCTTTCGATGAGGGATCTAGGTGTGATGTGCATCACTTAGAAGAGTCTGAGGTGTCTGTGTGGCACGGTTGAACGTTGCTTCGCAGTCTCTCGTCTGCGCAAGTCGACTCACTCGAGGACCGACATTCCGCTGCCACGGATCAGGCCGAGCTTGGTCTCTCGTTCCGCGAGCCTCGCCCGCGTGTCGACGGAAGGGCTAGTGCGTTGACCACGAACGTTCACCGGGTTGGCGACACGCCGGGTGATGGCCCTGGCGAGCGGGTCGGGAACTCCCACTCTCGGCGCTGAGATGAAGTCGGCGGCGGAAGTGGGGCTTCGGGATGGCAGGACCGGTCAGAGCACGACGGTTGACCGAGGAGGAGGGGCGGCGGCTGACTCAGATCGTGCGCCGCGGACGGGGGAACCCGATCCGGGTCCGCCGGGCGTCGATCATCATGGCGTCGTCGTCGGGGACCCCGGTGCCGGCGATCGCCCGCCTGGTCGCCGCCGACGAGGACACCGTGCGCGATGTGATCCACGCATTCAACGAGCGAGGGCTGGCCGCGCTGGACCCTCGGTGGGCGGGAGGCCGTCCCCGCCGCATCAGTGACACCGATATCGCGTTCCTCGTCACGACGGCCACCACCCGCCCGGACAAGCTGGACCTGCCGTTCACCCGGTGGAGCATCCGCAAACTCGCCGCTCACCTGGCCCGCTGCCACGAACACCGGATCGTGATCAGCCGCGAACGACTCCGGACCGTGCTGCGCGCCGCCGGGATCTCGTTCCAGCGAACCCGCACCTGGAAAGAGTCCACCGACCCGGACAAGGACGCCAAGCTCGACCGGATCGAGGAGGTGACCAGCCGGTTCCCGGGCCGCTGCTTCGCGTTCGACCAGTTCGGGCCGCTGTCGATCCGCCCCTGCCACGGCTCCACGTGGGCACCGGAGACGAAACCGACGCGGCTGCCCGCGACCTACACCCGCACGCACGGGATTCGCTACTTCCACGGCTGCTACAGCCTCGGCGACGACCAACTCTGGGGTGTGACGCGACGCCGCAAAGGCGGCGACCACACCCTCGCCGCGCTCAAGTCGATCCGCGCCACCCGCCCCGACGGCGCCCCGGTCTACGTCATCCTGGACAACCTCTCGGCGAACAAGACACCGAAGATCCGGGCGTGGGCGGCCCGGCACAAGGTCGAGCTGTGCTTCACCCCGACCTACGCTTCCTGGGCCAACTCGATCGAGGCCCAGTTCGGGCCGCTGCGCACCTTCACGATGAGCGCGTCGAACCACCCCAACCACACCGCTCTGGCACGGCGGCTGCAGGACTACTACCTGCGCTGGCGCAACGCCAACGCCCGCCACCCCGACGTCCTCGCCGCCCAACGACGTGAACGCGCCCGCGTCCGCAGCGAACGTCAGCAGCGCTGGGGCCGACCCAGCACCGCCGCATGATCAAAGCCGGTGAACCTATGTGGTCAACGCACTGATATGTAGTCCGTCTTGTCAAGGGGCAGGGTGAAGCGGTGCCCAGGACCGTCGTCGTGGGCACCGCTTCG
>NZ_JAJTTE010000062.1 GCF_021343995.1 Pseudonocardia terrae | reverse complement strand
GCCCGGACCCTGGTCGCCGCCGGCCCGGGA
This sequence comes from Pseudonocardia terrae, assembly GCF_021343995.1. Taxonomy (GTDB): domain Bacteria; phylum Actinomycetota; class Actinomycetes; order Mycobacteriales; family Pseudonocardiaceae; genus Pseudonocardia; species Pseudonocardia terrae. Next base: position 41,119 of record NZ_JAJTTE010000062.1, on the reverse strand, counting down.
ACGGAGGTCCGGGGCCCCTTCCACTTCCGCAGCGCCGCCTTCTGGGCCCGGCGGTTCGCCCACGAGACGCTGCTGCACCGGGCGGACGCCGCCCTCGCCGCGGGCACCCCGTTCGTCGTGGACCCGGAGGTGGCGCTCGACGCCCTGGACGAGTGGATGGAGCTCGACGTCCTGCCGCAGCATTTCGACCTCCGCCCGGAGAAGCGGGAGCTCCTCGCCCCGGGCCGCACACTCGCCCTGGAGGCGACCGACGCCGACACAGCGTGGTTCGTCGACCTGAGCGGGCCGGTCATCACCTGGCGGCGCGGGACCGGCGAGGCGGCCGTGACGGTCCGGGCGCCGCTGACCGAGCTCCTCCTGCTCGTCTACCAGCGGCGCGACGGGACGGGTCCGGCGGTCTCCGGGGACTCCGCGCTGCTCGCCCTCTGGCTGCACCACGTGGCATTCGGGTGACGACACGCCGTTCGGCGCCCGCGGGTGACCGGCCACGGCGAGGCCGTTTCCCGTGTGGGTCTGCGGGCGTTGGAGGGGTGCCCGGTCGTCGACCGAGATCTACTCACCGTGATCGGGCAACCCCGGAGGGTGTGTGGGCGTCTTCCTCTCGGAAGCCACCACAGCGACACGAGGAGCGGCAGGGCTTGGGTACGCGGCGCTACGCATCAGCCACACGCACCGGCAGACGCAGGACGGTGCTCGCCACTGTCGTCGCCGCCGTCGGGATCGGGGGCGCCCTGGTCGCCGGGCCCGCCTTCGCCGAGTCGCCCGCCGCGCAGCGCGCGCACGCGGAGCCGCTGGTCGAGGGCACTCCGTGCTCGATCTCGGCCAAGGCCTGCGTGGACCTCGACTCCCAGCGGGCCTGGCTGATCCAGGACGGCAAGGTCATCCGCGGACCGGTGCGCATCGCGTCCGGCGGCAACGGCGAGGAGACGCCGGTCGGGCACTCCCTGCGCGTGTACCGCAAGGACAAGGACCACCTGAGCCAGGAGTCGCGCCTGCCCAACGGCGACCCGGCCCCGATGCCGTGGTCGGTGTTCTTCAACGACGGCGGCATCGCCTTCCACTCCGGCAGCCCCGACCGGTCGTCGGCCGGGTGCATCCACCTGGAGCCCGCCGACGCCGAGGCCTGGTTCAACTACCTGCAGATCGGCGACATGGTGCAGGTGGTCAAGGCCTCCGAGGAGATGGCGGCGCGCAACCCGCAGCCCGCCCAGAAGTAGGCCCGGAAACCTGTTCGGACGCGCTGGCGGCCCGGCCGAATCGGCCGGGCCGCACGTCCGGTGGGTCAGCCGGCCGGGGCCGTGGTCGCGCGGGTGCGCCCGCGGCGGTCACCGACGAGCCCGGTGCCGTACGCGACGGCGATGGCGGCGGCGACCACGAGGTCCCAGCTCAGGCAGGAGATCGTGTAGGCCTCGGGGGCGAAGGCGCGGCCGGGGCCGATGTTGTGCAGCACGATGTCCCACACGGGGTGCAGGGCCCAGCCCGCGACGAGCCACCAGTACGAGCCCCGGACGCCGAGCACGGCCATCCCGCCGTAGAGCACGATGCCGAGGACCTCACCGGCCAGCCAGGCCGTGCCGGCGTCCTCGCGGGCGGCGAAGACGACGTAGAACACGGCGGCGGCGATCAGGATGCCGGCGAGCAGCACGCGCCCGACGACGTCGCGGACGAAGCGGGCCAGGACGAGGCCGACGAGGGACCAGAAGGCGCCGCCGACGGCACCTCCGACGAGCAGTTCGAGCATGGGTCGGTTCCTTTCGGGACGGCCGACGGGCCCGGCGGGCCCGCGGTGCGGAAGAGATCGGCCGGAGAGATCGGCCGGAGAGATCAGGCGGAGAGATCAGCCGGCGTCGGGCCGGGCCGGGCAGTGGCCGGTGTACTCGGCGCGGCGGAGCAGCATCGCCACGGCCATCGCGGGCAGCATCAGCACGTGCCCGCCGACCATCACGGTCCCCTCGGAGACGAGGCCGGCCCACAGCGGCGGGAACAGCACGACGAACGGCAGGTACATCGCGGCGGCCATCTCGAGGGTCGCGCGCCGGCCGTGGCCGCGGATCCGCATCCACGCGCACATGGCGACGGACATGTTCGTGGCCATGATCAGGGCCGCCGGCTCGGGTGCGTGGAGCAGCTCGGTCAGGCCGAAGGCGTCGCCGGCGAGTGACCAGAGCGGCCCGAGGGCCACCATGCCGACCACCATCGCCACGACCATCTCCAGGTAGTGGCGGACGAAGTGGCCGGTCGGGGTGGTGGGGCGCAGCAGGGTCTTCACGGTGGTTCCTCCAGGATTCGGGAAGACGGGGTCAGGGCGCGACCCGGTGGCCGGCGTGGGCCACGGCGGCGCGGACCCGCTCCGGCGCGGCGATCCCGGACACGCGGACCGTCCGGGCCGGCAGGTCGACCTCGACGGCGGTGACCCCGGCGACGTCGGCGACCCGGGCGGAGACGGCGCGGACGCAGTGCTCGCAGGTCATGTCCGGCACCTGCAGCTCGATGACTCCCATGGCGACATCCCTCCTCCGGTCGCGTCCGGTGTCGAACGCCTGGGAGAAGGGTCGGCTCGGGCGCTGTCCGCCCGCTGTCCCCGCGCTGTTCGCGCCGGACAGGAGGAACGGATCAGCCCTCGGGGAGCGGAACGGTCCCGGTCCGGAGGCCCTCCGCGTGGGCCTCGGCGAAGCCCGGCGCGCCGAGCTCGGCCCGCGCGCCGGCGGTGGCGCGATCGAGGTCGCCCTGCTCGACGGCATCGGCGGGACGGCCCGTCCGCTCCCGTTCGGCGGCCGCCACGCCGAGCAGCCGCGCAGCCGAGCGGGCGTCGCCGCGCGCGACTGCGACGCAGGCCAGACCCTCGACCGCGGCGGCCCGCACGACCCCGCCGCCCAGCTCGAGCGCCCGACGGTGGGCCCGTTCCGCGGCGGCGAGGTCGCCGGACAGCTCGTGCGCGTGGCCGAGCTGCACGGTCAGGGCCGCCGCCAGTCCGCCGATGCCCGCGGTCGTGAGCTGCTCGACGGCCGGGGCGAGCGCGGTTCGGGCGGCGGCCAGGTCGCCGCGCTGCCGCGCGTCGATGCCGCGCACGAGGGCCGCGAAGGCGGCGCCGGGCCCGGCGCCCAGCTGTCGCGTGGTCTCCTCGGCCTCCGCGCACCGTGCGAGGGCGCGTTCGCGGTCGCCCTCGACCAGGGCGCAGTAGGCCAGCTCGGCCTGCATCCACTGCAGCGTCAGCAGGAGCCCGAGATCGGTCGCGAGCCGGGCGGACCGCTCGATCAGCCGCACCGCCTCGGGGATGCGGCCCGCCATCCGCACGGCGGTGCCGTGGTGACCCAGCACCGCCGACCGGCCCCACCGGTCGTCGAGGCGCGCGAACGCGGCCGCCGCCCGCTCGGCCAGCCGCTCGGCCTCGGCGAACGGGACGGACCCGGTGCGGAACCCGATCTCGGCCCGGACGAACGTGGCGAGCGCCAGGCCCCACTCGTCGCCCGCCCGCCGCAGGGCCTGCTCGGCGGTGGTCAGCAACCCCTCGGCGCCCGCCGGGTCAGTGCCGAGGGTCCCCTCGACCGCCACCAGGATCCGGGCGTACGCCGCGGTCGCCTCCGCTCCGGTCTCCTCCGCGGCGGCCAGGCTCGCCGCGGCCTCCCGCGCGCACCGTGGGTCGGGGTGCACGACGCACGCCCCCGGCCGCCACACCAGGGACGCCGCCTGATGGGCGACCGCCCGGGCCGCGGGGGCGCCGCCGACCACCGCACCCAGCACGGCGTCGACGGCGCGCCGGCCCTCGTCGTGCCGGCCGAAGTACCACCACCATCCGAGCGCCCCCACCAGCCGCAGGGCGACGTCCGGTGCCTCGGCGGCGTGCTCGACGGCCCAGGTCAGCGCCGCGTCGATGTTGTCGCGCTCGGCCCGCAGCCGGGCGAGCGCGCGGTGCTGGTCGGCACCGCGGAGCCGCGGCGCCGCCGCTTCGGCCACGGCCAGCACCGCCTCGGCGTGCCGGCGCTCGACCTCCGCGCGTTCCCCGGCGTCGTCGAGGCGGCGGGCGGCGTAGGCCCGGACGGTCTCCAGCATGCGGAAGCGGCCGTCGCCGGTGCGCGCGTCGACCACCAGCGACCGCGCGACGAGCCGGCCGAGCACGTCGAGCACCGCACCGGCCGGGAGCGGGTCCCCGGCGCAGGTGGTCTCGGCCTCCTCCAACGTCCAGCCGCCGCGGAACACGGCCAGGCGCCGGAGCAGGACCTGCTCGTCCGCGTCGAGCAGGGCGTGGCTCCAGTCCAGCGTCGCCTGCAGTGTGCGGTGCCGCGCCGCGGCCGTCCGCGCGCCCGAGGTGAGCAGCGCGAACCGGTCCGAGAGGCGCTCGGCGATCTGTGCCGGGGACAGGACGGCCACCCGGGCCGCGGCCAGCTCGAGCGCCAGCGGCAGGCCGTCGAGGCGCCGGCAGATCTCCGCGACCGGGCCCAGCGTGGCCCCGTCGAGGACGAACCGCGGATCGACCGTCCAGGCCCGTTCGGCGAACAGCCGTACGGCGACGTTGGCGGCCAGCTCGGCCGGCCCCGCGTCCGGCGGCGGGACCGGCAGCGGACGCACGGGCAGCTGCACCTCGCCCGGCACCGCCAGCGGTTCGCGGCTGCTGGCCAGGACGTGCACCGACGGGCACCCCGCCAGCAGGCGTTCCACCAGCACCGCGCACGCGTCCACGACGTGCTCGCAGTTGTCGACCACCAGCAGCAGGCTGCGACCGCGCAGTGCGCCGATGAGCCGCTCCACCGGGTCCACGGCGGCGTCGCCGGCCAGGCCGAGGGCGTCGACCACCGCGGCCGGGACCCGGGCCGGGTCCGTCACGCCCGCCAGCTCGACGAGTACGACCCCGTCCGGAAACCGGTCGGCCAGCGTGCGGGCGGCCTCGGTGGCCAGCGTCGTCTTCCCCGCCCCGCCCGGCCCCGTCAGCGTGACCAGCCGGCGGTCCCGGCACAGCAGCGCGACGTGCTCGAGCTCGTCGGCGCGCCCCAGCACGGTGGTCAGCCGCACCGGGAGCGTGGAGGGCGGTCGCGGGGACGGAGCGGTCCGCGGGGCGAGGTCCGGGTGCCGGCGCAGCACCGCCTCGTGCAGCGCCTCCAGCTCGGGGGACGGGTCGAGCCCGAGCTGCTCGGCCAGCGCGCGGCGCAGGTCGGCGTACACCGCCAGCGCCTCGGCCTGCCGGCCCGCCCGGTACAGCGCGGTCATCTGGAGGCCGCGCAGCCGTTCCCGCAGCGGATGGGCGGCCGCGAGCGGCTCCACCTCGGCGAGGACCTCGGCGTCCCGGCCGGTCGCCGCCCGCAGCGCGGCACGCTCCTCGATCGCGGTCAGCCGCAGCTCCTGCAGGCGGGCCCGCTCGGGGGCGGCCCAGCCCTCGTCGGCGAACTCGGCGAGCGGCTCGCCGTGCCACAGCGCGAGCGCCGCGGTGTGCAGCTCCTCGGCGCGGTGCGGGTCGGCCGTGCGGCGCGCCTGCTCGACAAGCTCGGCCGCGCGGAACGCGTCGACCCGGTCTGGCGCGACGTCGAGCACGTAGCCCGGGGAACGGGTGGCGACGACGCCCGGCACGCCGGCCGTCGTGAGCGCCCGGCGCAGCTTCGAGACCCTGGTCTGCAGCGCGTTGGCCGGGTCGTCCGGGAGCTGCTCGCCCCACAGGTCGTCGATCAGCCGGGCGGTCGACACGACCGTGCCGGCGTGCAGCGCGAGCAGCGCCAGCAGGGCTCGTTCGCTGCTCCGGCCGACGTCGCGCGCCCTCCCGTCGACCACGACGGCGACCGGGCCGAGGAGTTGTACGTCGATCACCCGGTCCGCCGGCCCGTCCGCTCGGTACGCACCGCGTCAACCAACCATGCGACGGCTCCCCGGCGCGAGCCTGGTGCGCATCACACGTGTTGACACAGATAGCACCACTCTCCACTATTGGAGAGCGAAGCTATCTACTATCCGGGAGGCCGGCATGGCGCGGACGGACCGACGGCGAACGACCCACGACCACGAGGGCGAACTGGTGGTCTTCCTCATCGGCATGACGATCAACCGCTGGTGGCGTATCGACCTGTGGCTGCCGACCATGCTGGCCATGGGGCCGATGCTGCGCGAGCTGTCGACCGACCCGGACTCGGGCCTGCTCGGGTTCCGGGCGCTGCTCGGCGCCGGGGGACCGACCGTGGTCCAGTACTGGAGCTCGGTCGACAGGCTCTACGCCTACGCGAGCGACCGCACCGCCACGCACCGCCCGGCGTGGGCCGCGTTCAACCGCCGCGCGCGGAAGGCGCCGGGGGTCGTCGGCGTGTGGCACGAGACGTACCGGGTGGCGCAGGCCGAGAGCGTCTACGTCGGGACGCCGGAGATGGGCCTGGCGAAGGCGACCGGCCGCCTCCCGGTCACGGGCCGCACCGACGCGGCCCGGCAGCGCCTCGAGACGGACCGCACGGTGGCCTGACCGGTCCGGGCCGGGCCCCGCCGGAAGGGCCCGGACGTGCGCTCCGGCCGAGGTCAGGCACGGCTAACATCGTCGCGTGGGGACCATGACACCCGCCGTCGAGGACTACCTCAAGACGATCTTCCTGCTGTCCACGCGCGGGGAGACCGTCACCACCGGCGCGCTCGCGAAGGAGCTGCAGGTGTCCTCGCCGTCGGTGTCGGCCATGGTCAAGCGGCTGGCCGACGGCGAGCTGGTCCGGCGGGGCCGCACCCTCACCCTCACCGCGGCGGGCGAACGCGAGGCGCTACGGGTCGTCCGCCGGCACCGGCTGCTGGAGACGTTCCTGGTCCGGGCGCTGGAGATGCCCTGGGACGAGGTGCACGAGGAGGCCGAGCAGCTCGAGCACGCGCTGAGCGACCGGCTGGAGGCCCGGATCGACGCGGCGCTGGGCCATCCGACGCACGACCCGCACGGCGATCCGATCCCGGGCGCGGCGGGCCGGCACGACGAGAGCTGGGGCCAGCCGCTCGCCGTCGCCCCGGAGGGCTGCCGCTTCGCGATCGAGCGGGTGTCGGATCGGCGCAGCGACGCCCTGCGCTATCTCGGCGAGCGCGGGCTGCGTCCGGGCGTGGTCGTCGAGGTCGAGGAGCAGGACCCGTACGGCGGGCCCCGGTGGGTGCGGGTGTCCGGGGAGCGGGTCGCGCTGGCGCCGCTGCTCACCGCGCTGATCCACGGACGTGTGGTCCGGCAGGGGGCCTAGCGTGACCTCGGGGACGTCGGGTGGATCACCCGCCGCGCGGTTCCTGCGAGGAAGAGCACGAAAGGCCGATGCGCCGGCGGCCCCGGGGGAGGGCCGGCCGGCGCATCGGAATGGGTGTGCCCGGTTCGGGGGTTCCGGGCACCGTGGGGAGCGGACGCTCAGCCCGCGAGGGCGGCGATCTGCTGGGCGACGTCGCCCGCGGAGGGGGCCGCCAGGCCACTGGTGGGGAGCGCGGAGTCCTGGGTGTCGAGGTTCTGGTCCGCGGTCGACGGCAGGGAGGGCAGCTGCGGCGCGGCCGGCAGCTCGGGCGCGGCCGGAAGCTGCGGCGCGGCCAGCGGCAGCGTGGCCTGCGGGGTGGCGAGCTCGCCGCCGGTGTTCGGCAGGTGGCTCTGGACGGCGCCCGGGAGCGCCGGCAGCGCCGGCGCGTCGTGGGCCGCCTCGTGCGAGGCCGCCGGGAGCTCACCCGCGGTGGAGCTGTTGCCGCTGCTGTCGACGGTCACGTTCGGGGTCTCGAGGTTCGCGACGCCCGGCACCGAGAAGGAGCTGAAGTCCGTCGGCAGCTGCGGGGCGGAGTCCAGCGACGGGGCCTCCAGCGCCGGGGCCTCGGGCAGGGCCGCGGCCCCCGTCGGCAGCTCGGGCGTCGCGGGCAGCGACGGCATGTCGGCGGCGAACGCCTGGCCCGCGAAGGCGGCACCGAGGGCGGCGACACCGGCGACGGTGGCCGTCGTGGCAAGCGTGCGCCTGGCGAGACTGCTCATGACTGGGGGTCCTTCCGATCGGGGGAAACCGGATGTCGAACATCGGTCAACTCGCGTGTGGATCTGCGGGGCCAACGAAGCCGTCGTTACCGGGTTGTGCCCCGAGGCCGTGCTTCACCCGATGCGGTGGACGCAAAGACGCAGGTCACACGCGTTTCACCACCTCGGGGGTGCGGCGGTGCTTGACGGCGCGAACATCTCGGTCCCGGCACGCCGACAGGTGCCTCGACGCGGCCCGGGTCCACTCGGGATGATCGGGCGCGTGGGTGTTCGGGGACTGCTGGCCGCCGGTGTCGGCACGGGGCTGGGACTGGTGGGTGCCGGCGCGGTCGGCGTCGGCCGGCACTACGCGCACGTGCTGCTCGACCCCGTGCGGGTCGTCGCCTATCCCGAGCGGGTGCTGCGGGCCGACGCCGAGGCCGTGACGCTCGCCGGCAGCCGGCTCGTCCGGCAGCCCGGCGTGTGGGGCCTGCGCTGGCCGGACGGGCTGGCGGTGCTCGGCCGTGTGCTCGCCGACGACCGGCACGGGGTGCGCCGCGCCCTGCTGTCCGGCCCGGTCCCGCCGGAGGGACCTGCCGTCGTCGACGCCGGGCCGTTCGACCCGGACCCGGGGACGCGTGGCCTCCCGTTCACCGAGGTCCGGGTCAATACCCCGCTCGGTCCGGCGCCGGCCTGGGAGGTCCCCGGTCCGCGCGACGTCTGGGCGGTCGCCGTGCACGGCCGGGGCGGCCGGCGGCGCGAGGCGCTGCGGATCCTCCCCGTGCTGCACCGGCTCGGCCTGCCGAGCCTGGTGATCAGCTACCGCAACGACGACGACGCCCCGCCCAGCCCCGACGGCCACTTCCACCTCGGCGACACCGAGTGGGAGGACCTCGAGGCCGCGGTCCGGTACGCGCAGGAGCGCGGGGCCCGGCGGATCGTGCTCGTCGGCTGGTCGATGGGCGCGGCGATCGGCGGGGCCTTCCTCGACCGCTCGCCCGCCGCCGAGCTCGTCGACGCCGTGGTGTGGGACGCGCCGCTGGTCGACTGGCGGGCGACGCTGCGCCGGCAGGCCCGCAACCGCCTACTGCCGCCGCAGCTGATCCCGATCGCGACCGCCGTCGCTCGCCGCCGGATCGGCATCGACTTCGACGACTTCGACCTGCTCCGGCACCCGCCGGCGCGGCGCCCGCCCACCCTCCTCGTGCACAGCACGCCGGACACGGCGGTGCCGGTCGGGCCCAGCCGCGCGCTCGCCGCGGCGGGCGGCGAGCTGGGCTGGCCCATCCGGTACGTCGAGGTCGGCGGGGTGGAGCACACCGCGGCCTGGAACGCCGACCCCGAGCGCTACGAGCGCGCGGTCGCGACGTTCCTCACCGAGGTCCTCGCTCAGGAATGACCGGTGCGGGTCACCCCGGCGGGCGACCCGGTCTCCACGTCGACGTCCCCCGGCGGGTTCGTGGTCGGCGGCTCGGTCGCCTGCTCGACGGGCTGCGGGCGCCGGGACAGCACGAACCAGCCGACGATCGACAGGGCGGTGACCAGCAGGCCCGCCCCGATCCACCACCAACGGCGCGAGGACGGGGTATCCGGGTCGATCCGGGCGGCCAGCTCGCGCCGGGCGGTGAGCACGCCCTCGTCGAGCCGTTCGAGGGCCGTCGCGGCGGCCGCCCCGGCGACGGCCTCGGCCTGCCCGGCGAGCCGGCCCGCGCGCTCGGCCAGCACCGGCAGGTTCTCCTCCACCTTGCCGACGACCTCGTGGGCGAGCTCCTCGACGGTCCCGCCCAGGGCGGAGAGCGTGGCCTCCGCCTGGTCGCGGGCGCGGCCGAGCGCCTCGCGCGTGCCGGTGGGGATGCTGGGGGCGTTCATGGGGCCTCCGCTCGTGGTAGTGCCGGGGTGGCGTGCCCCACCGACCCTGGCACGATGGACGACGTGACTGCACCAGGCAACTCGAAGCAGACCGCGACGCTGCGGACGTCCGAGGGCGACATCCGGATCATCCTCTTCCCGGACCACGCGCCCAAGACGGTGGAGAACTTCGTCGGTCTCGCGACCGGCAAGAAGGAGTACTCGCAGCCGAACGCCGCCGGCAGCGACAGCGGGCCGTTCTACGACGGCTCGGTCTTCCACCGCGTGATCAGCGGCTTCATGATCCAGGGCGGCGACCCGACCGGCACGGGTCGCGGCGGCCCGGGCTACCAGTTCGGGGACGAGTTCCACCCCGAGCTCAAGTTCGACCGCCCCTACCTGCTGGCGATGGCGAACGCGGGGCCCGGCACCAACGGCTCCCAGTTCTTCATCACCGTGGGCCCGACGCCGCACCTCAACCGCCGCCACACGATCTTCGGCGAGGTGGCCGACGCCGAGTCCCGTGCCGTCGTCGACACGATCGCGAACACCGCGACCGACCGCGCCGACCGGCCGCTCACGGACGTGGTGATCCAGCACATCGACGTCGAGTAGGACCCGAATTGACGTACCCCGCCGGACCGCCCGAACCCACGGCGGCGCTGCCGGCCTGCGCCCGGCACCCGGACCGGCCGACGGGGCTGCGCTGCACGCGGTGCGGCCGGCCCGCCTGCCCCGAGTGCCTGCGCGACGCCGCGGTCGGCCAGCAGTGCGTCGACTGCGTGTACCAGGGCGGTCGGGGCGTCCGGCGGGGAAGGACGGTGGTGGGCGCCGAGCCCGGCGGTCGTCCGCTCGTGGTGCCCGTGCTCGTGGCGCTCAACGTGGCGCTGTACGTGTTCACCGCCGCCCAGGCGCGCAGCATCGGGTCCAACGAGGCCGCGCCGCTCTTCCGCGAGTGGGTGCTGGTTCCGGGCCTGGTGGCCGGCGGCGACTGGTGGCGGCCGCTGACGGCCGGGTTCCTGCACTACGGGCCGCTGCACCTCGTGTTCAACATGCTGGCGCTCTGGGTGATCGGGCGGGAGCTCGAGCCCGTGCTGGGGCGGGTCCGCTTCCTCGCGGTCTACCTGGTGTCGCTGCTCGGCGGGGCGGCCGCCGTGATGCTGTTGTCCCCGCCCGCCTCGCTCGTGGCCGGTGCCTCGGGCGCCGTGTTCGGGTTGATGGGCGCGCTGTTCGTGATCGCCCGGCGGCTGCGGGTCCCCACCGGCCAGGTCGTCGGCCTCGTCGTGGTGAACCTCGTGCTGAGCGTGGTCGTGCCGGGGATCTCGCTGGTCGGCCACCTGGGCGGGCTGGTGGTCGGTGCCGCCGCCACGGTGGCGCTGGTGCACGTGCCGAACGTGCGCAACCGCACGGCGCTGCAGACCGGGGCGCTGGTCGTGCTCACGGTCGTGGTGCTGACGGTGATCGCCGGGCGCGCCGCCGCGGTCGCCTTCGTCTGATTCGTCTGAACCGGCCGCGTACGCAGGGTGGGCCGGGGAACGTCGTCGGTCCCCGGCCACCGGACTCACTCCGGCTTGCTGCACCCGCAGCCGGTGGAGCAGCCGTCGGTCCCACGCATCGGCGTCCTGGCGATCATGGTGATCTCCCTTTCCTCGTCGGCAGACCGAGCCTAGGAAGGCGATGGCCTCCGGGGCGAGCCTCCGGAGGTGGCACACCTGCCCGCGGACGCTCGGCGGAGGGTGAGGATCGCTGGGCCGTCAGGGTGATCATGACGGATCCATCAGGTGCACCCGGGAGGGACCCGCAGACCATGATCACCTGTCGTGGATGCAGAGCGTCGAATTCCGGCCGTCCCCGTCCATGGATGGTGATCACGACCTGGCGTGCAGGCTGGCTACGACCATGATCGTCGATCCTGGACAGAGAAGGTCGAAATCCGACCGTCGCCGCCCATGATCGGCGATCGTGCACGGGAAGCGCCGTCCACGACAGCGAAGACCGGAGCCCTGAGACCAGCACTGCCGCAGATCGAAGCGGTGGACCATCGCGACCGCGGCTCACGATGACGAGCTGGTCACCGCGCTTCGAGACCCCACGTCGCCATGATCACTCGTTAGGGACGCTGCCGGTCGGATATCGACCCTCCTCGTCCATGGTCAGTGATCACGCTCTGGGCTCACGCGCGCCCAGGCCGTGATCGTCGGTCCCGGGCGGAGAAGGTCGAGATCCGGCCCTCTCCGTCCGCGAAGAGTGATCGCAGCCCGAGGTGATGCGCACCCCGACCCATGGCCTCCGGTTCCGTGCCGAGAGAAGGTCGACACCGACCGGCGGGCTGCTCAGGAGCGGCTGGGGAGGTACGGCCGCACGACCTCGGCGACGTCCTCGGGATCCGCGCCCAGGTCCAGCCGGCCCAGCACCACGAGGCGCTCCTCGCCGCCGACCAGCAGGTCCAGCTCCAGGAGGCTGGTCTCGCGGCCGAAGCGGCGGGTCCGTAGCACGCGCACCTGCTGCACGGCGGGCCAGTCGACGGACCGCGTGCGGGTGAGGCTGCGCACCTCGAGCCCGTGCCGGTGCAGGGCGAGCCGCGGCCGGGCGATCGTGCCGACCAGGGCGGCGTACGCGAGCCCGAGCGCGGCGACCGCGGCGATCAGCCGCCCGGCCGGATCGGCGCCGCCCAGGAACAGGGCGACGAGCCAGCCGAGGGCGCCCGCGGCCAGGACCCAGGCCAGCACGACCAGCCCCGCGGCCGGGGCCCACTGGTGCTCACGCATCGTAGCTATGAGGGTTATCCACAGGGCTTGTCCACAGTGGGGATGAATAACACACCTGTAGTTTTCGCTGCTCAGCGCCCTGCGACGGCAGATATGGCCTGGATCACGCAGCGTTACTACCTGATCGACTAGCGCCAGCGCATCGACATGAGCAGGGCGATGACGATCAGCCCGAAGCCGACGAGGAAGTTCGCGCCGCCCAGCGCCTGCATGAAGGGGATCGCGTCGCGGGCCAGGTAGTCGGTGATCAGCCAGGCCAGCCCGAGCAGGCCCACACCCAGCATGATGACGACGTACGCGGGATGGGTGGGGCCCTTGATCTTCACCGGCTTCCGGTCGGCCGCCGGGGGCGTGTAGGCGACCTTCTTGCGGACCTTGGACTTGGGCATCGGGGACCTCGTGGAGCTCTCTCGGGGTGACGCGGGGTGGTGCACGCCGGTCGCGCGCACCGCTCGCGACCACCGTAGCCGACATGCGGGCGCCGCGGGCCGGGCACGAGGCCCGCGATCAGCACGAACACCCCGGATCGGGCATGGCGGGACCCGGGCCCCGCCCGTGCCGGGTCAGACCTGGGCGGTGAGGGCGGCGACCTCGTCGCCGAGCCGGCGGACGAGCTCCTCGGGCACCTCGTGCCCGGCGCTCGCGAGCCAGTTGGCCAGCATCCGATGCCCGCCCTCGGTGAGCACGGACTCGGGGTGGAACTGGACCCCCTCGATCGGCAGGTCCTTGTGCCGCACCGCCATGATCAGGCCCGTCTCCGTGCGCCCGGTGACCTCGAGCTCGACCGGCACCGTGTCCGGCCGGATCGACAGCGAGTGGTACCGCGTGGCGGTGAAGGGCTCGGGCAGCCCGCGCAGCACGCCGACGCCCTCGTGGAAGACCTGCGAGGTCTTGCCGTGCAGCAGCTCCGGAGCCCGCTCCACCACGCCGCCCCAGGCCACGCCGATGGCCTGGTGGCCGAGGCAGACCCCCAGCAGCGGCAGGTTCCGGTCCCCGGCGGCCCGGATGACCTCGATGCTGCGGCCGGCCTCCTCGGGGATGCCGGGGCCGGGGCTGACGAGGACCGCGCCCACCTCGTCGAGCTCGTCCAGCCCGGGGGACAGCGCGTCGTTGCGCACGACGACCGGCTCGACGCCGAGCTGCGCCAGGTACTGGACGAGGTTGTAGACGAAGCTGTCGTAGTTGTCGACGACCAGGACGCGCATCAGTTCCCGCCTCCGAAGAATCCGCCGCCGCCGCCTCCGCCGTTGCCGGACGACTGGCCGACGACCAGCGTGACCGTGTCCTCCGGGTCGACGGACTTCCCGGCCGAGGGGTCCGTCTTGACCACCCGGTTGTTCTGCGAGGAGTCGTTCACCTGCGTGGCCTGCAGCTGGTAGTTGCGGATGCCGGCCGAGCGCAGCTGGTCGACCGCGTCGTTGACGGACTGGCCGACGACGTTGGGCATCTGCACCTGGTTGCCGCGCGAGATCTGCAGCGTGATGGTGGTGCCCGGCGCCACCTTGGTCCCGGCCGCGGGGTTGGTGCCCACCACGGAGCCGTCCTGGCCGCCGCCGTCGACGTTCTGCGTCTGCACGGAGGTGAACCCGGAGTTGGCCAGCGTCTGCTTGGCCTGGTCCGCGCTCTGCCCGGTGACGTCCGGCACCGCGACGGTGGTCTGCTTCGTGCCGACCACGACCGACACGGCGCTGCCACCAGGCGCGTCGACGCCGGCCGCGGGCGACGACGAGATGATCTTGCCGACGAGGCTCGAGTCCGAGGTCTCCTGGGTGCTCTGCTCGCCCAGCTTGAGGCCCCGCTGCTGCAGCAGCGCCGAGGCCTCGTCCGTGGTCTTGCCGGACAGGGCCGGCACGGTCGCCGCGGCGGGCCCGGTACCCACGAAGATCGTGACGCGGCTGCGTTCGGCGACCTGCACGTTGGAGCCCGGGTCCGTGCGCGTGACCTTGTTGGTCAGCGCGACGTCGGACGCCTCCTGCTTGAGGTCCACGAGCAGCCCGGCGTTGACGACGGCGGTGCGCGCGGCGTCGGGATCCTGCCCGACGACGTTAGGCACGGCGACCTGGTCGGGCTGCGCCGGCCCGCCGAGCACCTGGTAGGCGAAGAAGCCGATCAGCGCGAGCGCCGCGAGCACCCCGACGACGATCCCGACCGTGCGCCCGGTGCGCCGGCGCGGCTCCTCGTCCTCCCAGGTCTGCGGGGGCGGCGGCGGGGCGTGCCGGCCGCCGCCGGAGATCCGCCGGGTGGCGGCGGTCTGCTCGGCGAGCAGCGCGGTGCGCTCGTCCTCGCTCATCACCATCGGCGCGAGCGGCTGCTGACCGTTGCGCACGCGGATGAGGTCGGCGCGCATCTCGGCGGCGGACTGGTACCGGTTGGCCGGGTTCTTCGAGAGCGCCTTGAGGACGACGGCGTCGAGCGCCGGCGGGATCTGCGGGTTGACGTCCGACGGGCGCCGCGGGTCCTCCCGCACGTGCTGGTAGGCGACCGCGACCGGGGTGTCGCCGGTGAACGGCGGCTCGCCGGTGAGCAGCTCGAACAGCACGCAGCCCGCGGCGTAGACGTCCGACCGCGCGTCGACCTGCTCGCCGCGCGCCTGCTCGGGGGAGAGGTACTGCGCCGTGCCGATGACGGCCGCGGTCTGCGTGACGTTCTGCCCCTCGCCCAGCGCGCGGGCGATGCCGAAGTCCATCACCTTCACCGCGCCGTTGCGGGTGATCATGACGTTGGCGGGCTTGACGTCCCGGTGGATGATGTTGTGCCGGTGGCTGAAGTCCAGCGCGGCACAGACGTCGGCCATGACCTCGATGACCCGCTGCTGGGAGAGCGGGCCGGTGGTCTTGACGATCTCCCGCAGGGTCTGGCCGTCGACGTACTCCATGACGATGTACGGCAGCGGGCCGAACTCGGTCTGGGTCTCGCCGGTGTCGTACACGGCGACGATCGCGGGGTGGTTGAGGGCCGCGGCGTTCTGCGCCTCCCGGCGGAACCGCAGCTGGAACTGGGGGTCGCGCGCGAGGTCGGCGCGCAGCACCTTGATCGCGACGTCCCGGCCCAGACGCGTGTCCATCCCGCGATGGACCTCGGACATGCCGCCGTAGCCGAGCGTGTCGCCCAGCTGGTAGCGCTCGGAGAGCAGCTTGGGGGTCGTCATCGGGTCCGGTTCCTGAGGGGGTGGGGGGCGGGTCCCATCATGCCCGGGGCGGGCGACGTCGCGTTCCCCGGCCACCCCGGGCGTGCGCCGACCCGGCGACTGCGAGGGCTCACCGGATCTCCTCCGTGCGGGTCGGGACGGCCGTGGGTCCGGCCGGTGCCGCCGGACGGGCGAGGACGGCCACCTGGCCCGTCACGCTACCCGGCGAGGTCTGCGTGTGCGTTCCGTCCGGTACGGGCCCGGCGGACGGTGTCGGGGCGTCGGCGAACAGTTTGGGGACCGTGAGCGCCGCCACGACGACGGCCGCGACGATCAGCAGCACGAAGGCCACGAGCAGCACCGTGCCCGAGCGCTGCGACTGCTGCCGCGCGACGAGCTTGAGCGGCTCGGTCGGCGGCGCGGGCGCGACCGGGGGGCGGGGCGGGGGCGTGCGCGAGGCGGCCCCCGGGGTCGGTGGTCCGGCGGCCGCGCGTGTCGCGCTCCCGGGCGGCGGGGTGGCGGTGCGTGCGGCGCCGCCGGAACGGGTGGGGGTCGGCGAGGGCCGGGAGGCCTCGACGCCCGGGCTCGGCGGGCGGAGCGCCTGCGGTCCCGGAGCGGCACCGCCGGGTGCCGGTCGCCCGTCCGCGCCCTGGTCCGTTCCCGATTCAGGGGCCCGGTGCGCCGACCCGGGCCGGCCCGGGACCGGCGTGTCCGACCGGCCCCGCTCCGGGGACTCGGGCTGTGCTCGCGGCCGCACCCCGGCCGCGGGCGAGGCGGTGGTGGACGAGGAAGTGGCGGGCGAGGCGGTGGACGAGGAAGTGGCGGGCGAGGCGGTGGCCGACGGGGTGGGAAGAGCCGTGGGGGACACCGGCGGCAGGGAGGGCGTCGAGGAGACCTCACCCCGGTCCGCGGCGCGAGAACTCCCCGACGAGGGCGACGGGGTCGCCGAGGGAGTCGACGACGTCCGGTTCCGGTCCCGCCCCCGCGTGGCGCGCCGCTCCCGCTTGCTGCGCCGGCGGTGCGCGGCGGGGCCGTCGGCGGCCTCGGCGACCCTCGTGGCCCCGGCTGCGCCCCCGTCCGGTCCGGCCGACGGCAGCCGCAGCCCGAGGGCGGTCATCCGGTTCGGCGTGGGCAGCGCCTCCTCCCGGCGCACGGCGGCGACGGCGGCGGCCAGCTCGGCCCCGTCGGCGTAGCGCCGGTCCGGGTCCTTGACCAGGATCGTCTCGATCAGCTGCCGCACCCGCCACGGCACCGACTCCGGCAGGGGCGGCGGCGCGTCCCGGACCTGCATCATCGCGACAGCCACGGCGTTGTCGGCGCGGAAGGGGCGGTGGCCAGCCAGGCACTCGTAGCCGACGATGCCGAGCGAGTAGACGTCGCCCTCCGGCCCGGCCTCGCCCCCGCTGGCCTGCTCGGGCGCGATGTAGTGGGCGGTGCCCATCACCATGCCGGTGCGCGTGACGGGGACGGCGTTGGCGGCCTTGGCGATGCCGAAGTCCGTGAGCTTCACGGTGCCGTCGACGCGGATGAGGATGTTCCCCGGCTTGACGTCCCGGTGCACGAACCCGCGCTCGTGGGCCGCGTAGAGCGAGTGCGCGGCCTGCTCCATGATCCGGAGCGTCTCGGCGGGGTCCATCGGGCCGCGCGCGATCACCGCGGACAGCGGCTCGCCCCGCACCAGCTCCATCACCAGGTAGGCCGTGCGCCGGCCGTCCTCGGTGACCTCGTCCTCGCCGTAGTCGTGGATGGCCGCGACGCCGGAGTGGTTGAGCGAGGCCACCGTGCGCGCCTCGATGCGGAAGCGGTGGAGGAACTCGTCGTCGTCGGAGAGCTCGCCGCGCAGCACCTTGACGGCCACGTGGCGGCCGAGCCGCTCGTCGAGGGCCTCCCAGACCTCGCCCATGCCACCGACGGCGATCCGCCGCTCCAGCTTGTAGCGGTCGGCGATGAGCCGGCCCGCGGCGAGGCTGCCGGGGACGGGGAGCGGGCCGCCGGCGGCCGTCACTGGCCGCCCCGCAACGCCTCCGCGATCACGGCCCGTCCGATCGGTGCGGCGACGGAACCGCCGGTCGCCTCGAGGGCCCGGTCGCCGCCGTTCTCCACCAGGACGGCCACCGCGACCTGCGGGTCGTTGGCCGGCGCGAACGCGACGTACCAGGCGTGCGGCGGGGTGTTCTTGGGGTCGGTGCCGTGTTCCGCGGTGCCCGTCTTCGACGCGATCTGGACGCCGGTGATCTTGCCGCCACCCGAGGTGCGGGCCTCGGAGCCCAGCATGAGGTCCGTGAGCGTGGACGCGACGTCGGCCGGCATCGAGCGGCCGAGCCGGTCCGGCTCGGTGGTGTCGATGACGTCGAGGTTCGGGCCCTGCACCTCCTTGATGAGGTGCGGGGCCATGGTCTGCCCGCCGTTGGCGATCGAGGCGACGATCATGGCGTTCTGCAGCGGGGTCAGCCGCACGTCCCGCTGGCCGATCGAGGACTGCTGCACGGCCGCGGTGTCCGGCAGGTCGCCGACGCCCGAGGCCGTGACCGGCATCGGGATCGACAGGTCGGAGCGGCCGATGCCGAACGCGTCCGCCTGGGCGCGGATCTTGTCCGCCCCGAGCTCGCCGCCGAGCTGTGCGAACGCCGTGTTGCAGGACCGTGCCAGCGCCTCGCGCAACGACGCGGTCTGGCCCGTGCCGCACTGGGTGCCGGCGTAGTTCTCCAGCGTGGTGTTCGTGCCGGTCAGCGTGATGTTGGGGGCCGCGGTGAGCTGGCTGTCCGGGGTGTAGCCGTTCTGCAGCGCGGCCGCGGTGTCGACCAGCTTGAACGTCGACCCGGGCGGGAAGGTCTGGTCGATCGCCCGGTTCGGCAGGGTCGCCGGGTCCGCGGCGTTGTCGGCCTTCCACGCCTGCTGCTGGGTGCCGGAGTTGTGGCTGGCCAGCGGGTTCGGGTCGAACGAGGGCGTGGACACCATCGCCAGGATCTCGCCGGTCTTCGGCTGCAGGGCCACGACCGCGCCCTCGAAGCCCTTCTTCGACATCTCCTCGTACGCCCGCTCCTGCACGGACGGCTTGACGGTGAGCACGACGTTGCCGCCGCTCGGGTCCCGCCCGGTGATCAGGTCGGAGAGCCGGCGGGCGAACAGCCGGTCGTCGCTGCCGTTGAGCACGGGGTCGGCGTAGCGCTCGATACCGCTGGAGCTGTAGATCACCGAGTAGTAGCCGGTCAGCGGCGAGTACGCCGGGCCGTCCGTGTACTGGCGCTGGTACTTGAGCCGGTCGTCCGTCTCGACGCTCTGCGCGAGCACCTGCCCGTCGGCGGAGATCTGGCCGCGCTTGCGGGCGTACTCGGCCAGCAGGACCCGCTGGTTGCGCGGGTCGTCCCGGTAGTCGCCGGCCTTCACGACCTGCACATAGGTCAGGTTGCCGAGCAGCAGCAGGACCAGCGCCATCACGGCGATGGCGATCCGGCGGATCGGGGTGTTCACGGGCGGCCGCCCGTCGGGCCGGGGAGCGGCCCGGTCGTCGGGCCGACGGCGGGGCGCTGGACCAGCTCGGTGCCGGCGTCGGCGATCGGGACGGCGGGGGCGGCGGGCCGTCGCGTCAGGGGAGCCCGCGCCGCGTTCGAGATCCGCAGGAGCATCGCGACGAGAGCGTAGTTCGCCACGAGCGACGACCCGCCGTAGGACAGGAACGGCAGGGTCAGGCCGGTCAGCGGGATCAGCTTGGTGACGCCGCCGATGACCACGAAGATCTGCAGCGCCACCGCGAAGGACAGGCCGGTGGCCAGCAGCTTGCCGAAGCTGTCCCGCACCGCGAGGGCGCTGCGCAGGCCGCGGGTGATCAGCACCAGGTAGACGACGAGGATCGACGCCAGCCCGATCAGGCCCAGCTCCTCGCCGAGCGAGGACCAGATGAAGTCGCTCTCGGCGAAGGGCACCAGGTCGGGGCGGCCCGCGCCCAGGCCGGTGCCGCCGACGCCGCCGGTGCCGAGCCCGAACAGCGCCTGCGCGATCTGGTAGCCGCGGTTCGCGTAGTCCGCGAAGGGGTCGAGCCACACCTGCACGCGGACCTGCACGTGCCCGAACAGCTGGTAGGCGATCAGCGCCCCGACCACGAAGAACCCGAGGCCGATGAGCATCCAGGACACGCGCTCGGTGGCCGCGTAGAGCAGGACCAGCAGGATCCCGAAGAACAGCAGGGAGGACCCCAGGTCGCGCTCGACCACGAGCACGCCGACCGAGAGCCCCCAGGCCACCAGCAGCGGCGCGAGGTCGCGGGCGCGGGGCAGCTCCATCCCGAGGAACCGGCGCCCGGCCGTGGAGAACAGGTCCCGCTTCTGCACCAGGAACGCGGCGAAGAAGACGATCAGCAGGATCTTCGCGAACTCGCCGGGCTGGATGCCCGCCCCGCCGATCCGGATCCACAGCTTCGCGCCGTTGACCTCGGAGATCGACGACGGCAGGAGGCCGGGCAGGGCCAGCAGGACCAGGCCGACGAAGCCGCAGGTGAAGCCGTAGCGCGCCAGCGTGCGGTGGTCCTTGACCCGCCACAGCACGGCGATGAACAGCGCCAGCCCGACGGCCGTCCACAGGATCTGCTTGAACACCAGCGAGCCCGGGAGGGGCTGGCCGAGCAGCGCCGCACGGTCCTGGTCGGCCAGGTCGAGCCGGTGGATCATCACCAGGCCCAGCCCGTTGAGCAGCGCGACCGAGGGCAGGATCAGCGGGTCGGCGTAGGGCGCGAACCTCCGCACGGCCAGGTGCGCGAGCGTGAGCACCACCAGGTACGCCAGGCCCACGTAGAGCAGCGTCGGGGTGAGCTCCTGCTCCTGGTTGGCCTCCACCAGCACCAGCGCGCCGGTCACGATGACCGCGGCGAACACCAGCAGCAGCAGCTCGATGGTGCGCCCGGTGGGCAGCGCGGGGGCGCCCTCCCGGCCGTTCGTCGCGCCCGGCCGGGCCGCCCCCGACCCCGGGGCCGCCATCAGCTCGCCGGCCGGCAGGTCAGGCCCGGCTCGGGGGTGGCGGTCGGCAGCGGGGTGGTGTCCGTGGCCGGCGCGTTCGGGTCGGGCTGCCCGGCGGTTCCCGGGGCCGGCGGGACGGCCGGCGTGGTCGTGGCGGGCTGGTCGACGGGGCAGACCGGCAGCATCCGCTGGTGCAGCCGGCTGACGGTGCCGCGGGCGCCGTCGAGACCGTCCGAGGCGGGGATGCCGGCGGCCACCGTGTTGCGCGCGTCCTCGGGCAGGTCGGACAGGCTGATGTCCGTCCGCTCGGCCACGGTCTGCAACGGCACGCCCAGCACGCTCCCGCGCACCCCCTGGTAGATCACGACCTGTTGGGCCTCGGTCCCGACGTAGTACTGCTGCAGCACCCAGCTGCGCGCGAGCCAGCCGCCCACCGCGAGGAGGACGAGCAGACCCGCGACCGCGATCCCGATCCGCACCGCGGTGCGCCGGCGCGGACGGTCCGGCTGGGCCGCGGCCGCCGGCTCGACGCGGCGGGGCAGGGCGCGGGGGAGGGTGGTCGCGGAGGCCCGGGACGCGGCCGTGTCGGCGCCGGAGATCCCGTCGTCGCTGCCGTCGCCCGCCGCGCCCCCGATGATCGGGGCGTCGTCGCCGTAGTCGACGTCGAGGACGTCGGCGACGATGCAGGTGATGTTGTCCGGCCCGCCGCCGCGCAGGGCCAGCTCGATGAGCCGGTCGGCGCACTCGCGGGGGTCACGGTACTGGCGCAGGGTCTCGGCCAGCGTCTCGTCGCTCACCGGGCCGGACAGCCCGTCCGAGCAGAGCAGGTAGCGGTCGCCGGCGCGGGCCTCGCGGATGGTCAGCGAGGGCTCGACCTCGGCCCCGGTGATCGCCCGCAGCAGCAGCGAGCGCTGCGGGTGGGTGTGCGCCTCGTCCTCGCTGATCCGGCCCTCGTCGATCAGCGACTGGACGAACGTGTCGTCCTTGGTGATCTGGGCGAACGCCCCGTCGCGGAGCTGGTAGCACCGCGAGTCGCCGACGTGCACCAGGCCGAGCCGGTTGCCCGCGAACAGGATCGCGGTCAGCGTTGTGCCCATGCCCTCGAGGTCGGGGGACTCCGCGACGTGCCGGGTGATGGCCGCGTTGCCCTCGAAGGTGGCCTCGCGCAGCTCGGCCAGCAGGTCGTCGCCGGGCTGGTCCTCGTCGAGCGGGGCCAGCGCGGAGATGACCAGGGACGACGCCACCTCGCCGGCGGCGTGCCCGCCCATCCCGTCCGCCAGCGCCAGCAGCCGCGGCCCGGCGTAGACCGCGTCCTGGTTGTTCTGCCGGACGAGCCCGCGATCGCTGCGGGCGGAGTAGCGCAGGACCAGCGTCATGAGCGCAGCTCGATCACCGTCTTGCCGATACGGACAGGGACCCCCAGGGGGACCCGGGTGGGTGCGGTGACCTTAGCCCGGTCCAGGTAGGTCCCGTTGGTCGACCCGAGGTCCTCGACGTACCAGTCCTCGCCCTGCTGGCTGATCCGCGCGTGCCGGGTGGAGGCGTAGTCGTCGTCGAGCTTGAGGGTCGAGTCGTCCGCGCGGCCGACGAGGATCGGCCGCGAGTCGAGCGTGATCCGGGTGCCCGCCAACGGCCCCTGCGTGACCAGCAGCTGCCTGGCGGTCCGGCTGCGCCCCGCACGGGACGCGACCCGCCCCCCACCGGGCATGATCGCCCGCAGGCCGGACGCCGCGTAGAGGTCCGACCGGACCACCCGCAGCGCGACCAGCACGAACAGCCAGAGCAGGGCGAGGAAACCCGCTCTGGTCAGCTGCAGCACCAATTCGGGCACTCGCCGGGCACTCCGATCTCATGAGGTGGGCAGGGGACGTGGCAGGGACGGTGCAGCGTACCGACCCCGCTCGCACGACCTCCCGCCCGGACCGCGGGTCGGCTCAGCCCTGGGTGCGGAAGACCAGGCTGGAGTGCCCGACCCGCACCACGTCGCCGTCCGTGAGCTGCCACTGCTGCACCGGGTTGCCGTTCACCGTGGTGCCGTTGGTGGAGCCGAGGTCCGACAGCGTGGCGGTGTGCCCGTCCCAGCTGATCTCCAGGTGCCGGCGCGAGACGCCGGTGTCTGGGAGCCGGAAGTTGGAGTCCTGGCCGCGGCCGATGACGTGCGTGCCCTCGGTCAGCGGGTAGCTGCGCCCGGAGCCGTCGTCGAGGGTCAGCGTGGCCTGCAGCTGCTGGCCGTAGCCCGGCTGGCCGCCCCAACCCTGCTGCTGGCCGTAGCCCTGCTGCTGGTCGTAGCCGCCGTCGTAGCCCTGGTCGTACTGCTGGCCGTAGCCGTCGTACCCGGGCTGCGCGTAGCCCTGCTGGCCGCCGTACTGGGGCTGGCCGTACCCGGGCTGGGCGTAGGCCTGCTGGCCGCCGTACTGCTGGCCGCCGTCGTAGCCCTGGTCGTAGCCCTGCTGCGGGTAGCCGCCCTGCTGGCCGTAGCCCTGCTGGCCGCCGTACTGCTGGCCGTAGCCCTGCTGCTGGCCGTAGCCCTGGTCGTAGCCCTGCTGGGGGTAGCCGCCCTGCTGGCCGTAGCCCTGCTGGTCGTACCCGCCCTGCTGGCCGTAACCCTGCTGGCCCTGCTGGCCGTAGCCCTGCTGGCCCTGCTGGCCCTGCTGGTCCTGCGGCGGGGCGTAGGTCTGCTGACCGTACGGGGCACCACGGTCGTAGCCGTACTGCCCGTTCTCCTCGGGGTGGCCCGGTTGCTGGCTCATGGGTGCTTCTCCTGCGTTGCGTGCTCGTCCGGCGGACCGACGGGAAGCGTCGGGGTCCACGGCCGAGCGGGTGCGGAACTGTCCCGTGTGCAGCGCCTCGGAGCGCTCCAGGAAGACTACGACCTCGCCGTAGGTGTCCCAGCCCTGGTCGGCGAGTTGCGCGGCGACGTGCGCGGAGAGCGAGTCCGTGACCCCCGCGGTGTCGCCCGCCATGCGGTCCAGATCGGCGGGGCTGAGCTGCACGGTGTAGGCGTTGGGTGCGAGCACCCGGCCCCCCGCGAGCTGCCGGAGATGGTCCTCGGCTTCCCTGAGCAGCGCCTGCGCGACCTCCTGGGGAACGACGCTGCCTCCGAAGACCCGCGCGAAGGCGTCGTCCACCATCCCCTGGAGGCGGCGTTCGAAGCGATCGACACGGCCCACTCGATCTTCCTTTCCGTCCGCTCGGCGTGTTACCGGCGTGTCCGATGGTATCCGTGGTAGGCCCACGTCCGGTGACACCCGACCCGGTGGTGCGGTGACCGTCCGCCCGCGCGCGCCAAGTCGACGGGTGACGATCGCGTAGAGGACCCCCCTCGCACGGGGTGTCCGGGTGCCGTGCTAGCTTTTCCCAGTCGCTCGGGCGAGTGGCGGAATGGCAGACGCGCACGGTTCAGGTCCGTGTGTCCGAAAGGACGTGAGGGTTCAACTCCCTCCTCGCCCACCATCACCCGAAGGCCCGCCGGAACCGGCGGGCCTTCGTCCGTTCCCGGGTCGGCGAGCCGTCCGTTGTGTGCGACGACCGGTCGATCACCGTGCCCACGGTCCACCGTCCTCCCCGCCGGCGTTCACTCGCGCATGGCGGGCCGGTCCGGATGGTCGGCCATCACCAGCACGTCGGCGGCGCCGGACGGGTCGCGCTCGCGCGAGTAGCGCTCGAACACCGGGAGGGTCCAGCGCTCCTCCTCCGGTGTCCGGCGGGCGAGCGCGGCCCGGCCCATGTGCAGGTGCGCCACGAGCTCGAAGGGCAGCCCGCGGCCCAGCAGCAGGGCGCCCGCGACCACCACCACGCCGGCGGGACCCAGCTCGCGGTAGTCCTCGCGGTAGGCGCGGTCGCGCTCGGCGTCCCAGAGCCGGGGCAGCACCCGACCCGCCCCGTCCGGGGCGGCGGGATCGAGGACCTCGCGGCGCAAGGCGCCCTCGTCGAGCCAGCCGTCGAGGTACATGTCCTCGTCGTGGTGGCCGTATTCCAGCCGCAGCGAGGCGGGCCGCAGGAAGTCCGCGGCCCGCACGACCACGGTCTCCCGCCCGCGCAGCCGCAGCCCGTCGGCCACCGCCTCGGCGAGCTCGGCGGTCCCGGTGGGCGGCGGCCCGTCGATCGCGACCCGGACCCGCCCGGGCAGCGCGTCGGTCCGTGCGACCAGGTGCTCCGCGAGCGCCTCCCGGCTCACCGCGCGGATCGAGCGGATCGAGCGGGTCGACGTCACTGCCGGTAGTTCTCCACCGTCGAGGCGTCGCGGGTCCGTGCCTCGTCGGGGTCCTGGCCGGCGGCCCGTCGGGCGTCGCGCTGCCGCAGCAGGTCCCAGCACCGGTCCAGGTCGACCGCGATCCGGTCGAGCCGGGCCTTCTCCTCGTCGCTCAGCGCCTTCCCGACGTGGGAGCGTTCGAGCCGGTGCTCCTCCTCGACGAGCTCCGTGATCCGGTGGCGCAGGTCGGCGTCGTCCGTCATGCGTGCATCCTCCGCTGTGGGTGCTTGCTGCGCGATCGCTGCGGATCCGACACTAGTCGCGTGACCTCGGGGCAGGGTGGTTCGCTGGTCCGGGCACTGCGGGTGCTCGAGGCCGTCTCCGCGCTGGGCGACGGGGTCACCGCCAAGGCCATCGCCCGCCGGCTCGGCTGCCCGCTGCCCACCGTGTACCGGGCGCTCGGCACGCTGGTGGAGGAGGGCTACCTGGTCCGGCTCAACGCGGTGCGGGGCTACGGGCTCGGCTACAAGGTGGCCGAGCTGCACCGCGGCCTCACCACGCAGGTCCGGCCGTCGGCGGCGGTGCGCGGGCTGCTCCACGAGGTGCACGACGGCGTGGGCGCGGCCGCCTACCTCGCCGTACGCCGGGACGTCGACGTCGTGGTCGCCCACGTCGACCGCTGCGCCGAGCATCCGGGGCCGCTCGGCCTGCGCGTCGGCGAGCCCGCGCCCCTGCACGCGACGGCCCTGGGCAAGGTGCTGCTCGCGGGCCTCCCGCCCGCGGAGCTCGGCGAGGTGCTGGAACGCACGCCCCTCACCGCCTACACCCCGCGCACGCTCGCGGACCGGCGCGGGCTGGACCGCGAGCTGCAGCGGATCCGGGCGGCCGGCGCGGCCGTGGAGGTCGAGGAGTTCCACCGCGGGGTCGCGGGCGTCGCCGTGGCGCTGCGGGGGGCGACGGCCGCGGTCGGGGTCGCGGTGAGCCGCGCCGAGTTCGCCGCGCGGCGCTGGGAGCTGGAGCACGCGGTCCGCGAGGCGGCGGACCGCGTGTCCCGGGTGCTCACCGTGTGAGCAGGCGCGCCAGGGTGTCGAGCTCGGCCAGGGTCTCCGCCTCGGCATCCGGGCCGTCCCGGTCCGGGAGGGTGAACAGCACCCGGTCGACGCCCGCCTTCGCGTAGGAGTCCAGGGCGTCGGGCTTCGGCACGGCCCCGAAGATCGTCACGGGCAGGTGGTCCCGGCCGGCGTCGGCCGTGCGGCGGCGCAGCTCGGTGACCCGCTCCGCGAAGGCGTCGAGCTCGCGCAGCCGGACCCGCAGCGGGATCCAGCCGTCGCCGTGCGACAGGACCCGGTCGAGCACCGTCGGGCCGCCGCCGCCGAGGAGCACGGGCGGCGCGGCCGTCGGCTTCGGCCAGGACCAGAGCGGGTCGAAGTCGACGAACTCGCCGTGGTACTCCGCCTCGTCCTGCGTCCAGATCGCACGCAGCGCCTCGATCCGCTCCAGCATCTGCGCGGTGCGCTGCCGCGGGTCGATGCCGTGGTGCGCCATCTCCTCCTTGTTCCAGCCCGGCCCGACGCCCAGCTCCACCCGTCCCGGCGCGAGCCGCTCCACGCTCGCCACCTGCTTGGCGAGGTTGATCGGGTGGTGCTGGTTGATCAGCGTCACGCCGGTACCCAGCGCGATCCTGCTGGTCACGGCCGCCATCGCGGCGAGTGCGACGAAGGGGTCGTAGGTGTGGCTGTACTGCCGCGGCAGCTCGCCGCCCGCCGGCCACGGGGAGCGCCGGCTCGTCGGGATGTGCGTGTGCTCGGTGAGGAACAGCGCCGAGAAGCCGCGCTCCTCGACGCCCCGGGCGAGGACCAGCGGGTCGATGCCGTAGTCGGTGAGGAAGGTGCTGACGCCGATGTCCATGGTCGGACTGTGCCATCCCGGCGGTTCCGTCGCGCCACACCTGCGTGCCGCGCGTTACGTTCTGGCCATGGCGCTCCGCACCGAACCCCCGTTCCGCGCCGACCACGTCGGCAGCCTCCTGCGACCGAAGGCCCTGCTCGACGCCCGGGCGCAGTACGCGCCCGGCTCGCCCGAGCTGGAGGCGGTGGAGGACGAGGCGATCCGCGACGTCGTCCGGCTGCAGGAGGAGATCGGGCTGCGGTCCGCCACGGACGGCGAGTTCCGCCGCACCTCCTGGCACATGGACTTCATCTACCAGCTCGGCGGCGTCACGAAGACGGACGAGCAGATCCGGGTGCGGATGGTCAACGCCGAGGGGGAGGGCGCCTTCACCTCGGCCGGTCTCGCGATCACCGAGAAGGTCCGGCTCCGCGAGCCGATCTTCGCCGACGCCTTCCGGTTCCTCGCCTCCTGCACCACGAGCGCGGTGCCGAAGCTGACGATCCCGTCGCCGAGCATGGTCCACTACCGCGGCGGCACGGCGGCGATCGACCGCTCGGTGTACCCGGACGTCGAGGAGTTCTGGGCGGACCTGTCGGCCGCCTACGCCGACGAGGTCCGCGCCCTCGGCGAGCTCGGCTGCCGCTACCTGCAGCTCGACGACACCAGCCTCGCCTACCTCAACGACCCCGCCCAGCGGGCCGAGCACGCGGCCGACGACGCCGACCACCTCCACGAGCGCTACATCCGCCAGATCAACGCCGCCATCGCGGACAAGCCGGAGGGCATGCGGATCACCACCCACATGTGCCGCGGCAACTACCGGTCCTCGTGGGCCGCGGAGGGCGGCTACGACTTCGTGGCCGAGGCGTTGTTCGGCGGGCTCATGGTCGACGGCTTCTTCTGCGAGTTCGACGACGAGCGCTCCGGCGGGTTCGCCCCGCTGCGGTACGTCCCGCCGGGCAAGCAGGTGGTGCTCGGGCTCGTGACCACCAAGAACGGCCGGCTCGAGGACGCCGACACCCTCAAGCGCCGCATCGACGAGGCCGCGAAGTACGTCCCGCTCGACCAGCTCTGCCTGTCGCCGCAGTGCGGCTTCTCGTCGACCGTGGAGGGCAACACGCTGACCGTCGACGAGGAGATCGCCAAGCTCCGCCTGATCGTGCAGGTCGCGGAGGACGTCTGGGGCTGACGTCGGGGGCTGACGTCGGGGGCTGACGTCGGGCCTGACGTCGGGTAGCCGGTTCTGTCGGGGTCCGGCGCTACCGTGCGCGCATGACCTACGACGAGGGTCTCGCCGCGCGGATCCGCACCCTGCTGGCGGACGAGCCGGGGCTGACCGAGAAGCGGATGTTCGGCGGGCTCGCCTTCCTGCTCGGCGGGCACATGGCCGTCGCCGCCAGCGGGCGGGGCGGGCTGATGGTCCGGGTGGATCCGGACCGCGCGCCGGAGCTCGTCGCGCTCCCCGGCGTCGAGCGGATGGTCATGCAGGGCCGCGAGATGGACGGCTGGCTGCGAGTGGCCGGCCGGCCCGACGTCGACGACCTCCCCGACGCCGACCTCGCCCGCTGGGTCGCCGAGGGGGTGGGGTTCGTGCGGACGCTGCCGCCGAAGTGACGGGAGCGCAGCGATCGATCATGCCGAGGGCTTCTCGACCGGCGGCAGGTGATCGTGGACTGCGCCACGTCCGGCTAGGCTCGGGCGGGTGAGCGAGGGGCCTGCGGGCTGGGGCGAGCCGCTGTACGAGCGCGTGCTGGCCGGTGTCCCGGAGGGCGCGTCGGTGCTCGACGTCGGGTGCGGGCCGGGCGTGTTCGCCGCCTTCGCCGCGGCACGCGGGCTCACGGTGACCGGCCTCGACGCGGACCGCTCCGCCGTCGCGGCCGCCCGGCGCGAGGTGCCGACGGCGACGTTCGAGATCGGCGACGCCCACCAGCTCACGGGGTCCTACGACCTGGTCGCACTGGTCCAGGTGCTGGCGCACGTCACCAACCCGCTCAAGGTCCTGAAGGAGGCGGCGCGGGTCGGCGGGCGGGTCCGCGCGACGGTCTGGGGCCGCGAGCAGGAGTCCGACGTCCGGCTCTTCGGCGAGGCCCTCGCCCCGTTCCTCCCGCCGCGCGGGGCCCGCCGCGCGCCCGCCGGCCCACCCCCGCTGACGGATCCCGACCGCTTCCGGAAGATCGCCACGACCGCCGGCCTCGAGGTCCTCGCGCTCGACGAGGTGGAGTGCCCCTTCGACTACCCCGACGAGGACGCGCTGGTCGGCCCCCTGCTCACCGCGGACATCGGGCGGTTCGCGGTCAACCGGGCGGGCCCGGCCGCGGTCCGCGACGCGGTGCTCGCCGCCTTCGCCCCGCGCCGCCACGGCGACGGCTACCGGCTCCGCAACCTCTTCCGGGTCCTCGACGCCCGCCCCGGCTGACCCGCGCGACCTGGTGTGCGGAGCCGCCGATCGCGGCTCTCGTGCGGCAATGGCGCCGCCCGCAGCCGTCCCGGCACACCGGCGCCGATCACGAGCACGACCGGCACGAGCTGATCGCTGTTCCGTGCAGCGCTCTTGCGCATAACCGTTCCGCACAAGATCGCTGATCACCGGGCCGCCACCGACGCCGGCGCGTGTGCGAGCCGCCGGGCGCGTACGTCGCTCCACAACTGCCGATCACCAGCACCACCGGCACGAGCTGATCGTCGGACCCGTGCAGAGGTGGTCTCGTTCCCTTCGGTTCCGCACGTTATGGCTGACCAGGCGACCACCGGCACGAGCTGATCGTCGGACCCGTGCAGAGGTGGTCTCGTTCCCGCCGGTTCCGCACGTTATGGCTGACCAGGCGACCACCGGCACGAGCTGATCGCTGTCCCCGTGCAGCTAGGGTTCCGACACCGGCCCTCTCTGCACCCAACCGGCGACCACGGGTGGTGGCCGGCAGAGCTGATCGCCGTTTCCGTGCAGCAGCGGCTCCGCTCATGACCGTCCCTGCACACTGTCGCCGATCATGCCCGCCATCGGGCCCGCCCGGGGGCCCACGTCAGCTGTCGCCGGGACGCATGCTGTTGTCGCTGTTGTCGACGCCCGCGTTGCCGCCGGTGGCGAAGGCCGAGCCGTCGTCGATCGTAAGGTCGCCGCCGACGTTGGTGGGCTCGGCGGCCGCGGGGCCCGGACAGCATCCGTTCCGACGGCTGATCGCCGGTTCCGTGTAGGGCGTGTGCGTTCACGGCGCTCCCTGTGCAGCGCCGCCGATCACGGGGCGATGGTGCTGCCGCCGCCCACGTCAGCCGCCGCCCACGCCTGATCACCGTCTCCGTGTACGAGCGGTCTCGCTCATCACATCCCCCCTTCATTGATCGTGATCGCCACCGACGCCAGCTGATCGCCGTTCCCGTGCAGTCGGTGTTCCGGCTGCGACCCTCCCTGCGCCACACCGACGATCACGGGCGGTCGTGGAGCTGATCGCCGCTCCGTGCAGCCAGGAGAAGCCCGTTGACGCCCCACGCCCACGTCCGTAGCTTGAGTTCGTGTCGAAAACTCAGCTCGTCACCATCGGCGCCGCGGCGCTCGCCCCGTTCGTGGTGTTCGCGAGCTTCCCGCTGCCGATCGTGGCGCTGCCGGCGATCGGGGCGGACCTGGGCGTCGGGATCGCCGAGCTGAACCTGCTGGTCAGCGGGTACGCCCTCGGCCTCGGCGCCTTCCTGCTCACCGGTGGCTCGCTCGCCGACCGCTTCGGCGCCGCCCGGGTGTGGATCGGCGCGATGATCGGTTTCGCGGTCTTCTCCGCCGGCTGTGCCCTCGCGACGAGCGTGCCCCTGCTCGTCGCCGCCCGGATCGCGGAGGGCGGGGCGGGAGCGGCCCTGATGGCGTCGTCGCTGAGCCTGGTCGCCGCCGCGGTCGAGCCGCAGCGGCGGGCCGCCGCGGTCGCGCTGTGGGGCGCGGCGATCGGTGCGGGGCTCTCGAGCGGACCGGTCGGGGCGGGACTCGCGCTGGAGTTCGGGCGGTGGCGGCCGGCGTTCGCCGTGCTCGCCGCCGTCGCGGCCGCGGCCGCGCTGCTCGGCGTCCTCGCCCTCCCCACGCCCCGCGGGGCCGCCCGCGGTCGGTTCGACCTGGTCGGGACCGTGCTCCTCACGGTCGGGCTCGGCGGGCTGATCCTGGGCGTGAGCTGGGCCGGCGCCGACGCCTCCGCCCCACGGGTGTGGATCGCCTTCGGGCTCGCCGTGGTGCTGCTGCCGGTCTTCGTCCTGCAGCAGCGCCGGCGCGCAGTGCCGATGTTCGACGTCGGGCTCCTCCGCCTGCCGACCTACGCCGGCGGCCTGGTCGCGGGCATGGCGATGGCGCTGTCGATCCTCTCGATGCTGGTGCTGCTCGGCCCCTACCTGCAGGTGGTGTTCGGGCTCTCGGCGCTGCAGGCCGGTCTGTGGTTCCTCCCGGCGACGCTGCTGTCCACCCTCGTCGCCCTCTCCGGCGCCCGGATCGGGGCGCGGTTCTCGCTGCGCACGCGGCTCACCGCCGGGCTCGGACTCTCCGCGGCCGGGCTCGCCGCCCTGGCCTTCGTGCAGACGTCGTGGACGTTCCCGCTCCTGCTGCCCGGGTTCGTCCTCGCCGGGCTCGGCATGGGCCTGGCCAACCCCGCGCTCGGCGCCGCCGCGGTGGTCGGTGTGCCGCCGGAGCGCAGCGGGGTCGCCGCGGGCGCGGCCAACACCGCGCGGCAGCTCGGCAACGCGCTGGGCATCGCCATGCTCGGCGCGATCATCCACGCGGGCGCGCTGGCCTCGGCCCGCACCGAGCTGCCGGTCGCCGCCGACCTGCTCGCGGCAGGCGACCTGCACGGCGCGGCCGCGCTGACCTCGGCCGACGCCGTGCAGGCGGCCTACGCCGTCGCCCAGACCACCGGCGTGCGGCTGGCCCTCGAGGTCTCGGCGGTCCTGGCCTTCCTCGGGGCCCTCGTCGCCGCCTTCCTGCTCCGACCCCGCGCGGCGGCGCCCGTCGCCGTCCCCGCACCGACCATTCCCGAGCGCGTTATGGAACCATAATGCGAACAATCGGGCTCTCAGCGCGTTATGGAACCATGATGCGCAATTCCCCGGACCGGACGCACACCATGGTTCCATGATGTGGGCGTCAGGACCGCCGGGCGATCTGGTCCGCGAAGAGGCTGGGCGGCAGGCCGTCGGCGACGGCCCGGACGTCCTTCTCCAGCGCCGCGGCCAGGTAGTCGAAGGACCAGGGGCCGTCCGAGTGCGCCTCGGCCACGACCGTCGGGTTCTCGTAGAGGCTCACGTCGAAGCCCACCGAGCCCAGCACCCGTCCGGTCAACCAGTCCGACCGCTCGCTCGCCAGGTAGAGCGCGAGCTCGGCGATGTTGTCCGGGGACCGGACCGGGTCCCCGTCGACCGGCCGGTCGGCGACCGCGCGGTCCTTCTCCGCCACCGTCGCGACGAGCCGGGTCGCGGCCGCCGGGGCGATCGCGTTGGCCGTCACGCCGTACCGGGACAGCCCCTGGGCCAGCGAGTACGTCAGCCCGACGATCCCCATCTTCGCGGCGGCGTAGTTGGCCTGCCCCGGCGAGCCCTCCAGCCCGGAGTGCGAGGTGAAGTTGACGATCCGGAAGTGGCCGTCGGGCCGGCGCTGCGCCCGGAAGTGCGCGGCCGCCGCGCGGGAGGCGGAGAAGTGCCCGCGCAGGTGCACGCGGATCACGTCGTCCCACTCCTCGTCGGACATGTTGAAGATCATCCGGTCGCGGAGGATGCCCGCCGCGTTGACGAGCACGTCCAGGGCGCCGAACTCGCGCACGGCGGCCTCCACCAGCCGGACGCCGGTCGCGGTGTCGGAGATGTCGCCGCCGTCGGCGACGGCCCGGCCGCCCGCCGCCCGGATCTCCGCGGCGACGGCCTCGGCCCGGCCCGCGTCGGCACCACTGCCGTCCGTCCCGCCGCCCAGGTCGTTGACGACGACCGCCGCGCCCTCCGCGGCGAAGCGCCGGGAGATCGCGGCCCCGATCCCGTTCGCGCCGCCGGTGACGACAGCGACCCGCCCCTCGAGGACCCCCATCACGCCGCCTTCAGGAGGCCGCGGTCCAGGACCACGGCGCCGTCGGAGTCCCGGGTCGTGCGGAAGGCCGCCCCGCCGGTCTCGTCCCGCCAGATCGACACCGTCAGCCGGTCCCCGGGGTAGACGGGCGCGGTGAACCGGCCATCGATCGCGCCGAACCGGGCCGGGTCGCCCTCGCAGACGGTCCGCAGCAGGATGCGGGCGGTGAAGCCGTACGTGCACATGCCGTGCAGGATCGGCCGGTCGAAGCCGCCGCGGGCCGCGAAGGCGGGGTCCGTGTGCAGCGGGTTGCGGTCGCCGGTCAACCGGTAGACCAGCGCCTGGTTCGGCGCGGTGGTGAAGGGGATCCGGTGGTCCGGTGGGCCGTCCGGGAGCGGCGGCGCCTGTGCCCCGCCGCGCGGACCGCCGAAGCCGCCCTCCCCGCGGATGAACGCCGAGCCGACGGTGGTGGCGAGCGGCGCGCCGGTCGTGGCGTCGACGGCCTCGCAGGTGGTCTCCACGAGCGCCCCGCTGCCCTTGTCGTACACCCCGGTGACCTGCGCGGACACCCGCGCACGGCCCTCCACCGGCAGCGGCGCGTGCAGCCGCACGGACTGCTCGGCGTGCACGAGCTTCGTGTGGTCGATGTCGCCGAGCGGCACGCCGCCGCCGCGGGTGACGATCGCGGCGTAGGTCGGCAGCGCGAGGGTCGCGAGGCCCTCGGTGTTGTCCGTGGTGAAGGCGAGCTCGTCGAGCGGGTCCTCCTGCCCCGCGCCGACGGCCAGTGCATAGAGCAGCACGTCGTCACGGGTCCAGGCGAACTCCGCGGGCTCGCCGCGGGTGCCGAGCAGGTCGGGCGCGAGAGGCATCAGATCTCCTTTGATCCAGCTGCATCAAAGTTAGCCCGATGATCCGTCGCCGACCAGCCCCGAGAACGACGGACCGGGGCCCACCACCCCCGCGGGACCCCGGTCGTCGATCAGCGGCTCACGCCCTGGCCTTCGCCTCCTCCGAGTAGCGCGTCTTGAGCAGCGACTTGCAGTACTCGCCGTTGGTCTCGATCCCGACCCGCTGCAGCCGCGCCCGCCGCAGGTGCAGCGGCACCTGGGCGGAGGTGACCCGGCTGCCGTCCGGGTGGATGAGCAGCGGCGCGTCGTTCTCGTAGGGCAGCCCGATCGCCATCCGCCGGTCCCGGAGCCGGCGCAGCTCCATGGAGTCGGGGATGTCGGCCAGGGTGAGCTCGGCGAGCTCGTCCGGGCCGAGGCCCTCGTCGACCAGCGGCCGCGCGAGGCGGTCCTGGCCGGCCAGCGCCGCCTTCGCGAGGAAGACGTGCCGGAGCTCGTCGAGCTCCGCCGTCGCCTCGCCCTCGAACGAGCCGATGAACCCGGCGTGCGCGGCCACCCCGCCGTTGATCTCCTCCGACGCGTGGTGGTCGGCCAGCGAGACCACCGCCCGGGTGACCCCGGGGACCGCCGAGACCGCGTCGTAGGCGTCGGCGACCATGAGGAAGGAGAAGTTGGGGGCGCAGAAGAACGTCGGCAGGCGCAACCCCACGGTGACTTCCCCCGAGGGGGAGACGGTGCACGACTCGACGAAGTCGAGATCCGTGATGGGCTCGTCCAGCTCCGGGTCGAGCACCGTCCCCAGCGCCCGCCAGACCTCGGCGGGCAGATCGGTCATGCCTGGGCACCCGCCTTGTCCTCGACGAGCTCCTCGCCCGGCTGCATCGGCTCGTCGGCCGAGGTCGGCAGCTGGCACTCCGCCGGCACCGGGATGTCGTAGAGCTTCGCGGCGTTGAGCCCGAGGATCTTCTTCTTCGAGGCGGTGGTGAGCCGCGGGTAGTCGGCGAACTGGTCGTCGTCGGGCATCTGCCAGTCGACCAGGCCCTCGACCTGCCACTTCGGCGTCCAGATGTTGTAGTCGGAGCCGAAGGTCATCTTGTCCTCGCCGACCCAGAACAGCAGCTCGCCCATGACCTTGGCGAAGAACTTCGGGCGGGCGTGCATCAGGCCGCCGACGACCACGGAGAGGCCGGCGTAGACGTTGGGCTCCTGCACCGCCATGAAGCAGAAGTCCTCGATGCGCGGCAGGCCCACGTGCTCGACGATGAAGTTGAGCCCCTGGAAGTCCGTGGCGGCGTGGTCGACGTCCGCGACGTCGAACGCGTCCTTGTCCAGCGGCCAGATCGTCGGGCCCTTGTGGACGTGGACGTTCTTGATCCCCAGCTCCTGGGCGGCCTGGAGGAACTCGTACGCCTCGGGGTCGGTCAGCTTGTAGCCGCGGGAGGCACCGTTCCACTCCGCGGTGTAGAGCTTCACGCCCTTGAGGTTGTACTTCTTGGCGTCGGCCTCGAGCTGCTTCATGCCGGCGTCGCCCTCACGCGGGTCGAAGCGGCCGTTCACGATGAGCTTGTCGCCCCAGCGCTCCAGGAGCTGGGCGTTCTGCTCGATCGTGTTGAAGCCCTCCTTGTACCACTCCTTGAGGTAGGTCGACTGGAAGATCGCGTGGTCGACGTGACCCTCGATGAACATGTCCCGCTCGAAGTCCTCGGGCGTGACCTTGAGGTACTTCTCCCAGTCCCAGTGGGTCTCGGGCGGGCCGAGCTGGTGGTAGCCGTAGAAGCAGTCGATCCAGCCCTTGGCGTACTGCTCCTTGCCTTCGACCCAGTTCTCCTTCGACGCGTCCCAGAAATGGCTGTGCGCATCGACGATGAAGTACTTCTCGCCGTCCTTCTCGTACATGTGGTGGTTCCTTCCGTCAGCGTCGGTGCTGGTCAGAGGGGGTGGATCAGGGGACGAGGATCGCGCGGCCGCGGACCTGGCCGGCGTCGAGGTCGTGGAGGGCGTCGAGCGCCGCGTCCAGCGGGTACTGCTTGGTGTGCAGGGTGACCTTCCCGGCCTGCGCCAGGACCATGAGCTCGGTGAGGTCGGCGTAGGTGCCGACGATGTTGCCGATGACGTTCTTCTCGCCGCCGACGAAGTCGAGCGTCGGGGCCTTGAACTCGCCGCCGTAACCGAGGATGTACTGGGACCCCGCGGGGGCGGTCATCTGCCAGGCGTCCAGCTCGGCGCCCTGCTCGGCGACGAAGTCGAACACCACGTCGCCGCCGCGGCCGTTCGTGAGGTCCTTGACGGCGTCGACGTGGTTGCCGTCGGCCTGGACGGTCTCGTCGGCACCGATCTGCTTGGCGAGTGCGAGCGCGTCCGGGTTCTTGTCGACGACGACGATCCGGGTCCCGGTGATCGCCGCGAGCGTCTGGATCGCGATGTGGCCCAGCCCGCCCGCGCCCTGGACCACCGCGGTGGTGCCCGGGTAGAGGTCCGGGACCGCCTTGCGCACGGCGTGGTAGGCCGTGATGCCCGCGTCGGCCAGCGCGGCGACGTCGGCGGGGTTGGTGTTCGGGTCGAGCTTGATGCAGGCGCGCGCGGTGGTCCGCAGGTACTCGGCCATACCGCCGTCGTTGTTCGACAGGCCGGGGAAGAACGCGTTCTCGCACTGCATGTCCCGGCCGCGGCGGCAGGCCAGGCAGAGCCCGCACGACGGCTGCGGGTGCAGGATCACCGTGTCGCCGACGGCGACGTTGGTGACCCCGTCGCCGACCGCTTCGATCCAGCCCGCGTTCTCGTGGCCGATCACATACGGCAGCGTGGGGTTCTGCGCCGCCGCCCAGTCCCCGTTGATGATGTGCAGGTCCGTACGGCAGACGCCGGCGCCCCCGATCTTGACGATCACGTCGAGCGGGCCCTGGAGCTCGGGCTCCGGGATGTCGTCGATCTTCGGATCGGAGTGGTACTCGTGCACCCGGACGGCTTTCACGCCCGTACCTCCTCGGAGTCGGTGCCGCTGTGGTCCCGATCACCGTCGATCACGGTGTGCGGTGTCACAAGGCGACATATTCCGACATGCGAGAAAAAGGACTAATCGGGCGCATACGCTGCTCCGGCCGTCGGGTGGCGCGATCTTGGAAAGGTCCGTCATGGCCCGGTGACCTGCGGGGACGAGGGAAGACCGGGTTGCGGGGAGCCCGTCCGGCCAGGTGTCTCATCCTGCGACGACCTGCCCTTCGGGGGAGGAGCGGAGGTCGGCGTCGTCCGCGTCGTTCCACGTGGAACACGCACAAGCGTCGGAAGGCGGGCCTGCACGGGCGCCGCTAGCGTCGCGCCCATGCGGACCGTCATCGCGGGAGGACACGGCAAGATCGCGCTGCGGCTGGCCACACTGCTGGCGAACCGGGGCGACGAGGTGGTGGGCGTGGTGCGCAACCCCGACCACCGCGCGGACGTCGAGGCGACCGGGGCCTCGGTGGCCGTGGTGGACCTCGAGCAGGCGGCGCCGACCGACCTGGCACCGCACCTGAAGGGCGCCGACGCGGTGGTCTTCGCCGCCGGTGCCGGCCCGGGCAGCACCGCCGAGCGCAAGGACACCGTCGACCGGGCCGCGGCCGAGCTGCTGGCCGACGCCGCCGCCCAGGCGGGGGTCCGGCGCTACCTGCTGGTCTCGTCGACCGGGGTGGACCAGGAGCCGGACCCGGAGCGCGGCGAGGTGTGGGTGGCGTACATCCGGGCCAAGAAGGCGGCCGAGGATGCCCTGCGCGCCCGTCCCGACCTCGACCTCACCGTCGTCCGCCCGGGCCCGCTGACCGACGACCCCGGCGTCGGCCGGGTGGCGCTGTCCAAGAGCCACCTCACGCGCACCGAGATCACCCGCGACGACACCGCCGCCGTCCTGGCCGCGCTGCTGCAGGCTCCCGGCACCGCCGGGCTCACGCTGGAGCTGATGGGTGGCGATGCCGACATCCTCGAGGCCGTCGTGGCCGTCCAGGAGTGAGGGCAGGTCCCCGGTCGGGCGATTCCGCCGCGGCCCCCGCCCCACGGGGATGATCGGTCCGCCACGGGCCGTCCCGCGGTGACGGCACGGGAGGAGTTCGGGTGAGTGAGCACGAGTTCGACGTCATCGTGATCGGAGCGGGCCCGGTCGGCGAGAACGCCGCCGACTACGCCCACCGCGGAGGCCTGTCGGTGGCGCTGGTCGAGGCCGAGAAGGTCGGCGGGGAGTGCTCCTACTGGGCCTGCATCCCGTCGAAGGCGCTGCTGCGTACCCCCAGCGCCGTCGCTGCCGCGCGCCGGCTGCCCGGGGTGACCGCCGAGTTCGACCCCAAGGCCGTGTTCGCGCGCCGGGACTCGTTCACCTCGCGCGGCGACGACTCGGGCCAGGCCGACTGGGTCGGGTCGGCCGGGATCACGCTGGTCAGGGGGCACGGACGGCTCGCGGGGGAGCGGACCGTGACCGTCGGGGACGACGTCTACCGGGCCCGGCACGCCGTCGTCGTCGCCACGGGGAGCACTCCCGTCACCCCGCCGGTCGCCGGCATCGACACGGTCCGGACCTGGGGCTCGCGCGAGGCGACCTCCGCGGACGAGGCGCCGGCCCGGCTCGGCGTGCTGGGCGGCGGCGTGGTCGGCTGCGAGATGGCGCAGGCCTACGCCCGCCTCGGCTCGCAGGTCACGATGCTCGTGCGCGGCGACCGGCTGCTCACCTCCGCCGAGCCCGTCGCGGGGGAGAAGGTGGCCGAGGCGCTGCGGGCCGACGGGATCGACCTGCGGCTCGGCCAGGGGCTCGACGGTGTCGCCGAGTTCGGCGACGCCATCACGCTCACGGTGGGCGGCGAGACGATCGAGGTCGACGAGCTGCTGCTCGCCACCGGACGCCGCCCGCGGACCGCCGACGTCGGGGCCGAGAGCGTCGGGCTGGAGGCCGGGAAGCCCTTCGCGATCGACGACACCGGGCTCGTCCAGGGCGTCGAGGGCGGGTGGCTGTATGCGACCGGCGATGTCACCGGCCGTGCGCCGCTCACGCACATGGGCAAGTACCAGGCGCGGATCGCCGGCAACGCGATCGCGGCGCGGGCGAACGGGGCCACGCTCGACGCCGGCGCCTGGGGTGAGCACTCGATGACCGCCGACCACCACGCCGTGCCGCAGGTGGTCTTCACCGACCCGGAGGTCGGGCACGTCGGGAAGACGGCCGAGCAGGCCCGCGCGGCGGGGATCTCCGTGCGGACGGTGGAGATCGACATCGCCGTCGCGGGCTCGTCGCTGCACGCCGACGGCTACGACGGTGCGGCGGTGCTCGTCGTCGACACCGCGCGGGAGGTGCCGGTCGGCGCCACGTTCGTCGGGCAGGACGTCTCCGAGCTGGTGCACTCCGCGACCGTGGCGATCGTCGGGGATGTGCCGCTCGGGCGGCTGTGGCACGCGGTCCCGTCGTTCCCGACGATCAGTGAGGTGTGGCTCAGGCTGCTGGAGTCGTACCGGGCGGGCTGAGGGGCCCGCGTACCGTCGGTGGACGTGCTCGACCTGACCGACCTGCGCGCCGACTGTGGCCGCTGCACCGGCCTGTGCTGCGTGGCGCCGGCGTTCGCGCGCTCCGCCGACTTCGCGTTCGCCAAGCCCGCGGGCACCCCGTGCCGGCACCTGCAGGCCGACGCCCGCTGCGGCGTGCACGCCGAGCTGCGGCCGCGGGGCATGGTCGGCTGCACGGTCTTCGACTGCTTCGGCGCGGGGCAGGCGCTGTCGGCGCGGGCGGACTGGCGAACCGGTGACCGCGCGGCGGTGTTCGCCGCGTTCCCGCAGCTCAGGACGTTGCACGAGCTGCTGCGCTATCTGATGGAGGCACGGGGGCTGGTCGACGGTGCCCTGGCCGACGAGCTCCGGACGGCGATCGCCCGGACCGAGGAGCTCGCGGGGCTGGACCCCGCCGAGCTGGCCGCGCTCGACGTCGAGGCCCACCGCCGTGCCGTCAACCCCCTGCTGGTCGCGGCGAGCGAGGCCGCGCGCGGGGACGGGCCGGACCGCCGCGGCGCCGACCTGATCGGCGCGCGGCTGCGCGGGGCGGACCTGCGCCGGGCGAGCCTGCGGGGCGCGCTACTGCTGGGTGCCGACCTGCGGGGGGCGGACCTGCGGGGCGCCGACGTCACGGGTGCCGACCTCCGTGGCGCACGCCTGGAGGGTGCGGACCTGCGCGGGGTGCTGTTCCTGGTGCCGCCGCAGCTCACCGCGGCCCGGGGCGACGCGACCACGCGCATGCCCGAGGGATTCGAGCGCCCGGACCACTGGGCCACGTCATCGCGCGACACCACCCCCGCCCGCCCAGGCAGCCAGGGCGGACGGGACCGCCGCCGGTTGCGCCGGCGCTGACCGGCGATCGCGGGTCGAGGGAGCGAATCCGCGAGACCCGCCTCCGCTCTATTGTGGACGATCACGGCGGGGTGGTCGTGGGAGTCGTGGTGCAGGAGCCGCTGCGGAGCGGCTGACGCACCGCAACCGCGTCCGGCTGTGATCGCGAGGTGAGGCGCGGGAGCGCGGGGTGCGCTCCACGTCCGCCGATCATGGCCGGGAGCGGTGGGTCGCGGTGCAGGAGCCGCGCATGGGCGGCTGGAGTACCGCAGGTCCGCTGCCGCTCGCGGGGTGACGACTCAGCGCCCTCGACCGCCGGAAGATCCATCCGGGCGTCACTGCACGGCTGCGACGACAGCAGCACCGTCACCGTCGCCGCGCGGTGATCGTTCCGAGCGGTACGTGGCGCTGGTGGCGGCAGCGCTTCTGTCACGGTCGTGCCGCGCGCCGGGCCGCCCGAAGGCGCGGCACGGGGCGGCACGGTCGCGGGAGTGCCGCGATCCGCTCAGGGGGCGGTCTGGCTCAGGGCGGCCGCGACCCCGATGGTCACCGCCATGACCGTCACCTCCACACCGGCCCACCGCAGCACGGGGAGGGTGCCCCGCTGCAGGCGTCGGCGGGCGACGCCGCCGAGCAGGGCGAGGACGACGATCAGCGCGGTCTTGGTGAGGATCAGCGCGCCGTAGCTGCTGGTGACGAGGTCGCCCAGGGAGGGCAGCCGGAGCACCGCGTTGGCCACGCCCGTGACCGCCGTGCCGGCCAGGCACACGGTGGCGATCCGGGAGAAGCGCGGCAGGCCCTTGTCGAGCAGCGCCCGGTGGGGTGCGACGAGCAGGAGCAGCACGCCGAGCCCACCGACCCACAGCGCGGCGGCACCGACGTGGAACGCGACCGCGACCACCGCGAGGGAGTGCTCGGCCGACGAGCCCGTGTGCCCGGTGACGGCCGGGGTGAGAGCCCCGAGCAGGGCCGCGACCAGCACGACCCGACCCGGCACCGACTCCGGGCTGCGCAGCCGGGCGACCGCGCACCCCAGCACCGCGGCCGCACACAGCGCCGTCAGGACGGTCCCGCGGCCGGCGGCGATCCGGGTGACGAAGGCGCCGACGTCGCCCGCGGTGAGTGCGCCGAGCGGGCGGGCGACCGCCTCGGCCGTGCGCACCGCGACCGACACCAGCACCGCGGCGAGCCAGGCGCCGGCCACCACGACCGTCGCCCGGTCGCCGCGCCGGATCACCGTGGTGC
>NZ_JAJTTE010000061.1 GCF_021343995.1 Pseudonocardia terrae | reverse complement strand
AGCGGTGCGAGCCTCGGACGAGTCGTCAGACCCGGATCATCTGTGGAACCCCGGCAGTTGCGCCCCATTGGTAGGGCTTG
Source organism: Pseudonocardia terrae (assembly GCF_021343995.1). Lineage (GTDB taxonomy): Bacteria > Actinomycetota > Actinomycetes > Mycobacteriales > Pseudonocardiaceae > Pseudonocardia > Pseudonocardia terrae. Next base: position 41,654 of record NZ_JAJTTE010000061.1, on the reverse strand, counting down.
CCCAACTGCTCGTCCGCGAACTCCAGCGCCACCCCGGCCGCGCCGGCCGCGACTGTCGCAATGCCACACACCAGGGAGTCCACCGAGTTGCCTGATTCGGCGAGAAGGTCAGCTGCAGGCTGTTCCCATTTCGCATAGGCCTCCGGGAACGCCGAGCGCTGGACCGCCTGAGCGGCCTCAGCCAGGGGCATCGCCTCCCAGCCTGCCAGCGCAAGCAGCCGCTCGTAGAACGCTTGTGCTGCGAACTCTGGGTTGGTCAGTTGCTCCCGGGTGCCCCAGCCCTGCGACGGGCGCTGCTGGAACAGCCCGACCGAGTCGCGGTCGCCGCCGAGGCGATTGACCAGCATCGACTCCTGCATCGCGGTAGCAAGCGCGATCCACTGTGCCCTTATGGGCGCTCCCAACTGTCGACCGACGTCGACGATGCTCTGAGCGTTAGCACGCTGGTCCGGTGACCACACCGCCAGCACGCCCGGTTGTTTTCTGCCGGGTCGCTTCGGCGGGGGCGCCGCGAGGGCCGCGACGCATCCTGCCCTGAAAGAGCCAAAGGCAGGCTCGGTGACCACGACTGCGCTGACTGCAGCAAGAAGCGCGACGGTCAAGACGACCAGCCCGCCAGCCACGCCACCAACGACGCGGCGCCGGGGCGGTGAGGGCGGCGCGCAGAGCAGCCCGGGCATCGGTCAGGCGTCCGAGAGTGGTTGCACGTCCGAGACGCGCCATGTTCCGCCGCCAACATCGACGAGCTCGATACGGATGCCCAGCGTGTCGAGTGGGACCGTCACGGTCGCGGAATCCGCCGATTGCGAGACGACCCGGGCCGGGCCGGCGACAGCGCGAGCAGGCACGTTGGCCGGGTTCACCTGAGTGAGAATGACGGAGCCGTACTCCTCGGTAGCCAACGGCTGCAGCTGCTTCAACCACTGGGACGACGGGGTGTCCGGCGACGCCCAGAGCTGCGCGAACTGCTCGGCGACGGCCCGCGGTGAGGAAGGCTCCGCCAGCGGGGCCATCGTGGCTGGCGGCGGGGCCTGGGTGCTCGGCGCCGGGACCGACGAGCTCGCAGCCGGCGTTGGCGCCGCGGCGGTCGTCAGGGAGTGCGGGACGTTCGCCGCGGCAGCCACTCGGGCCGCGACGACCACAACCACGAAGGCTCCAACGACCACCGTGTAGAAGCGACGCCGGCTGTGGAGCAGCCACCGCAAGATCGGCCTCCTCACCACTGCCGCGACCTCCGCACTTCAGGTCGCGGAGCGACGACTGCAGACGACGCCTCCGGTCGAATCGACCCACGAACACGCGCCGGAGGCCGGTAGAGCCCTGGGCCGCGGCGACGGGCTTGTTCGGCTGCTGCCCGTTCGGGTGCGGTGTGATCCACCCCGAGGCGTGCCGTAGCCGCCGTGCCGGACCTCGGGCCGAGGCGAGGGATCTGAGGGGCTCCCGGGGAGGACTGCGCGAAGTGCCCGTTGCCGGACCCACCCAAGGCCGGACGAGTCCCAGCCAGCAGCTCGGCGACGACGCCACGCAAGCTCGCGCCACCACCGCGACTGCCCCGTGGGCCGGGCCCGCTTTCGTAAGGCGGGGTACTCGGGCGCGCTCCGGGCTCGTCTCCAGGTCGGCGGTCGTCGGCCTTGTTCATCGGGCTCGCGCCCCCTCCGTTCGGTCGTGGTGTTCGCGGACCGCCGGTCGGACCACCGGTCGGCCCGTCCGGTCGGCGGCCTCCGCCGGCATCGCCGCCGGGACCACCTGGGCCCCCGGGACCGGGCGGTCCGCCGCGGCCAGTGGAGGGCCCGTTGCTTTCCGGGCCGCGACCTCCGCTGCCATTTCGCGCACGAAGAGCGCTGACAAGTTGTTCATGCTGACGGGCTCCGACGCTCGCCGCCTCCCTGTGGCGGGCCTCGGCCTTGAGCCATCGGCTGACCCGGCCTGCGCGACGGCTGACGTGGCCGGTCATGGCACGGGCCGAGGAAAAAATCCCTGTCAGGGCGACGATGGGTTTGAGAACCTTGTAGAGGATTGCCGCGCTCCCCCAGGAGACAAGGATCATGCTCGCGTCGGTCATGTCTCCGCGGCTGGCAATCGTCATCACGACGATGGAGTGGACGAGCACGCAGACGCTCGCCACGATCCCGCCGAAAACGACCGCACCGACGACCTTGACTGCCTTCTCCGGGGTGTCTGGATTGACAATTCCGAGCAACGCGACAAGTGGAGCGCCCGCCGGCAGGAACGCCAGGAAAAGGAACATCAGGTATTGGATGAGGAGCGCGAATATCTGCAAGACGGTTATGGGTGCGATCATCATCAAGGCGCCCGCGCCGGCCGCGGTTCGGGACTCGCCCTTCCCCTGGATGTTGGTGTACTCAGTGGGCGTGGTCCGGCTGTCAGCAGCGTCCATCCATCGCTGGCCCTTGTCCTTATAGAGCTGCTCCTGGTCGACCTTAGCGTCCAGGATCGACCACCATTCGTTGTAGTCCAGGGCCTGTGCCTGGTAGAGCTCCCAGGCGATCTCGTCGCGGCCGTACGAGCCGACCTCGCCGTTCTTCCAGGACCGATAGAGGATTTGCTGATAGACCGCATCCCGCATGGCGTACCTCGGCGTGGAGCCGTCCCGCGGCGGAAACGCCTTGGCGGCAACAGAGCTCTTGGCATCCTGGAGCGCCGACTTCAATGTCCCACTCAGCTCGCGCGACAATTGTGCGCCGGAGCCAAATGACAGCGCGGCGATGCCGACCGCGACGAGCACCAGGACCAGGCGGGTGAGGACCTCCCCGACGTCGCCGCGCCGACTGGCGATCATCATTACCGAGCCAGCCAGGACCAGCGCTGCTCCGGCCCACGGCGAGAAGATCGCGTTGTAAAGCGCTAGTCCGGTCTTGTCTGCGGCGTCGGTGACGTCCTCTTTTGTCTCGTCGCCGTAGACCAGATCCTCGAGCCCCTGCTGGGCGGCGAACAGCGCCTTGGCCGTCCAGAGGAAGAATCCGCCGAACATGGTGTCCACCGATGCGCCGGGGTCCCGGACGCTGCCGCCGCATCCGAGGTCGTAGGTGGACCACTGCAGGCCGGCGTAGCCGTACCAGGTGATCAGCTCGCCTTGAACCTTCGAACTGTCCGTCGGCAGCGGGCCGGAGATCACGTCGTGCAGGACCATCGGGTCGAGGGTGCTCAGGAAACCGCCGGCCGGGTCGCTCGGCATAGGCGGGCTCTTGCAGTCGTCGAACGGCGGAAACGCTGATGCTCCGGGCGCGGCGGAAACCAGCAGGACCGACACGAGCGTGACCAGGACGCCGAACCGGAGGAAGCGGCGAGACCGACGGCCGGGGCACGGCAGCGCGGCGGGAGCTTCTTTTCGACGGAACCGCAGACAGTCGTGCAGTCGAACTCGCGGGGGGACGGGTACGCGCCAGGTGCAGCGCCGCGTCCGGTGCGAGCACCGGTTGTTCATCGCTGCTCCCGCGAGCGAGCGGCGTTGGTGTCCAGCGCTTCGCGGAGCCCAGCAAGGTGGTGACCGCTGACATCGAGCCGAACGTCTTCGCAGTAGTCGCCCGAGCGCCAGATGAACTCGCGTGGTGCGTCGGCGGCCAGGCCGGAGCCGAGGACGCCGACGCCGCTGCTCAGCTCGCCCAGCCGGGGTTCATATCCGACGTCGACCGGGACGCGCAGCAGCCGCAGTGCGTCGCGCTGGGCCGCGGTGTCGGTGGTGCGACCTACGAATACATCGTGGCACAGCGAGGCGAGGCCGCTGTCGTCACCGCCGAGCCGGAGCACGTCGGAGGCGAGCTGGCCGGCGACGATGACCCGGGCCCGGTACTTGCGGTTGTCGCGGGAGAACTGGGTGATCAGCGTGCGCCCGGTGGCGGTCATTGACAGCCAGCGCAGCTCGTCGAGCCCGACCATCTTGGGTGCGGCCTTCGGCAGCTCGTAGACCCGCCGGTAGGCCAGCCAGGCCGCCAGGTGCATCAGTGGCAGCGACAGTTGCTCATCGAGTCCCCAGTCCTGCTGATCGACTCCTTCACGAGGAAGCATCAGGCCTTTGGTTGACAGCACCAGCAGCCGGTCGGTGTCGCTGGCCCACCGCTCCCCTGCTGGGCCGCCCAGCAGCAGTCGGGCCGGCCCCGAGGTGGACGGGATCGGGCCCAGCGATCCGGCCAGACGCTCGCCCTCGGCCCCGGCTGTGCGCAACGCGGAGATTACCTCGGCGAGGTCGTGGTCTGGGCCCGGCCCGACCCGGTCCACCGCCTGCAACAGGAGCTGCTGGACGCCGGCCTCGCGGCGGATCGACGCGGGCAGCAACTGCGTCACAACGCTGATCACCAGGGTGGAGCGCTGCGCCTGCGCCGCATCGAGATCCCGACCGAACACCTCGTCTCCCGCAGGCCCGGGTGGGTACTGCCGACGATTCGGGTCGGCGATCATCGCGTATGGATTGAGGGTTCCCGCCGGGGCGTCCATCAGCGACAGGCCGCGGGCGTAACCACGCAGCTCCGGCATCCCGGTGAGCTGAGTGAGTGGGCCGGACGGGTCGAGCAGGGTGACGTAGGCGCCGTGGGCGCGGACTACCTGCGCCGCCAAGGTGCCCATGAGGAAGGTCTTGCCCGAACCTAGCCCACCGACGACCGGGGTCAGCCCGGAGACCTGGCGGGTGTCCATGTCGTACCAGGGATCCCAGGGGATCACTCGGCCCGAGGTGCGGGCGTTGAACAGCAGCAGGCCATGGTCGTCGCCAATGATCTCGGTGGAGGTCGGGACGGCCATCGACACGTGCCGCAGGCTCATCCGGCGTCGATAGGCGGTGGTCGCCAGCGGTTCGCCCGGAATGAATTCGCGAGCCAGCGTGTACTGCGCCTCGGAGCGCTCGACGGCGATCTTCGGGTGGTAGAGGTGACGGATCAGATCGAAGGTCTCCATGGCCTCGTGTTCGGTGCGGCCGGGGATCGCCATGCGCCACCAGCCCTCACAGCGCGCAGAGAGCCCGGTGTGGTCGGTGTCGAGCTCGTCGCGCACCGCGGAGGCCAACTCGATTTGGCGGGCCAGGATGGGCGGGGCCTCGATGCCGTGGTCGTGCTCGTAGTGGCGTTGCTGAGCATCGACCCGGTCGGCGACGTGGCGCAGGCTGCGGCTGGCCTGTTCCTGTGGCAGCACCCGCATCCGTGCCGACCACTCCACTGGGACCGCTACGTTGTCCGGGACGGTCATCCAGGGCAGGTCCACGGCCGGGACGTCGACCTCGCCCATCCGACCAAGCGAAGCGATCAAGACGTGGCGGCTGTGTCGCTCGCCGCCGGCCGCGCCGGTGACGCGCAGGGTGGGGGCGTAGGGCTCGGCGGTCCACCGGGCGAGCTGGTCGACCGCAGCCAGGTCCTCGGTCTCCCACTGTGCGTGTGGGGCTGCCGGCATGACCGTCTCCGGCGGCAGGCCCAGCGCGCAGGACCGGTAGAGCAGGTGCAGCATCTGTCCGGCGGTGACCGGTTCCCCGCCCAGTGCGGAGGTCGCCATCAGCGAGTCGACCCGGCGGATCTCCTCGTCGAGCGCCGATAGCTCGGCGTCGACCCATCCGCCGGCCAAGCGACTGATCGTGGCGCTGCGGCTGCGGGCGAGCTGGTCGCCGATGCTGCCGAGCCGGCTTCGACCTCCCCGGATCTCGACGCCGAGGTAGACCTCCTTGACTGCCTTCGGCACAGCCAGAGCGCGCTCCTGCTCGGCGATCACGTGATCTTCCCAGCTCACGCCGTCGGGTTGGTCGGGGAGCGGCATCGCCCATTTGTCGTGCGCGCGTGCCCACTCCGCCGCCGGGTAAGGCCGCCAGGTCACCCGCCAGTGCAGCCAACGGCCCGGCAGCGCAGCCAGGGCCAGGCCGACCGCGGCCATCAGGGCCTCCCGCTCGTGGTCGGCTCGCATCGACCAGGGGCGGGGCGCCAGGGCGTACCAGGCCATCGTCCCGGAGTCGGTGCGGGTGAGGTGGCCGCTGATCCCGCGAAGCGCGAGGCGGGGGCGGTACTCCTTGGCCCGCGGTGGCCCGCCGAGCTGGTGCGCGTCGGTCCAGCGGGCCGCACGACGCGCGGCTCGGCGCTCGCTGCGGGAGGGCCGGTGGGTTGCAGCCCTCCCGGCTCCGCGGTTGAAGGACACGCCCGCAGGGGAAGGGGGGTCGGGAGCCAGCTGGAACGGGAAGCTCGAGCTGAGCGGCGCCTGCCTGGTGCGGCGCGGAGCGGTGTTGTCCCAGGTCATCGGCGAACCTCCCGCGGGCGGGGACGGGTTGGGGAGACGAGCACGTGGCGCGGATCTGAGACCGAGACGACGGTGTCACTCTCCGGGCGAGGAGCGCGCAGCTCGGCGGCGAACATGCGCAGAACCGCGACCGTCGGCCGGTCGGGAGTGATCACACGCATCGTGTACTGGGTCGCGACCACGGCGGCGACCACGACGATCACGTAGCCGAGGAAGCCGTCGAACAGTCCGAGCTGCGCGCGGATGATCAAGAAGACGAAGCCGTAGGCCAGCCAGAGCCCGTAAGCGGAGTACCGCGCCTGCCACATTAGGGTGCGCCCGGGCGGGCCCAGGTAGCGGTTCTGGAGCGAGTACAGCTCGTCGTCGGAGCGCGAGCGCATCGGCTCAGGACCCAGTGAATAGGCCCGCGACGAACTTCGCCACGTTCTCGGAGGCGCCGGGGATCAGTCCGATGCCGATGACGATGAACGCCAGGACGACGCCGATCAGCATCGAGGCAATCTTGCCAATGTCCTGCTTGGCCGCGGCCATCATCGCGACGAGGCCGATCCCGACGGCTGCTAGGGGGATCGCGTTCTTCGCCAACCACCCGGTCGCGCCCTCGGTCGACAGTTGCGCGAAGTAGTAGCTAGTCATCGCAAGCGAGTCCCTTCATAGGCGTTACGGCCCGCGGCGGCGAGCCATTCGAACTCGGAGGTGCTACTCGGGGTCGCGAGGAGGCTCACCACCCCCTCGAGCAGCAGCCGCCTGGTTGGGCTGACGTCGCCATTACGTCCCACCGCAGGTTTGGGCCGTTCGGGTCCCCCAGCCAGCCGACCTGCAGGAAGTCAGCTAAATCCAGCGCATAGAAATATGCTGGCACTGACCGACCTTGTCAACCTCAGGTCTGGCAAACACTTGACGTCCCAGCCTCAGCGGAACCGTTCACCCATCTGGCCTGCGCCCGCCGCCAACCTGGCAGCTCTCCGCTACCAGGTCTCCGGAGAGCACCCGCTCGGAGCAGCAGAATGGGCCATGGTTGAGTTGGTGGCCGGACGGTTGACGCGCTTGACTGATACCGCTTGGCAGGCGAACGAGGGGGGCTGTGTCATGACCAGCCACGAGGAGCTGGCGGGAAAATCGCTAGCGGAGCGGATCGACCACTTGATCCAGACGGTGCACCCTGCCGACCGGGGGCCGTACACGCTGGAGGAGATTTCCGACGGCATCCGTGCGCAGGGTGGGCCCTCGATCTCGGCTGCCTACCTCAACCAGCTCCACCGGGGAAAGCGCGACAACCCGACGAAGCTGAACCTCGAGGCCATCGCCCGGTTCTTCGGGGTTCCTGTGGCCTACTTCTTCGATGACACCGAGGCCCGGGCCGTCGACGAGGAGATCGCGCTACTGCAGGCGATCCGCGACCAGGGGATCAAGGACATCGCCCTGCGCACACTCGACCTGAGCCCCGAGACCCGCCAGTCCATCGTGCGGATCATCCAGGAGATGAGTGACCTGGAGCAGCGGACCGGCCAGCAGGGCCGACGACGGCGCCGGCGCGACTCCGGCGAGGGGTGATCGGGGATAACCCGGCGGGCCGGTCAGGCGCCGGCGAACCCGAGACGGGGTCGCCTGCTTGACGGCCGGCCGAGCCGCCGCAGCTCTCGGGAAAGCTTGACCAGCTCTCCCACGTCCTCCTCGACGCTGTCGCCGACCGGCTCCGCCAGGATCATCTGCGCCGGAGCCGGCCGTTCCCGTGTCCCAGTGCCCACCAGATCGCTGATCTGCTGGGCGAGCTCGGGTGCCGGAAGGCCCTCAGTGGAGAGGCGCGGACTCAGACAGACCAGGCCGTCACGGCACTCGATGAGCCGTCGGTAGTAGCGCAGTCGCATGTAGCGGAAGTGCAACAGCTCCCGCACGAGCGGCACGGGTGCGAACAGAGCGATGGTCGGGAACGCTTTGCAGACGGTGAACCACAGCGGTCGGAGCTGGTGGTACCTACGTCGCGCCTCCAGCCACAGGTGCGCCTTGAGCATCCCCGTCCGGGCTCCGGGGTAGGCGATGCCGATGAAGAACACCGCGATGCCGCCCGCCAGGAGCGGTGTCGTCCACACCTCGGTCCGCAGCATCTCAGTGGGCTGCCCAGCGAGGTGGCCGGAGGTGGCGATGACCCTCGGGAGGTGCGTACCGGCGAAGCAGATCGCCAGCCCCGCCGCGGCGACGCGCAGGCTCAGCCTCGCCCGGGAGCGAGTCTGACGAGCCGCCTGCCAGGCGAGCACAGCACCTCGAGCGGTCGCGTAAGCCATGTAAGCGTTGCCGACCAGGTAGAACCACACTGCGCCAGCGTCGCCCGTCGCGATCTCGTAGCTCACGCCACGGTGCTCAGGCGAGGTGGCGACGAACGTGACGACCAGGCCAACACTGGCGGCTGCGCCGAGCAGGACCTCGCCGCGTGCACGTCGCGCCGCCCGGTACGGGGACACCGAGGCCTGCAAGACGATCAGCAGCAGGGCGAAGAAGAACGTCAGAACCACGTTCTGGACCAGCTTAGGCAGGTAGGGGCCCAGAATGTTGATCGGTAGACTCGTGGCGAGCTGCGCGCTCAAGGCGATGAACACGAAGACTGTGCAGGCCGTGACGGCGCGCAGATAGCGGTCGTCGGGCACGCGTATGACCTGCGAGATCTTCCAGACGGTGGCGATCGTGGTGACCACCCACATCACGATGCTGGAAACGGTCACAACCACCCCTGATGATCGTCGAATGCGGCGTCGACTCGCCGAGCGATGGCCGTGCGCCTGCCCCCGTACTCCAGGCGGTCGAGCAGCGTGGCCCATTCCTTGATCACCGTGGCGACCATCTCGGCCTCCCGCTCGATGGCTTGGTCGTAGCCCTCGCGTCGGAGTCCCTTGCGCAGACTGTCAGGCGGTAGGCGGGACATCAGCTGAGCCATCATCGGCAGGTCACCGCCGTTCCCGCCGTGGCCGCTGATGATGTGCCCGATCTCGTGCAGGATGATGTGATCTTGGTGCACGGTCGTGGTGTCGCGCTGGTAGATGATGTAGTCCGACGACTCTCCTTCGAGCCAGAAGCCGAACACCCCTGGTGCGGGCAAGGGGTAGTCGAACAACTGGATCGGCTTGCCCCGCAGCTCGCCGAGCCGGTCGCACAGCTCGAACACATCGAGCGGGGGTTGAATGTCCAGCTCTCGAAGGATCTTCCGGACTCCGCGGCGTAGGTGCAGGTCATTTCGCCAGCCCCGGGCGTCCCTGCTGCGGCGAGCCACTACAGCAGTCCCGTGTCGATGAATTCACCGATGAGCGCGGCAGCACCGCGCGGGTGGCTCGCAAGCCCGTTGTGGCCTCCGGGCAGTTCGAGGAGCTGACGGCCCAGCATCTCGGCAAGCGCGGCCGCACATCGGTACTCCCACCGCCCGCGGGACCGGACTCCCCCGGTGAGGCACACACGCTCGCCGCTCGCGGCCTCAGCTACGGCCTCGGGGCGCAGCGTGCTGGCTCGCACGGCCGCGAAGTCGTGGGCGAAGAAGTATGCCAGGTTTTCAAGCAGGTTCGGGGGCGCGGAGGGCTGCGCACCTGGCTCCGCGTCGGGCTCGGGCTCGGTCAGCCGGCCCATGTCACCTATTGCGCCGAGCAGGTCGCCGGTTGCCGCCCTTGCCGCTATCTGGTCCAGCCCGTCCTCCCTCATCGGATCGCGCACGAGGCTGGGCAGTGGAGGCTCGTGGGCCAGTAGCCCCGTCACCGCGTCCGGCGTCCTAACCAGCAGGTGCAGGCCGATGACGGCGCCGAGGCTCGCGCCGACGACGCGCGCGGGGCCGACGTCGAGCGCGGACAGCAGGGCGGCAGCGTCGTCCGCGTGCTGCTCCAGCACTGCACCCTGACGCGGCGGACCGGGCGTCGAGCTGCGGGAAAGACCGCGTCGGTCGTACGTGATGACCGTGAACCTCGGGGCCAGCAGCTCGACGAGCTGGGCGGTGCCACCAGCGTCGCTCACGCCGCCCTGGATCACGAGCAGCGCCGGACCCGAGCCGGTGGTCTCGTAGTGCAGCGGGGTGCCCTCGACCACCACGGCCTCTCTCCGATTCAACACGCTCTGGTAACCCCTCTCACCGCTGACCAGCCTTTCGATCAGCCGACCGCTCCGAATCGGACGCTACCTCTCCGCGTCCGATTGATCACGTCACGTCATGCCCGCGGGGAGAAGGACAACCCTCCTCGACCACGGGGCAGGATCGCAGGGCCCTTGTGCAGCGCGCGGTGTCCAACCTGCCCTGCTCAGCCACCGCGCTTCCGCTGGTCGCCGCCCGGGCGGCGTGGCGCTATCGCTGGCTAATTTACACATCTTGCTCTTTGCTGGTATAACTGCACCTGCTCGGCGGATAGCTAGCTATGTGACTCGCCGCCGTATTGCTTCCGCCAAGCCCCTGCACGCCCACCGCCGAGGGGAGCCGTCGCCATGATCACTCCATCCGACGCCGCAGCTCATGAGGGCCCCTGATGCGCCTTCGACGCGCTCGGCGGAGCACCGAACCGCCCGTACATCGGCTCGCCGAGCATCAGCGAGCCCTGACGAGCGGTGCCGTCATTTACCGACCGCAGCGTCGCGCGCAGCTCGCCTTGCCCGCGGCGTCCACAGCAGAAGGTCAGCAGCTTGATCGGGGGACGGCCGCAACGCTGCCGCCGGCCGCGCGACTGTTGCCTCCAGAGACACTCGCTGAGATCACAGCTCCCCTGCAGCTGATCACTGAGCCACGCGCGTGCAACTCACGGGACGAGGGGCAACATCCGAGGACGGCATGCCCGCCGGGGACGGAATCCCGGTTCCACTGGCCGCCTCAACCTCGACCGCAGACGCGAGCGGTCAGCACCGGCGGCCGACACGCAAAACCCGAGCCTGAGCCCGAGCCACACGAGCAACCTATCGAGGACAGTGAGGCAGCCGCTCTGGCGTGGGCCTTCGCCCTTGACCTCGAGAGCTGGGACGAGGAGCACCCGCAGCGGCGCAACGCGGTGCTCGCGCGCTACCTGCCCCACGTCAAGACCGAGCATCTCGGTTGGGACGGCACCGGCCGGCAGCGTGCGGAGACCGCGACAGCGGGCCGGGTCATACGCGTCGACGACACGCATGTGACCGTTGATGTGCGGGTGCGAGTCACTCCCTACACGCGGGTACAGCAGGTCGTCTGGCCGCTGCACCCAGCTCCGGACCACGAACCAGATGGACGCGCCGTCCCCGCCGCGGCCCCGAGCCCAACCGCGCCCGGCTGGGCCGCGTGTGACTCGGAGTGGAAGCGGTTGCGCATTCCGATTACTCGAAACCGCTACGGCGGGCTCACCGTCGACCTGAGCCAGGACCTCAACGACGACGGCGATACCCATCACGGAGCCGTGCACAGCCAAACCCGACGGGGCGCCTGCTGACGCGTCGTCAGGCCCGATCCCCACTCACGGAGGTCAACCCGATGCCCAGACACTCAAGCGATCAGGGACCCAAGCGATGGCACTGACCGTAACCGCGGTCGCCGCGGCTGCCGCCTTGTCCGTCGCAGCAGCATCATTCCCTGCAACCACGGCCGGAGCTGCAAACGGCACAGAGGACTGCTCCTGGCGGCTGGCGGCCAAGGTGCTCTACCAAGAACTGAGCATCGAGACGAGCAACCGAGCGCAGAACCTGCGTCAGATCCTGGCGGATGCTGGCGCCAGCGACCCCGCTTTCGTGCCCGCCGACTGCACGGGTAGGACCGATACGTCCGGAACCAGGGATATCGGAGGTTCGGAGAACAGCTCGACCGGGACGAGCGGCGGTGGCTCGTCCCGGTCAGGCGCCTTACCTGGGACCACTCCCACCGGTGGCACTGGCAGCGCCAGCAGAGATGGCAACTGTTCGACAACCGCCGCAGAGAAGTTCGGGTGGGGCATGCCGAACCGCTCGGACGACTTCGATTCCGAGTCCTCCAAAGGCGACTGGGGTCTCTATGACGGGCAGGGCCACGCTGGCAACGGCACGCGCTCCCCGACGGCGATCTCCGTACTCAACGGCCTCCTCACCATCACCGGCGACACCTCCGGGCAGAGCGGCGGCATGGCCTGGAACCCGGGGCAGAAGTATGGCCGCTGGGAGGGGTGCGTGCGCTCCCCCGCTGGTTCCAATGATCTGCACAGCCTGCTGCTGCTCTGGCCGGACGCGGAGAACTGGCCCAAGGGCGGCGAGGTCGACTTCATGGAGATCTCCGACCCGGCCCGCCAGTCCATCGACGGGTTCCTGCACTACGGCGCCGACAACTCCCAGGAGAAGGCGTCAGTCGACGTCGACGCGAGCCAGTGGCACGCCTTCGCTGTCGAGTGGACCGCCGACCACATCGCCTACTACGTCGACGGCAAGCAGTGGTTCGAGACCACCGACAAGTCCCACCTACCGCCCGGACCAATGCACTTGACCATCCAGCTCGACAACTTCGGCCACCCGGACAGAGAGACCCAGGAGCATGTCGACTGGGTCCGCCAGTTCTCCGCAGACGGGTCCACTACCCCCTCCGACGCCTTCAGCGGTGGCTCCGATGCGTCCCGCAGCTCGCGGACGGGCCATAGCGACTCACGGCGCGACCGCACCCGCCGCAGTGGTTCTGACGGTGGCCGCTCGGACTCCCACTCCAGCTCTTCGGACAGCTGACCTCTGACCCACGTCGCACCTCGCGATCAACCGAGGAGACTCTGATGCCTGCCTTGATCACCATCGCCGCGGCAGCGCTGACCGCGGCGCTGGCCGTCGGCCCAACTGTCACCGCAAACGAGGGGCGCCCGAGCGAAGGCGCCACGTCGACCTGTACACAATCGAGAAGCAAGACCGACAGCGACGGGGGCTGGCAGCCTACCCCCGAGCAGCTCCAACGGGCGGCCGAGCTGATCCAGCAGGCTCGCGAGCTCGTCACCGCACTCAGCGGGATCAGCGATGGCGCACAGGCAGCGGCGCTCGATCAGGTCCTGCGCAGCTCCGGGATTACGCCGGCCATCGCCTCTGGCTGGCGCCAGACCCGCGCACGACACCTCCGACGTCCTGCTCCGCAGCACGGCCACACCGGGGAGTGGGCCAGCTATCGTGCTCGCCAGGGCCGGCTATGGTCCGACTCCCGCAGACCTGCAGAGGGCTCCGGTCGTTCAAGGAACGCCGGCTCCGAAGCAGGCCGCGCATGAAGCCGGGCCGATGGTCGCGGCCCCCTATACCGCGGGCAGCGGATCCGTCAGCACCGCCGAAGCGTCAGGCCAGGCAGCACGCCCAAGCGCAATGGCCGCCCTGCTCGGAAGCGGCGCAGGCGGACGGGCGCTCCTCCCCGTCGTCGACAGCGATGACTCCTCGACCTTGCGAGGCACGCAGGTATGTGGCCTCGGGAGCTCGACGGGTGCAAGTGACATCCAGGCCCAACTCCAGAAGCTCGCCGACGAGCTGAATCAAGCAGCGCCGAGCGACATGGAGGCACAGCAGCTTCTTGACGGTTTGGGGGCCGAGGATGCCGGTACCTCCAGCCCGCGGCGAGAAGGGCCAGCGCATCCCAGCAGGAGCGGCAAGGTCACGGCACCCGAGCAGCCGGGGAACAACACCGCGGCCGGCACCAGCGGCTCTGCCGTCGGAAACCCGGACGCCAGTTCCAACAGGACCAGCCATGCCGGGGGGACCTGGGAGGACAAGGAGAAGGCCCTCGTCGACCAGCTCTCCGCCACCACCGACGACCCCAAGGCCCAGGACCTCGCCGAGAAGATTCACAACCTTGAAGCCGGGGATGCCCCGACGAACGAGCCACAAGGCGGTGAGAGTCGAGACAGCACCGCTGGAGACCAGGGCGACCACCAGCAGGACCAGCAACCAGCGGCTGTACCGGCCGAGGATGCGACGTGGAAAGCCTCGCGAAATGCGAACCGGGGGGAACTGGTCAACCAACACTGGGACCGGCCGCCAAGGCGGACTACAATTCGACTCCGCAACTTGGGCCGCCTATGGCGGCGACAAGTTCGCGTCGTCCGCCGACCAGGCTACGAAGGAACAGCAGATCGCGGTAGCGGAGAGAGTGCGATCTGATCGCGGCGGCTACAGCGCCTGGCCGGCCTGCGCCGACCAACTAGGGCTACCGAAATAGAGCACTCCACTTTTTCATTTCTCGAAAACCATCAGGGGTCACCGATGAGCACGACGAACAACATGTTTCAGCAGGGCTGGGACGAAGAGGGCACTCCTCCCCCGCCCCCGGTCCAGCCACGGTCGCGACCGATCGCGGCTCCGCAGCCGACGAACGGCCTGCCCACGGGAGGAGGACGCCCTGTGCTGTCCCTCACCTGGCCCCCTGCTGAGGACGTCGATGAGCACGGGGAAGACGAGCGAGACGAACTCAGCACAGCCGACGCCGCACAGGACGGCCTCGTCAGCCGGAGCAAGCGCTCAGGGAAGGACAGCCACCACGAGGCCCTGGCGTCGGACCCAGACCTCGAGGAAGCGCCGCCAGCCAAGGCGCAGCCCGCCGCCCGCTCTGAACGGCGGCCCTCGACGGGCCTACAACCCGACCAGCTTGTAGATCGTATACAAGCGGCCGGTGGCCCGCGTGGGCGGTACCTGACCTCAAAGGAGCTCAATCACGACACCCTGACACGACACCGCGCCGATGTTCCGCGACACGGCTGGCGGTGCGCCCTCTACCGAGCCTCCGGCGGCCTGATCAACCCCGGAATCGGAGACGCCGAGCGTGCTCGCCAGCAGCTCCGGGCACGGGTTATGCACCCACTGCACGAGCCGTATCGGGTGGCGGTCAGCAGCACCAAAGGCGGCGTCGGCAAGACCACAGTGACCGCATGCATCGGCTTTGCAATGGCGGAGATTCGAGGCGATCAGGTGAGCGTAATCGACGCGAACCCGGATGCTGGCACGCTCGCCGATCGTCTTACGGGGAACACGAGCGTCACGATCCGGCACCTGCTCCGCGATCTAGGCAGCATCGACACCCTGACGGAGATCACTTCGTATATGAGCCTCGCTGGCCGACTCAAAGTGCTGGCCTCGGATCAGGATCCGGCCGTCAGCGAGGCTCTGACCGCGAAGGAGTACGAAAAGGTCACCACACTTCTGTCCAAGTATTTCAACCTCGTTCTGACCGACTGCGGCACCGGCATCTCGCATCGGACGATGGGGCCGACGCTGCGAATGGCGAACACCGTGGTCGTGGTCGGCAGCCCTACGGTCGACGGAGCCAGCCGCGCCGGCCACACCCTCGACTGGCTCGAAAGCCACGGCCACGAGGACAAGGCGCGCAACGCGGTAGTGGTCCTGAACTGCAAGGACGGCTCGACCGACGTCGACACCGACCGGATCGCCCGATACTTCCGCACACGTGTCCGCGCGGTTGTGAGCCTGCCGCGCGACCCACACCTTGCCGCAGGCGGTCGGATCGAGTTCCACCGGCTCCGGCTCCGAACCAAGGACGCTCTTACTGAGATCGCGGCGCACATCGCCGACCAGTTCCCGGATCGTCGTCTGGACTGAGTCGCAGTCTCGCAGCTGGGCCTCTGACGCCGCTCGCTGCTGGCAGCAGCCAGTACCGAGGCGATGCATCACCTCGAAAGCAGACTGCTCGGGCTCCTGGAAAGGGAGCTGACGGCAAGTCGACCCGGAGGAAGGTATGTCGTCATTGCTTCAGGAGGCGCGACACTCGCGTGGCTGGTCGTCGGTGAAGATGCGACGAGAGCTCGCGCGAGCCGCGAGCCGCCTTGGCATCCCAATAGCGAGCGACGCGAGCCTGCGAGTTCTGATCTCCCGCTGGGAGAACAATCGCGCCGTACCGGATCCTGTGAACCAGCTCCTCCTCCAGGAGGTGTTTGGTCTCGACGCTGAGTCCTTGGGACTCAGCGGTGAGCGGGAGCGGGACCGCATCGACAGCACAGGGCTCGTGGGCCACGCCGCACGGCACCTTGCAGTCCCGACCCCGGTCGTCGACTATTTCGAACGCCAGCTCAAGGAGCACGCCCGTTTTGACAATGTGGCGGGGCCGAATTTCGTCCTCGGAACCGCAATCTGTCAGCTTCAGCAGATCGAGCAGTTGACATCAACCCGGCCGTGCGGGCTGGCGGCCCTGGCCGCCAAGTACGCGGAGTTCACGGGTTGGCTGCATCAGGATCTCGGCAATGACGCAGTAGCTGTCCGGCTCACCTGCAAAGCCGTCGATCTCGCCGAGATGTCGGGGAATTCCGAACTAACGACCTATAGCCGGATGCGCAAGGCGAACGTACTCACGGCGGTAGGCGACCTTCATCTAGCGGCGTCCACAGCGCAGCGGGCCCTCGTAGATGCCGCCGAGGCCTTCCCGCAGCTGATGCCGGTCTGCCTCCGACAGCGGGCCTTGATTGCAGCACGATTGAGAGACGAGCGCGGGGCGCTGGAAGCAATCGAGCGCGCGGCGGGTCTGGCGGACGACGACGCTGCACGGAAAGGGGCCGAGGATCTGGCTTCGTATTGCACGACGTCGTACGTGCAGATGGAGGCCGCCCACTGTCTGCTGCTCCTGCGCCGGCCGTCAGCTGCCGAGCAAGCCTGCACCGCCGCGCTCGAGGGGTGGCCAAATGCTCTCGTCCGCGACCGCTCGCTGTGTCTAGCTCGACGCGGCATCGCACTGGTCGAACTCCACGAGTTCGATGAGGCCTGCCACGCCGCGCTGCTCGCCCTGGAGGGCGTACGGTCAGCCCCGTCGGGCCGGTCGCTGCACGCCATACGCGTCATCGCGTCCCGTCTCCGGCCGCTGGGTCGGAAGCCCGCCGTCCGAGAGTTGACCGACGCCTTGGCAGAGGTCGCGTGAGTAGGGAGCCACCTAGGTGTTCATCTCCACGGCCACCAGTCGAGATGAAGCGGAACGAGCGGCTACTGTCGCCGTTCTACCCGTCGGCAGCTTCGAACAGCACGGGGAGCACCTCCCACTCAGCACCGACACCCTAGTAGGAAGCGCGATCGCGCGGCGGCTCGCAGCGGACTTCGACCTCCTCCTCCTGCCACCGGTGACAATTAGCTGTTCTCATGAGCATGCAGGTTTCGCCGGCTCGGTGAGCATCTCATCGGCAACCTTGAGCGCCGTCGTCCGAGACGTGGCCAATTCCCTCTCAACGGCTGGCGTGCCGTATCTCGTCCTTGTCAACGGACATGGCGGAAACTACGCGCTCTCGAACGTCGTACAGGAATCTAATGTCACTAAGCGCTCCATGCTGCTTTTTCCGCGGAGCGAGGACTGGCGTGAGGCGAGAATCGCGGCCGGTGTTGCTACCGATAACCATGAAGATATGCATGGAGGCGAAGCTGAGACCTCGATCCTTCTCGCCCAGGCACCTGAAACGGTGCGACACGACTACACCACGGCAGATCATACAGTTCCTGATCGGCGGTACCTGCTCACCGCCGGCATGGCCGGCTACACGAGCAGCGGAATCATCGGACGCCCTTCTTTAGCGTCTGCCGAGAAGGGGCATGCGCTTCTCGACGCCTTTTCGGCGCTATTTAAGGGCCATCTCGAACTGCTCGTTGCACACCGGTAGCTACTGCGGGTTCCGGCCAGGGCGCTTCATGCGGCTTCCAAGGATCTCCGACGCTCGCCGGTCCGCCTCGCCAACCCAAGCCGCGTAGACACGAAGCGTCGTCGCACCGCCGCCGCCGTGCCCTAGCCGGCCAGCGACGGTGCGTAGGTCAACGCCAGCGGCGAGCAGCTCAGTCGCCGAGTAGTGCCGCAATGCGTGCAGGTGACTATCAATTCCGAGCTCGCTGCACATGCGCCCATACCGATGGGTGACACCGCTCGGATCCGCAGGCGCATCCCGAACGGGCCGGTACGAGAACAGGAATGTCTGTTCTGATAGCTGCGCTCCAAGAGCGCGGACCTGCGTCTGGCATCGGGCTCGGTGTTCAGACAGCATGGCTACTGTCTCCGCGTCAAGGGAGATGCGGCGCATCTGGTGAGTCTTGGTGTCCTTCTCGATCCCTCGACTGCCTGTTCGGACGTAGCTACGGCGGATCGTGAGCATGCCTGTTCCCAGATTGACATCCGACCATCGCAGAGCCAGCACCTCGGCGCGTCTCATGCCGGTCACCATCACCAGCCAGACCAGGGCGCCCCACTCCTCGTCCTGCGCCCAGGCAGCCTCGGCGATGCGCGCAGCCTCCTCGGCGCTTGGCGGTTCCGGCTGCGGCCGACGCTGCCGCGGCTTCTTCGCGGCGTCAGCGGGATTAGACGAGATCCAGCCCCAGCGGACGGCTGCCGCCAGAGCAGCACTGAGGATCCAGTGAATTTGCCTGATCGATGACGCGGCCATCGGCCGACATACGTGAGGAGGGCACTCCACGATGACGCATGCGGCCTTCTCGCAGTCGTGGGGCTCGGGTCCGGGGCGTCCGGGACGGCGGCGGTGGCGGACTGTCCGGCATTCGTGCTCGACGCTGGTGCGGTGATCGACAGACACTCCGACGGCGTGACAACGTTGCCGGCAGCGCCGCAGCTCCGCGTAGAGCTCTTCCAGCACCTGCGGCGTGATCTTCGCGATGGCGACGTTGCCCAGCGCCGGAAGGATCGTCCGGTTCACGTAGCCGCGGTACGTATCGAGCGTCGTGCCTTCGGCATCGTGCGTGCGAAGCCAAGCCTCCAGCGTGGACTCGAGATTCGCCTTGGTTCGCGGACTGCGCTGCGCGTCGACGGTGGCGAGCAATCGGGTCAAGATCTTCTGAGCCTCGGCCTCGTCCAGCGTCGACTCGGTCAGGTAGTGAGGTTTACCCGTCAGCGGATCGACGCCGGCGTAGACGAGCACCTGAAACGACCGACCCCGTCGCCGGATGTGCCCGCGTGCTCGACGGGAGCTTGCCGCGGTCTTCGCCACGGCTGTCATCCTACCAATGACAGAGCCATTGACAGCTGATGTTGAAAGATCGAGTTGGACGCTTATCTTGCCTGCTCAGATAAGGTGGGCCCCCAGGGGATCGAACCCTGAACCCGCGGATTAAAAGTCCGCTGCTCTGCCGATTGAGCTAGAGGCCCTGGCCGCGGCCGGGCTCTGCCCGGTCCACCGCGGCACGAGCCTACTGGACCGTGGCGGGACCCGGCCGTCTCGAGCGGCGGGTCCGAGGTGCGCGTCGGCCACGGGGAGCGGTCCGACGGCCGGCGACGCCTGCTCCACCCCCCACGCCGACGACGTGGACAATGGGGTCCCGTGACACTGCTGGACACCCCCGAGAGCACCACCCGCCCGGTGCTGCCGCCGCTGCGTATCGGTCGCCACGAGGTGGCGACGCCGGTCGTGCTGGCACCCATGGCGGGCATCACGAACCCGGGGTTCCGGCGGCTCTGCCGCGAGCAGGGGGCGGGGTTCTACGTCTGCGAGATGATCACGAGTCGCGGGCTGGTCGAGAAGAACCCGCTGACCTTCCGGATGATCGCCTTCGACCCGGACGAGCAGCCGCGGTCCATGCAGCTCTACGGCGTGGACCCGGCGGCGATGGGGCAGGCCGTGCGGATGATCGTCGAGCGCGATCTGGCCGACCACATCGACATGAACTTCGGCTGTCCGGTCCCCAAGGTCACGCGGCGGGGCGGCGGGGCCGCGCTGCCGTTCAAGCGGCGGCTGTTCGAGCGGATCGTGCGGGCCTCCGTCGACAGCGCCGGGGACCTGCCCGTCACCGTCAAGATGCGGATCGGCATCGACGACGGCCACCACACCTACCTCGAGGCCGGCCGGATCGCGGCCCACGCCGGTGTCGCAGCCGTCGCGCTGCACGCGCGGACCGCGGCACAGCGCTACTCCGGCCAGGCCGACTGGTCAGCGATCGCGCGCCTGCGCGACCACCTGCCCGCCGGGCTCCCCGTCCTGGGCAACGGCGACATCTTCAGCGCCGACGACGCGCTCGCCATGGTCCGCGAGACCGGATGCGACGGCGTCGTCGTCGGACGGGGGTGCCTCGGCCGGCCGTGGCTGTTCGGGGACCTCGAGGCCGCTTTCGCCGGCCGCCCGCTGCCCACCCCGCCGAACCTGAGCCAGGTCGCCGCCACGCTCCGCAGGCATGCCGTGCTGCTCTGCGAGCACATGGGTGACCACAAGGGCATCCGGGACGTCCGCAAGCACATCGCCTGGTACCTCAAGGGCTTCGCGGTCGGCGGCGAGCTGCGGCGCAGCCTCGGCATGGTCGAGAGCATCGACCAGCTCGACGAGCTCCTCGCCCAGCTCGACCTCGACCAGGAGTTCCCGGCCGACGCCGAGGGCCCGCGCGGGCGACAGGGCTCGCCGGGCAAGGTCGTGCTCCCCGAGCACTGGCTCGACGACGCCGACGACCCGTCCGTGCCCTTCGGCGCGGAGCTGGAGCACTCCGGCGGGTGACCTCGCGCGCCGACGCCCTGTGGATCACCGCTCGCCCGGACGGGTGGAGTGGGGCGCGAACGGGTAGGAACGTCCCGTCCGTCTCAAGAACCACACGCGTCACGACGACGATAGGGGCAGCAAGGGGGTGATCGCGATGGACGGCATGACGACGGTACGGACCCTGGTGCACGACGCACCGACGGTCACGGACACCCCGCCGGCCTCCCCGCGCAACCGCGCCGCCCTGCACACCGCCGCCGCCGAACGCCTGGCCGCCGAGGGTGAGTGGGAGCAGGCGTACGGCCATCTCCACGCCGCGCTGCAGCTCCTGCACGGCGACGAACCCCTGCCCGACGCCCACGACGAGCTCGACCGCCTCCGCCGCGAGCACGCCGAGGCCCGCGAGCAGAGCCGCCGGGACAGCCTCACCGCCAGCTACAACCGCCGTTACCTCGACGAACGGCTTGCCGCGTTGCTGGCCGACCTCGACGGCACACCCTTCCGGACCACCGGGCTGTGCCTGGCCCTGGTGGACATCGACCACTTCAAGCTGGTCAACGACACCCATGGTCACTTGTTCGGCGACCGCGTCCTGCAGCGCATGGTCGCCGAGCTCGACGCCGCGCTGCCCGAGGGCGGCTTCTGTGCCCGATACGGCGGCGAGGAGTTCGCGCTGGTCCTCCCCGGCCGCGACCTGGCCCAGGCGGTGGAGATCAGCGAGCTGGCGCGGGACCGGATCGCCCGGCACGACTGGGCGGACCTGCACCCCGACCTGCGGGTCACCGTGAGCATCGGGGTGGCGCACGCCGCGGGGCGTGTCGCCGACGTCGAACGCCTGATCGGCGAGGCGGACATGCTGCTCTACACGGCGAAGGAGGCGGGGCGCAACGCCGTCGCCTACCGGGCCGCGCGCGGTGGCCGTGTGCGGCTCGCCGGGGCGGCCGGGGCGCGCCGATCCATACCCCAGCCGGTTCGCACGACCGGCTGACCCTCCGCCGGACGGAGCATCACGACTCCGTAAACTCGACCGCGGGGCGGACACTGCCGGTGACGGCTACTCCGCCCTTCCCGCTGTCGGTGGGCCGGAGGTGACGTGCAGGACGAGGACGACCGGCGGTCGCGGGGTTCCCGCGCGGGCCGGCGTGCCCGGGGGGACGGGCCTCCCCCCGCGGACGACGTCCTCGCCCGGCTCGGCATCCGCGCCGCGGAGGAACCCGGGCCCTCCCCGTGGCTGGAGCAGGACGACGACCTGCCGCCCAGCGCTCCCGGGGACTTCTCCCCCGGCTCGAGGGATTCCGGTGGGTACGGCACCGCGTCACCGAGGAACGGCCGGAACCGGGACGACGGAGCCCGCGACGGCGCCGGCCGGAGCGGTGGTGCCCCGTGGTCCGCCGGGCTGTCCGGCTGGGACGAGCAGCCCCGCAACGGCGGATACGGCGACGAGCGCACCGCCTTCGGCGCGAACAGCGCCGCTCGGAACGGCTACGGCTCCCCGAACGGGAGCGCGAACGGAGACGGCCCGAACGGCACGACGCACCACGGCGCCGGGCAGAACGGCGTCGGCCGCGGCGCATACGGATCCGTCGGAAGCAGCCAGAACGAGGACGGCCCTGCCGAAGGCGGCCGCAACACGTACCGGCCCGCCGGCGACGGCCGGAGTGGGGAAGGCCTCGCCGGCGACGGCTGGAACGGGAACAGCCCCACCGAAGGCGGCCGCAACGGGAACGGCCGGAACGGCTACCGGCCCGCCGGCGACGGCCGGAGTGGGGAAGGCCTCGCCGGCGACGGCCGGACCGGAAACAGCCCCACCGAAGGCGGCCGCAACGGGAACGGCCGGAACGGGTACCGGCCCGCCGGCGACGGCCGGAGCGGGTCAGACGCCTCCGGCCAGGCCGGTAGCGCGCCGGTCGGGAGCGGGTGGGACGGCGCCGCAGGCGACGGATACGGGCCGACCACCGACGCGCCGACCGGCCGTACGCAGCTGCCCGGGGGCGGCGGCGGGCGCCGCGAGGAGCCGGGCATGGCCGAACCGCCGCGAGCGGGCGGCGACGTGCGGAGCGGGCAGCCGCGACAGCCCGACACCTCCGACGCCACCGCGACCACCGGGATCCGCGCTCACGGGTCCCACCGGCGCGGACCGCACGGGAGCGCGGACCCCGCGGACGGCGCCGTCGGCGTGCCGACCGGTACCGTCGGCCCACCGAACCGGCCACCCAATGGCGTGCCCGCCGACCCAGCGAGCACCCTCGGCCTCCCGACCGGTGCTGCCGGCGCGCGGACTCGCGGCCAGGACGGGTGGCCCTCCGACCCCACGACCGGACCCTCGCGCCGATCGACCGGTTCCGCAGCGCCGCCGTCGGCTCCGGCGGGCGCCAGGGGCACCACCTCGCGGACCGCCCCGCGCTCCGCGGGCCGGCCCGGCACCTCGAACGCTCCCGGCGCCGGACAGCCGAACCACACGGGACCGTCGCACGGCACCGGCCTGCACCCTCCCTTGCCGCCACACGGCACCGGACCGCAGCCTCCCCTGCCGTCGTACGGCACCGGACCAGAAGCTCCTCTGCCGCCACACGGCACCGGGCCGCAGATGCCGCCCATCGGCACCGGACCACAACCCTCCCTGCCGTCACACGGCAGCGGACCGCAAGCTCCTCTGCCGCCACCCGGCAGCGGACCGCAAGCTCCTCTGCCGCCACCCGGCACCGGCCCGCTACCGCCCCTGCCGCCCCATGGCACCGGACCGCTACCGCCCCTGCCGCCCCACGGCACCGGCCCGCAACCGCCCCTACCCCCCCACAACACCGGACCGCAACCTCCCCTGCCGCCGTACGGCACTGGACCACAGCCTCCCCTCGGCACGGGACCGCAAGTTCCCCTGCCGCCCAACGGAGCCGAGCACGCCGCCCCCACGACGAGCACCGGCGCGACACGCCGGCCCGCCGACTCCACCACCCGACTGCGTGCCAGGTCAGGGCCGGACACCCCCGGCCGCGCCCTGCGCACCCCCCGCGGCGATGACACCGCCCTCGTCCCCCCGGTCGGCGCCGGACCGGCAGAGGACCGCGACGACAACGACGACAATGACGACGCCGACGCCCTCGCCGATCGCACCCGCGCGATCGACGCGAGCCTCACCCGCCTGACCGCCGCCCACGCCGGCGTCGACCTCGACGACGAGGACAGCGACGAGGACAGCGACGAGGACGCCGCCGACGGGGACGGGGCCCCTCACAGCCGGCGCGCCGACCGCCGGGCAGCGACGGACACCCCGCCGAAGCCCCCGTCCCGCCTCGCCGTGGCCGGCCGGATCACCGCGGCCGCGCTGGCGCTCCTGACCTTCCTCGGCGTCGCGCTGAGCTGGGGCGCCACCCGCTGGATGGACTCCACGATCCGCACGGTCGCCGCGCTCGACCCCGAGTCGGGGGTGATCGACGCCAAGGGCCAGGCCAGCGACGACAACGTGCTGGTCCTCGGCACCGCCTCCGGCAGCTCGGGCACCCCGGCGGCGACGGGCGAACGCACGGACACGCTGATGCTCGCGCACGTCGCGGCGGGCGGGGACCGGGTCGTCGGCGTCTCCTTCCCGATGGACCTGGAGATCAACCGGCCGCCCTGCCCGCGCTGGGACCCCGCGGCCGCGACCTACCTCGACGAGACCGTTCCCGCCGAGACCCGGACCGCGCTGTCGTCGGCCTACGCGGTGGGCGGGCCGCGGTGCCTCGTCCGCACGGTGCAGCAGATGACCGGGATGTCGGTGACCCGGTTCGTCGCGCTGGACCTGCCCGGTATCGCCGGCATGGTCGACGCGATCGGGGGCGTCGACGTCTGCGTCGAGCAGCCCGTCGACGACCGCACGCTCGGCACCGTGATCCCGAAGGCCGGGACCACGCGGCTCGACGGGGCGCAGGCCGTCCGGTTCGCCGAGGCGGCGTCGGTGCCCACCGACCCCTCCCCTGCGCTCGGCCAACTGCAACGCCAGCAGCGGCTGCTCGCGGCCACCTTCCGCGAGGCCCTCTCCGCCTCGACCCTGCTCTCCCCGGGCACGACCCGGGACTTCGCCGGCGCGCTGGGCCGCAGCATGCTCGCCGACGACGTCGGCGTGCACGAGATGGTCCGGCTGACCTCCGCGCTCGACCGGCCGAACGCCGACGGCGTCACCTTCCTCCCGCTACCCGTCTCGCCCGTCCCGAACACCCGCGGCAACCTGGAGCTGCGCGACACCGAGTCCTCCCGGCTCTTCTCCGCGCTGCGCAAGGACCAGCCCCTCCCGACCACCACGACTCCGGTCGCGTCGTCCGAGGGCCCGAAGCCCGCCGACGTCACGGTCGGGGTGGTGAACGCCGCGGGCCGCGACGGGCTCGGCCGCCAGGTCGGCGACGCGCTGCGGTCCCTCGGTTTCGGCGTGGGCGAGGTCGGCAACGCCCCGAAGCCCGCCGCCGAGACGCTCCTGCGCTTCTCCCCGGACCGCGCCGACGCCGCCGAGCTGCTCGGCGAGGTCGTCCCGGGCGCGCGGCTCGTCCAGGACCCGGGCAGCACCGGCACCCTGCAGCTGGTGCTCGGCAGCTCCTTCGACGGCACCGTCCGGGCCCCGGTGACGGACACCGCCGCCCCGGCCGCGCAGACCGCGCCGACCGCCTCCTGCGGCTGATCCCGCCCCGAGCGTTCATCGCCGGTTCACGTCCTGAGGCTGTGCGCCTGATCGCACCCCTTTACCCTCGGAGCATGCGCGACGCCTACACCGAACAGCTCGACGAGCTCGCCGACGCCCTCGCGGGGATGTGCGAGGACGTCGCGACAGCCATGGAGAAGGCGACCCGTGCACTCCTCGACGCGGACCTCCGGCTGGCCGAGGAGGTCATCGACGAGGACATCCGGATCGACGAGATCCGGCACACCGCCGAGGAGAGGGCCTTCGCGCTCCTCGTCCTGCAGGCCCCGGTGGCGACGGACCTGCGGATCGTCGTCTCCGCGATCCACGGTGCCGGCGACATCGAGCGGATGGGCGACCTCGCGCTGCACGTGGCACAGGCTGCGCGGCGCCGCCACCCGCAGCCCGTGCTGCCGGACGAGATCGCGCCGTACTTCGCCGAGATGGGCCGGGTCGGCGTCGCGCTGGCCCGCAAGGCCGGCGCGGTCATCCGCAGCCGCGACCTCGCGGCCGCCGCCGAGCTCGAGTCGGACGACGACGCGATGGACGACCTGCACAAGCACATGTTCACGGTGCTGATGGACCGCAACTGGACCCACGGCGTGGAGGCCGCGGTCGACGTCACGCTGCTCGCCCGGTTCTACGAGCGCTACGCCGACCACGCGGTCGCGGTCGCGCGCCGGATCGTCTACGTCGTGACCGGGCAGATGCCGGGGCCGCTCGCCGTCTGATCGCCGCTCCAGCGTTTGGGGCACCCCGTGATCGGGCTACACAGGTGCATGTCGGATCATGTGTACCGCATCACCGAGATCGTCGGCACCTCCCCCGAGAGCGTCGAAGCGGCGATCCGCAACGGCGTGAGCCGTGCCCACGAGACACTCCGCGGGCTGGACTGGTTCGAGGTCACGGAGATCCGCGGGAACCTGCAGGACGGGGCCGTCGACTACTTCCAGGTCGGCATGAAGGTGGGCTTCCGTCTCGACCCGTAGGAGATCGCTGAAGAACCCCGGTCCTCGTAGGAGGCCGGGGTTCTTCGGCGGTCTCCTGGGAACGCCCGCCGTTCATCGACCGTTCACGCACCTCCGGCCGTGACCGACTCGCCCGTTTCCTAGGCTGGCCCGGTGGCACGGGACACCCTGGACGGCAACACCGCCCGGATGCAGGCGCTGCTGGGCGAGATGGGCGACGCCGTCGTGGCCGCGTTCCGCGCGGCCTGCGCCGCCCTGCTCGACCGGCACCCCCGCCTCGCCGAGCGGGTGATCGAGGGCGACCCGGCGATCGACGACCTGCGGGCGCGGATCGAGGTGCTCGCCACCGAGACGATCACGATCTTCGCCCCCGTCGGGCCGGACATGCGCGTGGTCGTCGCGGCGATCCAGTCGGCGCACGAGCTGGAGCGGGTGGGCGACCTCGCCCAGCACATCGCCGAGTCGGCCCGCCGCCGGCACCCGGACTCGTGCGTCCCCGAGGAGGCGCGGGAGGTCCTGGTGGAGCTCAGCACGCAGGTCGGCGCGATGATGAGCAAGGCCGTGACCGTGCTCCGCACCCGCAACGTCATCCTCGCCCTCGAACTCGAGACCGACGACGACCAGGTCGACGCGCTGCACCGCGACCTGTTCACCCTGATGTTCGGGGACGAGTGGAACTGCGGCATCCCCGCCGCCGTGGACCTGACACTGCTCGCGCGCTTCTACGAGCGCATCGCCGACCACGCGGTCTCCCTGGCCGAGCGCACCGTCTACGTCGTGACCGGCCAGCAATCGGGGGCGTTCCAGCTCTAGGGAGGGCCGGACCCCGAGAACGCCAGACGCCGGCGGTGTCGCGCACCGCCGGCGTCCGTTCCCGCAGGTCCTCGGTCGGCTCAGCCGAACCGGCCGGAGACGTAGTCCTCGGTCGCCTTCTGCTTCGGCTGCGAGAAGATCGTCTTCGTCTCGTCCATCTCCACGAGGTGGCCGGGCTTACCGGTGCCCTCGATGGTGAAGAACCCGGTGAAGTCGCTGACCCGCGCCGCTTGCTGCATGTTGTGGGTCACGATGACGATCGTGTAGTCCGTCTTCAGCTCGTTGATCAGGTCCTCGATCGCGAGCGTGGAGATCGGGTCGAGCGCCGAGCAGGGCTCGTCCATGAGCAGCACGTCGGGCTGCACCGCGATCGCGCGGGCGATGCAGAGCCGCTGCTGCTGACCACCGGACAGGCCCGAGCCGGGCTTGTCGAGGCGGTCCTTGACCTCGCTCCACAGGTTGGCGCCCCGCAGCGAGCGCTCGACGAGCTCGTCGGTCGCCTTCTTGCCGGCGCGCTTGTTGTTGAGCTTCTGCCCGGCGATGACGTTCTCGTAGATCGACATCGTCGGGAAGGGGTTCGGCCGCTGGAAGACCATGCCGATCTGCCGGCGCACCCCGACGGGGTCGACGCCCGCGCCGTAGAGCTCCTTGCCGTCCAGGGTCAGGCTGCCCTCGACGCGCGCGCCCGGGATCACCTCGTGCATGCGGTTGATGGACCGCAGGAAGGTGGACTTGCCGCAGCCGGACGGGCCGATCAGCGCCGTGACGGTCTTCGGCTTGATCTCGATGTTCACGCCCTCGACGGCGAGGAACGAGCCGTAGTAGATGTTCAGGTCCTTGGCGTGGACTGCCTTGCTCACGTCGCTACCTCGGTTCAGCGGGTCTTGGGGGCGAACAGCGTGGCGACGAGCCGCGCCAGCAGGTTCAGGATGAGGACGATGATGATCAGGACCAGGGCCGAGGTCCACGCGCGGTCGATGAAGGGCTCGCGCGGGACGCCGGGGGCCGCGTAGGAGTTGTACGCGAACACCGGCAGTGTGGTCATGCGGCCGCTGAACGGGTTGAGGTTCACCCCGGTCGTCAGGCCCGCGATGATCAGCAGGGGCGCCGTCTCGCCGATGACGCGGGCGACCGCGAGGGTCACGCCCGAGGCGATGCCGGCGATCGACGTCGGGATGACGACCTTGAGGATCGTGCGCCACTTCGGCGTCCCGAGCGCGTAGGCCGCCTCGCGCAGCTCGTTCGGGACGATCTTGAGCATCTCCTCGGTCGAGCGCACGACCACCGGGATCATCAGGATCGACAGGGCGACCGCGCCGCCGAAACCGAAGCGGATGCCCGGACCGGCGAAGAGCGCGAAGAAGGCGAAGGCGAACAGGCCGGCGACGATCGACGGGATGCCCGTCATGACGTCGACGAAGAACGTGATGGCCCGCGCCAGGCGGCCCTTGCCGTACTCCACCAGGTAGACGGCGGTGAGGATGCCGACCGGGATGGACATCGCGGCGGCCAGGGCCGTGATGATCAGCGTGCCCATGATCGCGTGGTAGCCGCCGCCACCCTCACCGACGACGCCGCGCATCGAGTTGGTGAAGAACGCCCCGTCGAAGCGGGCGATCCCGTTCTGGAGCACCGTGACGATCACCGAGATCAGCGGGATCAGGGCGATCAGGAAGGCGACGTTCACCACGATGGTGACGACGCGGTCCGTGGCCTTGCGCCCGCCCTCGACGGAGCGGGAGACGACGTAGGTCACGACGGCGTAGAGGAGCGCGCCGAGCACCAGGGTGAGCCCGATGCCGAAGTTGCCGGTGGCAGCGAGGATGCCGCCGACCACGACGAGGGAGGCGACGAGGATGCCCCACGGCGCCCAGCGCGGGAGCTCCGCGCGCACGAGCGGCATCGGGACGACGGCCTGCTCGGCCAGCTCGCCGTCCGTCCGGGAGCGGTCGGTGTCGGTGCGGGTGTCGCTGGTCATCAGTTCGCCCCCGAGAACTCGCGCCGCCGGTTGATGATCCAGCGCGCGATGGAGTTGACGAGCAGGGTGATCACGAAGAGCACCAGGCCGGACGCGATCAGGGTGTTCACCGCGACGCCGGTGGAGTCGGGGAACTGCAGGGCGATGTTCGCCGCGATCGACGACGGGTTGCTCGAGCTGATCAGGTTGAAGGTGATGATGCCCGAGCCGGACAGGATGATCGCGACGGCCATCGTCTCGCCGAGCGCGCGGCCGAGGCCCAGCATGGCGCCCGAGATGATGCCGGAGCGGCCGAACGGCAGCACGGCCATGCGGATCATCTCCCAGCGCGTGGCGCCGAGGGCCAGGGCGGCCTCCTCGTGCAGCTTCGGCGTCTGGAGGAAGACCTCGCGCGAGACGGCGGTGATGATCGGCAGGATCATCACGGCGAGCGTGACGCCGACGACGAGCATCGTGCGGCCGGTGGCCGACACCGGCCCGGCGAAGAGCGGGATCCAGCCGAGGTAGTCCTGCAGCCAGGTCATGAACGGCAGCGAGGCGGGCGCGAGGACGGCCACGCCCCACAGGCCGTAGACGATGCTGGGCACCGCGGCCAGCAGGTCGACCACGTAGCCGAGCCCCTGGGCGAGGCGGCGCGGTGCGTAGTGGGTGATGAAGAGGGCGACGCACACCGCCAGCGGCGTGGCGATCACCAGCGCGATCAGGGCGGAGAGCAGCGTGCCGAAGACCAGCGGGCCGATGTACGCGGTCAGGCTCTTGCCACCCGGCAGCTCGGCCGGCGAGGCGGTGAAGGCCGGGATCGCCTGGGCGATCAGGAAGACCGCCACACCGGCGAGCACGATCAGGATCAGGACGCCGGCGCCCGTGGCGGACCCGGCGAAGATCCGGTCGCCGAGTTGACGGACGGGCTTGGTCGACGGGGTCGCCGTCGCGGGGGTCGTGGTGGGGGCGCTCACGGCGTCCTCTCTGCATGCGGGGTGGGGCGGCACCGGTCGGGGGCGGGGGTGGGCGGGGGGCGGTATCACCGGGCCCGCCGGCTCAGGTGCTCATCAGGCGATGGCGCTGACCGCCGGCGTGATCTGCTGGCGGATCGTGTCGGTCAGCGGGGCCGAACCGGCGGCCTGCTGCGCGGCCAGCTGGCCCTCCGGGCTGATCACGTAGTTCAGGTACGCCTTGACCAGCGCCGACTTCCCGGCGTCGGAGTACTTGCTGCACGCGATGGTGTACGACACGAGCGAGACCGGGTAGGCGCTCGCGTCGGTCACCGTGCGGTTGAGCTTGTAGGCGAAGGCGTTCGGGCCGCCGTCGGAGACGCGCTCGGACGACTCGAGCAGCGTGGCCGCCCCGCCCGGGGTCGGGGCGACGAACTGGTCGCCGACCTTGATCTTCGCCTGGCCGAGGCCCTTGGCCTGGCTCTCGTCCGCGTAGCCGATGGTGCCCGCGCCGGCCTTGACCGCGCCGACGACACCGGAGGTGCCCTGCGCGGCCTCGCCGCCCTGGACCGGCCAGCTGTCGCTGACATCGTACGGCCAGTCGGCCCCCGCCGCGGCCTTCAGGTAGTCGGTGAAGTTCTGGGTGGTGCCGGACTTGTCCGACCGGTTGACCGGCGCGATCGCGGTCGACGGCAGGGTCACGCCCGGGTTGTCCGCGGCGATGGCCGGGTCGTTCCAGGTGGTGATCTTCTTGTCGAAGATCTTCGCCAGGGTCGACGGCGAGAGCTGCAGGTTGTCGACGCCCGGCAAGTTGTAGACGACCGCGATCGGCGAGACGTAGACCGGGACCTCGACGATGTCGCCACCGCAGCGCTGCTGCGCCTTGGCCACCTCGTCGCCCTTGATATAGGCGTCGCTGCCCGCCCAGTCCACGCCGCCGGCGATGAACTGCGTACGGCCCGCGCCCGAGCCGCTCGGGTCGTAGTTGATCGTGGCGTCGGGGTTGCTGCCAGTGAAGCCCGCGACCCAGGCCTGGGTGGCGGCCTGCTGGGTGCTGGCGCCGGCGCCGGCGATCGTGCCCGACACGGTGGCCGACGGGGCGGCGGACGCCCCGCCCGACGACGAGCCCTCGTTGGCCGCACCGCAGCCGGCGAGCACGATGGCTCCACTGGCCGCAAGGCCGACGGCGGCGATCCGCGCGCGCTTCGGGCGCATGGTCTTCACTGCTGGTTCCTCCGTGTTCGGGGTCGCCGGTCGGAACCGGCCGCACACGCGGCCCGGACGGCCGCACGGCGACGAACGCTAAGTGGGTCCGGTGGACGCTCGACCCACTACGGATGAACGGAGGATGAACAGGTAACCCGAACGGCACGGGCTTCATCGCGTGCTGGACTGCACGTGACCGGCCCGTGACCTGCGGCGTGACGTGCCGCACGGACCGGTGACACCCGGCTAGGAGCGCCTCACGAGGAGTACATGACGTCCGCGGTGTGGACGGTGAAGCCGAGCTTCTCGTACACCCGTACCGCGGGCGCATTGTCCGCCTCGACGTAGAGCAGCACGGTGTCGAGCCCGCGCCCCGCGAGGTGGTGCAGGCCGGCCAGGGTGAGCACCCGGCCCAGGCCCCGGCCGTGCGCGGCCGGGTCCACGCCGAGCACGTAGACCTCGCCCATCGACGGCTCGGTCGCAGTCGGCGGGTGCACCTTGGTCCAGTGGTAGCCGAGCAGCGTGCCACCGGCGTCGACCGCGAGCAGGAAGCCCTCGGCGTCGAACCACTCCTCGGCCTCGCGCTCGCGGACCTGGTCGATGCTCCAGCCGCCCTGCTCGGGGTGCCAGTCGAAGGCGGCGTTGTTCACGCGCAGGAACTCGGCCTCGTCCTCGCCCACGACGAAGGGCCGGATCGTGGCGCCCTCGGGCACGGTCAGTGCGGGCAGTGGGCCGGCGTCGGGGGTGCGGCGCATCTGCCAGAGCACCCGGGCGCGCTCGAGGCCGCGGGACGCGGCGAGGGCGGCTGCGGCCGGGAGGTCGCCGTGCGCCCAGACGTCGAGCTTCTCGGCCCGCGTGGTCAGCTCCGCGAGCAGCGCGGTGCCGATCCCGCGGCGACGGTGGTCGGGGTGGACGGCCAGCTCGGCCGAGGTGCCGTCGAGCTGGGCGTACCCGGCGACGACGTCCTCGACGCCCGGGGACTCGCTGCCCGCCCGGTCGGTCGCGCCCTCGGTCCCGACGACGAGGTGCACGACGCTCTCGCGAGCGCCGCCGCGGAGGTTCAGCAGGAACTGCTCGGAGAACGGCTCCCGCCCGTCGGCCCGCTCCGCCGCCTCGGCCAGGGCGCGAACGCCGGCCGTGGTGACGGTGTCGATCTCGGACAGGACCCGGACGGCGCTCACCGGGACGACCCTACCCGCGGGCCGTCCCGGTGCGCCGTGCTCGACGGACCGGTGTCGACGGGGAGCGCCGGCGGCCGGAGCCGACCTGTTCAGTGCAACTGGTGGAGGCCACGGAGGGCGGCTCGGTCGCCGTCGTCGTCCGTGTCGGTGTCGCTCTCCTCCGGGATCCCGCCGGCCGGCACGCCCAGCCCGGCCCGGCCGGGGCGGACGAACTTGTAGCCGACGTTGCGCACGGTCCCGATCATCTGCTCGTGCTCCGGGCCGAGCTTCGCGCGCAGCCGCCGCACGTGGACGTCGACGGTGCGGGTGCCACCGAAGAAGTCGTAGCCCCAGACCTCCTGCAGGAGCTGGGCGCGGGTGAACACCCGGCCCGCGTGCTGCGCGAGGTACTTCAGCAGCTCGAACTCCTTGTAGGTCAGCTCGAGCAGGCGCCCGCGCAGCCGCGCCGCGTAGGTCGCCTCGTCGATCACCAGCTCGCCCAGCACCAGCGCACCGCCGGCGTTCGCCGCGTCGGCCCCCGGACGGGACTTGAGCAGCCGCAGGCGCGCATCGACCTCCGCGGGTCCCGCGGACGGGAGCAGGATCTCGTCGACCACCCACTCACCGGAGACGGCCACGAGTCCGCCTTCGTTGAGCACGGCGATGACGGGCACGTCCGTACCGGTGCTGCCGAGCAGCCGGCACAGGCTCCGCGCGGCGACCAGGTCGGAGCGTGCATCGACGAGGACCGCGTCGTGGGGGCCGGCGTCGAGCAGGGCGGCCACCTCGGGCGCCGCGGTGCGGACGCCGTGCGGGAGCAGGGTCAGCGCGGGGAGCACCGAACCGGGGTCCGTATCCGCTGTCAGCAGTAGTAGTTCCACCGCTGCCTCCTCTCCACCGGAGATGTCGACGGCGGACACCACGACCGGCGTCCGTCGTTCGGGTCACGGTGGGCGACGCCGACCTCCGTTCGCACCGCGCGACCCGGCGGGTCCGTCACGCGGATCGGTCAAGAATAAGCGAGCAGCGGGCGCGGACACGAGTTCCGCGAGCCAGCTCACCCCGTTCGACGAGCCCGTGCGCTGCAGAAATACCGCTGCGTGACCAATTCCCCCACCCGGACGCCGTTGTCGTTTCAGGCGCGTTACGCCGTCGTCAAGGCACCGTGACGGACGGCGGGTGACGGGCCCGGCGTCCGCGCCGTTCACCGGGGTCTCTAGGTTGGCTCGCGCGACGCGTGCGAGCCGGAGGTCCGAGAGTGAAACGCCTGATCGTCGCGGTGCTGGTCCTCGCCGGGGTCCTGGTCGCCGCGGACTACGCCACGGCGGCGGCCGCGGAGTCGGTGGTGTCCCGCCAGCTGCGGGACCGCCTCGGCCTCGCCGACGACCCCTCGGTACGGATCAACGGGTTCCCCTTCCTCACCCAGGCGGTCTCGGGCGAGTACCGCTCGGTCGAGGTCCGCGCGGACCGGCTCCAGATCGGCGACCTGCACAACGTGCAGCTGCGCGCCGACCTGCGCGACGTCGAGGCGCCGCTGTCCGGTCTGCTCGGCTCCGGCACGCCCGGGCTGCGCGTGAGCACGGCCGAGGGTGCGGCCCGGGTCGGGGCCGACGACCTGCAGCGGATGCTCCCGGGTGTCGAGCAGTTCAGCGTCGGCAACATCGACGCCAACGGCATCGCGGACGTCGTGAAGAAGGGTGGCGACCCCACGATGCGGCAGCTCGACCCGGACTCCGTCGCGCGGCTCGCCGGCACGGTGACGGTCGCCGGCAAGAAGTACCAGCCGGTCGTGCTCGCCGAGCTCCAGGTGGCCGACGGCGCGATGCGGGTGGTGCCGCGCGACGTCCGCGGCAGCGACGGCAAGCCGCTGCCCGACGCGATCACCGAGCTCGCGAAGCAGACCTTCGCGCTGCGCATCGACCCGGGCGGGCTCCCGTTCGGCGTGGTGCCCACGAAGCTCCAGGCGCGCGACGGCACGCTGGAGATCTCCGGCCAGACGCGCGACGTCGTCATCGGGGCCGTCCCCGGATCGGGTGCGGCCGGCTGACCCGGGAACATCGCGGCGGGCCGCCGGGTTGGCCCGGGACATGAGCGGCACGGGACTCGTGGTCCTGATCGCGGCGCTGGCCCTGGCGACCGCGGTGGGGCTGGTGCTGCGCGCCCGCAACGGCCGGGTGCGCACCACGACCGGCGCCGGCTCCCCGGACGGCTGGGCGCTCACCGGATCGACCCCCGAGGGTGCGGAGCAGGTGCTCCTGCTGCAGCTCTCGTCGCCGGTCTGCACCCCCTGCCGGCAGACGGCGGGCGTGCTCGGTGAGCTGGCCGCGGGCGAGCCGGGGGTGCGGCACGTCGAGATCGACGTCGCCGACCGCCCCGACGTCGCACGCGCCCTGTCCGTGATGCGGACGCCCACCACGATCGGGTTCGATCGCACCGGCCGTGAGCTGCTGCGGGTGTCCGGTGTGCCCCGTCGTGCCGAGCTCGACGCGGCCCTGGCCCCCGAGCTGCGCGGACGTCCGGCGTGACGGGCGTCCATCTTCCGGGACGCCGCTCCCGCCGACCGGACGTTTCGGTTACCCTCGCTGCCGTGAACTGGCCGCTGACCCGACGCCGCGCAGTCGATCTGTGCCGCGTCGCCGGCTGCCTGTGTCGGCGCTCCTGAACCGACCGCTCTCGTCGAGAACCTCAGGAGTTCCCCCATGTCCGCACCGGACGGGTCCGGCGCGCCCGCGCGTTCGGCCGACCCGCCCCTGGACCCTCGCGGCGTCCGCTTCGCCGCGGGACTGACCACCGTCGTCCTGGCGCTGGTCCTCGTCAGCGGCAGCGGCTGGCTCGCCGCCGCGCAGGCGCTGGTGTTCGCGGCGGGCGCGTTCGCCGGCATGCGGTTCGCGCCCTACGGCGTGCTCTACCGGCTGGCGGTCGCGCCTCGCCTGGGGCGGCCGGCCGAGCGCGAGGAGGCGGCACCGGTCCGCTTCTCCCAGACCGTGGGCTTCGTCTTCGCCGCGGTCGGCGCGATCGGCTACTTCTCCGGGCTGACCGTGCTCGGGATCGTCGCCGCGGCGTTCGCGCTGGTGGCAGCCTTCCTCAACGCCGCCTTCGGCTTCTGCCTCGGCTGCGAGATGTACGGCCTGCTCGCCCGGGCGCGCGCCGCACGCGCCTGAACCACCCACACGTTCACGACACACATCGACACACAGGAGTGACATCAGCATGAGCCGCGAGGACGTCCTGGTCACCGCCGACTGGGCGGAGAAGAACCTGGGCACCGAGGGCGTCGTGTTCCTCGAGGTCGACGAGGACACCACCGCCTACGACGGCGGCCACCTCCCGGGTGCCGTCAAGATCAACTGGACGACCGAGCTGCAGGACCCGGTCCGCCGCGACATCGTGTCGCAGGAGCAGTTCGCCGAGCTGCTGTCGAGCAAGGGCGTCGCCGACGACGACCTGGTCGTCCTGTACGGCGGCAACAACAACTGGTTCGCCGCCTACGCGTACTGGGAGTTCAAGCTCTACGGCCACGAGAAGGTCGTGCTGCTCGACGGCGGCCGCAAGAAGTGGGAGCTCGACGGCCGCACGCTGACCACGGAGGTGCCGGAGCGCGCCGGCACCAGCTACACCGCCAAGCCGGCCGACGCCTCGATCCGCGCCCTGCGCGACGAGGTCGTCGCGGCGATCGGGACCAAGAACCTGGTCGACGTCCGCTCGCCGGACGAGTTCTCCGGCAAGATCCTCGCTCCGGCGCACCTGCCGCAGGAGCAGTCGCAGCGGCCGGGTCACATCCCGTCGGCCATCAACATCCCGTGGTCGAAGGCGGCCAACGAGGACGGCACCTTCAAGTCCGACGACGAGCTCACCGCCCTGTACGGCGAGGCGGGCTTCGACGCCGGCAAGTCGACCATCGCCTACTGCCGCATCGGCGAGCGCTCCAGCCACACGTGGTTCGTGCTGCGCGAGCTGCTGGGGCACACCGACGTGAAGAACTACGACGGCAGCTGGACCGAGTACGGCTCGCTCATCGGCGTGCCGATCGAGCTGGGGAGCAAGTGACGTATGTGTGGAGCACCTGACCAGGCGGCGCAGCTGCCCGCCGGGACCGACCTGACCAAGGAGACCGTGCTGGCCGGGCGCGTCGTGTCCGCCGGCAAGCCGGTCGGCGGCGCGTTCGTGCGGCTGCTCGACGGCACCGGCGAGTTCACGGCCGAGGTCGTGTCGTCGGCCTCCGGCGACTTCCGGTTCTTCGCCGCGCCGGGCACCTGGACCGTGCGGGCGCTGTCCCGCAGCGGCAACGGCGAGGCCACGCTCGCGCCGGAGGCGCCGGGCCTGCACCGGACGGAGATCGCAGTCGCCTGACGGATCCGTACGACCACCGCCCCGGTCGCCCTCGTGGCGACCGGGGCGGTGTCGTTTCCGCGAGTCGGGGTCTGAGCTTCCGCGAGTCGGGGCCTGAGCTTCCGCGAGTCGGGATCAGACCGTCGGTGGTGCCGGGGCCAGGCGCGCGGCGGTCACGTGCGCGACGACGACCGCGACGATGACAAGCGGCATCACGGCCAGCCCGTCGGAGCCGAGCAGCAGCGTCGCCAGCAGCACCGAGGTGAGGGGCAGGCGCAGCATCACCACGGCCATCGCGCCGATGCCCATCGCCACCCCGGCCACGAGCGGCAGCCCGGGCAGGTGCGACAGCAGCAGGCCGCCCGCGCCACCGATGAAGAGCGCGGGGAAGATCGGGCCGCCGCGGAAGCTCGCGAGACACAGCGCGTACGTCAGCGCCTTCGCGACGAGCACGACCGCCAACGCCATGGGCGCCCACCCGGCCTGGCCGGCCAACAGCTGACCCAGGCCATCCTGTCCCGAGAACAGCACGAACGACACGTCGTGCCCGCTCAGGACCGCCGCCAGCACGGCCAGGCCGGCCACGACCACCCCGATCACCGGCCCCGCCGCGACGATCCGGGGCTCGACCTGCCGCCGCACGACGGCGGTCAGCCGGTGGATACCGGTGCCGACCAGCGCCGCGAGCAGGCCGGCCAGCACCGCCCACCCGAACTGGACGATGTCGGTGCGGCCGAACGGCGGGAGGCCGGGCAGGCTCAGCGACGCCGTTCCGAGCCCGGTCAGCGAGTCCAGCCCGAGGAAGATCAGCGAGCCGATCCCGGCCGCGAGCAGGCCGGGCAGCAGGATCACGCCGAGCGCCGCGCCCGCGGCCAGCGACGCCTCCATCAGCAGGAAGGCCCCCAGGATCGGCGACCCCAACAGTGTGCTGATCGCCGCGAAGCTGCCGGTCGCGGCGAGCACGGCGGCCGCGCGGGCGTCGGCGCCCCTCCGGGCCAGCTGCAGGGCGAGGACACCGAGCCCACCGCCCAGCGCGATCAGGGGCGCCTCGGGCCCCAGGACGACCCCGAGCCCCAGCCCGACGAGCGCGGCCAGCAAGATCCCGGGAAGGTCCCGTGGGAGGGGCGTACGGCCGGTCTGGAAGCCGTCGGCGGGCGAGTGCCCACCGTGGCCGGGCAGGTAGCGGATGACGGTCCCGACCGCCAGGCCCGCCACGGCGAGCACCGGGAACGGCCACCACACGGGCGCAGCGCCGAGCCCCAGGGTCCGTGGCAGGTCGGTGTAGGTCCAGTGCTGCAGCCCCATGACGAGCTGGAGGAAGAAGTACGCGGCCGCCGAGATCGGCGCCCCGACGATCGCGCCGAGGAGCAGGAGCCGGGTGTATCCGGACGAGCGGAGGACGGCCTCGGGGGACAGCGGTGCCGTCGTGCCCGTGCCGGTCCCCGTCCTCGCGGCCTCGTCCGCCTGGGCCATCACCACTCTCCCGTCGTCGCGCCGGTCGCCCACCTTCGCGGCCGGGCGCGCGGGCGGCACCGCCCGGAGCGGGTGACTCAGCCGCTCCCACCGGCCGACGTGGCGGTCCGGTCGCGCCCCCGCACGGCCGCGGCGACCATCCGTTCCGGGCCGCTCGTCAACGCCCGGCGCCAGGGCGGGACGCCGTCGATCTCGATCTCCAGGGAGAAGCTGAGGAAGGTCCGGATCACGACGATCAGGCCGAGGATCGCGACGTTCTGCAGGGTCGGCTCGACCGCGATCGTGCGGAGCAGGTCCGCGGCGACCAGGACCTCGATCGCCAGCAGGAGCGTGCCGCC
Organism: Pseudonocardia terrae; assembly: GCF_021343995.1. Taxonomy (GTDB): domain Bacteria; phylum Actinomycetota; class Actinomycetes; order Mycobacteriales; family Pseudonocardiaceae; genus Pseudonocardia; species Pseudonocardia terrae. The sequence continues at coordinate 3,233 of NZ_JAJTTE010000061.1, read as the reverse complement.
GAAGGTCTCGCGCAGGGTCAGGTAGCCGTCACGGCCGCGCCCGGTCGCCCGCCAGACCCGGGCCGACAGCACGGCCGACCAGACCAGACCGACGACCAGTACGGCCGCGCCGAGCACCTCGAAGGCCACCGCCGTACCGTCCATCAGCCGGACGACCGTCGTCTCCGGCCCGGCCGCGAGCGCACCCATTCCGCCTCCCGCCCGGCAGCCTGGTCCGGACGGAGGCGCGCCGCCCTCACCCGGGTCGGGCGAACGGGGGGTCGGCGGGACTATGCTCGCCCGCCGTGCACTGGTTCTTCACCGTGCTGCTGATCGCGGCGAGCGCCGGCACGGTCGCCTTCACCGGCTTCCTGCTGCGGCGGCTCTTCACGACGGCGCCCGACGCCGCCGCCGCGCTCGCGGCCCGGCCGACCGAGGAAGTCCCGGAGGAGCCCTCCGCATGACCCAGCCCGACGGCAACGACGTCCCCACCACGATCACCGGCCCCGTCAACGCCGCGCCGGACTCCCCGCAGCGCAACCGGCCGCAGTGGGACGACCTGCCGGTTCCCGACGACACCGCGAACCTCCGGCAGGGCCCGGACCTGCACGAGCAGTGCGTCGGCCTGCTCCCGCTGATCGGCGTGTGGCGCGGGACCGGCGAGGTCGTCTACCCGACGATCGACGGGCCCTTCCACTTCGGCCAGCAGCTCGTGTTCGCGCACGACGGCCGCCCGTTCGTCTCGTACGAGGCCCGGGCCTGGCTGCTCGACGAGGACGGGAAGGTGATCCGGCCCGCCGCGCGCGAGACCGGGTTCTGGCGCCCGCAGCCCGACGGCTCGCTCGAGGTCCTCATCGCCCACGCCACCGGGATCATCGAGGCGTGGTACGGCGAGAAGGGCGACCTGCGCTCCTGGCAGATCGAGACCGACGCCGTGGTGCGCACGCCGTCGGCCAAGGACGTCGTCGCGGCCAAGCGGCTCTACGGCCTGGTCAACCAGGGCGACCTCGCCTACGTCGACGAGCGGGCGATGGAGGGGCAGCCGATGCAGCCGCACATGTCCGCGCTGCTGCACCGGGTGGCGGGCTGAGGCCCTTGCTGATCCGCGTGCGGTGATCGTTCCGGCGGTCACGGGGGCGCTGGTGGAGGAGCGCTCCGGTCACCCTCGGAGCGCTGCTCGGGCGAGTGATCGTTCGGCGAGCATGCTCGAGCCCGTCATCGTTCCCAGGGTCACCTCGATGCTGCCCGTCAAGCATTTCTGTCACGCTCGCGACGATCACGGGTGCGGTGATCATTCTGGCGGTCACCGTGACGCTGGTCGAGGAGCGCTCCCGTCGCGCTGGCATCGATCATGCTGCGAGCACATGCTCGTTTCGACGGTGACGTGAGAGCGGTCCGAGCTGTGCCCTGTGCCACTCGCAATGATCCTGCATCGTCGCTCCTGATCAATCCGACGGTCACCTCAACGCCGTCCGCAGCGCACTCCGGTGGCGCTCGCGGCGACCGGCCGGCGGGTGATCGTTTCGACGGACACCGTGATGCTGCCCGCCGAGCGTTCCTGTCGCCCTCGCGACGATCATGGTCGCAGTGATCGTTCCGGCGGCCACGTCAGCGCGGTCCGTGGAGCACTCTTGTCGAACTCGCAGCGACACTGCGCGAGTCCGTGATCGTTCCGAGGGCCACCACGATGCTGCCCGTTACGCGCTCCTGTGACGCTCGCGACGATCATGTGGACGGTGATCGTTCCGGCGGCCACCTCAACGCGGTCGGAGCTGCGCTCCTGTGCCGCTCGGAGTGATCGTGGAGCTCACGTGCCGAGCGGTGGGTCAGGGGCGGCGGGTGTTCAGCATGCGGTCGACCTCGGCGCGGTCGAGGCCCGCGAGCTTCGCGACCTGGTCCGGGCCGAGGCCGGCGGCGGCCAGCCGGCGGACGACGGATCCGAGCTCGTCGCGCCGATTCCGCATTTCTTCCGCGAGTCGGCTCAACTCCTCCTGCTGGTTCTGCAGCTCGACCGTCGCGCCGACCGCGCGCACCGGGTCGTCGAGGAGCACGGCGAGGAGCCGGTCGCGGGCGTCGCCGCGGCGGGGGTCGACCACGCCGTTCGGCTGCGCGGCGCGGGCCCGTGCCGCCAGGGCGTGCTGGACGGCCGCGGCGACGGAGCGGCTGGACCCCGCCTCCTCCGGCCCCGGCTGCTCGGCGCTGAGCGGCTCCAGCACACCGGCCGACTCGTCCTGCCGGTCGAACTGCGGCCCGGGGCCCGGGCGCTCGGACCCGGCGTCCGGGTCGAGGGTGTCACCCTGTTCGGCCGGGGTGCGGGCATCAGGTCCCCGCTCGGTCGGGCGTCCGTCCTCGGCAGCGAGCCCGCTCTCGGGCGTGGTGTCGGTAGGTCGAGCCTCGGCGGTGCGTCCGGCATCGGGTGCCACGGCCGCCCCGCCGACCGAGCCTGCGGCCGCAGCGGCGACGGTCGGTCCGAGGTCGGCGGCTTCTGGGGATGCAGCCGTCTGACCGTCAGCCGCACCGCCGGCGGTCGGGCCGAAGCCGGCTGTCCCGGCGGAGCCGGCGGTCTGATCGGCGGCTGCGGTCGGCCTGAGGTCGGCCGCTGTGGGGGAGTCAGCGGCCTGGTCGGCGGACGCAACGCTGGCGGTCGGCCCGAGACCGGCTGCTCCGGCGAAGTCAGCGGTGTGATCGGTGGCCGCAGCGCTCACGCCCGAACCGAGGTCGGCTGCTCCGGCGGAGTCAACCGTCTGGTCGGCCGTCGCAGCGGGCGTGGCCGGCCCGAGGTCAGCTGCCCCGGCGGCCTCCTGGACGGAACCGCCGGCCTGGTCGGCGGACGCGCCGGTGGAACGGGACGGGGCTGCGGTGTCCGCCGGTCCGGCGGCCCCGGCGGCCCCGGCGGCAGGGTGCTCCGAGGCGGCCACGTCGGCAGCGCGGTTGCCTCGCTCCGAGGGGGCTGCTCCGTCGAGCCCACCCTCATCCGTGGCACTCCCCGAACGGGGTCCGGAGGCCCCGGGCTCGGTTGTGCCGGCGGCTGCCTCGTCGTCGACGCCCCGCGAATGACCGATGGCGGCGGCGCTGAGGCCGACCGCACCGAGCGCCGCGATCTGGGCGGTGGTGGGGCGCTCGTCGGCCGGGGCGACGGCGTCGGCCGCGACCGCTTCCCGCCCGCTCCCCTGCCCGGCCTTACCCTGCCCGGCGGCCTCCAGCTCAGCGGCCCCCTGCTCAGCGGCCCCCTGCTCAGCGGCCCCCTGCTCAGC
>NZ_JAJTTE010000060.1 GCF_021343995.1 Pseudonocardia terrae | reverse complement strand
CTGCGCGTCCCCGGACGCACGAACGGCACCCCCGCGCGTGGCGGGGGTGCCGTCGACGGGCCGGGTCAGTGTTCAGCGCGGCGCCCTTGCGCAGGGTGTCGCCGCAAACCAACAGCTCGAGTGACCGGCAGTGATCACCCGATGGCGGCCACCGGGGCATCGAGGGCGTGCGAGCGAGCGGCAGTGCAGCGGGTCTTCGTCATGAAGCGTGGTCAGTCTTGCCGACACGATCTTCAGCCTGAGCCCGCTGGCGGTCTGAGGTTCACGATTGGTGGTGTGCACGTCAGGCGCTGCCGTTCGAGTTCCACCTGGCTCGCGTTCTGCCCCAGTGAACGCCAGCTGGTCGCCGCCTCCGGTCGCCGCCTCCGGTCACCGCCGAACGGAGCATCGCCTGCGCGGCGCGATGGCGACCGGCTTGGTCAATGCGATGTGCGCCTTCCTGTCGGGCGGTGCGGGCCGGGTGGGTGCTTGACGGGTGGGCGGGCCTGCGTACCTTCGAGGGCCCGGTGACGCGCTCTGCCCGGCCCGGCAGGTGGTCCCGGGCGGGGGCACGGAGGTGACGCGCGTTGCCGCCGTGAGGGGAGGCCGCCGTGCCACTCAAGATCAACGATGAGGCGCCCGATTTCGAGGCCGAGACCACCGAGGGCCGGATCCGGTTCCACGACTGGATGGGCGGTTCGTGGGCGGTGGTGTTCTCGCATCCGAAGGACTTCACCCCGGTGTGCACCACCGAGCTGGGCTACATGGCCAAGATTAAGTCGGAGTTCGACCGCCGGGACGTGAAGATCATCGGCCTGTCGGTGGACTCGGTGCACAGTCACGCCAAATGGGCCTCCGACATCGCCGAGACCCAGGGCCACGCCCCGAACTATCCGGTGATCGGCGATGCGGACTTCGCGGTGTCCAAGCTGTACGGGATGTTGCCGGCCGAGACCAGCGGGGATGCGGGTGCGCGTACCCCGGCGGACAACCAGACGGTGCGCAACGTCTTCGTGGTCGGCCCGGACAAGAAGATCAAGCTGGTGCTGGTCTACCCGATGACCACCGGCCGCAATTTCGACGAGGTCCTGCGCGTGATCGACTCGCTGCAGCTGACCGCGCGGCACAAGGTGGCCACCCCGGTGAACTGGCGGCAGGGCGAGGACGTGATCATCGCCGGCTCGGTCTCCGACGAGGAGGCACGGAAGGTCTACCCGCAGGGCTGGCAGGCCCCGCGGCCCTACATCCGCATCGTGCCCCAACCGAGCTGACCAGCTGCACCGGCCGGGCGGGCCCCGGACGCTTTCGGACGGCCGGGTGGGAGCTGCCGGGCCGGCCTCGGGGAGGACGACCCGCGGCTCGTCCGTCAAGCGGCCGTGCGGTTTCGTGGCGAGGAGACGCCCGTGATCTTCCGGCAGTACGCGCTGGGTTGTCTGTCGCAGTTGTCCTATCTCGTCGGGGACGAGACCTCGGGGCGGGCGGTCGTCGTCGATCCGCATCGGGACGTGACGGTCTACCTCGCCGACGCCGCCGCGCACGGGCTGCGGATCGAGCGGGTCATCGAGACGCACTGTCACGCCGACTTCGTCTCCGGTCACCTGGAGCTGGCGGCGGCCGGGGCGGTGATCTGCTACGGCGAGGGGGTGCGGACCGACTTCGCGGCCGAGCACCTGCCGGACGGCCGGCGCCTGGACCTCGGTCAGGTGCAGTTGGAGATCCGGGCGACCCCGGGCCACACGCCGGAGTCGATCAGCGTGGTGGTCTACGAGCATCCCGGTGACCGGGTGCCCTACGGGGTGCTCACCGGGGACGCGTTGTTCATCGGCGACGTCGGGCGGCCGGACCTGCTGTCCGCGTCCGGGCGGACCCCGGCCGACATGGCGGCGCAGCTGTACCGGTCGCTGTGGGGCAAGCTGTTGACCCTGCCGGACGCCACCCGGGTGTTCCCGGCGCACGGGGCGGGTTCGGCGTGTGGGAAGAACCTGTCGAGCGAGAACTCCTCCACGATCGGCGAGCAGCGCCGGACGAACTACGCGCTGGCGTTGCCTTCCGAGGAGGTGTTCGTCGCGGCGGTGACCGAGGGGCAGCCGCTGACCCCGCCGTACTTCTCCTTCGACGCCCGGCGCAACCTGCAGGACCGGCCGCTGCTGGACGAGCATCGCCCGCCGGCGGAGCTCTCGCTGGCCGAGCTGCACGCGGAAGCGGAGCGTGGGGCGGTGGTGCTGGACACCCGTGAGCCGGGCGAGTTCGCGGCCGGGCACCTGCGCGGCTCGCTGAACGTCGGGCTCGGAGGGCGGTTCGCCGAGTGGGCCGGCGACGTCGTCCGGCCCGACCAGCGCATCGTCCTGGTCTGCGAGCCCGGTCACGAGCTCGAGGCGACGGTGCGGCTGGGCCGCATCGGGTTCGACCAGGTGGTCGGATCGCTCGGTGATCCGCTGCGGGTCCTGCTGCGGCATCCGGAGCTGGTGGAGCGCAGTTCCCGGCTGACGGCTGCCGAGCTGGCCACACGCCGCGCCGATGTCGCCGACCTCGTCGTGGTCGACGTGCGCAACCCCGGCGAGCTCGAGCGCGGGGCCATCCCCGGCGCGGTGCACCTGCCGCTGGCCAGGCTGGTCGAGCGGCTCGGTGAGCTCGACCCGACCCGGCCCACGGTGGTGCACTGCGCGAGCGGGTACCGGTCGATGATCGCGGCCAGCGTGCTCGCCGCGGCCGGGTTCGCCGACGTCTCCGACCTGCTCGGCGGCTACGAGGCCTGGGCCGGGCTGAGTCCCGACCCGGTGCCCTGACCGCGCCGTCCGCCGACCCCGGAGGAAGGCTCCCGTGACCCTGTACCTGGTCCGTCATCAGCACGACCCGGCGCACTGCCCGGCCGCGGACCCGACCATGCGCGCGCCGCTGCGTCACCACCTCGGCGGTCCCGACGCTTCCCCACACGGTGTCGAGGTCACGGCCGAGGCCGTCGTCCCGGGCGAGCACACGTTCTACCTGGTCGTGGAGTCCGGCGACCAGGCCTGCCTGCGTGCGTTCCTGGCCCCGTTCGCCGCGGCGGGCAGCGTCGAGGTCTACCCGGCTTCCTCGCACCCCACGGTGACGGCGAGCGGCGGCTGTGGCGCGACCCGGCCCGCGCTCGACCGGCCGGTCCCGGCCCTCGACCCGGAGCGGGCCTGTCGGGCGGCGATCGACGCGGGCCTCGTCGTGCACCGGGCGCACCCGCTCAACTGCGAGACCGCGATCCCGGCGTTGATCGGTGGGGTGGTCATGCCGAGCGCGCATTTCTACGTGCGCAACCACTTCACGGTCCCCGACCTGGACGCGTCGTCCTGGCGGCTCACCGTGGCCGGTCTGGTGGCGCGCCCGCTGAGCCTGGGCCTGCACGACCTGCACACCATGCACGCCCAGACCCAGGTCGTCACCCTGGAGTGCGCCGGGAACGGCCGGGCGTTGCTGCGCCCCTCGGTCGCCGGGGAGCCCTGGGGGTTGGGCGCGGTGAGCACCGCGGAGTGGACCGGTGTCCCGCTCACCGACGTCCTGCAGCGGGCCGGCGCCCGGGCCGAGGCGCGGCAGGTGCTCTTCCGGGGCGCCGACGCCGGGCGGGTGGACGGCCGGCCGGGCACGGTGCGCTTCGAGCGCAGCCTCCCGCTGGACGACGCCCGCGGCCGCGGCGCGTTGCTGGCGTACGCGATGAACGGCGAGCCGCTGCCCGTCCAGCACGGCTACCCCGTCCGCCTCGTCGTGCCCGGATGGTACGGAGTCGCCTCGGTGAAATGGCTGACCGAGATCGAGCTCGTCGCGCAGGCCTTCGCCGGCTACTTCCAGGCCGACCGCTACGTCTACCGGTACGACGACCCCGACGCCACGGAGCCGGTCACCCTCCAGCGGGTGCGCGCCCTGATCACCGACCCGGGGCCGGGCCAGGAGCTGCATCCCGGCGCACTGGTCGTGCGCGGGGTGGCGTGGTCGGGGCACGGCCCGATCCGCGCGGTCGAGGTCAGCATCGGCGACGGCCCCTGGCGGCGCGCCCGGCTCCTCGGCGCGCGCGAACAGCACGGTTGGCGGTGGTGGGAACGGATCACCCGCTGCGACACGCCGGGGATCACCGTGATCCGGGCCCGGGCGAGCGACCGGGCCGGCCACACCCAACCCGAGCAGCCGCAGTGGAACCGCCTCGGCTACGGCAACAACGCCATCCAGGAGGTGCACGTCCGCATCCGGCACCCAGCACCTGACGACAACCCTGCCGCGCGGCCCGCCGAGGGCGTGGTGCCGTCGCCGTAGCACGGGGCAATCGGGCCGACATGCCACTCGGGCTCTGTCGTTCCCGGCCCTGTAGCGCGAGCTCGGCCTCACCCGGAGGGCCTAGCGGGCCGGGTTGCGACGCCGTAGACCACAGGGGTGCGGATCGTGCGCGCTCGGCTGCCCGATCACGGACTCGCGCACCCGCTCGGCCCGATCCGGACCGAGCTGGTCGACGGTCACGCGGTAGCCCGAGCCGAGCACGATATCCCAGAACGCGGCCGGCTCGACCAGCCGGTGGATGCCCGGCTCGGCCTGCGCAGCAGGACGGTCACATCTGCAAGATCGAGCACCTGAGCCCATCTCGACCACTGCGCCTTGCGGGTGTCGGGCTGGGCGGGCTGAGCAGGGTGACCGCGGGGGTCGAGCTGCCCGACTTGTGCCGGAGTTCGGGGCCCCGGCCGGACAGCCGATCAGTCCATCGGCCAGGCCAAGGTCCCGGAGGCTCAATCGGTTTGAGGCGGTGTGGCCGAGGAGTCCAGGAACCCGAGAAGGTACGGGCCCAGACGTTGGCGCTCGATTGTCGTCAAGGGCCGACCCGGCCGGAAAGGCAGGTGACGGCGAGATCGTCGGGCGAGGATCACCGCGAGGTGGCGGGCCCTCCCTCCCCGCGGGCTCTACTAATTCGTCCGGGGCCGGTCGCTGTCGGTCACGTGCTTCGTCCGGGCTGCAAGACGCAGACCGCGGGAGCGCTCCCCAGGCTCCCGCGGTCCGGCTGGATGATGGTCTGCGTGGTCGCCGACGTCGCGGACCCGGCTCTCACCGGCCGGTACGACGCGGTGTTCGCCTTCGAGATGCTGCACGACCTCGCCCACCCGGTCGCGGCGCTGCGGACCGCGCGCCGGATCACCGGGGGCCCCATCGTGATCATGGACGAGCGGGCCGACGAGGCCTTCTCCCCCGACGCCGACCCGATGCAGCGCTTCCTCTACGCGGCCAGCGTGCTGCACTGCCTACCCGTTGGACGCTGCGAGCCGGACTCCGCCGCCACCGGCACCGTCCTGCGGCCCGACCTCCTGCGGCGCTACGCCGCCGAAGCCGGGTTCGCGGGCGTCACCGTGCTGCCCATCGAGCACGAGATGTTCCGCTTCTACCTCCTGGAGCGGTGATGAGCGCCGGGTTCACCGCTTCCACCACGGGCGGGGAGGACGCCACCCCCGCCTCCGACTCACTCACCCTGGCCGCGGTCCGGGCCATGACCGACCGGGCCGTGGCCTGGGCGGAGGCCGCCGGCGGCACGGTCCGGCGCGTGGGCGGGGCTCGTCCTCGCCGACGCGGCGTCGCCCTGCGTGTTCCTCAACGCGGCGGTGTCCGCGGGGCCGGTGGACCTCGACGCCGCGCGCGCCGTCGGCGCAGTGGCCGCGGTGGACACGGTGCGACCCGGGCGGCCCTGGCTGCTCGTCACCCCGCACCCCACACCGGACCTGCGGCCCGCCGGCCTGCAGCTGATGGGGCATCCGCACTTCATGGTGCGACCCGCCGGCGGCGTCGCCCCGCCCCTGCCGCCCGACGTCACCGTGACCGAGGTGGACGATCCGGACCGCCTCGCCGAGTGGGCGGACGTGCTCGCCGCCGGCTTCCCCGCGCCCGCCTCACCGGCACCCCCCGCGTTGCGCGGCGGTCCGGCACGGTTCTGGCTGGCGCACGTCGACGGCAGGCCGGTCGCGACCGCATTGTCGTGGACCGGGCACGGGGTGGTCGACGTGGAGTGCGTGGCCACCCTGCCGCACCACTGCGGCCGCGGCATCGGGGCCGCGGTGACCTGGGCGGCGACGCTGGCCGACCCTGCGTTGCCCGCCGTGCTGATCTCCAGCGACGCCGGGCACGGGGTCTACCGGCGGATGGGCTACCTGCCCGTCTCGCGCTGGACGCTCTGGTACGGCTGAGACGCCGACCAGGTCGGCTGGGGTGCTGGCGGCGGGGTGAGGCAGGCGGCCGGCTCGGAGAGCAGGGTCACCGAGTGGGCGGGGTTAGGGTTAAGACTGGTGTCCCCGGTGCTGCAATAGCAGGCACACCCAGCCTGCGGCGAAGATGACCACCGGAATTCGCTTCCAGGCCGTGTAGGCGTTCGCTGCGGGGGGACTCCCCGGTAGGCGACGTGTTGGAGGCGAGCGAGATGATGAGGGGTCGTTCTTGACGCTCGCGGTGCGGCGTCGGCCGGGAACGATGGCCGCCGGGAGGGTCTGCGGCCCGACCGCGCGGCGGCCGCGGGCGCTGAGCGCCACCTTTCCTCGGATGGGGACCAGGGTGGTCGCTGGGGTGCTGCTGGGCAGTGCGTGCGCGGCGTGCGGCGTGTCCACCCAAGATCACCCGCATCCGATCGACACCTCGGTCACACCGGCGCCCGTTTCGGTGTCTGCGGCGCCGGACCCGCCGGCAGGCAAAGCCCCGACGATCACATCACCGGCAGACCCTGAGGACACAACCATGTCGGCGGCGCCGACCGAGGCGGCACCGACCGAGGCGGCGGCGCCGGCGGCACGGACGTCACCGATGACACCGGCGGTCTTTGCCCTCCCGTGGTGCCGGGACGGACGTCGTCGCCGGTCTCATCGCCGGGCGGATCACTACCTGATCAAGCCGATTCGGCGCGACGAGGTCCTCGCGAGTCCGTGGCCACCTCCGGAGCGCGCGGCGGTCGATCGGCGGCGAGCCCATGCAGCTCGTCGATCTCGACCTCGAGTTGCGAACACGCCGGTCCTCGTGAGCAGCCTGGCGCTCGTCTTGGGGGCCAAGCCAGCTACTTGAGAGCCTCGCGCCACCCGGCGCAGTGAGTCCGGCAGATCTCAATGAAAGGGATGCGGTTCGGGCGATTCCGGTAAAGCCCTCGAGCTCCACGCTGCGCCATCTACTGCGCAAGCAATTCCGATACCGGCCGGGAGGCGGCTACCGGCTTGAACCTCCGAGGCCTAGCGTGCCTTTCCACGTCCGCAGACAGCGGCCGTGACGGCATCGGACCGGTCCTGGGCGACGGGAGGTGGCGCTGGCATGCGCACTCGGATCACCTCCCTTGCAGTGATCATCGCCGCGATCGCCGTGGCGTTGTTCGGTATCCCGCTGGCGCTCGGGCTGGCCCGTTACGCCGTGGCCAAGGAAGGTGTCGCGCTGCAGCGGGTGGCTGACCTCAATGCCGCGGCGGTACTCACAGATCTTGCTCACGACCGGAACCCGACCGCCTTTCCGGCCACCAATGCGGTCGCCGGCAACAGGCTCGTCGGGCTGTTCGACGGCGACGGCCAGCGCCTGCTCGGTGAGGGACCCCCGACCGGCGACGAGCATATCTATGCGGCACTGCGGGGAGCCGGCCCTCGCATTGTCGAGAGTGACGGCACTGTCGTCGCAACAGTCCCGATCACGGGGGAGCACGAGATTATCGGCGCGGTCCGCGTCACGCGTCCGGTGTCGGCGGTCTACGCGGAGCTCGTGCCGATCTGGCTCGGCATGCTGGGTCTCGCGGGGCTGGTACTAGCCGCGAGTTGGGCAATCGCGCGGCGCCAGGCCCGGCGCCTCGCCCATCCCCTGGAAGGTCTGGTGGTGCTGGCCGGACGGCTCGGCGACGGCGACTTCAGCGTCCGGGCACCCCGGGCCGGGCTCGCGGAGATCGACGCCCTCGGCGCCGCGTTCACCACCACCGCCGCCCGGCTGGACGACCTCCTCGCCCGCGAACGAGCCTTCTCGGCCGAAGCCTCCCACCAGCTCAGAACGCCGCTGGCGGCGCTGCGCCTGCGCCTGGAGAATGCCCGGGCCCGCCCGGACGCCGACGTCAACGCTGCGCTCGATGCCGCGATCGCCGAAACCGAGCGCCTGACACGAACCGTCGAGGAGTTGCTGGATCTCGCACGTGCCCGGGGGCGCGAACAGACGGGACCGGTCGATCTGGGCGCACTGCTCGACGAAGTGGCCGAGACCTACCGGCCCAGACTCCTCGCCGACAGCCGGAGTCTCGTCATCGACATCGGCTCCGACAACGAGGACGCCGAACCCGCGCCGGACGCTGGCACGCAGTGGGGGCAGCGGACCTACCCCGCCCCCGTCGTCGCTTGTTCACGAGCCGGGATCCGACAGGTGCTCGCGGTCCTACTCGACAACGCCTTGCACCACGGGGCCGGAGCAGTCCGGATCGGCGTCCGAGAGGTCGGCGACGCCGTCGCGATCGACATCGAGGACGAGGGCCCGGGCTTCACTGACCCTCCGAACGTCGGCGAGAACGGCGCCACTCGCGGAAGCGAACTCGGGCTTCCACTCGCGACACGCCTGGTCGAGGACCAGGGCGGCCGGCTGGTCCTGACGCGTGAGAGCCCACCACAGCTGACGATCTTCCTCCCGGCCCCGACAACGCTCGGTGCTGTGGACGGGCCCGGCTGCGCCGGAGATGCCGGTCCCGAGAGCGGTCGTGGGCGCACCCGGACTCCTTCGCCGCCCGAGCCTGTCGGAGACGGCACCTGAGCCGGCACCGCAAGCCGGCTGCGACGGGGGCCCGCGCGAAACCGAGATCAACACGTGGACGAAGGGCGGTTGCGGCGCACGGGCTCCGGGCTCAGGATCGCGGGCGCACCAGGACCTGTCCCACTCTGGGTAAACAGATGGCAAAAATTCTCGGCTGCGCCCGACGTCGGGCGTAAACGCCATTGCCCGGTGTGGCCTGCGGCGCAACCCTCGACCAGTCTGCTGGATTTCGTGACGGTCTGCTGGCGGGGCAGCACCCGTTGCTGGATGGGGGGCGTGATCACCGTGTCCGCACGACAAGCGTGCGCAGGACCAGGTTGGAGCAACTCCGCCGTCGACGCGCGTTGCCGCGTTCCCGTCGGTACTCGCGTCCTGCCCGTTGACCGGCCACAGACAGGATGACCATGCCTGCGACACCGCCGAACCCCGCTCCTCAGTTCGAGCGCGTGGTGTCGACGCTCAGTGAGCGCCCCGAGATCCCACTCGCGGACCTCGTGGTCGTCGACCGGCACGAGGCGCAGGGCTGGCGGGTCCGCCGCCACGAGCGCCTCGACCTCGTGTTCGAGGAGCGCTGCGACTGGATCCGGGAGTACGGACGGGCCAGTCAGCTCGCGGTCGACGGCGCGGAGATCTCGTTGACCTATGACGAGCTCGACGCCCGGGCCAACCGGCTCGCCCGCTACCTGCGGCTGCACGGCACCAACCCAGCGGACAGGGTCGCGCTGCTGTTCGACGATCACGTCGAGGCCTACGTGGCAACCCTGGCGGTGCTGAAGATCGGTGCGACCTGTGTGCCGCTCGACCCGACCGCTCCGGTCGACCGCCTCGCCTTCATCGTCGCCGACACCTCCACGCGGATCGTGCTGAGCCGTTCGCACCTTCGCGGTCGAGTCGCCGCAACTGAGGCCTTGCTGGCCACATCGGCCGAGGTCCTCGCCGTCGACGGCGCGGCGCGGTTGATCGCCGAAATGAGCCCGCAGCGGCTGCAACCCACCGAACGCGGGGCGCTACCCGACCAGATCGCCTACATCGTGCACCTACCCAACTCGTCTGGATGGTCGGAGGGCGTGTCGATCGACCACCGCAGCATGTGCAATGCGGTGCGCACCTCCTCCGAGACATTCGGCATCGGCGGGCACCGCGTCTACCAGGGCAAGCCCTTGTGCTCCGGTGGCGGGATCGAGGAGACCTGGATGGCGTGGGTCGCCGGCGCGACGCTGGTCTCTGCGCCTGAAGGTCCGCACCTGCGTGGCCCGGCGTTGCACGCCGAGCTGGTGGACCGGCGCGTCAGCGCTCTGTGCACGACCCCGGCGCTGCTGTCCACGCTCGAGGCGGACCTGCCTGCGCTGCGGGTGCTCGTCGTGGCGGGGGAGCCCTGCCCGCCAAGCCTGGTCGCGCGCTGGCAGCGACCTGGTCGGCGCTTCTTCACCGCCTACGTCCCCGCCGGAGCGACAGTGGCCGCCGCGTGGACCGAAGCGCTGCCGGACAAGCCGGTGATGATTGGTGCGCCGTTGCCGACCTACGCCACCGTCGTGCTCGACGCGGACTATCCCTTGGCGCTGCCCCACGGTGAGACAGGCGAGATCGGTCTGGCCGGCCTCGGACTGACCTGCGGATATCTCAACCCGTCGGGCGAGGCGTTCGTCGAGGACTTCCTCGACATCCCCGGCAACCCCACCGGGAAGATCTACCGCACCGGTGACCTCGGTCGGGTCAACGAGGCCGGCGAAGTCGAGTACCGCGGACGCCTCGCGGCCCAGACGAGCGTGGCAGGACATCGCATCGATCTCATCGCGGTGGAATCGACGATGATGGCCGTTCCCGGGGTGACCTCTGCGGTCGTCCATGCTCACCACCACTCGCCGGACGTCGAGCTCGTCGGCTACTACACCTGCTGTGTCGACCGCGCGCAGGCCGACGAGGAGACCATCTGGGCCTGGCTGCGCGAGCGGCTGGACGCCGATCACGTGCCGGCCCGCCTGCAGCGCCTCGAGGAACTGCCGCTGACCGCCGACGGATGTGTGGATCGCGCGGCCCTGGCGTCGCAACCCGCCGCCGACGCGGAGCTGGACACGTTGCGTAGCGAGAACGCCCGGTTGCAGGAGCAGCTGGATGGCCTGCGGCACCCGCCACCCGATGCCGGCCCGACCACGTCACCAGCGCCACCTCTAAAGTCGGCAGAGCCGGGGATCCTGACCTTCGACCAGATCATCAAGCCCGCTTCAGCGCCAGCAGTCGGCTCCGCACCGTCGCCGGAACCACCGCCCGGGAGTCTGACCTTCGATCTGGCCGCACCGCCACCGGCACCAACACCCGCCGCAACAACGGCCACGTCGAGCCGGCGGCCGACGCCCTACCCGCGGTCACCGGCTCAGACTCCTGCACAGCCGAGCCCGCGACCGACGCCGTACCCGCGGCCACCGGGACAGGCGCCTGCACTGCCGACCCCGACTCCACGGCCGACGCCGTATCCGCGGTCCCCGGCCCCGACGTCATCTGGAGCCCCGCTCGCGCCGGCGCCTCCGGTCTCGCCGACCGGGTCCTCGCATCCGGCCCCCGTCGACGCAGAGCCGACAGCAGACTTGGCGGCCGCTCTGGCAAGCGTGCTCGCCGACGTCCTGACGATCGAGCACGTGTCCGTCGCGAGCAACGTGTTCGACGACCTGGGCGCGGACTCGATGGTGATGACCCGCTTCTGCGCCCGGCTGCGCAAGCGCGAGGACCTGCCGTCGGTCTCGATCAAAGATGTCTACGCCCACCCGACGATCGCCGGACTCGCTGCCGCCTTCGCCGGCTCCACACCGCCTCCGACGCCGGCGCTCGGGGGTGCAGCCGTCGCCGAAGGCCTCGCCGAGGTGTTGGCCGAGGTCCTCGGGGTCGAGCACGTTCCCGTCGACCGCAACGTGTTCGACGACCTGGGCGCGGACTCAATGGTGATGACCCGCTTCTGCGCCCGGCTGCGCAAGCGCGAGGACCTGCCGTCGGTCTCGATCAAGGATGTCTACGCCCACCCGACCATTGCCAGCATGGCTGCCGCAGCCATCCCGAGCAGCGCAGCCACCGAGAGCGCGTCGCCCGTCCGACCCGCAGCGCGGGTTCCGGTCGTCGCCGAGGCCGTCCCCGTACGACACAGCACAGTCGGCTACCTGCTCACCGGCGTCCTGCAGCTGCTGGTGTTCCTGCTGTATGTGACGGGCGCCGGCTACGTCATGGACCGCGCCTACGTCTGGATCTCGACAAGCGTCGGGCTGGTCGAGATCTACCTCCGCTCGCTCGAGGCCGGCGCGCTGGCGTTCCTGGCCATGGCGTTGCTGCCGGTCGTGGCCAAGTGGGTTCTCGTCGGGCGGTGGAAGGAGACGGAGTTCCCGGTCTGGAGCCTGCGCTACTTCCGGTTCTGGCTGGCGAAGACGCTGATCCGGGGCAACCCGCTGGCGCTGCTGATGGTGGGTTCCCCGCTCTACACGCTCTACCTACGGTTGCTCGGGGCGAAGGTCGGCAAGAACGTCGTCATCCTCACCCGCCACGTCCCGGTCTGCACCGACCTGATCAGCATCGGGTCCGGCACGGTCGTGCGGAAGGACGTCTACCTGCTCGGCTATCGCGCCCACGCCGGACGGATCCAGCAAGGACGAGTCACGCTCGGCCGCGACGTCGTCGTCGGCGAGAAGAGTGTGCTGGACATCGGCACCGCGATGGGCGACGGCGCCCAGCTCGGTCACGCCTCCTCGCTGCACCGCGGACAGACCGTGGCCGCCGAGGAGCGGTGGCATGGGTCGCCGCCGATTCCGACCGACACCGACTTCGTCCGGCTCCCTCCCGTGCGGGTGCCGGCGGTGCGGAAGTTCACCTTCGTCGCCAGCCAGTTGGTCAAGCTTTTCGCGATCTACCTTCCGCTGGGCTTCGGCGGGCTGTTCATGCTGCTCACCGGGGTGCCCCAGTTCAAAGCGCTGCTCGATCCGGGAGCACTGGGGCACACGACCTCGGCCTTCTACGTCGACGCACTCGTCGGGTCGACGTTCATCGTCTTCGGCGGCCTGTTCCTGGGTCTGGCGGTGGTGTTCACGGCGCCGCGAGCGGCAGCACTGTTCGTCCGGCCGGACCGGGTCTATCCGCTCTACGGCTGGCGGTACTCGCTGCACCGCGCCGTCTTTCGGCTGACGAACATCAAGCTGTTCGTGACGCTGTTCGGTGACAGCTCCTACATCGTCGGCTACCTCTACCTTCTCGGCTACGACCTGGGGAAGGTCGAGCAGACTGGATCGAACTTCGGCTCGATGGTGGCCCAGGAGACGCCGTACCTCGTCTCGGTCGGCGCCGGCACGGTCATCGCGGACGGGTTGTCGGTGAACAACGCCGAGTTCTCCAGCACCTCCTTCCGCGCCTCGCGAGCCGCGATCGGCGCCCACAACTTCCTCGGCAACCACATCGGCTACCCGGCCGGCGGCCGCACCGGCGACGACTGCCTGCTCGCCACCAAGGTCGCGATCCCGATCGACGGCCCGGTCCGCCAAGGCGTGGGCCTGTTGGGGTCGCCGGCGTTCGAGATCCCGCGGACGGTCGCGCGGGACCGGGCGTTCGAGATCATCCCGGAGGAGCGGCGCCGGAGGCTAGGGCGCAAAAACGCCCACAACGCGCTCACGATCGCGTTTGCCCTGGTCGTGAGGTGGGGACACGTACTCGGCCTGCTGCTGCTCGGGCTGCTGGCCGTGGATCACTACGCCGACCTGGGTCCGGCGGCCTTCGCGGCCGAGGTCGCGGCGAGCGTGCTGTTCTCGCTGCTCTGGTTCATCTTCTGGGAGCGGGCCGTGGTGGGGTTCCGCCGGATTCGTCCGAAGTCCTGCTCGATCTACGACGTGCGGTTCTGGCGGCACGAGCGGTACTGGAAGCTCACGATGCCGCCCCTGGAGCGGCTGCTGGCCGGCACTCCGTACCACAACCTCGTCGCCCGGATGCTCGGCCTGCGGATCGGCCGGCGCGTGTTCGACGACGGCGCGTCGATCACCGAGCGCACCATGACCGCGGTCGGCGACGACTGCACGCTCAACATCGGCAGCATCATCCAGTGCCACTCCCAGGAAGACGGCGCCTTCAAGTCGGACCGCTCCACGCTCGGCGCCGGCGTGACCCTCGGCGTCGGGACCCTGGTCCACTACGGCGTGTCGGTCGGCGACGCCGTAGAGATCGAGCCCGACTCGTTCGTGATGAAGGGCGAGGAAGTCCCGGCCGGTGCCCGGTGGGGCGGCAACCCCGCCCAGGAACTGGACGATCCTGCGCAACAGCTGCTTGATGCGAGCGGAGCCGCTTGAACGCGCTCGGGCAGGCCTGGCGCACCGAAGTGGGCGAAGATTTGTCGGGAGCTGACGCGGCCGTGCGGATTGGGCTGGCTGGCCAGCACAGATCACCGTGACGCGTCGCGGGAGCGACGCATTCGCCGTCGAGAGATGGGTCGCAGCCGCGGGTCCGTACCGACGCGCCTAGGGACGAGAGTTGCGCCTGTTCTTTCGCTGGTTGCTCAGCCGCCGCTGCTGACCCGTCGCCGCCTCTGCTGGCCTCGCCGCTCATGCAGAGTCCCGGACTTTGACCGGAGGCGCCCACCAGATCGGGTTCGAGGTCGCTGCCGGGATCCGCCATCTGGGTAGGCCTGGTCGAGCGGGTAGTCGGTCAGGCCGGGCTCGAGTTCGTCGACACGGCGGGTCGAGCGCTGGCGGCGGAGGCAGCCGGGGGTGACCGGCTCAGGCGGCAGACACGTTAGCTGGCCGCAGCACGCGTGGGCGCGGGAACGGCCTCAGCTGCGCCTTGTCAGCACGGCCGGCACGGCGAGGTGGAGCGGCCTCGGCGCGGCGACTGCTCGACATGGCGCGTCCACGCCCGTCCACCTGACGACGTCGGCTCTGGCCACCGAGCGGAACGGCCAGGACGTCCGGTTGGCCGACATGTGCGGGGGAGTGGCGGCGTGGGATGCAGCCACTACAGCGCCCGCCGAGCGCGCAGTACTGACCGCGCCCGTGGCCATCGCCGTCGTGGCGACGGCGCCCCCTGCCCCACCACCAGTAATCGAGGTCGTCGATGGGCAACTCCTCGAGCACCTCATAGCTCAGGCGTCGCCTTACCGGCTGTGCGTGATGCGGACGTAGATCGACCGTCGCCGGTCGTTCTGCAACTCCTGCACACGCCGCCCTCGCTGCCCGGACCGTCGGGCTGGGTCTCACCGTGACCGGGCGGCTCCGCGAAGGCGCTTGGCGTCTCCCTCTTCTGCCCTCGGCAAGGTGACTGAGCTGTGATGTCCCAGGGTGCGGGTTCCCCGCACGGATCAAGTCTTGACCTCCCCACCGAGAAGCTCTCTCCCCGCTCGTCCGCCGACAGCGCACGGACGCCCGCGGCGTCCGAGGTGCCGCCTTCGGACCGGCCGGCGTTGGCCAGACTGACGTGGTGGGTGCTGGCGATCGCCGCGGTCGTGATCGCGCTCTCGATAGCGCGCGCCTTCGCCCCGATGACGGCGTACCCGGGCGATATCTGGCGGCAGTCGGACACGGCCACCATCGCGCGGAACTTCGCGGCGAACGGGATGAACATCTTCTTCCCGCAGATCAACTGGGGCGGGGCCGGCCCCGGCTACGTCGAGGCCGAGTTCCAGCTGATGCCCTGGCTCACGGCGCTGACCTATCTGGTGTTCGGCGAGCACATCGTGCTCGGCCGGCTGATCTCGCTGGCGTTCATGCTCCTCGCGGCGGCGGCGTTCTGGGGCCTGGCGCGGCGGCTGCTGCCCGCGACCGCGGCCCGCTGGGCGCTGGCGGCGTTCTTGCTGTCCCCGGCGTTCATGCGCTGGGGTACCGCATTCATGCCCGAGGCGACGGTGCTGGCGTTCTACCTGCTCGCGCTGCTCGGATTCTGTCGCTGGCTGCAGGAGGACCGTCCGATCCTCCTGGTGTGGGCCGCGGCGGCCACCTCCGCAGCGGCCCTGGTCAAGCCGACCTCGCTGCACATCGGGCTGGTCATCGGGCTGTGGGTGGCGTTCATCGCCCGCGACCGGCTGCGTCGTCCGTCGCTGTACGTCGCGGGGGTCGCGGCTCTGGTCGCGCCAGTGCTGTGGTTGCGTCACGCTGCGGGGCTGCACGCCACCTACGGCAACACCTTCGGCGTGATCTCCGGCGGCGACAGCAAGTGGGGCAGTCTGTCGCTGTGGCTGAGCCCGGCGTTCTACCTGGGCAACTTCCGCACCGAGACGATCTTCATCTACGGCCTGGTCGGTCTCCCGCTCGCGGTGCTCGGGGTGCTCTGGTTGTGGCGGCGCCGCTCGAGCCGTCGCGCCACGTCAGAGGCATCGGCAGGAGCCTGGTCGGCCGGAGTGTCCCCGCTACCGCTGCTGGGCGCGGGTGCGATCGCGCTGACGCTCTACTACTTCGCGGCCGGCCGCTACACCAGCACCGACCTGGGCATCCAGTACCACGTCTATTCCTTGCCGTATGCCGCGATGGCAGTCGGGGCCGGGATCGTCGTCGCCCTGGGCTGGGCCCGGGCGCGGCTGAACGGGCCGGCTACCGTCGGGGCCGGAGCGGTGCTGGCCGTGCTGCTCGGGGCGCAGGGGGTGAACGTGTTCGCCCAGTCGCTGCAGGACAGGGCCGGTGTGTTCGGCAGCTGCGCGATCGCGCTCGATGCCGTCTCCACGCCGTCGGATCTGGCCGTGGTGTCCACGACCAGCCGCACGGTCGAGGACGGGGTGACCAACAACTACCAGGAGCCGATCGTGTTCTTCCTGGCCGACCGCAAGGGCTGGAGCCTGCCCGCTGATCGGCACACCCCCGAGGAGGTGGCGCGGCTGCGCGCTGCAGGGGCCCGGTTCCTGGTCGTGGGCGATCGGCAGCTGGTCCCGACGGGTGGGCCGCTGGCGGCGTGGCTGGCCGACAACGCCAGCCAGCTGCGTTCGATCGAACAGGACGGGTGCGGGGTATGGGATCTCGTAGCGGTCGCGGAATGACCGGGTGGCCGGCCCGTCGATGGATGAGCCGGCCACCTTGTCGTGCCCTATCGGGCGGTTGGAGTGAAGCGGCGTAGCCGGAGGCTGTGGGCCACCACGAACGCCGAGCTGAACGCCATGGCGGCGCCGGCGAGCATCGGGTTGAGCAACCCGAGGGCGGCCAGTGGCAGGGCGGCGACGTTGTAGGCGAACGCCCAGAACAGGTTGCCCTTGATCGTGCCCAGGGTGCGTCGGGACAGCCGGATCGCATCGGCCGCGGTGCGCAGGTCCCCGCGGACCAGGGTGATGTCGGCGGCCTCGATAGCGACGTCGGCGCCGGTGCCCATGGCAAGGCCGAGGTCGGCCTGGGCAAGGGCGGCGGCGTCGTTGACCCCGTCCCCGACCATGGCGACGACCCGACCGCGGGCCTGCAGGTCCTTGATCACGGCGAGCTTGTCGGCCGGGAGCACCTCGGCGATCACCGTGTCCGGGCCGGGGTCGATGCCGACCTCACGGGCGACGGCCCGGGCAGCGGCGCGGTTGTCGCCGGTGAGCAGGATCGGGGTGAGCCCGAGCCCGCGCAGCCGGGCGATCGCCTCGGCCGAGGTGTCCTTGACCGCGTCGGCGACCACCAGAACCGCCCGTGGCTGGCCGTCCCAAGCGACCGCGACGGCGGTGCGGCCCTGCCCCTCGGCCGCCTCCTTCAGTCTCGCGAGTTCCGCGGTGAGCGGCTGGCTCCACTGCTCCAACAGCGCCGCCCGGCCGACGAGCACCGCGTGCCCGTCCACGACACCCTGCACGCCGAGGCCGTCGACGTTGATGAGGCCGTCAATGCCAGGCAGCGTGCCGACCCGCTCCCGGGCGGCCTGGGCGACGGCTTTGGCGATGGGGTGCTCGGAGGCGTCCTCCAGCGCGCCGGCCAGCCGCAGCGCCTCCGCCTCGTCGGCCCCGTCACCGACGTGCACCTCGACCAGCCGCATCGTGCCGGTGGTGACGGTGCCGGTCTTGTCGAGCACGATCGTGTCCACCTTGCGGGTCGACTCCAGCACCTCGGGGCCCTTGATGAGGATGCCGAGCTGTGCGCCGCGGCCGGTGCCGACCAGCAGCGCGGTCGGGGTGGCCAGCCCCAGCGCGCACGGGCAGGCGATGATCAGCACGGCGACCGCGGCGGTGAACGCCGCCGCCGCACCGGAGCCGGTGCCCAGCCAGAATCCGAGGGTGATCGCGGCCAGCGCGATCACGACCGGCACGAACATCCCGGAGATCCGGTCGGCGAGGCGCTGCACGGCGGCTTTGCCGGTCTGGGCGTCCTCGACCAGCTTGGCCATTTGCGCGAGTTGGGTGTCGGCCCCGACCCGGCGCGCTTGGACGATCAGGCGTCCGCCGGCGTTGACGGTCGCCCCGACGACCTCGTCGCCGACGCCGACCTCGACCGGCACGGACTCCCCGGTGAGCATCGAGGCGTCGACCGCGGAGCTGCCCTCGATCACGGTTCCGTCGGTGGCGATCTTCTCGCCGGGCCGGACCACGAACCGGTCCCCGACGGCCAGCTGGGCGACCGGGATCCGTTCCTCGACGGTCGTGCCGTCGCGGTCGCGCAGGACCGCGACGTCCTTGGCGCCGAGCTCGAGCAGTGCGCGCAGGGCGGCGCCGGCGCGGCGCTTGGAGCGGGCCTCGAAGTAGCGCCCGGCGAGGATGAACGTGGTCACTCCGGCCGCGACCTCGAGGTAGATGTTCCCGGCCCCGTCCGACGGGCTGATGGTCAGCTCGAACGGGTGGGTCATGCCGGGCAGCCCGGCCGTGCCGAACAGCAGGGCGTAGAGCGACCACGAGAACGCGGCGAGGGTGCCCAGCGAGATCAGCGTGTCCATCGTGGCAGCGCCGTGGCGCAGATTCGCCCAGGCCGCGCGGTGGAACGGCCAGGCGGCCCACACGATCACCGGGGCGGCGAGCGTCAGGGAGATCCACTGCCAGTAGGTGAACTGCCACGCGGGGACCATCGCCAGGACGACGACCGGCACGGACAGCACGATCGAGGTCAGCAGTCGCTGCCGGGCCTCGCGCAGCTCATCCGGTTCCGGATCGGCGCCGTCGCGGCGCTCGTCCGATCCCGACGGGGTGCCGGGCCGCGGCGCGGGCGGTTCGGGCAGGCGGGCGTGGTAGCCCGCGGCCTCGACGGTCGCGACGAGCTCGTCGGTGCCGATCCCGCCGGGGGCGCTGACCTTGGCCTTCTCGGTGGCGTAGTTGACCGTGGCGCTGACCCCGTCGAGCTTGTTGAGCTTGCGCTCGATGCGGTTGGCGCACGACGCGCAGGTCATGCCACTGATCGCGAGCTCGACCTCGGTGACCGTGCCGAGGCCAGTGGGGTCGCCGACCGGTGCGGAGGTGTGGCTGGTGGTGGACATCAGTGCCCCCCTCCTGCGCCCACGGAGTGGGCGTCGTCGTGCGAGGTGGGACCCACCGCCGGGGCCGACTCGGGTGCCGGATCGGCTGCCGTGCCCGACGATCCGGTGGGCAGGCTGAACTCGGCGGTGCGCACGGTCCCGGCATGCTGGAAGTCCAGGAACAGCCGGTAGTTGCCGGTCGAGGGCACCTCGGCGAAGAACCGGATCTGCGGGCCGGGTGGGGTGCGGCCGTCGCCGGGGCTGCCGTCGGGGTGCACGTGCAGGTACGCGAGGTCGCTCGACCGCAGCGCCACGAGGTGCCCGTAGGCGCCCAGGTAGGGCTGCAGGTCGCCCACCGGCACGCCGTTGCGGGTGACCGTGAGGGTCAGCGGGGAAGACTGCCCGGGGGTCAGCTCGCCGTCGAGGCGAACCTGGTAGCCGTCGACCTCGGCGGTCCTGCTGGTCGAGTGCTCGACGGGGGCGTAGGTGCCGGCCACGGACAGGTCGACGCCGAGGGTGGTCGCCGGCCCGCCGGTCGGGGTGAAGTCGGCGAAGGCCCGGTATACCCCGCCGGTGGGGACGTCGAGGCGGGTGTGCCAGGTGCCGTCGGGGTCCATGGTCGGGTGCAGGTGCTGGAAGTTGGTGGTGTCGCGGCGTACGACGATCAGGTGCAGCCGCTTGGTGTGCTCCTCGCCGAACGCGGTGACCGGCACCCCGTCGGGGCCGGTGACGCGGAAGGCGAGGTCGGTGGTCCCGGCGGTGAGCGTCGAGACGGTGGGCGTGAGGGTGTAGCCGCCCCTGCTCGACGCCAGCCCGGCGGGCTGGTCTGCGGTCTCCGGGACGGCGCCGCTGTGAGTGTCCCCGTGCCCGGCGGTCCCGCCGCCGGACGTGCCCGCGGGAGCGGCCGTGGCCGTGGCGGGGCTGGTGAGGGGACCGACAGCGGATCCGGTCGCGTACGCCCCGACGGTGAGCAGGGCGAGCGCCGCGCCGTAGGCGGAGAGCTTCGCAAGAGTGTTCATGATCAGTCCCTTGCTGTGGCCCGTCGGCCTGGAGCGGCCCGGGCACTGGTGGGGTGCGGCTACGACGCCGCGAGCTGGTAGCCGGCCTCCTCGACCGCGGCGCGCACGTCGGCCGGGTCGAGCGGGGAGTCGCTGTCCACGCTGACGGCGCCGGTGCCGAGATCGACCGCGACCGAGCGCACGCCGTGCAGCTCGCCGAGCTCCTCGGTCACCGACGCGACGCAGTGCGCGCAGGTCATCCCGCTGACGGTGTAGGTGGTGGTGCTCATTGCGACGGGTTCCTTTCCTGCCGGGCTGTGTCGCGACCCGGCCGTGCTGTGGAGGCTGGGGGTTCCGGAGGTGGGCAGCACGAACCAGGCAGCCGACGAACTCGCCGCTGTCGGGCGATCGGACTACCCCTGTCAGAGGCTGCGGCGAAAGCCCTGCCGAGGAATGGGCGGCCGATCCTTCGCCTGTGTCAGGACCTGACCAGGCGCGCGATCGCGGCGCTCGCCTCGGCCACCTTCTGATCGGCCACCGTGCCGCCCTCGGCGACGGCGTCGGTCACGCAGTGCTTGAGGTGCTCGTCGAGCAGGTTCAACGCCACGGCCTCGAGGGCCTTGTTCACCGCGGAGATCTGTGTCAAGACGTCGATGCAGTACTTGTCCGACTCGATCATCCTGGTGATGCCCCTGACCTGGCCCTCGATCCGGCGCATCCGCTTGAGGTGCGAATCCTTGGTGTCGGCGTAGCCGTTCATAGCGCCTCCTCGCTCACGACGCCGCCGAACATACCCTAGGGGGGTACCGTAATCAAGTGATGGCCCGACCAGGCTGCTCGTGGCCCACCGCGCGACGGACGCGGGGTCGGCATGGGCCGAGCCGGCGGCCCGCCACTCCCGTACTCCTGCCACCTGCACCGACAGGCGGTTGATTCGCGCTGAACCGGGAAAGAATCCGGGCGAGCACCTCGCCCTGTCTCGCAGGATGGCCGCGATGGACAAGTGGGGCCGGATGCCCCACCATGCCCATCCGGGGTAGGGGTATCAGCGGTCGCGGGGTGTCGGAGGTGTGACAGTGAGCCAGTTCGTGCCGGTGCTGATCGCCCTCGGGGTGGCGCTCGTGCTCGTCGCCGCGCTCTACGCGCTCTCGGCGGTCACCGCGACGGGCCGGCCGGTGTCGGAAGTCGCTCCGTTCGCGGGCGGTCTGCCTCCGACCCACCACGCCTTCTCCCGGTTCCACGTGCGCTGGTACCCGGTGACTATGGTGTTCCTGGCCTTCGACATGGAGATGATCTTCATGTATCCCTGGACACTGGTGGTGTCCCGGGTCGGGCCCTCCGCGGTGATCGAGATGTTCCTCTTCCTCGGCATCCTGCTCGCCGGAGTCGTCTACGCGTGGCGCGAGGGTGCTCTGCGATGGACCTGAGAGCATGGTTGCGGCGCTACGCCGCTCGACGACCGCACGTTCTGATCGTCGCCACCCGCAACGGGGCGGCCGTCCGCCTGGCCGTCGAGGCAGAGCTCGCGCGACGCGACTGGCCGATCGCCACCACTCCGGCCGACACGGACGTGCTGCTCGTCGCCGGGATCCCGGGCCCCGAGCTCGCCACCATGATCGAGGCCGTCTGGGAGACCGTTCCTCTGCCTCGCGCCTACGCCACCGTCGACGCGCCTGACGCCGTCGAGAGGAAGCTGCGCCGAGCTTCCGCCGACCTCGCGGCGGGGCGCCCGTCCACCGGCCCGGCCCCGAGCGCGGCCACCTCGCTCCCGGAACCGCTCGAGGACGGACAGGGCGACAAGCCTCAGCAGCCCGATGAGGATCCCGACGAGCAGCACGGCGAGCACGGCGAGCACGACCAGCACGGCGAGCACGACCAGCACGGCGAGCACGACCAGCACGGCGGACGCGACGAGATGGAGATGCCCGGCGGCCTGCCGATGGCCGATCTCGGCGACGATCGGGACGGTCTGATGCTCGATCAGCTGCCCGTGGCGTTGGGGCCGGTCCTGCCGGACTGGCCTGCAGGGCTGGTGCTCGAGGTGGCCCTGCAGGGCGACGTCGTGCAGCAGGCCCGCGCCAGGCTCGTCGACGATCCACTCGGCGAGCCCTTCTGGCCGCCCGGCACCTCCGCCGCCCTGGATCACGGCGATTCCCCGGGCGCCCTGCGCCGGGCCGTGGCTCAGGAGCTGGACGCCGTGGCCCGCTTCCTCGCGGTGGCGGGCTGGTCGGCGCCCGCGGCGCGGGCCCGCCGGCTGCGCGACCGGCAGCTCGCCGGTGATCCGCTCGAGCCGATCTGCGCCTCGATCGAGGCGCTGGTACGGCAGGTCCGCCGGTCGCGGACCCTGCGCCGGATGCTGCGCGGCCTCCCGCACGTGCCCGTGCTGTTCGCCCTACGCCTCGACGCTCTCGAGCACGCCGCCGCGGCACTGCACGAGCCCGCCGCGGGCACCGTCACCCCTGCCGCGGCACCGTCGGCCATGCGGCCCGGACGCTCACCACGGCACGAGCGGACCCGGGTGGACCTGGCCGAGGTGGAACGCATGCTGGTCGGCGCCGAGCTCGCCGCGGCACGCCTGCTCGTTGCGGCGGCCGACCCCGTCACGGAGGGCGGCATCGCCGGCAGTGCCGGCGACGCGCACGCCATGGCCCTCGGCGGGAACCGGGCGGCCCGGGACGGGACGTCGGGCTCGGGCCGCGAACGGGAGGGTGGCGAGCACGCGATGGATCCCGGCAGCGAGTCAGGCACGGGACACGGCAGGGGGCACGGCCGTGGATGACCCGGTGACAGTACCGCCCCCGACTGCGGCGCTGGCGTGGTGGTGGGCGCTGCTGTTGCCCTTGGTGTTGATCGTGGTGGCCTGGTCGGCGGCGGCCGTGGACGCGGCGGTGGAGGCAAGAGCGGCGGGCCGGCCCGGCGGGCTCACCGTGCCGGCGCACGAGGTGACGCGACTGCTGGTCGGGCAGCGCCGCCGGACGCTGGCGGCCGACCCGGTGCTGTGGCGCGCCGGGGCCGTGGTGTTGCCGGTGGCGGCGGTACTGGCCGCGGTGGTGATCCCGCTCGGCACGCGTCCGGTCGCGGACCTCGGGGTCGGGGTCGTGTGGTTCAACGCCATGGAGGTCTTGGCGTGGGCCGCGGTGTGGATGGCCGGGTGGGGCCCGAACAGCGTGCTGTCACTGGTCGGTGGATACCGGTTCGTGGCTCAGGGGCTGGCCTACGAGCTGCCACACATGTTCGCGATCATCACTGCCGCGCTCGGCGCGCAGAGTTTGCGGGTCGGCGACATCATCGCCGCGCAGCAGGACCTGTGGTTCGTGGTGATCATGCCGGTGGCGTTCGTGGTCTTCCTGGTCTCGGCAGCCGCGATGGCGTTCTGGGGGCCGTTCGACGCCCCGGTCGCCGGTGATCTCGCCGGGGGAGCGGCCTCGGAGCTGTCCGGCGTGGACCGTCTGCTCTTCCTCGGCGGCCGGTGGCTGCTGCTGACAGCGGCGGCGGCGATGGCCGTGCCGCTGTTCCTCGGCGGCGGCGCCGGCCCGCTGCTGCCGGCATGGGCGTGGGTGCTGGTCAAGACCCTCCTGGTCCTCGCCGTGCTGGTGTGGGCGCGCCGCCGGTTCCCCACCATCCGGATGGACCGCTGGAGCGAGATCTCCTGGATGGTGCTCGTGCCTCTGACGGTGGCCCAAGCGCTGGTGGTGTCGATCGTCGTGCTCGCGCAGGGAGGCCTCTGAATGGTCGTGACCTTCTGGGTGCTCGCCCTCGCCGCGGTGGTGTTCGGGTTCGGGGTGTTCCGGCTGAACTCGATGGCGCAGGTGACCTTTTCCCTCCTGGCCTCGTTCCTGGCCGTGGCCGGGCTCGTGCTCCTGCTCGGACTGGGCTACCTGGGGGTGGTCATCGTGCTGATGATGGTCATCGAGATGGTGATCATGGCCATCTTCATGATCATGTACATGATGAACCCGGCGGGGCTGATGCCCATGGCGATGTATCACAACAAGCCGGGCGCGATGACGATCTCGGTGGGCACGTTCGTGCTGCTCGCCACGGGGATCCTGCTCGTCGACTGGCCGCAGCGCACCGGCGCCCCGGCCCCGGATCCGACCTTCGCGCTCGGCCGGGCGCTGATGGGTGAGCAGATGCTGACCATGATGACCCTCGGGATCACGCTGTTCGCCACGATCGTCGCGACGGTGGTGCTCTCGACGGGGCGCGGCCGCTACGACCGGCTCGGCGACGACCTCGACGCGCGCAGCGCCGACGACCCACTAGGAGGAGGTGTCGGCCGGTGACGATCGAGCTGTTCCTGCTGGCCGCGGCCGGGCTGTTCGCGATCGGGCTGTACGGGGCGCTGTCCCAGCAGTCGATCGTCATGCTGATGATGGGGCTGGAGCTGATGCTCAACGGCGTCATCCTCGCCGCGGCCGCGTTCTGGTACTTCCTCGCGCCGGCCGGCACCGAGGGCCAGGTCCTCATCGTCGTCGTGGTCACCGCGATGGCCGTCGAGATGGCCGCGGGGTTCGCCGTGGCCACCGCGATCTACCGGGCCCGCCAGGTCGACATGACCGACGGCGCGGCGGACCTCAAGGGCTGAGGCCGCTCGTGCTGCTGTGGTGGCTGATCGGCGTTCCGCTGCTGGTCGGGGTGGTGCTCGCGCTGACCGGGCGGCGGGTCGATCCGCTCGCGGCCGCCCTCGGCGTCGGCGTGTCGGTGGTCGTGCTGGTCCTCGCCGTGGCCGCCGTGCTCATCCGGCCGGTCACCGACACGACCCTGTTCGCGGGCGTCCGGGCCGGCTTCGCCGTCGACGGCCTCTCCGCGGTGCTGGTCGTCACCGTCGCCGTGGTGCTGGTCGCGGTGCTGGTCTTCGCCGCGGGCGAGCCAGACCTGCGAACCGGCCGATTCGCCGGGCTGATGCTGGTCTTCGCCGCGGCGATGCTCGCGACGGTGACGGCGACGGGCCTGGCGCCGCTGCTGATGGCGTGGGAGGTCATGGGCGCCGCGAGCTGGGCCCTGATCGGCTACCACTACCGCGACCCGGCGGCGGTGCGCGGCGCACACACCGCGTTCCTCACCACCCGCACCGCCGACCTGGGGCTCTACCTCGCGGCCGGCGCCGCGCTCGCCGGCGGGGTCGGTTCCCTGCGGTTGGACACGCTGCCCACCGCCACGGCGGGCTGGCGGGAGCTGCTGGTGGCCGGGGTGGTGGTCGCGGCGCTGGGCAAGTCCGCCCAGCTGCCGTTCAGCTTCTGGCTCTCCGGGGCGATGCGCGGGCCCAGTCCGGTGTCGGCGCTGCTGCACTCGGCGACCATGGTCGCCGCCGGCGCCTACCTGCTGCTGCGGCTGAACCCGCTTCTCGGGTCGGTCGGCTGGGCCGGCCCCCTGGTGGCCTGGATCGGGGCGGCGACCGCGCTCGGGATGGGGCTGGCCGCGGTGGCCCAGCGCGACCTCAAGCAGCTACTGGCCGCCTCGACCTGTGCGCAGATCGGCTACATGATCCTCGCCGCCGGGGTCGGCGGCACCGGGGCCGGGGTCCTGCAACTGGTCGCCCATGCCGCTACGAAGAGCCTGCTGTTCCTGGCCGCGGGGGCATGGCTGACCGCGCTGGGCACCAAGCAGCTCGGCGGGCTCGCCGGGTCGGCCCGCCGGTTCCCGCTCCTCGGAGCGGTGTTCACGGTCGGGGCGCTCTCACTGGCCGGGATTCCGCCGCTCTCGCTGTGGGTCGCCAAGGACACCGTCCTCGCCGCCACCCTTGCCGCACCGGCGCCCAGTGCGGTCGCGCTGTACGTCGTCGGGCTGGCCGGGGCCGCGGTGGCCGCGGTGTACAGCGTGATGGCGCTGTGGTTCGTGTGGCGACCCGCGCCCCCCGCCCCGCAGCCGCAGGCACTCGACGAGCTCGAGCAGGAGCCGACCGGGGAGGTGCCGGCCCTGACCGGTCCGCCGTTGGTCGTGCTGGCGGTCGGAGCGGCGGGCCTCGGGGTCCTCCCGCTCCTCGGCCACGGCCTCCTCCGCCCCGAGCCCGCGCCGCAGTGGTGGGAGCTGGTCGTGTCCGCGGCCGTGGCGGTGTCCACCGCCGCGTGGGGCTGGCGCGCCGCGATCCGGCTCCCCGAACCCGGGCTGCTGCACCGTTGGTGGGATCTGGAACGGGCCGCCCGGCTGCTGGTGGTCCGCCCCGTACGCCGGCTGGCCGAGGAACTGGCCAGGTTCGACGACCGCGTCCTCGACCGCGGTGTCGACGCCACCGCCCGGGCCACGGTCGGGGTGGCGCGGCTGCTCGACCGCCGTGGCGAGACCGCCGTCGACGGCATCGTGCGCGGTGTCGCCGACGGCGCTCGCGCGCTGGGCCGGTGGGCGCGACGCCCGCAGACCGGGCAACTGCACCAGTACTACGCCCAGGCCTCCGTCGGGTTCGTGGTGCTGGCCGTGCTGACCGTCGTCGTCATCGTCGTGTCCTGAAGGAGGACCAGCGGTGCTGTCGTTGATCGTGTTCCTGCCCGCCGCGGTGGCGGTGGTGTTGGCCCCGTTGCCCGCGCGGCTGCCGGGCCACGTGTTCGTCGGGGCGTGGATCGCGGCCGCGCTGGCCGATCTCGCCCTGATCGTCACCGCTTGGGTACGGCTCCCCGCCGCGGGCGTCGGGCCGGGCGGCTTCGCGTTCGAGGTGCGCCTGCCGTGGATCCCGTCGGTCGGGATCTCCTACCACCTCGGTGTCGACGGGCTGTCGCTGCCGCTGCTGGCCATGACCGCCGTGCTGTTCCTGGCGTGCGGGGTCTTCGCGCTGCGCGAAACCCGCCGCGTCAAGCCCTTCGTGTTGTTCTTCCTGGCCCTGCAGACCGTCAGCCTGGGGCTGTTCGCCGCGCTGGACCTGATCTTGTTCTTCCTGTTCTTCGACCTGTCGATCGTGTTCATGTACTTCGTGATCGCCGGGTGGGGGCACGCCGAGCGGGCCCGGTCCGCGGCGCTGAAGTTCTTCCTCTACACCTTCCTCGGCTCCCTGGCCTTGCTGCTCGGGTTCATCCTGCTGTTCCTCGCCGCCACGCCACACACGTTCGACATCGTCGAGCTCGCCGCCGCGAACCCGCTCGCCGCCGGCGGCCCCTACGCCGCGCTCACGCTGCTGGCGATCGGCGTCGGACTGGCCGTGAAGACCCCGACCGTGCCGTTCCACACGTGGCTGCCGCCCGCGCACACCGAAGCCCCCGCCACGGGCTCGGCGATCCTGGCCGGAGTGCTGCTCAAGATGGGCACCTACGGCTTCGTCCGCATCGCGATGCCCCTGCTCCCGACGAGCTGGCGCCAGTACGCCCTGGTCGTGCTCGTCGTCGGGGCCGTGTCCGTCGTCTACGGCGCGCTCGTCGCGCTCGCCCAGGCCAACCTCAAGCGCATGGTCGCGTACACCTCGATCAACCACATGGGCTACGTGCTGGTCGGGATCGGCGCCGCCGGACTCGTCGCCGCCGGCGACGCCCAGGCCCGCACGCTGGCCACCACCGGCGCGCTGGTGCAGATGGTCTCCCACGGCCTGATCACGGGGGCGCTGTTCCTGCTCGCCGGCGTCCTGTACGACCGCGGCCGCACCTACGAGCTCGACAGCTACTCCGGGCTGGCCGCCCGCACCCCGCGCTTCGCCGCGCTTTTCGCCGTCGCCGCCTTCGCCTCACTCGGGCTGCCCGGCTTCTCCGGCTTCATCGCCGAGTTCCAGATCTTCACCGGCTCGCTGCCCGCCGCACCGATCCCGGTCGCGATCGCGGTCACCGGGATCCTCGTGACCGCCGCCTTGTTCCTGGTGGCGCTGCAGCGGCTGTTCCTCGGACCGCTTCGTCTGCCGGACGCCCCCGGCACGCCCCGCGCGTTCACCGACCTGCGCGCCGCCGAGCTCGTCGCGATCGCACCGCTGCTGGCCCTCGCCACGCTGATCGGGCTCGCCCCCCGGTTCCTGCTCGAGCTCGTCGAGCCCGCCGCGGCCGCAGTCAACACCCTGGTCGCCCGATGACGCACCCGCCGGCTGACGGCCCGCAGACGAGCGCGGCCGCGATCAGGCCCAATGCGCGGCCGAAGGTGCCGGAGGTCGCGCCATGGAGATGATGAACGAGGACCCGGGCGCGCTCATCCCCGAGCTCGCCCTGCTCGGCGCCGCTGTGCTCGGCCTCCTCGCCGGATCCTGGCTGCCACGGCGGCGTCAATGGCTGATCGCCGCCCTCGCGGGGTTGGCCTTCGTGGCTGGGATCGTCGCCACTGCTCTGGCTTATACCCGGCCGGCGGAGACCGTGTTCGGCTCCTACGCGATCGACCCGACGACCAACGCCACGCGGCTGATCGTGCTGGTCGCGACCCTGCTCGCCGTCGGCGCCTCGGTCGACGCCGCCCGCGGGCAACGTCGTGAGACCGAGTACTGGGTGCTGCTGCTGCTCGGGGCACTCGGGTCCGTCCTGATGGCCGGCGCGACCGACCTGCTGCTGCTGTTCGCGGCGTTCCTGCTGGCCAGCATCCCCCTCTACGCCCTCGTCGGCTGGTCGGCGACGTCGACCGGAACCGAGGGCGCGATGAAGTACTACCTCTCCGGCGCGTTCGCCGGCGTCACCATGATCACCGGGGTCACGCTGCTCAACGCCGCCGGCCGCGGCACCGCCTACGTCCCCCTCCGCGAGAACCTCACCGCGGCCGCCGCGGGCGGCCGGTCGATGCCGGCGCTGGCCGCGGTCGGGCTGGTTGCCGTGCTGGCCGGGCTGGCGTTCAAAGCGGGCGCGGTGCCCGCGCAGTTCTGGGTGCCCGACGTGAGCGACGGCGCACCCGCGCCGGTCGCCGGGATCGTCACCACCATCCCGAAGATCGGCGCGCTCGTCGCCGTCTACCGGTTACTCACCCAGGCCATCCCCGAGCACGCCATCGACTGGCCGCTGATCGTGGCCATCCTCGCCGCGGCATCCATGAGCCTTGGCAACCTGGCCGCGTTCCTCCAGACCTCCGTGCAGCGCCTGCTCGGCTACTCCGCGATCTCCCAGGTCGGCTACGTCCTCATGGCCGCCGCCGTCGCCGCCCGCACCCCGCAGGCCGGGCCGGCGCTGCTGCTCTACCTCGCCGCCTACGCGATCACCAACCTCGGCGCCTTCGCCGTCGCCGCAGCCGTGACCACCCCAGAGGGGCCTGCTCGTACCGTCAACGACTACCGCGGCCTCGCCCGCCGGCGGCCCGTGCTGGCCGGTGCGCTCGTTGTCTGTCTGCTCGGTCTGGTCGGCACCCCGCCCACCGCGGTGTTCCTCGGCAAGCTCGCCGTCTTCACCGCCGCCGTCGACGGCGGGATGGCCTGGCTGACCGTCCTCGCCATCGTCAACACCGTGGCCAGCCTGTTCTACTACCTGCGATGGATCGCGCCGCTGTTCACAACACCGGCGCCCACTGCCGGTCCCTCCGAGAACCATGGCCTCAGGCGCCGCTGGGCCTCCGGCGTCGCGGTCGTCGCCGCCCTCACCACCCTGATCATCGGAGTGGGCGCTCAAGCACTGTTGGGGCTGCTCACCACCGTGCCCTGAGCCGCGTTGCCGGGCCGCCACTGCGCCGGCCGGCGCTCAGCGACACCACAGACCACATCGGGTGTGAGCTATGTGGCGTTGGCAGGGCGCGAAACGGCCGCGCGCCGGACTGGGCATCAGTGTGGGGACCCGTCGGGGTCGTGGGCGGCTTGCGCGCCCCTGTGGGGGTCAGATGGTCACGACGTTGACGACGAGCGCGACGAGGGTGGCCAGCGCGCGAGCCTGCCGGTAGCGGCCCGCATCGGCGAATGGCCGTAAGTCCATGTACAGGCTGAGCACCACGAAGGTCAGCACCGGGGCGGCCCAGTCGTTCGCCGAGAACCCGGGCAGGCCGTCGTCGTTGAGCTGGGGCATGTTCGCCGAGAATCGCCAAAGCAGCACCGCCAGGCCCGACAGCACAGCTACCGCGACCACGTCGAGCCAAGCGCCGCTCGGGAGCCGCCAGATCGCGACGGCGAACGCCAACAACGCGGTGATTCCCGCGGTGAGTGCTATATGACCGACACTGAAGATCACGGGATCGCTCCCTTCCGCTGGACCGGCCGCCGGCGGCCTCCAGGCCACAGCATGCGCAGGGGGCGAGCACACCCGGGCCCCACGGTGTTGGCCGTAGCGTTGGGGAAGCATGTCAGGGTCTGGCCGACGACGGGGACGGGTCGATGGCATCGCTCGAACCGGACCGCACGACACCGCGGAGTTCACGCCGCGGTCGCCGGTGGCTGCTGGTCGTCGGTGCGCTGGTCGTTGCGGTGGCGGTGGCGGTCGCCGTCCTCGACCTGACCTCGTCGCCAGCGGCCCCGATGTCGCCGCTGCCCCTGCGGCCGGCCGGTGAGACGGCACTGCCGGGCGACAGCTCACGTTTCGACTACGCGAGCCTGGACGCAGACCGCGGCCTGTTGTTCATCGCCCACCTCGGGGCCAGCGAGGTCATCGAGTTCGACACGAACGCTCATCGCGTGGTACGCACGATTCCAAACTTGTCGCAGGTCCACGGCGTCCTCGTCGTGCCGACACAGCACCGGGTGTACGCCACAGCGACCGGGGCCAACCAGATGGTCACCCTGAACGAGGACACGGGCGAGGTCCTCGCCCGGGCCCCGACCGGCGAGTACCCCGATGGTCTGGCCTACGACCCACGGCGTGACACGATCTGGACCACCAACGAGACCGGCGGCTCCGAGACGATCATCAACGCGACGAGCGGACAGGTACGCGGCACCATCGCGCTCGGGGGCGAGGTCGGCAACGTTGCCTATGACTACGACAGTGACCGGATGCTGGTTGCTGTTCAGGGCATGAACGACCTCGTTGCGATCACCCCCGACACGCTCAAGGTCACGAGGCAGCTGTCGCTCCCGGGCTGCGAACACGATCATGGCCTGGCTGTCGACCCCGACGCCCAGCTCGCCTTCGTGGCGTGCGACGGCAACGCCGTCCTGCTCACGGTGGACATGCGTACGTGGCAGGTCCTCGGTACCAGTCCCGTAGGCAAGGATCCCGACGTCGTCGCCTACGACCGGAACGCGCACCGGCTCTACGTTGCTGCGGAAAGCGGCACCCTCGCCGTCCTCGATCTGGCCGGTCGCCAGTTGACCCTCGTTGGCTTGGACCACGTGGCGGATGGGGCCCACATCGTGGCCGTCGACCCGAACACGCACCACAGCTACTACCCGATTCCCGTCGGCTCGGACGGCCGACCCGCGCTTCTCGAACGAGTACCGGTCTGACAGCACGAGACGAGCGCCCTACGCCGCCGATACGTCGGCGAGGTCAGAGGGTCGTGAGCAGCTGCTGCACGCTGACCAACCACCTGGACCAGCCCACCAACCTGCACACCCACGAACACCGGCCCGCTCGCCCACCCCTTCCACCTGCACGTCTGGCCCTTTACCGCCGTCACGGTCAGTAACGGCCGCCCCACCACCGGCATCCCCAGGACGTGGTGCTCGTGCCCGCCAGCGGTTGGGTTGCGGCTGCGCGTCCCCTTCACCAGCCACACCGGCCGCAGCGTCGACCACTGCCACATCCTCGACCACGAAGACGTCGGCATGATGGCGACGATTGTCGTCCGCTAAGCCCCTCGGTGAGAGCATCCGACGACTCCCACAGCTTCCGCGTGGACCGACAGAGCCGATCGCCACAGCGGCCTGGGCACGAGGACCCTGGGGCCGCATGCGGTCGGGCGGGCAGGGTCGGACGATGCCGAGACGGAGGGGTACGTGCCAGCCGCACGCGCGACGGCGCTGCAGGAACGCCGCTGGCGGGTCTCCGGTACGAGGAGCACGATCGTGAAGAAGGAGGCATTCGATCGCGGCACGGTGGGCTTGGCCGCCACGTTGCTGCTCGCGGGCCAACTCCTCTACATCGTGATCACACAGTTCCACGCCGACGGGGACGCCAACGACCATCCCGCTGTTTTCGCCGAGTACGCCGGCAGTGAGACCTGGACGGCCGTGCACGTCGGCCAGTTCGCCGCTACAGCGATCCTGCTTGCCGGGTTGTTCGTGCTGT
The DNA here is from genome assembly GCF_021343995.1 of Pseudonocardia terrae. Taxonomy (GTDB): domain Bacteria; phylum Actinomycetota; class Actinomycetes; order Mycobacteriales; family Pseudonocardiaceae; genus Pseudonocardia; species Pseudonocardia terrae. Next base: position 10,389 of record NZ_JAJTTE010000060.1, on the reverse strand, counting down.
TCTCTGTCCTGGACGGCCGGGTGTGGACGACCAGATGGGTTAGCCGCCTCGGCGCCGCCTTGGCGGCGGTGGCGCTGGCCCTATACGGCATCGTGATGGCGGTGGACGGAGTAGCCCTCAAGCAGGCCGTGAACGCGTGGGTGAACGCACCCGATGCGGAAAGGATGGCGCGCTTCGCGAGCGCCGAAGCCATCCGGTGGGTCGAGTGGGGGGCACGGAGCTACCAGGACTTCGCACTGGGCCTCGCCCTGCTGCTGCTCGCCGGCGGGGTCGTACGGACGGGCTGGCTGCCTCGAGTGATCGCCTACCTGACAGGGCTGTCGGGACTGACCTACCTGGTGCAGGGCTGGGTGGCCGGCACGGACGGCTTCACACACGCACATGACGTCACCATCGTGCTCGCCTGGGCTCTGAACCTGGCGTGGATGATCTGGCTGGCCGTGGTGGCCTGGCGGGCCCGAGATGTCGACGCCGTGTCAGCCGCCCCAGACGGCGTGACCGCCGGGACACACGACCCGAAGGATCCTGGCCTGGGGTAGTCCGGACCGAGTGGGGGCGTTCGGCCAGCAGCGAAGAACGGGCGCAGTCAGTTTGAGCTTGGCCCCAGCGCCGGACACCATAGGTGTGGGGTCAGCGATCTTGATCACCCAGGTCCTCAATTCAAGGCTCACGCGCAGCAGGGGTGGCTCAAGAACCGAGAACGCCTCGTATGACAGACGCCGTAGCGGTCGGCTGAGCCGGCTGCTCGTGAGTAACCGTTTGACCTGTACGGAGTGTCGACGTAACGCCAAGGGTACCGTCGAGGCGATCCTGGTCGCAGCCGCAGCTCGTGCGCGTGTGCGCACCCCGTTCGATAAGTCAGCGAGTACTCCTCGGGCAGCGCTACGCCGCGGTAGGCGCCGAGCCGGCGCACCAGGTCGGCGGACCTCGGCAAGTACGGCCGACTTTAAGCCGGACAGAAGTACTCCCCGGTTCGGGGCGGACGTTCGAACAATGATCGCCGCCCACCAGTAGCTGCTGTACATCGGCCTGGCGATGCTCAACACTTCGTCGCACGTCTCGGTGGGGGGAGGGGGAGCGCGTAATGGCCGTGCAGTGTCCACGCATCGTCGACTTCGACCCGCCGTCCCCTGACCAGCAACGCCCGACCGAGATCAGCGTGTGACCGTTGCGAGGGATCGAGGTTGGGCTGCTCGTATCAACGGCCTCGCGCAGTTGCGCGTAAGACCGCTAGGCGCCAATTCTGCAGATTCTTTCTGTAGGGCAGCTAACAATTTGGGTGGGCACCAGGAGGGCACCCATGGGCAGTGAAAGCGGCTATATCCTCACCGAGATTTGGAATGCTCGGCCGTCCTGGCATGCGCTTGCTCTAGAGGAGCGACGGCAGTTCTTCCACGAAAGGATTGGTCCGCTCATCATGAGCCTAGTCGAGCAGGGCGCCGAGTTCCTTGGCTGTGCCATAGACGACAACACGGGTCCAGAGAGCATGAGTTGTCGGTACATGGCCATCTGGAAGCTGCCAGAGAAGGCTTTGAGTGAGAGGCTCGAAGCGAGCGCGAAGGAATCAGGTTTCCTTGATTACTTCGAGCAGGTCAATTTCAGTGGCAGGATCATCACGCCGGACGTGATGAACGCCGACATGATCCGGCTCGATGGGGCATCCGCCCCAGCACGCTGACCTACTCGTGATCCGCACGGCTGGAAAACATCGCGGGGACCTCGGCGCCGCCCGTCGAGTGGCGTGTCTTCTCGAGGCGGTGAACGCCGGAATGCCAACGAGACCGGCGGGAGCACGAGCGCAAAGGGCAGCGAACGGGTGTCCGCCTCCGGGAATGACGCCGACTCATCCCGATCCGAGGCACCGTCGACACCTTGCGTGACCGCCCGGGCGCGAGGTGCCGAGGGCGTCCGTGCGACCGATTGGGGTAGGGGTGGCAAGCGTTCCGGAACCGAAGGTAACCGTGCCGCGACTACCGGCCGACACCGTCCGACGGCCCCTGCTGCGCCGTGAGCTCGACAAGATCTGCGATGTCGGGCTCGTCTGCGCACCCGCCGGCTACGGGAAGACCCTGCTGCTCGCGGAGTGGGCCGAGGCCGCACGGCCCGAACGGGACACCGCCTGGGTGCACCTCGACAGCGACGACAACGATCCGCGCCTGTTCTGGAGCGCTGTGCTCGCTGCCCTCGCCCGCTGCCCGGCGATCCCGGCGACCAGCGTCGTCCGGACGGGCCCCGGGGGCCGAGGCTGGGACCTGTCGGCGGCCGGACGGCCCGAGTTCGGAGCCGACGTCGCCGTCGCCCTCGCCGAACTCGACCGTCCCGTTTGTCTGGTGCTCGACGACCTGCAGCAGCTGCACTCACCCGAGGCCCTGCACGACGTCGCGATGCTCCTGCGGAACCGCCCGCGCACGGTTCCCGTCGCACTTGGGTCCAGGACGGACCCACCGATCGGTCTCCAGCGTCTCCGGCCCGAGGGCCGGCTGAGAGAACTCAGGACCGATCGGCTGCGTCTGGACCGCGACGAGGCCGAGGTGCTCCTGCACTCAGCCGGGGTGCGGCTCCGGCCTGACCAGCTCGAACGGCTGTACCGCCAGACCGAGGGATGGCCCGTGGGGCTGAGGTTCGCCGCCACCGCCCTGGGGCCGGCGACCGATGTCGAGGGCTTCCTGTCCAGGTTCTCGGGTGCGGAGCGTGCCGTCGCTGACTATCTGGTCGGTGAAGTCCTCGACGGCCTGCCTCACGCCGCGGTCGACCTACTGCGCCGGACCAGCATCTGCGACGAGATCCCGACGGCACTCGCCGTCGAGCTGTCCGGCCGGGAGGACGCCGGCCATGTTCTCGGCGATCTCGAGTCCCGGAGCGCCCTTGTCCGCCGGCACGGCCGGAGGCCGGGCACCTACCGGCTCCAGCCGCTGGTCCGCAGCCTCCTCCTCGCCGAGCTGCACCAGCGCAGCGCGCATGGTCCCGTCGCACTACACGTCGCTGCGGCCCGCTGGTGGCTCGAAGGGGACCATCCGCTGACGGCGCTGAAGCACGCAGCGCAGGCCGAGGATGCGACACTCCTGGTCGAGGTGATCGCCCGCGCCGCCATCCCTCTGCTGGTCAGGGGGCAGCACAAGCAGTTGCGCCACGCACTGCGGTCGGCGGGCGGCGTCGTCGCCGCCGATCCGTGGCTGTCCCTCGCGGAGGCGCTGGCCGCCGACCAGTCCGGGGACCGCCCGGCAGCGGTCACCGCCGCGCGGCGGGCCCGCCGCCGCTGGCCCACGGATCCCCCTGCTGTCTTGACCGCCCTGGGCACGATCGCGGATCAGCTCTATGGCCTCACTTCCGTCGGGCAGGGCGCCGGACCAGGGGATGAGGACCCGTGTCCGTCCGGGGTGTTGCTGGGCCCCGAGGCGGAGGCGCTCCTCCAGGTCGCCCACTGTGCTGCTCGGCTTCGTGACCGTCGCGTCGACGACGATGTTCGAGGTGTTCGACGCGTTCTTGACGACGTGGTGGCCTCTGCCCGGGACGCAGGTTGGGACCACCTGCTGCTCCAGAGCCACACGACCGCGGCCGCGGCAGCGGCAGCGGACCACGACGTGCGAGCTATGCGCGAGCACGCCACTCACGCCCATGCGCTCGCCACGGCCCGGGGATGGACCACGTCGCCCGCCGCGCTGCGCGCCGTCGTCGTGCTCGCCCACGCCGCGCTCCTCGCCGCCGATCCGGACCAGGCCCTTGGGCTCGTCCGGGAGGCGTTACCGCGGGCGGAGACCGCGGAGCCCCGGCTGCGGTTCGCCCTGCTCGCGGTGTGCGGTGCCGCCGCTACGGACCTCGGTGACCACCGGGGTGGCCTGAGCACGCTCCAGCAGGCACGGGTCGTCCTCGGCGACCACGAGGCCGGCCTGGCCGACCTCGCGCTCGCGGCGACGGCGGAGTTCGACGCCGCCGTCCGCCTCGGTCACCACACCGCTGCGCGCGCTGGGCTGAGCTGGCTCGCCGGGCGCTGTGGCTCGACCGGCGAGATCCTGCTCCTCCGGGCGCGGTCGGACGTCATCGGCGGCCGTACGGAGCAGGCCCGCCTGACCCTGCAACGGCTCGTGGACGGCGCGACGCCGACCGCGCTTCCGTCGACAATCGTGGAAGCCCAGCTCCTGTGCTGCGAACTCGCCGTGCGGGCGGGAGACCGGTTCGCCGCGGGCCGGGCTCTCCGGGACGCGGTCGGGATGGCCGAGGCGCACGATGTGGTACGGCCTTTCGTGCACGTCGGACCGGTGGTGCGGCCGCTGCTGGCGCAGCAGTACGGCAGTCTGGAGGTAGCGCACACGCTGCCGGGGCGTGCCCTCGTGCTCGCGGCCGGGGACTCCGACGGGCTCGACGCCGTGCTCAGCAACCGTGAGCAGGACGTGCTGGAATTGTTGCCCTCGCTGCTGTCCCTCGAGGAGATCGCCGCCGATCTGAGGGTGTCGGTCAACACGGTGAAGACCCACGTCCGGTCGATCTACGCCAAGCTCGGCGTCGGCAGCCGTCGCGACGCCGTCGTCGTCGGCTACGAGCACGGTCTGATGCACCGCACGCTGTCGCCGACGCTGCCCACTCCAACCGCCGGGGCGAGCACGAACCCGCTTGCGCTCCGTCGCGCGGGGTCCGCTCTGCGCGAACTGGCTCCGCTGGCGCGCTGAACGACCGGGGCGCCTGCGTCCGCCCGCGTCCCGTCACTCTGACATGTGCTGCCGCATCCCCGGGTACCGACAGCGTTTCAGGCGCGTTCAGCGACGCCGGACCAGGCGGCGCGCGGTCCGGCGGGAGGAGCGCGTCCACTGCCCCGCGCGGACCTGCTGCCTCGGCGCCACATTCACGTCCTCCCGCTCTGGGTCAGTGCCGCCTCCTCAGATCGTGTCCTCGGACATGGCCACGATCGCCTCGGCCTCCTGCGCCGCGACCAGGCCGACGTCGACCAGGTCCAGGGGGCTCACGAACTCGGAGGCGAGTCGGATGCCGCCGGCCCGGGCGACGGCGTCATGCAGCGGGATGGCCCAGCGGTGCTCGAGCAGGACGAGCGCGGCCGCCGTTCCCTCGGGGATGTCGGCCAGGGCGTCCCAGGCCTCCTCGTCGAGGAGGTCCTCCTCGAGCGGCGTCGATTCGGCGCCGACCGCGGCACCCTCCTCGGCTGTGCGGCCGGTGGCGATCCCGACCAGCGCGCCCACCACGGCGCCGAACTCGGCCCGCTCGGCCGTGTCGACCTGGCTCGCCTTCAGCACGCTGACCTCGCCGCCCACCGCTTTCTGCACCGCGAGGAAGTCGATCACGCGCACCCGGTCGTCCTCACGGAGCCGCTCGAGCTCCGCAAGGATGCCGCCCTGGAAGTCCGGGTGGTCGAAACCGAGCACGAGCATCTGCACCGGACCGATCGTCATCGTCGTCCTCCTCCGTGCGGCTCGCCCTGCACGTCCGGTCGTCCTCCTTGCGCCACGGGTCTCGTGCGGGGCGAGGCACCTGGAAGTGTCTGTCGGCGACGCTCCGGGCCGTTCATCCGTCGTGGGTGGCTTCGACATCCCGACCCCGAAAAGTCGACGCGCTACGTCTTTCGGGGCAACCGAAAGAGCCCCGGATGAGGGCTTTCGCCGCTTCGCACCGTCCCGCCGAGGTGGCACTCTGGACGGTCGGCCGGGTCTGGGGTGCCCCGTGCTGGGCACGCGAACGCGAGAGATTCGCGGACTAGACGACCACGGGCGGGAACGATGGCGCGGCAGCGAGCGGTCAGGATGAGCAGGGCGGGCGGGCGCCGTCCCGAAGCGGCTCGTGCGAGGGTGCGCGTCCCGACCGCCGGCGGTCTCGTACGCCGCCCCCGGCTGCACGACCTGCTCGACGCCTCTCTGGCCGCCCCGGTGATCATTGTGGCCGCGGCCGCAGGGTGGGGCAAGACCGTTCTGCTGAGCTCCTGGGTAGAGGCCGGGGCCGAACGCCGCGTCGCATGGCTGAACCTCGAGACTATCCACGACGCCCCTCAGCCCTTCTGGCGGGCCGTCGCGGTCGCCCTGCGTGACACGGTGGGAGGGCAGACGACCCAGACCCTTCAGGAGGTCGTCGCCGGCGGGGTGGCCACGGAGTACCTGCCGAGCGCTGTCGCCGACGCGGTCCGAAGCGCGCGAAATCCGGTCGTCCTCGTCCTGGACAGCCTGCACGAGATCACCTCGTCCGAGGTGCACCACGGGCTCCTGCGCCTCGTGGAGCGGCCGGTGGCGGGTCTGTCGATCGTCGTCGCCACGCGCAGGGACCCGCCGTGGCCCCTGCAACGGCTGCGCGTGGCCGGGTTGGTTCGCGATGTCCGGGCCGTCGACCTCGCGTTCCGGCACGACGAGGCCGCGGAGTTGTTCGAGCTCCTGGGTTTGGAGCTGACGTCGGGCCAAGTCGAACGGCTCCGCGACCGGACCGAGGGCTGGGCGGCGGGGCTCCGCCTGGCCGCGCTGCACCTGCAGGACCGGGCGGACCTCGACGCCGCGGTCGCCGCGTTCTCGGGCGACGATCACGCCGTCGCGGGATACCTGCTGACCGAGGTGCTCGACCAGCAGGCTCCGGAGCTGATCACCTTCCTGACCGCGGTCAGCGTGGTCGATCTCGTCTGCGCAGATCTCGCCCGGGTCCTGACCGATCGCTCGGACGCCGGTCAGGTGCTGGCCGACCTCGCGGGTGCGCACCTCTTCGTCCGCGAAGTGGACAGGCCGGGCCGCTGGTTCCGGCTGCACCGCCTGGTCCTCGACATCCTCCGGGCGCGGAGCCTGCCCTCCCGGAGGCGCCGCGACCTGCACCGGCGGGCTGCCGAATGGTTCCGCGGGAACGGCATGCCCTTCGAGGCGATCCGTTCCTCGGTGACCGCAGGCCTGTGGCGGCTGGCGGCGGACCTGACGGGCGTGCATGCGCTCGCGCTGGTGATGGGTGGCGACGGCCCGCAGCTCGAACGTGTGCTGGACCAGGTTCCGGCGACCGTGGTGGGAAGTCACCCGGAACTCGCCGCGGGGCTTGCCGGAGCCCGGGTCGCGCAGGGGAACGGGGCCGACGTGCCCCGCCTCCTGGAGGCCGCCCGCATGGTCCGAACGGACGGGCTGCCGAGCCGGCGCAGGGATCGAGCCGAGGTGCTCCGGCTGATGAGTGCCGGTGGATTCGGGAGGTTGGCCGGGGACTGGGGCGCAGTGCGCGACGCCTACCAGCAGGTGCCGCTCGAGCCGGACGCACTCGCGGCACTGGGGATGGCCGGCGGAGAGATCGTGCCGGTGGTCGTGCACAACAATCTCGGGACCGCCGCGTTGTGGACCGGCGACCTCGGCGCCGCCGAACGTCATCTCACGGCTGCCGTCGAGGCTGTGGTGCCCGGCGTGGTCCTGGCCCAGCTGAACGCCGCGTCCTATCGCGCACTACTCCAGGCCGAGCGCGGCGAGCTCGACTCCGCCGAGAGCGAGGCACACAAGGTCCTCGCCACGGCGGCCGCCGCGGGCATGGAGGACACCGCGCAGGTGGCTGCGGCTCACCTGGCGCTGATCGAGGTGGCGCTAGGTCGCGGGGATCTCGAGGCTGCCGACGAGCGGTCGGCACACCTTCCGGCGTTCGAGAACCTCACCGCGGAGCCGCACGTGCGGTTGGTGGTCGCGCTGCTGGTGGCCGAGCGGCTGGCGCTCGCCGGCAAGCACGAGCCCGCCCTCGCGAACCTGCGCGCCCAGCTCGACGCCGAGGCCGATCGGGCTCCGCCCGTCCTACTCGAACGTGCCCGACTCCTGGAGGCCTCGCTGCTCGCGAGAACGGGCGACCCGGAGCGCACCCTCGCCGTTCTCGACGGTCTGGGCACCCCGGCGACACCGGGTGCGCTGCTGAGTGCGGCGGGACTTCGCCTGCGGTTGGGGGACCATCGGATCGCAACAGAGCTCCGTCGCCGCGTTGTCGACCCGTCACCGGTGCGCCTCCGTGTGCAGGTCGGGATCCTCGACGCGCTATTGGCTGGGGCGGTCGCCGATGAGGCGCGCGCCCGGGACCGGCTCGAGGACGCCCTCGTCACTGCCCTGCCGTGCGGGCTCCGGGGTCCGTTCCTCGTCGAGGGCACGGAGGTCCGGCCGATTCTGCAGGCGTGTCTCGAACGGGGCACCGCGACGCCGGAGTTCGCCCTCGACCTCCTCGGGCGCATGGTCGCGAGCCCGCAGGAGGCCGGCGGAGTCAGTGCGCTCGTCGAGCCGCCGACCGAACGGGAACGGACGGTCCTGCAGTACCTCTCCAGCAGTCTCAGCAACGCCGAGATCGCCGCCGAGCTGTACGTGTCCGTCAGCACGGTGAAGACCCATGAGAGAGCCCTCTACCGCAAGCTCGGGGCGACCGGCAGGCGTGACGCGGTACGCCGGGCGCGGCTCCTGGGCCTTCTCTGAGCACGCAGCCAGACTTCGGCCGCACTCATCCGAAGCGGATGGTGTGCGGTTGAGCGCGGGCCGGGACCGTCGACGTCCTCGTCGACCGACCGCCATGAGGAGGTCAGGGTGAGCTGCGAGTACTCGGTGCGCGTGAGGGGACGTCTCAGCCCGGCATTGCTGGCGGCGCTCGATCCCCTTCGCCCGGCCCACCCCACGGAGACGGAGCTGCGCGCGCAGGTCGACGACCAGGCGGAGCTGCAACAGCTGCTGGCCCGGTTGCAGGACCTCGGGATCGAGCTCGTCGGACTCCAGCGCATCCCGGCCGGGCCGCCGCCGGACCTGCGTCGCTGACCGGGTCCTTCTGCCGGGCTCCGCTCCTGAGGGCCGCGACCACCCGTCCGGGATGACCTCGGTCGTCCCTTGTGGCCCGACACTCGACCGCACGGTGGGCGCGGCGGCGCCGCACCGCGGGTCGAGGAGGTGCTGAATGGCACAACCCGCAGGCGATCCCGGCCTCCCGTTCCTGCGGCCAGTGATTCCGGCAGGTAGCCGCCGGAAGTCCGGACGGGCGGCGCCGACCGAGGTCGGTGACCCGGCCGGAGTGCTGCTCGCGATGTTGCGGGCCGAGGTCGAGGCCGCAGTCGACCGCCGTGTGGTCACACGAGGCGAGGCACAGGAGGTGCTCGCCCGCCTGGCGATCGTCGTGGACCAGGCGGTCCACGGGCGCTGAGCACCGGCCGGTACGGCTCACGGAACACCCGGGCGACGGTTCGTCCGCCGCCCCCCGAACAGTGGAGGAGTAAATGGACGCCGTCGACAGCTCCACACGGAGGAGCATCCGCGGAGCGCTCGCGCTCCGCACCGCTGCGGCGGGCCTGCTCGGCCTCGCGGTGCTCGCGGGATGCTCCTCGCCCACTTCGGCTCCGCCTTCCGCCCCGCCTTCACCACCAGCCATGACGTCGGCCCCCGCGTCCGCCACCTACTCACCTCAACTGTGCACCGCTGCTGCTCAGTTCCAGACGGCGGCCAACGCGCTCCTCCAGGTCGACGCGACGAAGGTCGGCACCGAGGGCGTGAAGGCCGCGCTCCAGGACCTTGCGACTGCCGGACAGAACCTGGCCACCGCGGCGGCCGCCCAGTTCGGTCCCCAGGTCGACGCGCTCAAGCAGGCGCTCGCCTCGCTCCAGACCACCGTCGCGGGCATCCAGGACCAGGCAACGCTGTCGGCGAAGCTGGGTGCACTCGCGGGGTCCGTCGCCCAGGTCGAGGCCGCCGCCACCCCGATTGTCGAGAGCGTCCGAGCCGGATGTCCAGGGGTGCCGCCCGTCGCGACCCCACCGCCGTCCTGACCCTGCTACAGGCCGACCTGCCGCGCCGCGCGACCTACGGGTGCTCCGACTGCCCCTGCAGGACCGCGCCGGTTCATTCCCGGGGGATGAGGGCCTCGAGCCTGCCCTGAGGAAGCCTAGTGGCCGGCGGACGAGATGGCGAGGAGAAACCGGAGTCGAAGGCCCATGCACTACGAGTTCCGTGTGGACGGGGTTCTGTCCGACGAGGCGCGCGCGGCCCTCAGCGGCATGAGGATCACCGTGCTCCCACCCCAGACCGTGATCGACGGCGAGGTGCTGGACGACTCGCACCTGCACGGAATCATCGCCCAGCTCGACGCACTCGGGCTCTCCCTGGTCTCGGTCTTGCCGAACCCCGGCGTGGGCTGAGGTCAGCGCGGCTCAGGAGCCTCACACCGCGGAGGTCCACCGCGCCGACACTCGCCCGGACGAGGGGATCCCGCGCCGTGGCTCGTGACGGAAGGTGCATTGACCACTGTCGCCTCCGAGGAGGACCGCGATGTCCGCCGTCGACCGACCCGACAAGTCCGGTCCTGTCGGGGTGGGGTCGCCGAGCGTGCCCACCGCACGAGGGGAAAGCACCTCCGCGCCGGACACGACGATCCCGCTCACGTCCGAGGAGCGGGCGGAGCTGCACCGCCTGCGGACCGAGCTGGCCGCCCTGCGGG
>NZ_JAJTTE010000005.1 GCF_021343995.1 Pseudonocardia terrae | reverse complement strand
CCGGCGTGATCGTCGCCTGCGACCGCGGAGCCGACAGAACCGGCGGGCAACGGTCACAAGCGATGATCACCGCGGCAGGGCGAGTGCCGCCACAACCGCCCATGATCACCGGTCGGGACCGAGACCGGCCGCATCCGGCGGGGAGCATTCCCAGACGACGATCATGAAACGCCGCACCCGCCGCCAGCCCGGAACCTCTGCCCGTGATCGCTGATCGGGACCACACATGGCCACCTGCGGCCGCAGAGCGTCCTGAACGGCGATCATGACACCCGGCGTGATCGTCGCCTGCGACCGCGGAGCCGACAGAACCGGCGGGCAACGGTCCCAAGCGGCGATCGTGGAGCCCCTTGAACACGACTGCCGTCCGCCGGAGGTCCCGGCGGCCAGCGGTCGCGTTTCTCGTGGATCACTCCCCGGCGACGGGGTCGAACCTCCGCACGTCCGGCGAGGCGGGGTGCGAGGGGGCGGGGGTTCCGTCCCACGGGGCGGGCGCCCCGAGCTCGACCCGCACCTCAGTCGTGGCGCCGGGGTCGACCCGCACGCTGCGGACGTCGGGCGCGTAGCCGGCGGCGGTGAGGGTGTAGGTGCCGGCGGCCAGGTCGGTGAAGGCGAACCCGCCGTCGGCCGCCGTGGTGGCGGTGCCGACCACCTCGCCCGCGGGCGAGATCAGCGTCGCGACCGCCTCGGCCACGCCCCGGCCGGTGCGCGCCGCGGTGACCGTGCCGCGCAGCTCGGCCCGGACCGGCAGCTGCAGGTCCACGGTCGCGGCCTCGCCGTCCTCGAGCAGGACGGTGGTGACCACCGGCTGGTGGCCGGCCAGGGCGGCGGTGAGCGTGTAGGTCCCGGCCGGGACCCCCTCGATCACGTAGCCGCCGGTCTCGTCGGTGCGGGCGGCACCGGTGACGTCGCCGCGGGCGTCGATCAGCGTGACGGCCGCACCGGCCGCCGGCTCGGTCGCACCCCGGTCGACGGTGCCGGAGACCCGGCCGCCACCGGCGAGGGTCACGTCGTGCCGGGCCGGGCGGTCCGCCACGGCGACCATCGACGCCGAGGGCCGCAGCGACCCCGAGGACACGACCAGCAGGTACGTGCCGCCGGTGGGCAGGTGGAACTCGTAGCCGCCGTCGGGCGCGGTGGTGGTGCGGGCGACCTGCTCGCCGCGGGCTCCGGTGAGGGTCACGGCCGCGTCGCGGATGCCGGTCCCGCCGGCGCCGGTCACGAAGCCGTAGACCGCCGGGCCGACGCCGTCGGGGTGCTGCCCCGGACGGGGCCGCGGGCCGGGCGACGGCCGGGGGACGGGCTGCGCCTGCTGGGGCCGGGCGTGCCTGCCCTGCGACCAGTCCCCGGCAGGCGCGGCAGAGGGGGCCGCAGCGGACCCAGCGGCGGGCACAGCGGCGGGCACGGCGGCAGGCACCGCCGGTGTCGGCTGCCCGGCCCGGACGACCGGGATGGGCATGGTCGCGGGCTCGAGGGCCGGCGCGGCGACAGCCGCGGGGGCGCCGCCGTCGACCTCCTCGCGCTGCTGCTCGAGGCCGCTCTGGGTGCGCAGCGGCACCTCCTTGATGAACACGATCGCGAGCAGCGAGACCACGGCCAGGACCGCGGAGACCAGGAAGATCGTGGCGGTGCCGTCGCCGTAGGCGGCGCGCACGATGTCGGCGACGAAGCCGGGCAGCTGGTTGAGCGAGCCGATCCCGACCTCACCGGACCCGCCGGCCGGGACCTGGACCCCGGCGTCGGCCAGGCCGTCGGTGGTCAGGGTGGCGACCCGGCTGGCCAGGATCGAGCCGAGGACCGAGACGCCGATCGTGCCGCCGAGCGAACGGAAGAAGGTCACCGTCGACGAGGCGGCGCCGAGGTCGCTCGCCCGCACGGTGTTCTGCACCGCCAGGACCAGGTTCTGCATCGTCATGCCCATGCCGAGGCCGAGCACGGCGAGGAAGGTGCCGACGAGGACCATGTTCGTGGCGTGGTCGATCGTGGCGAGCAGGCCGAAGCCGGCGATCATCAGGATCGCGCCGCCGACCAGGAAGCCCTTCCACCGGCCCAGGCGCGAGATGAGCTGCCCGGACAGGGTGGCCGAGACCGTCGAACCGATGATCATGGGGAGGGTCAGCAGGCCGGAGGCCGTGGGCGAGTAGCCGCGGGCGATCTGGAAGTACTGGCCGAGGAAGACCGCGCTGCCGAACATCGCGACACCGACGGCGATGCTCGCGACCACGGCGAGGGTGGTGGTGCGGTCCTTGAACAGCCGCAGCGGGACGATCGGCTCCGCGGCCCGCGACTCGACGAACACGGCGAGCCCGAGCAGGGCGACGCCGATCGCGACCAGCGACCACGAGGTGCCCGAGCTCCAGGCGAAGTCGTTGCCGGCGAGGGTGACCCAGATGAGCAGGTCGCAGACACCGGCCGCGATCAGTGCGGCACCCAGGTAGTCGATCTTCACCGCCCGCTTGACCACGGGCAGGTTCAGCGTGCGCTGCACGACGACCAGCGCCACGATCGCGACGGGCGCGCCGACCCAGAAGCACCAGCGCCAGCCCAGCGCGCTGTCCACGATCACGCCGCCGATCAGCGGCCCGGCCACGGTGGCCAGCGACATCACCGCGGCGATCGGGCCGGTGTAGCGGCCGCGCTCGCGGGGGCTGATCATCACGGCGATCACGATCATGACCAGCGACTGCAGGGCGCCGAGGCCCAGGCCCTGCACCGCGCGCCAGACGATCAGGATGCTCACCGAGTGCGAGAAGCCGGCGAGGATCGACCCGCCGATGTAGAGCACGATCGCGATCTGGACCAGCAGCTTCTTCGAGAAGAGGTCGGAGAGCTTGCCCCAGATCGGGGTGCTGGCCGTGGACGACAGCAGGGTCGCGGTGACGACCCAGGTGTACTGGCTCTGCGTGCCGTGCAGGTCCGTGATGATCGTCGGCAGCGCGTTCGACACGATCGTCGACGACAGCAGTGCGGTGAACAGCGCCAGCAGCATCCCGGTGAGGGCCTGCACGATCTGGCGGTGGGTCATGCCGGCGCCGCCGCCGGCGGCCCCGTCGGGGGTGCCGCTCCCCGTCCGGGCCCGGGGCGCCGCCTCGGCGTGGGTGATGGACACGGTGTCTTCCTCGTCCTCGTCGTTGGTTGCTACACGCAACGATAATCGGATGTATGCACCATGCAAGTTGTTATCGCGTGATCGTGCTCACCGCCTGCGGGCTTGCCCGACATGCCGCTCGACCACGCGGCGGCCGACGCTCGGGTCGACAACCTCTTCCGGGGCGTCGGGGCGTCGGGGGCGTCCGGCCGGCTCAGCCAACCGGTCCGCGAGCCCGGTCAACGCGACGACGGCGCCCGCGACCCCGTCCGGCTCGACGGTCAGCCGCAGGTCCGGCATCAGCCCGGTGAGATCGTGGAACAGCTGCACCCCCGCGCTCGAGAGCACTGTGACCTTGTCGAGGTCCACCCGCAGCGGGCGGGTCCGGCCGCGACCGGCCTGCAGCAACTGCGCCCGCAACCGGTCGACGGTCGTCAGGTCGACCGGACCCGAGACCCGCGCGACCGCGTCCTCCTCGTCGAGGTCGACGACGAGCTCGTCGTGCCGCGGTCGTGGATCCGGCGCCGGCGGTGGCACCCCGATCGTCACCGGCCGGCCGAGCCGGCGGGTGAGCCGCACCGTCGTGCCCGCGGGGCCCCGCTCGATCGCGGTGTCGTCGGTGAGCTCGCGCATCATCTGCACCCCGCGCCCGCCCGCGACCGGCCCGCGCGGGGGTGTCCGCCAGCGGCCGGCGTCGGCGACCGTCAGCCGGACGGCGCCGTCCGGACCCAGCTCCGCCCGGAGACGCACCGGCCGGTCCGTTCCCCAGGGGGCGCCCCGCGGGCACCTCGAGCCGACGGGCCCCGGCCCCCAGACCGACGACGACCGGCGGCGGATGGGCGTGCGCGGCCACCTCGAGCTCCCCGGTCGCCGGGTCCAGCACGGCCAGGCAGACGGTCGCCGCGCGGGTCGCCCGCTGCCGTGCGGCGAAGCGGTCGAGCCGCTGCAGCGCCACCGCCGAGGCCTCGCCCGCGCGCAACGCGTCGAGCGCGACCGCGCGCAGCTGCCCCATCGCGCCGGCCGCCGCGGCGCCGTGTCCCACGACGTCGCCGACCAGCAGCCCGACGCGGTCGTCGGGCAGCACCACCACGTCGAACCAGTCCCCGCCGGCGGCCAGCTCGTGGCCGGCGACCCGGTAGTGCGCCGTGGTGACCACGCCGGGCAGCACCGGCACGCCGGTGGGCAGCAGGCTGCGCTGCAGCTCGAGCACGATCTCCGACGCGTGCCGGTACCGCCGCTCCGAGGCCGCCGCCGCCCGCTCGGCCTCCTCCTGGCGCAGGGCCTGGGCGGTGGTCTCCGCGATGTGCACGACGCGCCCCCGGACCGTCCCGTCGGCGTGGTGCGTGGGCAAGAACGTGTAGGTGAAGAAGCTCTCTTCCAGCCGGCCGTCGCCGTCCCGGTCGACCAAGACCCGACGGTGATCGGCCGAAACCGGGCGGCCCGCGGCGAAGGCCTCCTCCACAATCTCGAAGATCTGCTGCCCCTCCAGCTCGGGCAGCACCTCGCGGATCGGGCGGCCGACGATCCCGGGGCGGAACCCGGCCGAGGCACGGGCGCCGGTGTTGGCCGCGACGACCCGCAGCTCGGGGCCCTCGAAGGCCCAGATGATCGCGGGAACCGACTCGAATGCGCCGAGGACGTCGGCGGGAGCGCCGGCGTCACTCGTACCGTGCTCCGCCGGCATGCACGCATCCTGGTACAGCCGCGACAGGCCCGCGCCCCGGTTCAGGTGCCGCGCAGGACGGCGGCAGTCGCGCGCCGGCGCCACCCGCGCCGACGCCGACCGGGCCGCCGGGCGCGGCCCCTCAGCTCGACCCGGCCGCGACCGACTCCTCCTCGTCGCACAGGACGTCGTCGCCGTAGAGGGCCTCGACCCAGTTGCTCTGGTACACGGTGTCCAGATAGCGCTCCCCGAGGTCGGGGGCCAGCGCCACCGCGACGGTCCCGGGCGTGCCGTGCTCGGCGAGCCAGCGGGTCGCACCGCTGACCACGGTGCCGGTGGAGCCTCCGAAGAGGAACCCGCGCCGGGCCAACCGGTGACACATCCGCACCGTGTCGGCCTCCTCGACCCGCACCACGTCGTACACCAGGGACCGCTCGAGGAACTGGGAGGGGACGCTGCTGCCCAGGCCGGGGATCATCCGCCGCCCCGGTGCGTCGCCGAAGGTCACCGATCCCGCCGCATCGACGGCCACGATCCGCACATCCGGTGCGTACTCACCGAACCACCGCGCGCACCCCATCAGGGTCCCGGTCGTGCCCGCCCCGACGAACAGCACGTCCAGGTCCGGGAACTCGCGGTGGATCTCCGGCGCGGTCCGCCGGTAGTGGGCACGCCAGTTGTCGGCGTTGCCGTACTGGTTGAGCCACACGTACTTCTCGTCCGAGGCGAGCAGTTCGCGCACGTGCCGCAGCCGCGCACCGAGCAGCCCCTCCTTGGGGTCCGGGTCGGTCATCACGTGCACCTCGGCCCCCAGCGCCTCCATCATCCGGCGGGTCGCCAGGTTGCACCGGGAGTCGGTCACGCACACGAACTTCAGGCCCTTGCTGGCCGCGAGCAGACTGAGCGCGACGCCGAGGTTCCCCGACGACGACTCGACGAGCACCGACCACGGGTGGATCACACCGCGCCGCTCGGCGGCCTCGACCATCTCGGTCGCGGCCTTCAGTTTGATCGATCCTGCGAAGTTGAACCCCTCGCACTTGAGGTGCAGCGGCTGGTCGACGATCGCGGACAGATCGACGTACAGCGCATCCTCGTTGTACTGATGGGGTTCGGAGATGACGGGCACTGGGCCCTCCTCGTCTGACTGCTCGCCCTGCGCGGGTCGCACCGGCGAGACCGGGGTGGAGAACGACGGAGGTTCGTGGTTCCGGCACGCGGGCGCGTCGAGGCGGCCGGGCGCACCGGGATGGGTCTCCGGCCGGGTGGACGGCCGGTGTGCCGGGTGGGCGCTGCGGGGCACGGACGGGCCCGTCCCGGATGTCGGCTTGCGTGGAGGTCGTGGCCGGTCAGCGCGGACCGGGTGGGAGCCGCACGGGTACGGCCGTCGCGCGCCCCGGTGGCCGGCGTGATCGCCGGCGGCGGGACGTCGCCGACGTCGCTCTCCTGGTGTCGTCACGAGCGGTCAAGGTTCCCCCCTTCCCGATCGGCGCGACACCCCCATGCCCCGTCGATCAGAGTCCCGCCGCCCCCTTGCGGCGAGTTGTGCACGTAGATCCCTCCGGACGAGCCGTCTGTTTCACGCCGGTCGAGAATTCACTCAGACGTCGTATAAGGGGTTGCGCGACAAGCGCGTTCCGTGCCCGGACGCGACAAACGGGTGGTCCGGCGCGCCTCGCCGACGCGAACGGGCGTTCCGATGCCTCGTCGGCGGCCTGGCCGACGGCCACGATGGACCGCAGGCCGTCCTCGGTCGACTTCCGAGGTGATCCCGAGCACACTGCCACCATGACCCCGCCGGACGACTTCGTCGGGCGGCGCGAGGAGCTCCGCGTGCTGGCCGCGGAGTTCGACCGGGCGCGCTCGGGGCAGGCCCGGGTCGTGTGGTTGACGGGTGAGGCAGGGATCGGCAAGACCTCCGTGCTGCATCGTTTCCGCGACCGGTCCGGGGCCGGGACGGTGCTGTGGGTCGGCGCCGACGAGGCCGAGGCGGGCCTGCCGTACGGGCTGCTGCAGCAGCTCCTCGCCGACGTGCCGGCGGAGCTGGTCGCCGACCTCCCGCTCCTCGGCACCGGACCGGCGCCGGGGGCGGACCCGGTCGACGTCGGGGCGGCTCTGCTGGAGGTCCTCGGGGCACTGCAGGCCGCGGGTCCGGTCCTGATCGTCGTCGACGACGCCCAGTGGGCCGACGAGCTCTCCGTGCGCGCGCTCGTGTTCGTGGTGCGGCGGCTCCGCCGGGACCAAATTCTGCTCGTTGCCGGGGTCCGCGCGGAGGACACGCCGTCGCCCGCCTGGGGCCGGATACTCGCCCAGGAGCCGCTGCTGCGCCGGCTCGCGTTGTCCGGACTGGACGCCGACGAGGTCGGGGCCCTGTCGGTCGCCCTCGGCGGCCCCGAGCTGCCGCCGGCGGCCGCGGTGCGGCTGCGCGACCACACCGAGGGCCACCCGATGCACGTCCGGGCGCTGGTGGAGGAGATCCCCCCGGCCGATCTGCTCGATCTCGCCGTCACCCTGCCCGCGCCGCGGTCGTTCGGCTCGCTGGTCCTGGTCCGGGTGGCCGCGCTGTCCCGGCCCGCCCAGGAGGTCGTGCTGGCCGCGGCCGTGCTGGGCGTGCGGGCCGCGCTGTCCGACGTGGCGGCGCTGGCCGGGGTGCCGGACCCGCTCGCGGCGCTCGGCGAGGCCGTCGGCGCCGGGGCGCTGCAGGAGGTGCCCGCCGGCGTCCGGCCCGACGTCGTGTTCCGGCACCCGCTGATCCGTGCCGCCGTGTACGCGGACCTGCCCCCCGAGCGCCGGCACCGCCTGCACGCGGCCGCGGCCGGCCGGCTCGGCGGCGCGGCCGCGCTCGAGCACCGGATCGCCGCGGCCGTCGGGCCGGATCCCGAGCTGGCTGCGGAGCTGCAGAAGCTGGGCGAGGCCGAACGCGCGACCCGACGGTGGCGGGACTCGGCGGCACACCTGCTGGCCGCGGCCGACCTCAGCCCGAGCCACCGGGAGCGGTCGGCCCGGCTCGTCGGCGCGATGGAGTCGATGCTCGCCGGCGGGGACCTCGGCGCGGGGCTGCGGGCCGAGCCGGAGGTGCGTGCGGCCGAGCCGAGCCCCGGCCGCAGCCGCGTGCTCGGCCGGCTCGCCGCGTTGACCGGCCGGTTCGCGGTGGCCCGCGAGGAGCTGACCGCGGCGGTCGACCGGAGCGGGCCGGACCCGGGCCGGCGGGCCGCGGCGGCGCACCTGGCCCTGGTCTCGCTGATCGAGGGCGACACGGCCCGGGCCGTCGCGTCGGCCGAGGAGGCGCTCGCCCTCGACGGGGCCGCCGACGTCGCCTCGACGGCGCGGTTCGTGCTGGTCGTCGCGCTGGCCGCCGAGGGCCGCCACGACGACGCCCGCGCCGTGCTCGACGCCGGGCCGTCCGGCCCCGAGTCGGTCGAGGCCCGGGCGCTGCGCGGGATCCTCGCACTCTGGACGGGCGACGCCGCCGGCGCCGCCCGGATCCTGTCCGGAGTGGTCGACGACCGGGCGCAGCACCTGCCGATGCAGGGGCGCCTGCTCGCGCTGGGCTACCTCGCCGAGGCGCACTACCGGACGGGCGACTGGCAGGAGGCGACCGTCGAGGCGGAGCTGGCGATCTCGCTGGCCCGGGACGCGGGCGTGGTGATGGGCAGCGGCGTCGTGCGGGCCATCGCCGCCTACGTGGCAGCGGGCCGAGGCGACCGCGACGCGGCGCGTGCCCACAGCGACGCGGCAGCCGGTGTCGCGCAGGCGCTGCCCTGGTGGGGCGGGCGCGCGTACGCCGCCCTCGCGGCCGCGACGCTCGCGCAGGCCGAGCACGATCACGCGGCGGTGTTGGAGGCCCTTCGGCCCTTCGACGATCCGGCGCTGTCCCGGCTGCTCGACAACGTCGGGCCCGTCGGCTGGCGGGTCCTGCACACCGAGGCCCTGCTCGGCCTGGGCCGCGAGCGGGAGGCGGACGCGGCCCTGCGCGCGCTCGAGGCCCGGGTCGCGGACCGGCCGGCGGGCTGGTCCGGAGTGGAGGCCGCCCGGCTGCGCGGCCTGCGCGAGGAGCTCCGACCGGACCGGGCGGCCGCCGAGCACGCCTACCGGCGCGGCCTCGAGACGGCCGGCGGCGTCGCCGCCGCGCTGAGCCGGGCCCGCCTGGAGGTCGCGCTCGGCCGGCTGCTCCTGACCGGCCCCGAACGACGACCGGCGGTGGACCTGTTGCGCACCGCCCACGACCGGCTCGCCCGGCTCGGCGCCGCGCCGTTCCTCGCGGAGTGCGACGACATGCTCCGCTCCGCCGGGCTGCACCCGCCCTCACCCGGCGACGCGCTGGGCCTCACCCCGCAGGAGCTGGCCGTCGCCCGCTCCGTCGCGGCCGGCCGTACCAACCGGGAGACCGGCGCGGCGCTGTTCATCACCGGCCGCACGGTCGCCTTCCACCTCAGCAACATCTACGCGAAGCTCGGCCTCTCCTCGCGCCGTGAGCTGGCCGCGCGCCTGCAGGAGCTCGACGCCCCACCGGTCCCCTGAGAGCGCAGTGATCACGGTCGGCGGGGCTCGGCGATCCGGAGCCACGCCGCCCCGGGGGTCAGATGTGCCGCCCGCCCGTCACCTCGAGCACCGTGCCGGTCATGTAGCTGGACAGGTCGGAGGCCAGGAAGAGCGCGACGTTCGCGACCTCGTCCGGGTCGCCGATCCGGCCCAGCGGCACCTCCGCCCGCTTCGCCTCGAGGATGTCCTCGCGCAGGTCCGCGGTCATCGCGGTGGCGATGATGCCCGGCTGGATCGCGTTGACCCGGATCCCCAGGTGGCCCAGCTCCTTGGCGGCGGCCTTGGTCAGCCCGACGATCCCCGCCTTGGCGGCGCTGTAGTTCGTCTGGCCCATCATCCCGACCTTGCCCGAGATCGAGGACATGTTGATCATCGCCCCGCGGCCCTGCTCGCGCATGACCAGCGACGCCGCCCGGACGCCGAGCCAACAGCCCCGCAGGTGGACGTCGACGACGGCCTCGAAGTCCTCGAGCGTCATCCGGCGCAGCGTGGCGTCCCGGAGGATGCCGGCGTTGTTGACCATCACGTCGAGCGACCCGTGCCGGTCGACACAGGTCCGGACCAGCGCGTCGACGTCCTCGGGCACCAGCACGTCGCACGCCACGCCGGTGACGCGATCACCCAGCTCCTTCGCGGCGGTCTCGGCGGCCTCGCCGTCCCGGTCCCCGATCACGACCGACGCACCGTTCGCGGCGAAGGTGCGGGCGATCGCCAGCCCGATCCCGGCCGCCCCACCGGTGACGACGGCGGCCCGCCCTGCCAGCAGCTCCATCACGTCCTCCTCAGCGCCACGCCGGCCGGCGGCCGCCGACCGACCCAGGCCTGAGCATCTCACTGCGCGACGGCGCGGCCGACGACGGCGCCGGCGTCATGCGACCCGGCCCGAGCTCCCGCGCGTGACCAGCCGCGGCGGGGTGACGTACTCCCCCGCCGGCCTCTCCCGTCCCTCCGCCCGCGCGATCGCGCAGCGGACGGCCGCGGCGGCCAGGGCGGCCGGGTCCTGGCTGACCGACGTCAGCTCGACGTTGCGCAGCGAGGCGAGGCGGGTGTCGTCGTAGCCGACGACCGACAGCTCGCCCGGCACGTCGACACCGCGCATCCGCAGCGTCAGCAGGAGACCGAAGGCGGTCATGTCGTTGTGCGCCAGCACGGCCGTCGGGCGGTCGGGGGCGGCCAGCAGCGCGGTGGCCGCGGCGACGCCGGACTCCTCGTCGGCGTGCCCCTCGACGACACGGGCGCGGGCAACCAGTCCGTGCGCCGCCATCGCCTCGAGATAGCCCTCCCGCCGAGTCTCGCTCATGATCGCCCGGCCGCCGTCGACGTAGTGGATGTCCCGGTGCCCCGCCGCCACCAGGTGCTCGACGGCCAGCGCGACGCCGCGGCGGTCGTCGGCGCGCACGGAGTCGACGGACTCGGCGTGCAGCTCCGAACCCACCAGCACCGTCGGGACCCTCCGGCTGACCGTGGCGAGGTCGTGGCTACCCATCTCCGGGCTGACCAGCACCAGCGAGGCGCAGCGGTCCTGCACCAGACGCTCGATTGCCTCGAGCTCGCCGCGATCGCGGGTCGTTGCGGAGAGCACGAGGTCGTAGCCGCTGTCGGCGACGGCCCGGTAGAGGTGCTCGACGACCTCGGCGTGGAAGGCCTGCGACACCGTGTACGTGACGCCGAGCAGCCGCGAGTGCTGCTCGCGCAGCATCCGGGCGCGCTGGTCGGGGCGGTACCCGAGCCGGTCGGCGGTGCTCAGGATCCGGCGCCGGGTCTCCTCGGAGACGCCCGGCTCGCCGCGGAGCGCGACGGACGCCGAGGACACGGAGGTGCCCGCGGCGCGGGCGACGTCCACGATGGTCACCCGCCCGGCCTGCCCGGCCCTCGCCGCCACCCTGCGCCTCCCGTCCCGGAGCGATCCCGGCCCGACTTTGTCTTGACATGCTAGCGAGCCCCTCGTTAGCGTTCCACCACTTTACCGGAACGTTCCGGCTGGCTCCGACGCTCGTCCTCGACCTGGAGCCGGAACGTTCCGGATCGATCCTCCGCTTCTCTCCGAAAGGGCACGACGATGTCCCAGACCCGTACCGGCCGGCCCCTCGCGGTCGCCGTGATCGGCGCCGGCATGGCCGGCCGCAGCCACGCCGCGGCGTACCGCAACGCCGGCACCGTCTTCGGGCCGGGTCTCCCGGAGATCCGGCTCGCCGCGATCGCCGACGCCAACGTCGAGCTCGGCGAGGACGCCGCCCGTCGCTACGGCTACGAGCGGGCGTACTCCTCGTGGGAGCAGGTCGCCGAGGACCCCTCGATCGACGCCGTGAGCATCGTGGTGGGCAACGCCCTGCACCGCCCGATCGCCGAGGCGCTGGTCGCCGCGGGCAAGCACGTGCTGTGCGAGAAGCCCCTCGCCGGTTCGCTCGACGACGCCCACGCGATGGTCGCGCTGGAGCGCTCGACCGACCTGGTCACCGCCGTCGGCTACACCTTCCGCCGCAACCCCTCCATCGCCGCGATCCGTGACCACGCCCGGCGCGGCGAGCTGGGCGCGTTGTCGGTCTTCCAGGGCCGCTACTGGTGCGACTACGCCACCGACCCCCACGGCCCGCTGAGCTGGCGGTTCAAGGGGCCCCAGGGGTCCGGCGCGCTCGGCGACATCGGCTCGCACGTGATCGACACCGCCGAGTACGTCGCCGGCCCGATCGTCTCGGTCGCCGGGGCGGCGCTGTCCACCCAGATCGGCAAGCGGCCGCTCCCGCTGGGCGCGGTCGTCGGGCACAACGCCGCCCCGGTCTCCGACGAGCTCGGCGAGGTCGAGAACGAGGACTCCGCGACCTTCACCGCCCGCTTCGCCTCCGGCCTGGTCGGCACCTTCTCCGTGTCCCGCACCGCCTTCGGCCTGCCCAACGGCCTCGCGTTCGACGTCCTCGGCGTGGCCGGGCGCGCCGCGTTCGACCAGAACCGTCCCGCGGAGTACCTGTTCGACGACGCCCAGCCCGAGGCCCGCACCCGGGGCGCCCGGCAGATCATCGCCGGTCCTCAGCTGCCCTACTTCACGGGCGGCATGCCGATGGAGGCCCCCGGCGTCGGCGGCGGCAACAGCGAGAACTTCACCTACCAGGCGCGCGCGTTCCTCGACCAGGTCGCGGGTGTGGCCGACCCGCTCCCGCCGTGCGCGACCTTCGCCGACGCTCTGCGCACGATGGAGATCATCCAAGCCGTCGTGCGCTCCGCCGCGGCCGGCGGCGCCGCCGTCGACGTCCCCGCCGTCCCCTCCGTCTGACCCCTCTCGCAGAAGGAACGATCATGGCCCTCAAGCTCGGCGCCTACACCGCCTGCCTGCACGACCACACCCTCACCGAGGCCCTCCACGTCCTGGCCGCCAACGGGCTGACCTCGGTCGAGGTCAACACCGGCGGCTTCATCCCGGCCCCGCACTGCCACGTCGACCAGCTGCTCACCTCCGCGAAGGCCCGCGAGGACTACCTCGCGACCTTCGCCGAGCGCGGCCTGGAGCTGACCGGGCTCAACTGCAACGGCAACCCGCTCAACCCGCTCCCGGGCGTCGGCCCCAAGCACGCCGACGACCTGCGCCGGACCATCAAGCTGGCCGGCCTGCTCGGCGTCAAGCACGTCGTGACGATGTCCGGCACCCCCGGCTCGGACCCCGACGCCAAGTACCCCTCCTGGGTCGTCAACCCCTGGGACGGCGTCTACATGGACGTGCTCGACTACCAGTGGGGCGTCGCCCGCGAGTTCTGGACCGAGATCGACGCGCTGGCCCGGGAGAACGACGTCCGGGTCGCCATCGAGATGCACCCGCACAACCTGGTCTTCTCCCCCGTCACGCTCAAGAAGCTCGTCGACGACATCGGCGCCACGAACGTCGGCGCCGAGATGGACCCCTCACACCTGATGTGGCAGGGCATGGACGTCGTCGCCTGCATCCGCTGGCTCGGCCCGCTGGTGTTCCACGCCGCCGCCAAGGACGCCGCACTCCAGCCCGGCGTCGACATCCGCGGCGTGCTCGACACCTCCTTCACCCGCGTCCCTGCCGACGGGGAGAACAAGGTCCCCACCGGCTACGGCTTCTGGTGCAACGCCTGGCCGGAGAACCCGGCGTGGAAGTTCGTCGCCGTCGGCCTCGGGCACGACACCGCCTACTGGACCGAGTTCCTCCGCGCCCTCGCCGAGATCGACCCCGACATGGCGGTCAACATCGAGCACGAGGACGCCGCCTACTCCCAGACCGAGGGCCTCGCCCTGGCGGCCAAGAACCTGCACGCCGCCGCCGGCGGGCTCTGACCCGGCGCGGGACCTACCCGGGCGTGGTCGCGCGGAACCGGAAGGACCGTGCGCCCAGGCTCGTCTCCGCGTCGGCGAACCCCGCCGCGCGAAGCCGCTCGGGCAGGGTCGCCGGGTCGACCGGCACCATCGTGTCGCGGACGTGCAGCAGCCGGAACCGGAGCGAGACCCGGCTGTCCGAGCCGGCGAACGTCCCGCCGGGCCGCAGCACCCGCGCGGCCTCGGCGAACAGCCGGTCCTGCCGGTCGGCCGAAGGCACGTGGTGCAGCATCGTGAAGCAGACGACGACGTCGACGCTCCCGGTCGGGAACGGCAGGTCCGCCCCGTCGCCGGTCCTGATCTCGACCCGGCCGGCGAGATCCCGTCGCAGGTCGGCGGCGAGGGCCGGGTCGACCTCGACGGCGGTGAGGCCGCCGGCCCGCTCGGCCAGCCAGCGGGTCGTCACCCCGTATCCCGGACCGATCTCCAGCACGTCGCCGGTGAGGTCGACGCCGTCGAGCGCCCACGGCATGACCTGGCCGTGCATCCGCTCCGCCCAGCCCGCGGAGCGGCACAACCGGCGGTGGACGGCGTCCATCGGCATGGTTCCGGACGCTAGAGGGCACGCGGGCGCCGGTCGAGCGGCGCACCCGTCCTCGTCAGCATCCCGTCGACCAGCAGATCAGCGTAGGCCGCGCCGATCTGGTCCGGCGAACGTCGCCCGTCGGGCCGGTACCAGCGGTACACCCAGTTCGCGGCCCCCAGGACCGCGAGGGCCGTGAGCTGCGGGTCCAGGTCCGGCTTGACCCGCGGGTCGGCCTGCGCGTCGGCGACGAGGCCGGCGACCACCTCCTGGTAGTCGCGGATCGGCAACCGCGCGCGGTTCTCGGCGGAGAGCTGGTCGAACTCGTGCAGGAGCACGGTCGTCTCCACCAGGTTGTCGATCAGGTACCGGACGTGACCGCGGATCACGGCCCGCAGCCGTTCGACGGGGTCGAGCTCGGCCTCGGCCAGCTCCCGCAGGTTCTCCAGACCGCCCGCGTACACGGTCCGGACGACCTCGAACAGCAGCTCGTCCTTGCTGCGGATGTAGTGGTACAGACTGCCCTTCAGCACCCCGAACTCGTCGGCGATGTCCTGCAGGGTCGTCGACCGGTAGCCCTTGCGGGCGAAGATCCGGGCCGCGATGTCCAGCAGCTCCTGCCAACGGCCGTCGTCGGCGCGGAAGGGCGGCGCGGTGTCCGTCCGCGCCGCCCTCCTCCTGTTCACCACCGGTCCGGCGCTCCACTCACACCCCGGCCGACAGCTCGGCGAGCAGCCGGTCGCGCAGCCGGAACTTCTGGATCTTGGTCGCGGACATCGGCCAGTCGTCGGTGAACCGCACGTACCGCGGCACCTTGTACTTCGCCAGCCCCGCCCGGCAGTACGCCGTCACGTCGTCCTCGGTCAGGGTGGCCCGGGGGCGCAGCTCGACGAACGCGGCCGGCACCTCGCCGTACTTCGGGTCCGGCACGCCGACGACCACGGCCGTCTGCACGTCCGGATGGGCGCCCAGGTAGGCCTCGACCTCCAGGCAGCCGACGCTCTCGCCGCCGACCTTGAGCATGTCCTTGGTGCGGCCGCGGAAGGTCAGGTTGCCGGCGGCGTCGATCGAGGCGAGATCGCCGGTGTGGAACCACCCTTCGGCGTCGAAGCCGGCCGCCGTCTTCGCGGGGTCGTTGCGGTAGCCCTGGAAGAGGTTGAACCCCCGGATCCACAGCGGACCGGTCTCGTCCGCCGGCAGCGGGGCGCCGGTCAGCGGGTCCCGCACCTGCGCCTCGACACCGGTGAAGGGCTTGCCGGAGGTCAGCCGGGCTTCCAGCGGGTCGTCGAGCCTGCCCATGATCGCGACGCCGCCGGTCTCGGTGGAGCCGTAGCAGCTCACGTGGGCGGTGTGCGGCAACCGTTCCTGGAACGAGCGCAGCAGCTCCGGCGGGCCGACGGTGAGCATCGCGCGCACGCGCCGGAAGGTGTCCGGGCCGTAGGACGGGTGGTTCAGCAGCGGGCTCGTCAGCGTCGGATAGGCCGGGTAGAGGATCGTGGCGCGCTCGCGCTCGATCTGCTCCATGGCGGCGTCCACCTCGAAGTGGGTCATGGACAGCCAGGCCGCACCGGCGTTGAGCACGCCGACCATCGGCGCCTGCGCGCTGACGTGGAACATCGGCAGCGGGTTCCACATCCGGTCGGCGGCGGTGAGGCCGAACGCCTCCTCCCCCACCGCCCGCCCCAGCCCGACGACGGAGCGGTGCGTGAGCGGGCAGCCCTTCGGCTCCGCCGTGGTCCCGGACGTGTACATCATGATGTACGGCTGGTCGGGTCCGACGGCCTCCGCGGCGGCGAGCGCGTCCCCGGTCCCGGCCGCCAGGAAGTCCTCGCGGGTGCGGAAGCCGGGCGCCTCCCGGCTGCCCATCACGACGGCGGCCCGCAGCCCGGGCGCACCGGCGAGCGCCGGCGTCGCACCCGGCTCGGCCGCGGCCAGCTCGGGAAGGGCCTGGTGCAGCCGCGCCACGTAGTCCACGTGCTCGTCCACGGCATCCGTCGTGAGCAGCACCTTCATCCCCGAGTCGGGGACCACGTGCGCGATCTCCCGCGGCGCCAGCCGCGCGTTGACCGGCACGAACAGCGCCCCGGTCATCGCCGTCCCGATCATGGCGTGGGCGAACGCGAGCCCGTTGGGCATCAGGGTGCCGACGGCGTCGCCCGGCCCCACGCCCAGCGCGAGCAGCGCCCGGGCCACCTCGCTCGCCGACTCCAGCAGCTCGCGGTAGGTCTGCCGGACGTCCGGGAACACGAACGCGTCGGCGTCCGGGTGCTCGCGGGCCGCGCGCAGCACGAGGCCCGGAATCGTCAACGGGGCGCTCACGAGAAGGACCGCGGCAGGCCGAGGCCCTCGGCGATGCCGTTGCGCGCCATCTCGTTCGTCACCGGGCCGATCCGGAACAGCCGGACGTCGCGCCAGTAGCGCTGCATGTCCGTCTCGGCCGAGTACCCCATGCCGCCGAGGATCTGCAGGCCCAGGTCGGCGGCCTGCCCGGCCAGCTCGGAGGCCACGACCTTCGCCATGTTCGCCTCCTGCCCGCACGGGCGCCCCAGAGACTGCAGCCAGGCCGCGCGGTAGACCATCAGCTCGGCCTGGTCGCGCCACATCGCGATGTTGGCGACATGGTGCTGCAGCGCCTGGAACCGGCCGATCGGGCCGCCGAAGGCCTCGCGCTCCTGCATGTACCGCAACGCGTCCTCGAGGACGCCGTCCATGATCCCCACGCAGAACGAGGAGAGCATGATCCGCTCGTTGTTCAGCGTGGGCAGCAGCATGTACCAGGCCCGGTCCTGCTCGCCGAGCAGGTTCTCGTCGGGCACGAACACGTCGTCGAGGAAGACGTCGCACGAGCCGAGCGCACGCATCCCCAGCTTGGGGATCTCCCGGATCGTCACGCCCTCCGCCTTCGCCGGCAGGATGAACAGCGAGACGCCCTGGTGCCGCTTCTCGCCGTGGTCGGCCGTGCGGGCCAGCAGCAGGATGTAGTCGGCCACGTGCGAGGCCGAGCTCCAGGTCTTCTGCCCGTTCACCACCCAGCCGCCGTCGACCTTGCGCGCGCGGGTCCGCATGCCGCCGAGCAGGTCCGTGCCGCCGCCGGGCTCGGTGAACCCGATCGCCCACTTCTCCCGGCCCTCGACGATCGCCGGCAGGTGCGCCGCCTTCTGCTCCTCCGTGCCGTAGAGGCCCACCGACTTGCCGCCGGCGAACGACGTGATGCCCCAGACCCAGGTCAGCCCGGCCAGCGACCGGGCCAGCTCGCGCGCCAGGATCATCTGGGTCAGCACGTCGCCGCCCTGGCCGCCGTACTGCTCGGGGATCCCGATGCCGTGGAAGCCCGCCGCCGTGAACTTGTCGAACAGGGCGTGCGGGAAATGGTGTTCGTCGCGCTCCAGCTCCCGGGCCCAGGACTTGGGTGCCTCGCGGTCCACCCACTCCTTCACGGTCTTCCGGAAGAGCTGCTGCTGGTCGGTGAGCTCGAAGTCCACGCCGTACCTCCGTTGGTCCGCCGCGGGACGACGGTACCCGCCCAGACAATCGTTTGGTAGGGCCGTGGGGGTCACGACGCGGCGCAGGACCGGTACCGGCGTAGGCGAGCCCAGGTCCTGGACGACGCGGACCGGCTCGGCCGGCGTGAACCCGAAGTCGCGATCGCCGCTCGCGGGCTGTACGTCATCGTGGCGTAGCCCTCCCCGATCGGACTGGGCCAGTTGCGGGTCAGGCCGTGTGCGGAGTCACGTTTCTCAACTAGGGTGGTCGTTCCTGGTTCTCGACGCCGAGCAGGAGGTCGCCCGATGCCGCGCCGCCCCCGCCACGTCCGCCTCACCGAGCCGCTCGTCCGCGAGGACGGGGTGCTGCGCCCGGCGAGCTGGAAGGAAGCCCTCGACCGGGCCGCCGCCGGGTTCCGCGGCGTGCCGCCCGAGGCGTTCGGGATGTTCAGCTGCTCCAAGGCCACCAACGAGATGAACTTCATGGCCCAGAAGTTCTCCCGGGTGGTCATGGGCAGCAACAACGTGGACTCCTGCAACCGCACTTGACACGCTCCCTCGGTCGTCGGTCTGACGGCAGTGTTCGGAGCGGGTGGCGGCACGTCGGCCTACGTCGAGGCCGAGGACACCGACCTGCTGGTCCTGTGGGGTACCAATGCGCGCGAGACGCACCCGATCTTCTTCCACCACGTCCTGCAGGGCCTGAAGAAGGGCGCCCGGATGTGGTCGGTCGACCCGCGGCGCACCTCCACGGCGCAGTGGGCGGACGGGTGGCTCGGCCTCGACATCGGCACCGACGTGGCGCTGGCGAACGCGGTCGGGCGGGAGATCATCGACGCCGGGCTGGTCAACGAGGTGTTCGTCGAGCGGTCGACCACCGGGTTCGAGGACTACCGCGCCACGGTGGAGCCCTACACCCTCGCGCGCGCCCAGGAGATCACCGGCGTCGACGCCGGACTGATCCGCGACCTGGCGCACGCCTACGCCCGGGCCGACCGCGCCCAGATCTGCTGGACGCTGGGCATCACCGAGCACCACAACGCCGCCGACAACGTGTTCGCCCTGATCAACCTCGCGTTGCTCACCGGGCACATCGGCCGCTACGGGTCGGGGGTCGTGCCGCTGCGCGGGCAGAACAACGTCCAGGGCGGCGGCGACATGGGCGCCATCCCGGCCAAGCTGCCGGGCGGCTACGACCTCGGCGACGACGTGGCCCGCGGCCGCTTCGAGCAGGCGTGGGGCGCGCCGATCTCGCCGAAGCCGGGGATGCACCTGTCGCAGATCTTCGAGGCGATGGAGACCGGCACGATGCGGGCCCTCTACTGCATCGGGGAGAACCCGGCCGAGTCGGAGGCCAACGCCGCGCACGCCCGGGAGCTGCTGGAAGGCCTGGACCACCTCGTCGTCCAGGA
The DNA here is from genome assembly GCF_021343995.1 of Pseudonocardia terrae. Classification (GTDB taxonomy): domain Bacteria; phylum Actinomycetota; class Actinomycetes; order Mycobacteriales; family Pseudonocardiaceae; genus Pseudonocardia; species Pseudonocardia terrae. The sequence continues at coordinate 195,580 of NZ_JAJTTE010000005.1, read as the reverse complement.
CATCTTCCGGACGGCCACGGCCGAGCTCGCCGACGTCGTCCTGCCCGCCGCGGCGGACTGGTGCGAGTACGAGGGCACGGTCACCAACTCCGAGCGCCGGGTCCAGCGCGTCCGCAAGGCGCTCGACCCGCCGGGTTCGGCCCGCCCGGACACGCACATCATCTGCGCCGTCGCCGACCGGCTGGGACACGCCTGGGGCGAGCCCACCGCCGAGGAGGTGTGGGACGAGCTCCGGTCGTTGTCCCTGGACTGGCACGCCGGGATGTCCTACGCCCGCCTCGACGCCCTCGGCGGGATCCAGTGGCCGTGCCCCGACGAGGACCATCCCGGCACGCCGACCCTGCACACCCGGCTGTGGGCCGAGGACCCCGAGGAGCGCGGCCGCCTGGCACCGTTCATGCCGGTGGAGCACGCCGCCCCGCTCGACGTCCTGAGCGAGGAGTTCCCGATCCGGCTCACCACCGTCCGCATCCTCGACGCCTACAACTCCGGTGTGCAGAGCGGCGGGTACGCGTCGCCGATGCGGCGGCGCGAGTCGTTGCGGATGGACGCCGAGGACGGCGCGAAGCTGGGCATCGCCGACGGCGACCGGGTGCGCGTCGTGTCCCGCCGCGGCGCGGTGGAGGCGCCGGTCGCCTTCGACCCCTCGCTGCGTCCGGGGCTGGCGTCGTTCACGCCCCACTTCTCCGAGGAGGTCGACATCAACGTGCTGACCAACGACGCGTGGGACCCCAAGTCGGGCACGTCGGAGTTCAAGGCGACCGCGATCCGCATCGAGAAGATCGGCAGCGAAAAGATCTGATGGACCTGCACCTGTCCACGGCCGAGCCGACGGAGGCCGAGCGCCGCGCCGTCGACTCGGCCTTCGCCGCGCACCGGTCGCCCGACGACGTCCCCGGCGCCGACGTGCGCTTCCCCGACTCGGGGCACGCCGCGCGGGCGCGCCGGCACATCCTGCTGCCCGCCCTGCACGCGGTGATGGACGCGGTCGGGCACCTCACGCCGGGCGCGTTGAACCACCTCGCCCGGGTGCTGTCCGTGCCGCCCGCCGACGTCTACGGCGTCGCCACGTTCTACGCGATGTTCAGCGTGACGCCGCGGGCCCCGCACGTCGTGCACGTGTGCGACGACGTGGCGTGCGCGCCGGCGGGCGCCGAGGCGATCATCGCGGGGCTGGCCGAGGACCTCGGCGAGGAGGGCGAGGGCAAGGAGGCGTGCTGGGTCCGCAGCCCCTGCCTCGGCCTGTGCGAACGGGCCCCGGCCGCGATGCTGCAGCTCGCCGGGCGGCCCGACGTGAGCGTCGCGCCGGCGGCGATCGGCGGCCTGCGCGCCGAGCTGGACCGGATCGCGACCGAGGAGCCCGGGGAGCCGAACCGGGTCCCGGCCGCCGACGCCGCGTTCGCCGACGCCACGGTCAGCGTCCCGCAGGCCGGGCAGCCGCAGCTCACCCTGCTGCGCCGGGTGGGCGTCGTCGACCCGGAGAGCATCGACGACTACCGCGCGCACGGCGGCTACGAGGCGCTGCGGCGCGCGGTCGCGCTCGGCCCCGAGCGGGTGATCCGGGAGGTCTCCGACGCCTCGCTCACCGGCCGCGGCGGGGCCGCGTTCCCGACCGGCGTCAAGTGGGACGGCGTCGCCCGCGCCCCGAGCCGCCCGCACTACCTGGTGTGCAACGCCGACGAGTCCGAACCCGGCACGTTCAAGGACCGCGTGCTGATGGAGTACGACCCCTTCGGGTTGATCGAGGCCATGACGATCGCCGGGTACGCCACCGGCTGCGAGCGCGGCTACCTCTACATCCGCGGCGAGTACCCGCTGGCCACGCGGCGCCTCGAGCACGCCATCGCGACCGCCCGGGCCCACGGGTACCTCGGCGCGGACATGGCCGGAGACGGTTTCACCTTCGACATCGAGCTGCGCCGCGGGGCCGGCGCCTACATCTGCGGCGAGGAGACCGCGCTGCTCAACTCGATCGAGGGCCACCGCGGCGAGCCCCGCAACAAGCCCCCGTTCCCCAGCACGAGCGGCCTGTTCGGCAAGCCGACCGTGATCAACAACGTCGAGACGCTGTACAACGTCCTGCCGGTGCTCGCGGTCGGCGGCGAGGCGTTCGCGAAGGTCGGCGGCGGCCGCTCGACCGGGACCAAGCTGTTCTGCGTGTCCGGGGCGGTCGGCACGCCCGGGGTCTACGAGGTGGACTTCGGCACCACGCTGGGTGAGCTGCTGGAGCTGGCGGGCGGCGTGCGCGGCGAGCTGCGGGCGGTCCTGCTCGGCGGGGCGGCGGGCGGGTTCGTGCTGCCCGACGGGCTCGACCTGCCGCTCACGCTCGAGGGCTCCCGCGAGATCGGCGCCACGCTCGGTTCGGGTGTCGTGCTCGCGTTGGACACGCAGGCGGACCTGACCGGGACGCTGCGGCGGATCGCGGCCTTCTTCCGCGACGAGTCGTGCGGGCAGTGCGTGCCGTGCCGGGTCGGCACCGTCCGCCAGGAGGAGGCGCTGGCCCGGCTCACCCGGGGCGCGCCGAAGGGCCCGGAGCTGACGCTGCTCGACGACCTGGCGCGCGTCATGCAGGACGCGTCCATCTGCGGCCTGGGACAGACCGCCCCGGCCGCTGTCATGTCCGCACTGAAACTGGGCCTGTTGTGAGAGTGGGGCTGCTGTGACGACCGTGCTTCTCGGCTCGATCTCCCGGCTCGTCACCGTCACGGTCGACGGCCGCGAGCTGCGCGTCCCCGAGGGCGCGACGATCCTCGACGTCCTGCGCGACCGGGGCGTCGAGACGCCGACCCTGTGCTGGGCGCCGAACCTCACGCCGATCAACGCCTGCCGGGTGTGCATGGTCGAGGTCGAGGGCTCCCGGGTGCTCGTGCCGTCCTGTGCGCGGAAGGTCGAGGACGGGATGGTCGTGCGCACGGACACCGAGAAGGTGCGCCACAGCCGTCGGATGGTCCTGGAGCTGCTCGCCTCGTCCGTCGACATGGACCAGGCGAGCACCGACGTGCAGCGCTGGATGGTCGAGTACGGTGTCGACCCGGCACGCTACGGACCGCCGGCGCCCCCCGAGGACGACCGCGCGGGTCACCGCGTGGGCCACCACCACGCGCCGGACGGGTCGACGGCGGCGAACGTCGCCCAGCCGGTCAAGGTCGACAACGACCTCTACGTGCGTGACTACGCCCGCTGCATCCTCTGCTACAAGTGCGTGAAGGCCTGCGGCACGGACGCGCAGTTCACCTTCGCGATCTCCGCCGCCGGCCGCGGGTTCGACGCCCACATCGCCACCGAGTACGACGGCGAGCTGCCCGACTCCGCCTGCGTCTACTGCGGCAACTGCATCGGGGTCTGCCCGACCGGCGCGCTGAAGTCGGTCCGCGAGCACGAGCTGCGCGAGGACGGCGACTGGCGTCCCGAGGAGCAGACCGTCACCACGACGATCTGCTCGTTCTGCGGGGTCGGCTGCAACCTGGAGCTGCACGTCCAGCAGGGCAGCATCGTCAACGTGACCAGCCCGTCGGACCACGACGTCACCCACGGCCACCTCTGCATCAAGGGCCGCTTCGGCTTCCAGCACGTGCAGAACCTGCCCGACGCCTGAGCGGACGGCCCCGGGCGTGCGGTCGGAGGGTTCTGGGGGCGGCGCCGACCCGCTACGTTGCGCACAGCGGCACACGCACGACGACGACACTCGCACGACTGTGGCACTCGCACGACGACGACCCTCGTACGACGACGTGAAGGGGTGCGCGTGGATCCGACCATCGTGGACACCGACCGCCATCCGCTCGATGACCCGGCGCTGGTCGACCGCGTGCGGGCCGAGCTGCGAGACTCCGGATGCTGCGTGCTGCCGGGGTTCGTGCGGGCCGAGCAGGTGGAGGCGCTGCGCGCGGAGGGCCGGGCGCTCGCCCCGCTCGCCCACCACCAGACCGCGATCGTCAACGTCTACAACACCGACCCGGACCCCACGCTCCCGGCGGAGCACCCCGCGCACCGGCCGTTGGAGCGGGGGAACGCGTTCGTCGCCCGCGACCGGATCCCGGCCGACGCGCTGATCCAGCGCCTCCACGCCGACCGCGCGGTCCAGCGGTTCGTCGCCGCCGCCTTCGGGCTGCCCGAGGTGTTCCCGCTCGCCGACCCGCTCTCGGGCCTCGTGCTCAACGTCGTCGCCCCCGGCCGCGAGCACCCCTGGCACTTCGACACCAACGAGTTCACCGTCAGCCTGCAGACCCAGGCCGCCGAGGCCGGTGGCCTGTTCCAGTACTGCCCCGGCATCCGGTCGCCGCAGGAGGAGAACCTCGACGCGGTCACCGCGGTGCTCGACGGCGACCACCGGGGCGTCCGCACGCTGGAGCTGCGCCCGGGTGACCTGCAGCTCTTCGCGGGCCGGTACTCGTTGCACCGGGTCAGCCCGGTCGAGGGCGGCCGCGAGCGGCACACCGCGATCCTCGCCTACAGCCGCCGGCCCGGGGTGGTGGGCACCGCGACCCGCACCCGCCAGCTCTTCGGCCGGGTGACCCGGACCCACACCGTGCCGGCCGGCCCCGGCCGCGTCGACCGGCTCCTGATCTGAAGGGCCGCCGGTGACCCTCTCCCCCGCGACCTTCGGCAACGAGGACGCCCTGCCCCGGGTGCCGCTGCCCTCCCTGGAGGACACCGCACGACGGTTCCTGGAGTGGTGCGCGCCGCTGCTGACCGACGACGAGCGCGCCCGCACCGAGAAGGCGCTCGACGAGTTCCTCGCCGGCGAGGGCCCCGAGCTCGACGCCGCGCTGCGCGCCTACGACGCCACCCCGGGCGTGCACAGCTGGCTCGACGCCTTCTGGCGTTCCCGCTACCTCGGCCGCCGCGACCGCATCGCGCTCAACGCCAACTTCTTCTTCCTCTTCCAGGACGCCCCCGGCCTCGGCCGGATCGAGCGCGCGGCCGCGCTGACCGCGGCCACGGTCGCCTACAAGCTGGCGATCGACGCGCAGGCGGTGCCGCCGGCGACCCAGCGCGGCGCGCCGCTGTCGATGGAGCAGCTCAAGTACCTGTTCTCCGCCTGCCGCATCCCGGGCCGCGAGATCGACAGCAGTCGCACCCCGTACACCGACGCCTGGCCGGGACCGTCCGCCGAGCGGCACGTCGTCGTGTTCCACCACGGCCACGCCGTCCGGCTCGACGTGATCGGCCCGGACGGGACACCGCACTCGGCCGCCGAGATCGCCGACGGGCTCCGCGCCGTCGTCGCGGCCACCGGGACCCGCGGCGAGGGGGTCGGGCACCTCACCACGAAGGCCCGTGCCGCCTGGGCGGAGAGCCGCGACAGGCTGCGCGCCCACAACGCGGACGCGCTCGAGACGATCGAGACCGCGCTGTTCTGTGTGGCCCTGGAGGACACCGTCCCGGGCGAGCCGCGCGAGGCCTGCGACGTCCTCCTGCACGGGGACTCCGGCAACCGCTGGTTCGACAAGTCGCTCACCCTGGTCGTGTTCGGCGACGGCACCGCGGGGCTCAACGGCGAGCACTGCGAGCTCGACGGGACCACCGTGATCGGCTACGTCGACGCGATCCTCGGCGCACCGGCCCCAAACCTTCCCGGCGCGGGGCCCTGCGCCGTCACCCCCGTCCCGTGGCACCTCGACGACGCCATGCGGGCCGACATCGCCCGGTCCGGCGCCGAGTTCGCCGACTACGCCGCCGCCTGCGCCACCGAGACGCTCAGCATCGGCAGCGTCACCAGCACCCGCGCCAAGCAGCTCCGCTGCTCCCCCGACGCGTTCGCCCAGCTGGCGTTCCAGCTCGCCCACCGCCGCGCGACGGGGATCACCGGCGCGACCTATGAGTCGATCGCCACCCGCCGCTTCCGACACGGGCGCACCGAGGCGATGCGCGTGGTGACCCCCGAGGTCGTCGCCTTCGTCGACGCCATGACCGACCCGGCCGTGGGCGACGACGCGCGGCGCGCCGCCTTCCGCGCCGCCGCCGAGGCCCACGTCCGCCGGGCGAAGGAGTGCCAGGCCGGCGACGCCCCCGAACAGCACCTGTGGGAGCTGCAGTGGATCCGGCGCCGCCGCGGCGGCCCGGACCTGCCGTTCTTCGACAGCCCGGGCTGGACGATCCTGCGCGACGACTTCCTGTCCACCAGCGCCGTGCCCTCGCCCCGCATCCAGTACTTCGGCTTCGGCTCGACCAGCCCGACGTGCATCGGCGTCGGCTACGGCCTGCAGCACGACCGTTTCGACGTCTACCTCGCGACCCCGCGGGCCGTCGCCGACCGGATGCACGCCTTCGCCGGCCGCCTCCGCGAGGCCCTCGCCGAGCTCGACGCCCTCCTCGCCGCAGAGCAGGTCCCGGGATGACGCCGGCCGTGCGGGCGGCGCGGACCGCGACCTCGAAGGCGGACTTCAGCGGCATCTACACCGCGCCCGACCCGCGCCCCTACTTCGGCGCGCTCGCGCCGCTGGAGTACCAGGTGCCCGCCCACGCCGTGCCCGTCGCCCGCGCCGAGGTCGACGCGGCGGGCCGGGACCCACGGGCCCGGACGGTGCTGGACCTCTGCTGCTCCTACGGCACCAACGCGGCCCTGCTGCGCACCTCGATCCGTCTCCCGGCGCTCGAGGCCCGCTACACCGCGCCCGCCGTCGGAGACCTGTCCCCCGACGCGCTCGCCGCCGCCGACGCGGCGTTCTTCGGCGCCTGGGTAGACCGCCCCGACATCCGGGTCGTGGGCCTCGACGCCTCCGCCCCGGCCGTCGGCTACGCCGAGCGTGCCGGGTTGCTCCACCGCGGTTTCGCCGAGGACCTCGAACGCGCGGACCCGTCCCCCGAGCTCGCCGCCGCGCTCGCGACGGTCGGGACACTGGTGTGCACCGGCGGCGTCGGGTACGTCGGCCCGCGGACGTTCACCCGGCTGCTCGCCCACCTGCCGTCCGACGTCCGCCTGGTCGTGTTCGTGCTGCGCGTCTTCGGCTACGACGAGATCACCGGGGTGCTCGACGCGCACGGCCTGGTCACCCGCCGCCTGCCCGGCACCGTGCGCCAGCGTCGCTTCGTCGACGCGGCGGAGCAGGCCGCCGCCGTCGCCGACGTCCGCGCCCGCGGCCTCGACCCGTCCGGCAAGGAGTCCGCGGGCTGGTTCCACGCCGAGTGCCACGTCAGCCGGCCGGGCCCCTGAGCCCTCCCGTCGCTACCCGCGCCTCGTACCGGGACCGAGCCCACCCGGGACGACGGCGGCGCGACACCACCCCCGTCCCGCGCCACGGCGGGCTACGCCTCCTGCAGCTCGGCCAGGATCCGCTGCCGCAGCCGGTACTTCTCGACCTTGTTGGTGGGGGTGCGCGGGATGTCGTCCACGATCCGGACGTGTCGGGGCCGCATGTACTTCGGCATGGTCTCCTCGGCGAAGGCGTACACCTCGTCCGTGGTCAGCGCCGCGCCCTCGGTGGGGACGACGTAGGCCACGATGTCGTCCTCGTCCCCCTCGGCGCCCGGGATCGGGAACGCGGCGCTCATCCGGACCACCGGGTGCTGGTTGAGCATGTCCTCCACCTGGAACGACGACAGGTTCTCGCCGCGCACCCGGATCCGGTCACCGAGCCGGTCGACGAAGTAGAACAGCCCGTCCTCACCCACGAGCGCCGCGTCGCCGGTGTGGAACCAGAGGTTGCGGGTGGCGGTGACCGTGGCCTCCGGCTTGTTCAGGTAGGACTGCAGCAGCATCCCGGGCACCTTCGGCCGGACGCTGAGGTGGCCGGGCTCCTCGGGCTCGCACTCCTCGTCGCGCTCGTTCCGCACCGTGACGTCGAAGAACGGGCTCGGCCGCCCCATCAGCCCCTTCCGGCTCGCCTGCGCAGCGTGCAGGACCGGGACGCCCTTGCGCTCCGCCACCGCCGCCATCTCCTCGTGCGAGTGGCCGCGGTAGAGATCGGCCGGCGTCCCCTCACCAGGAGCGGTCTCCTCGATCAGCACGCACAGCGGCGCCCCGGCCTCGGTCTGCCCGAACCCGGCCGCCACGTGGTCGATCCCGAACCGGCGGGAGAACTCGTTGTGCTGCAACGGCAACGGCTGCATGTACGCCTTGTTCAGCGTGTTTCGCCGGTCGTCGGCGCAGGCGGGTGCCTTGGACAGCCAGGGGATCATGACGTCCAGCAGGATCGCGGAGGTGGCCCCACGGGAGGCGACGCGCTCCCAGAACCGGGTGGGGCTGAACCGGTTCCACACCGCGACCTCGCTGCCCTGCCACAGCGCGCGGCCGAAGTTCGCCAGCGCCCCGCCCACGTGGTACATCGGCAGGTCGTTGTAGACGACGTCCTCTTCGGACAACGTCATCCGCAGCCCCCACGTGTACTGCGCCATCCAGCGGAAGGGCTGCAGCACGCCCTTCGACGGACCGGTGGTCCCTGACGTGTAGAAGACGTTGGCCGGGTCGTCGAAGGCGACGGTGACCTGCGGCGCCGCGGCGTCGGCCACGAGATCGCCCCAGGCCACGGACCGGAACGCCGGGTGCAGGTCGGGCGCGGGCGCGTGGTCGTGGGCGCTCTCCGGCGGCGTGTAGAGGGCGACGGCGGGCGGCTGCTCCAGCACGTCGGCGACGGCGTTGAGCGCCGGCAGCAGGGCGGGATCGGTCACGATCAGCACGGGTCGGGTGTCGTCGAGCTGGTAGGACAGCAGCCGGCCGGTGTAGGAGAAGTTGACCGGCGCGTAGACCGCCCCGGCCTTCCAGCAGCCGACCATCACCAGCGCGGTGATCATCGGATTGAGGCTGAAGACCGACACCCGGTCGCCCTTGGTCACGCCCCGGCCGGCGAGGTTGCCGGCGATCGCGTCGGTCCGGCGGTCGAACTCGGCGTAGGTGAACGAGACGTCGTCCTCGCCGTAGTAGAGGAACGTGCGGTCGCCGGTGGTCCGGGCCCAGTGCCGGAGCCGGTCGGTGATCAGCTCGTCCTCGGCGCGCAGCCGGGCGGTGAGCTCGTGCTCGGACATGCTTCTCCTCAGGGCCGGACTTCTCAGGGACGAGTGCCGAAGGCGGGACGGCCGAGCTGCTCGGGCAGGAGGCGGTAGGCGTCGTGCACCCACTCGCACAGCACGGCCCGGCTCTCGCGGGGGTCGATCAGGTCCTGCACACCGAAGCGCTCGACGGTCCGGAACGGGGAGGCCAGCGCCTCCAGCTCGCGCTCGATCCGGGCGATCTCCGCCGCGCGGTCCGGGGCGTTCTCCAGCTGCGCGCGGAAGGCCGCCTCGACGCCGCCCTTCGCGGGCAGCGAGCCCCAGGTGGCGGACGGCCAGGCCCACGTCCGGTTCGGCCGGTGCCGGTTGACGATCCCCGCGCCGCCGACCCCGAACACCCGCCGCACGATGATCTCCGCCTGCGGCACTCGCGCCTGGTAGACGGCCGCGATCGCGCGCACCCCGAAGCGGATGGTGGCCTTGCGTTCCGCGCCCGAACCGATCGAGGCGCCGCCCTGGTCGGTCAGGCTGACCAGCGGCAGGTGGAAGGTCTCGCAGAGGTCGACGAGCCGGGTGATCGCCTGCGCGCCCTCCGCGGAGATGGTCACGCCGCGGGTCGGGTCGGTGGCGATCACGCCGACAGGGTGTCCGTCGAGCCGGGCGAGTGCGGTGACCGTCGCGCCGCCGTACTCGGCGTAACGGAAGACCGAGCCCTGGTCGAAGACGGCGTCGAGCAGGGCGTGCACGTCGTAGGGCTCGCGGGGGTTGCGGGGCATGGCCCGCACCAGGCTCTCCTCCGCCCGGTCCGCCGGGTCCTCGCTCGGGACGACCGGCGGCACTTCGAAGACGCTCTGCGGCAGGTAGGACAGGAAGCCGCGGACCACGCCGAACGCCTCCTCCTCGCTGCGGACGAAGCGCTCGACGAGCCCGTTGTTGCGGTGGATCTCCGCGCCGCCGAGCTGCTCCTTGGTCAGGTCCTCACCGGAGCTGCCCTTCACCACCGGCGGCCCGGCGGTGAAGACCTGCCCGATGCCCTCGACCATCAGCGCCAGGTGGGACATGGCCAGCCGTGCGGCGCCCAGCCCGACCGTCGGGCCGAGGCAGGCCGAGACGACCGGGACCAGCGACATGTTCTCGACGACGGCGTCCCACCCCGGGTTGACCGGCAGGTAGTGGTAGCCGTTGCGCTGCGCGGTGACCACGCTGCCGCCGCCGCTCGCGCCGTCGAGCAGCCGCACGACCGGCAGCCGCATCGCACCCGCGTACTCCTCGGTGAAGACCTGCTTCTGCCAGATCGCGGCGTCGCCGGAGCTGCCGCGGATGGTGAAGTCGTCGGCCCCGACGACCGCGCGGCGGCCGTCGATCCGCGCCGTGCCGGAGACGAAGTTGACCGGCAGCAGCGAGGTCAGCTCGTTGTCCGCGGAGTAGGTGGCAAAGCCGGTGAGCGGGGCGATCTCGGCGAAGCTGCCCTTGTCCACCAGCGCGTCGATGCGCTCGCGCACGGTCAGCCGGCCGCTCTCGTGCTGGCGGGCGATCTTCTCCGGCCCGCCCATCTCGCGGCCGAGGGCCCGGCGGCGGTGGACCTCCTCCGCCTCGCGCTCCCAGCCCTCGTCGACCGCCGGAATGTCCGCCGTGACCTCACCGTCGTCCGACGCCGAGGGCTCCAGCACCAGCAGCGGCGCGCCCTCCTCGACGACCGCCCCGACCTCGGCCAGCAGCGGGCCGACGGTGCCCGCGGTCTCGGCGCGGACCGTGAACTCCATCTTCATCGCCTCGAGCACCAGCAGTCGCTCGCCGCGGCGGACCCGGGCACCGGGCTCGACCGCGTACTCGACGACGACGCCGTCCATCGGCGCCGTGATCCCGTCGGCGGGGACGACCTCGGCCCTCGGTGCCGCGTGCGTGACGGTGGGGAACCGGACCGGCAGGTCGGTGCTCCGCAGCTCGGCGAGGTGCGCGGCCACGAACCCGGTGTCCGACGGGCCGCCGGTGAAGTCCGGATGGGTCAGCACCGCGCGCAGGAACGGGATCGTCGTCGCGAGCCCCTCGATCCGGAACTCGGCCAGCGCCGCGTCCGCGCGCCGGGCCGCGTCCGCGAACGAGGCGCCGTGGGCGATCACCTTGGCCAGCAACGAGTCGAACCGCGGACTGGTCCGCAGGCCCGTGTAGCCGTAGGTGTCCACCCGCACGTGCGGGCCGGCGGGCGGGTCGAAGGCGGTGAGCAGGCCCGCCCGGGGGCGGGGCGTGCCGTCCTCGTCGAGCTCCTCGGTGTTGACCCGGGCCTGGATCGCGAACCCCCGCGGCGCACCGGAGACGTCCAGGGGCCCACCCTGCGCGAGCCGGAGCTGGGTCTCGACGAGGTCGACGCCGGTGACCTCCTCGGTCACGGTGTGCTCGACCTGCAGCCGCGGGTTGAGCTCGAGGAACCACACCTCGTCGCCGTGCACGAGGAACTCGACGGTGCCCAGGCTCTCGTAGCCGACGTGCTCGCCGATGGTCACGGCCGCGTCGAGGAGCCGCTGCCGGACCGCGACGTCCAGGAACGGTGCGGGGGCGATCTCGATCAGCTTCTGGTGGCGGCGCTGGATCGAGCAGTCCCGCTCGCCGAGGTGCCGGACCTGCGTGCCGTCCCCGACGATCTGCACCTCGATGTGCCGCGCCGACCCGACCAGCTTCTCGACGTACAGCTCCCCGGACCCGAACGCCTGCTCGGCCTCGGAGCGGCAGCGGGCGTAGGCGTCGGCGAGGTCGTCGGCGCTGGTCACGGCCCGCATCCCGCGGCCGCCCCCGCCGGCGAGCGCCTTCAGCATCACGGCGCCGTGCTCGGCGAGGAAGGCCCCGGCCTCGTCCGGCGAGGTGGGTCCGAGGGTGCCGGGCAGGACCGGGACGCCGGCCTCCCGGGCGGTCGCACGGGCGCGGACCTTGTCACCGAACAGGTCCAGCAGCTCGGGTCGTGGGCCGACGAAGGTCAGGCCGTTGTCCGCGCACCGCCGGGCGAAGGCCGCGTTCTCGCTGAGGAAGCCGTAGCCGGGGTGGACGAGCCGGGCTCCCGCGCGGGTGGCGACCTCGACCAGCGCGTCCTGGTCCAGGTAGGCGGCCACGCCCGAGCCGGGCAGCTCGTGCGCCTCGTCCGCCAGCGTGACGTGCGGGGCGTCCGCGTCCTCGGCCGCGAAGACGGCGACCGTCCGCAGGCCGAGCTCGCGGGCGGCGCGGACGAGCCGGACGGCGATCTCGCCCCGGTTGGCGACGAGCAGGGTCACGGGACCTCCAGTCATGCGGTGATGCTGCGCAACAGGTGCGCGACGAGGCGGTCGACGATCTGGGACTCGCCGAGCTCGCCGTCCGGCCGATACCAGACCGCCGGGCCGAAACAGGCCCTGATCAGGGTGAACGCGGTCAGCTTGACGTCGTCGACCACGAGGCTGCCCTCGGTCACACCCTCGCGCAGGAGAGTCTCGAGCAGCCGCTCGTAGCGGCGCTCGATGGTCCGGACCTCGTGGAGGTGCTGCTGGTCCAGGCCGTGCAGCACCGGGAGCAGGATCACGTGCTTGGCCAGCGGGTCGAACGCCGCCGCCGCGAGGTCGCGCAGGGCTGCCTCGATCCGCACCAGGGCGGACCCGGGCCGGCGCACGATCTCGTCCAGCCGCTCGACAGCGGCCCCCGAGCTGGCCCGCCGGGTCTCGACGACCAGCTCCTGCTTGCTGCGGAACTGGTAGTAGAGGACGCCCTTGCTCACACCCATCTGCGCGGCGATGTCGTCCATCGTCGCGGCCTCGTAACCCTTGCGGGCGAACACCTCCGCTGCGGCCGCGAGGATCCGTCCGCGCTGCGCCTCGCGGTGTTCGGGATCGCGGACGGCGCTGCCCCGCAGACCGATCTCGGCCATCGGCCCTCCCGCCGCGTCGTCGCGTCCCGACGTTCGACCCGCCGGTTTATACCGGAGCGTATGACGGTGACCGGTGCGGGTCAACGGCCGGGGAAGGCGCGGAGTCGGGTCGGCTCGAGCCCGTGAGCGCGTGGGAGGCGGCCGCAGCCCCGGACCTCGGGGCCGGGGCTGCGACACGCGCCGATCAGGTGGCCGGCGGCAGGTCCGCCAGCTGCGGCGCGAGTTGGTCCACCACGTACGGCAGGCTCAGCACGCTGTTGTAGGAGAACGCCGCGGCGAGGGCCTTCTGCCGTTCCTCGGTGAGCAGGAACAGCGCCCGGTCCTGCTGGGCCACGGGCATCGCCGCGTACTCGGGTCGTGCCCTGACCTCGGCCTCGTCGGCCGCGGTGGACAGCACCCAGACGAGCTTGTCGACGTCGAGCAGGTCGACCCGCTCGGCGCTGACCATCGCGGTCCCGCCCTGCCGCGGGGCGTCGAGCTCGGCCGGGATGGTGAACCCGAGCTGGGTGAGGAGGTCGGTCTTCGGGTCGCCCGCGGTGAACGCGAAGTACTGGCCGCCGCCGTACGCCGCGGTCACCGCCGTCTGCCCGACCCACTCCGGATGGGCGGACCGTGCGTCGGCGATCTTCCGCTCGACCCCGGCGACGAGCTCCCTGCCCCGCGCCTCCTGCCCGACCGCCTTGGTGATCTGGGTGGTCAGGGCCTGCCACGGCGCCGCGAACGGCTCGAACCCGACGGGCTGGGCGACCACCTTCGTGATCTGCGACAGCGGGTTGGACTGCTCCTCCGACATGCCGGAGTAGGCCGCGACCACGAGATCGGACCGCAGCGCGGCGACCTTCTCCAGGTCGTACTCGTCCCGCACGCCGACCACCTCGGGCACGGTGCCACCGAAGGCCTGCTCCTCCCACGACCACGTGTTGTTCGCGGGCGGGACCTGGAACCAGTCCACGATCCCGACCGGCTTCACCCCGACGGCGAGCAGCGCGTCTGTGTCGCTGTAGCCCAGCGCGACCACCCGCTGCGGCGCGCGGTGATCTCGGTGCTGCCGTAGAGGTGCTCGACGGTGACCGGAAAGGCCCCCGCCGCGGGCGCAGCGGACGCGGCGGGCGCGCTGCCCGAGTCGATCGGCCCCGAGCCACACCCGGCCACGAGCAGTGCAGCGACCGCACCGACGAACAGCAGGCGGAGACGGCGCGCGGGAAGCGCGCCGAACGGTGACAAACGCATCGACGTCCCATCTCGTCGAGAGGGCGCCGGGCGCGCCGCTCTCCCGTTCGTCGCCGTGCGTGGTGGTCGAGCGCGTCGGGTCGGTCATCCCGGACGAACGCCCCAAGACGATCACGATTAGGCTCTCCCCCGCACCCCGCCGACCTCAAGCAACGGGACCATCACGACCGTCTCCCGTCCTGCGGCGGCGTCGCGCGACGAGCAGTCCTGCCGAGCGGCCTCCTCCGTTTCAGGGGCGATAGCGGGCTCCCGCGTCGTCGAGGGCGCCGGAGGTCAGCACGTCGTAGGCCGATCCGACCCAGTCGCAGAGCAGCGCGCGGCTGTCGGCCGGGTCGATGACGTCCTCGACGAGGAAGGCCTCCGCGGTCCGGTACGGCGAGCGGAGTGCGGTGAGTCGGGCCTCGAGCTGCTTCAGGTACAGCTCGGGGTCGGGCGCGGCTTCGATCGCGCGCTTGTAGGCCGCCTTGACACCACCCTCGATCGGCAACGAGCCCCAGGTGCCGCTCGGCCACGCCACGCGGAAACCGTGGCGGGAGTGGTCGCGGTCCGCGGCGCCGGCGAGGCCGAAGGCCCGTCTGATCAGGATGGTTGCCCACGGCACCGTGGCCTCGTGCAGGGCTGCGAGCATGCGCGCCGCGTAGCGCAGGCTGCCGGCGCGCTCGGCGGCCGGCCCGATGACGACTCCCGGCCGGTCGACGAGATGGATCACCGGCAGGCGGAACAGGTTGGCCATGTCCACGAAGCGGGTGAGCTTCGACGACGCGTCGGCGGTCAGTCCACCGCCGTCGAAGAAGGGATCCGTGGCGATCACCGCGACCGGCGCGCCCTGCAGCCGGGCCAGTCCGACGACGGCCGACCTGCCGTAGTAGCGGCCGATCTCGAAGAACCGGCCGTCGTCGACCAGGGTGTGGATGATCGGACGGATCCGGACGGGCTCGCGCGGGTTGCGCGGGACCGCGTCCCGGAGCACCCGGCAGTCCCGGTCGGCAGGATCGGTGGCCGCCCGGACCTGCGGGAAGGCGAACCGGCTTCCCGGGAGGAAGTCGAGGAACTCGCGGATCTGACGGAACGCGTCCTCCTCGTCCTCGGCGGCATTGTCCACGACGCCGGACCGCGCGGCGACCTCCCAGCCGCCGAGCTCCTCCTTGGTCATCTCCGGGCCGAGCCCGCTCCGGGCCACCACAGGTGGCCCCGCCGCGAAGACCTGGGCGAGCCCCTTCACCATCACGGAGAAGTGGCTTGCGACCACCTCTGCCGCAGGCAGGCCTGCGACCGGCCCCAGCGCGGCCGCGACCACCGGCACCCGGGACAGGTTCGCGGCGGCGTACGACCAGCCGTCGATCTCCGGGACGTAGGTGCGCTCCTCCTCCTCCACCGCCTTGACGCTGGCGCCCGCTCCGTCGAGCAACTTGATCTGCGGGATCTGCAGATCGTGCGACATCCGCCAGAAGTAGCGGCGCTTGTTCGGGCCCCTCGCCGAGGCCGCTCCCTTCACCGTGAAGTCGTCACCGCCGACGGTCACCCGTCGGCCGTCGATCCGCGCCTCGCCGAAGACGAACGGCGCCGGGGTGAAGGACAGGAGCGTGCCGTAATCGTCGTAGACCGCCTCCCCTGCCAGGCCCCCGACCTCACGGAAGGAGCCCGGGTCGGCGAGACGGGCGATGCGCTCGCGCACCGTGAGCTTGCCGTTCGCGTGCTGGCGTACGACACGGTCGGGGCCGCCCAGCCCCGCGGCGAGGTCGCGACGCCGGGCCCCCTCCTCGATCTCGGCGTCCCAGGCGCTGGGCTCGCTCATTCGTCCTCCGTTCCTCTCCGTGCCGTCGGCCGTCCTGTTCACGATCATGCGGTGGGTGGGCCACCTGCCGGGACCCGCTGCCCGGGAACCTCGCGGCTGCGGCCCTGACCCGTTCCCGCAGCGACCGGTGGTCGCGGCGGCGCCGCGCGACGTGCCAGGCGACGCAGCGCCGGCACGACGCCACCCCGGAGCGCGACGACCACGACGAGCAGCGCGACGGCGTAGATGAACTGGTTCGTCGTCGGCGAGAAGTCGAGCAGGTCCGGGACGCCGACGAGCAGCACGGCGGCCACCACCGGGCCCCACACCGTCCCGCCCCCGCCGACCGCGACCACGACGAAGGCCTGGAAGGAGCCGGTCAGAAACGAGAAGGGCGTCGGGGACACGTACTGGATCGCGTAGGCGTACACGATGCCCGCGACGGCCGCGATCACGCTCGACAGGGCGAAGCCCCCGACCTTGAACGCGAGGGTGCGGTAGCCGAAGGACTGTGCGAGCTGTTCGTCCTCCCGGACGGCCACCAGCACCTGGCCGTACCGGCTCCGGGCGAAGAACGCCACCACACCCACGGCCAGGAAGGCAACGACCGCCGCGAAGAAGTACATCGGCTGCAGGTCGGACAGGTCCCAGCCCAGCAGGTCCGGACGCTCGATGCCTGCGAGCCCGATCGGGCCCTGCGTGACCTCGACCCAATTGTTGGCGACGTCGGTTCCGATGACACCGATGGCGAGCGTGGCGATCGCGAAGTACAGGCCGCGGGTCCGCAGGATCGGCAGCCCGAGGACGACGGCGGTCACGGCGGCGACCACGACGACCGCGACCAGGATGACCCAGAAGCTCGCCTGGAAGTGCAGGCTCAGGATGGCCGTCCCGTACGCACCGAGGCCGTAGAAGGCACCGATGCCGAGGTTGAGCAGTCCGCCGTAGCCCATGGCGACGTTCATCCCCGAGGACAGGATGATCGACAGCGCCGTCACCATGCCGACGGTCATCAGGAATGGCCCGCCGGTCGCGCCGACCAGCACGATGACGGCGGCGAACAGGACCCACGGCAGCGCACTACGCAGTCTTGGCAGCACCGAACAACCCCTGCGGCTTGACGATCAGGATGACGACCATGACGACGAACCCGAACATCTCCTGATAACCGGCGGAGATGTAGCTCCCGCCGAAGGACTGGACGATCCCGAGGAGCAGGCCGCCCCCGAAGGCACCGAAGATCGACCCGACCCCGGCGAAGACGATCACGATGAAGGCGTTCAGGGTGATCTGCGAGCCCATCGTGGCGCTCACGCCGAACGAAAGGCTGTAGAGAGCTCCGGCCGCGCCCGCGAGGCCGGAGCCGATCGCGAAGGCGATCAGCCAGTAGCGGCGCACGGGGATACCCATCAGCAGGGCCGCGGTGCGGTTGAGTGCCATCGCCCGCATGGCCCGTCCCCGCGGCGTGTGGTGCACGTAGGCCCAGGTCGCCGTGACGAAGACCAGCGCGGCCGCCACCAGGATCACCCGGTCCCACTGGACCTGGGCGCTCGCGAGCGGGAGGGCGCCGGACAGGTCGGTGGGGGTGACCCGCGGATCCGCGCCCCAGATCAGCGTCGCCACGGTCTCGATGAGCAGGACCACGGCGAGGGACGCCGCCAGCACGCTGACCTCGGGGTAGTGCCGCAGCGGCCAATACAGTCCCGCGCACATCAGCAGGCCGAGCACCAGTCCGGAGACGGCGCCGAGCACGAGGGCGAGCACGAGCGGCAGGTGAGCCTGGGTCACGAGCGTCGTCGTGACCATACCCCCGATCATGACGGACTCCCCGTGCGCGAAGTGCGGGACCCGGACGATGCTGAAGATCAGCAGGAGCCCGGTGGCGACCAGCGCGAAGACGGACCCCTGGACGATGCCGTTGATCAGTTCCTGCATGGCGTCATCCGACGAGTGCGGTCGCCTGGAAGGTGTTGTCCTTCCACACGTGCACGGCGGACTGGAAGTAGGCCTGGTGTGCCGTGAAGATCTCGCCGGCGGTCTGCGGGATGATCGACTCGGCCAGGTTCGGCACGTCGGTGGTCTTCATCCCGTCCAGAGCCTTCTTGACGCCCGCGTAGTCCTTCGGCGAGCTCGCCTGCTCCAGGGCCTTGGCGAGGATGTAGACGCCGTTGTAGGCGCTGGCGGAGGTGAAGCCGGGCTCGTCGTTGAACTTGGCCTGATAGGCGTCGGCGAAGGTCTTCGCGGCGGACGCCTTGTCCGAACCGAGCGCCACGAGGTCCTTCGGGAAGGGCGCGCCGATGTCGTAGACGCCGTTCATGGCGGCCGACGGGACGTTGGCGTTCTGGACGTCCTTGCTGGTGAAACCGACCGCGGTGATGATGGGGCCGGTGTAGCCGGCGGCGCGGGACTGCTTCACGAACGTGGCCGCGTCGGGTGCGTAGCCCTGGAAGAACACGGCCTGCGCACCGCCGCGCAGGACAGCGGCGATCTGGGTGTCGAACGTGCTGGCACTGAGGTCGAACGCCTGCTCGGCGGCGACCGTGTAGTGGCCGTCGGCGAGCTTCTGCTTGATCACCGGCAACTGCTGGACCACTCCCGAGTGGGTCTGGTCGTAGACGATGCCGACGTTGGTGATGGGGCTCTGCTTCGCGAGCTGGTCGAGGAAGTCGACCTGCTGCGGCGTGTACTGGGCCGACGTCACGCGGGGCCGGTAGACCGGTGGGTAGTCCGTGATGCCGGCGACCGCGGCGCCGACGACCATGTTGACCACGTCGTCGCGGTTCTTGATCACCGGGATGTAGGCGCTGGCGACCTCGCTGCTCAGGGTGCCGACGATGAAGTGGCTGTCGTCCTGGCTCAGCAGCTTCTGCACCGCTGCGACTCCCGTCGCCGGGTCGCTCTTGTCGTCCTCGGTGGTGAGCTCCAGCTGGTACTTGGTGCCACCGACCGTGACGCCGCCCTTGCCGTTGATCTCGTCGACGGCGAGCTGGATGCCGTTGTGCTGGGGCACTCCGTAGGTGCGTGACGCCCCGGTCAGGCTGTCGATCTCCCCGATCTTGATCGTCTCGCCGCTCCCGCCGGAGCCGCTCGATCCCCCGCCGCATCCGGCGACGAGCGCCACCGCCGCGACTGCGGCCGCGGCGGCGAGGGCTCCCTTGGGAAACGCGTTGTACCTGGTGGCCATGACACTCCGTTGTGCTCGAGGGCGGATGGACGGGATCGGCGTGCGCTCAGGTGCCGATCTCACCGGCATAGGTTCCGAGGAGGCCGTCGCGCGACGCGTCCGCCCCGTCGGCGCTGTACTCGCTCAGCCGACCGTCGGCGAGCCGGCATCCTCGGTCGGCGACCTTCTCCAGCAGATAGAGGTTCTGCTCGGCGACCAGGAGCGTCGTGTCGAACTCCGACCGGATGTAGGCGAAGTAGCCGATCAGCTGCTGCACGACGACCGGGGCCAGCCCGAGCGTCGGCTCGTCGACCATCAGCAACCGGGGTCGGGCCATGAGCCCGCGGCCGATGGCGAGCATCTGCTGCTCGCCACCGGAGAGGTTCTCCGCGTCCTGGCCGTAGCGCTCCCGCAACCGCGGGAACATGTGCAGTACCTGGTCCAACCGGTCGTCGGTGGCACCCGTCGAACGACCGAGCGCGAAAGCGCCGAGGCGGAGGTTCTCCGCGACGGACAGTCCGGGGAAGACCTGCCTGCCCTCCGGGACCTGGACGATCCCGGCGGCCACGAGGCGATGTGTCGGCCAGTTCGTCACGTCGTCGCCGTCGAAGCGGATCCGGCCCCCACCGGCCCGGATCAGCCCGGAGATCGTCTTGAGCAGGGTCGACTTCCCGGCCCCGTTCGGCCCGACGACCACGACCGCCTCGCCGGCGTGCACGGCGAGATCGACCCCGTCCAGCACCCGGGAACCGCTGTAGCCGGCTTCGAGGCCCGTGATCTCGAGAAGCGGTGCGTCATTCATCGTCGTTCTCCCCCACCATCGCGGGCAGGGCAGGGGCATCGGGATCGCCGAAGTACGCGGCGAGCACCTCCGGGTCGCGCTGCCCTTCGACGGGATCGCCGTCGAAGATGACCCTTCCCGAGTCGAGCACCACGAGCTGGCTCGACAGCCGCATCACCACACCGACGTTGTGCTCGATGAGCCCCACTGCGACACCGCTTTCCGCGACGGCGGCGATCGCGTCGACGAACAGCTCCCGGTCCCCATGGCCGACCCCGGCGAAGGGTTCGTCGAGCAGGAGAACCCTCGGGCGCAGGGCCCAGGCGATGGCGACGTTCAGCAGCTTCTTCGTGCCGTACGGCAGATCGTCGACGACGACATCGGTGACGTGCTCGAGCGCGAAATGGGCGAGGACCTCCCCCGCATCCCGGGTTCGGCCGTCGGTGGACGGTGCCCTCAGCGCGGTCCGGACCATCTCGCCGGCCGTGTGGCCACCGAAGAGGCGAGGATGCTGGAAGGTGCGCACGATCCCCAGGCGGGCGTGCGCGGCCAACCCCAGGCCCGTCACGTCCTTGCCGTCGAGCTCGATCCGGCCGCTGTCGGGATGCAGGAGGCCGGACGCGACGTTCACCAGTGTGGACTTCCCGGCACCGTTCGGGCCGACGAAGCCGGTGATGCGACCACGGCGGAAGTCTATGGAGACGTCGGTCAGGGCCCGGACGCCCTTGAACGTCTTCGTGACGTTCCGGACCGCGAGGGCGACGTCGTTCGGGGCGGGGTCAGCGGCCGCAGCGGTCACGTGGCCGCTCCGCTCGCGATCAGCTGCTGCACGCGGGATCCGTACTCCTCGCGCAGCCGGCGCTTGAGCGTCTTGCCGATCGCACTCTTGGGCAGCTCGTCGGTGAGGAAGACGTGCTTGGGCACGTTGTAGCCGGCGATCCGTCCACGGACCCAGTCCCGGAGATCGTCCGCGAGGCCGTCGTCGTGGAGGTCCGCCGGGACGACGACCGCGCACACCGCCTCCCCGAACTCGGGATCGGGGACCGCGACGACCGCGGCGTCGCGCACCGACGGGTGCTCGACCAGGCAGTTCTCCACGACCTTCGAGTACACGTTGTGCCCGCCCGAGCGGACCATGTCCTTGAGCCGGTCGACGAGCCAGAAGTAGCCCTCCTCGTCCTCGACGGCGATGTCGCCAGTGTGCAGTAGCCCTCCGGCGAGGGTCTCCGCCGTGACGTCCGGCAGACCGAGGTACTCGCTGAGGTGGGGGCCGGCTACGCAGAGCTCACCCGGAGTGCCCCGTACGACCGGGTTCCCGTCGTCGCCGAGCAGCGTGATCTCGACGCCGGGGATCGGCCTGCCGATCGTCCCGACGCGGTCGAGCGCCTCCTCGGGCGGGCAGAGCGTGACGAACGGGCCGGCCTCGGTGAGCCCGTAGGTGGCGGCGACGGCGACCTTGCCGTCTCGTGCTCCCAGGTCGGCGATGGCCTTCGCCGGCGCTCCCGACGGGTCGTAGTTGCCGCCGTAGAGTAGACGGAGGCCGGAGTAGTCCCGGGTCGCGAAGGTCGGGTGTTCGACGAGGCGCTTGAGCATGGTGCTCCCGGCCAGCATCACCGACACCCGTTCACGCTCCACCGCGTCGAGGACGGCGGAGGGCTCGAACTCGCGCAGGAGGACCGTGCGGGCACCGACCAGGAAGTAGAGCTTGAGATGGTCCCAGTTCCCGACGTGGAAGGGTGGGTGGTACTCGATGAACGTGTCGTTCGAACCGATGCGCAGGGCCAGGGCCATCGAGTAGGCGTCCTCGACCGTACGCCGCTGGGACAGCACGGCTCCCTTGGGCCTACCCGTCGTGCCCGACGTGTACAGGACCATGTGCGGCAGGTCGAGATCGGTGACCGACAGGGGTTCAGGCGAGTCCGGCGGTCCGTAGACCGCCTCCCACGGAGGGTCCGACCGGCCGTCGGAGTATCCGGCAGGGACCTCGACGAGCCGGGTCCCCGTCCGCCCCTCCGACGCCGATCGGATCACGTCGCCGAACTCGTCCTCGACGATCACGACCCGGGGCGCGGCGTCGTCGAGCACGAACCGGTGTTCTGTCGCGCGGTGCCAGAAGTTGAGCGGCACGAGGGCGGCACCCAGTTTGGCGAGTGCGAAGTAGGTGGCGACGTAGTCCGGATGGTTGCGGCTCAGGACCGCGACCCGGTCCCCCGCTCGCACCCCGAATCCGGTGAGCCCGGCTGCGATCCGGTTCACTCGATGGTTGAACTCGCGGTGGGTGATGCGCTCCGCCAGGGTGACCAGCGCCTCCCGGTCACCGAGGTGTCGCGCGTTGACGCGGACGATGTCGCCCACTCCGATCACGTCTCGAACCTCGCTCTCCTCGACACCCCGGGCACCTCGGCGTACCCGGGCCGGAGCGGGCCGCAGGGTCAGCCCGGCTCGCCGGCGTCCTCGGCCGACGTCTTCCCGGCCGGGCCCGCAGGACCGTTCTCGGTCTCCACGCCCACGCTCCGCAGGAGGAGAGCCGTGTAGCCGTCGATGATCTCCGTCATACTCATCGGCCCGTCCGGCGTGAACCACGCCTGGACCGAGTTCAACGTCGCCAGGATCGACGCCGCCGTCAGCCAGGGATTGAGCGTCGGGGCGAACGTGCCCTCCCGTTGTCCCTGGCGCACCAGCTCGCGAACCGCCCGCTCGTAGGTGTCCCGCCTGCGGATGACCTCGGCGAAGCGTTCGGCGGGGAGGACCGGGAACTCGCGATACAGGACCTGGATCTTGGTCTGGTTCTGCTCGGTCCCGCGCAGGTGCCGCCGCACGACGAAGCGGAGCTTGTCCTCGGCGGTTGCATCCGCCGCCAGCAACTCTTCGCCGAGCGAGGCCGTGTTGTGGTGCGCCTGGTCGACGATGGCCGACAGAAGGTCTTCCTTGGAGTTGATGTAGTGGTAGAGACTTCCCTTCATCAGGCCGGCCGCCTCGGCGATGTCGTTGATACTCGTGGCGGCATAGCCTTTACGGCGGAATAGCTCCGCTGCGACGTCGACGATGTGCTCGTAACGGGACTCGTTGACTTCCTGCGGCCGCGCCTTGGGGGCGACCGGACGCCTCGCTTCCGGGACGTCGTGCGCGATGTGTCCGGCCTCCGACATGAGCTCTCCTGCCGTCTGCCGACCCGGACAGCAGGAGATTAGCCTCGGACAACCGTCACGGTCAACCGTCCGTTCGGAAAGGCCCTACCGAGCGGTCGGTTCTGCACCCGAGAAGAAGCGTTGACAGCTTTTCCGACTCAGGCGTACAACGAGCACGTAGATCCACACGGCGATGGTCCGATCAGTGAGGATGGCGCATGGCCGATATTCGGAGCGAGATGATGGGAAGCGTCGTCCGCATTCCTGTGACCGAAGGGAGTCGGCTCGCGGCCGGCGACACCGTCGCCGTCATCGAGTGCATGAAGACGGAGATCCCGATCCTCGCGGAGCGGGCCGGCACCGTCACCAAGGTCGCCGTCGCCGAGGGCGCGGCAGTGGAGAACGGCGACCTGCTCGTCGTCCTCGACTGACCCGGCTCACCCGCCCTCGCACCTGTCGGGAGACACATGTCCATGGAGCTCGTCGGCGACATCATCCGCCTGCACGCCGTCCACCGTTCTCACGACCCCGCGATCGTGTTCCGCGACAAGATCCTCAACTACGGCGAACTCAACGCGCTGACCAACCGGACCGCAGCCGCATTGGCCGAACTCGGCGTCGGGCACGGCGACCGGGTCGTGGTGCTCGCGAAGAACTCTCCCGAGTACGTCGCGCTGTACTTCGCCACCGCGAAGCTGGGGGCGATCCTGGTCCCGCTCAGCTTCTGGCAGCGCGCCGGCGAGCTCGCGCGGGTGATCGACGAGGTCACTCCCGCCCTCGCTCTCTACGAGGACGATCTCGCCGATCTGATGGACAACGCCCTGGCGGGTGCGAGCCGCGCGCCGCGCGCCATGGCATTCGGTCTGCGCGCGGACACCGAGGCGGCTGCGGGCCGTCCGCGGTTCAGCACGGAGGGCCGTTCCGGGGTCGAACCCGAGACATCGGTGAGCGGCGCGGACCCCCACCTCATCATCTTCACTTCCGGAACCACAGGTGTTCCCAAGGGGGCGATGCTGTCCCAGCGGCGCACGGTCGACGACGCGTTCGCGTGCTCGCTCGCCCTGGCGATCCGCAGTGACGACACCTTCCTCGCCATGTTCCCGGCGTTCCACGTCGGCCTGTGGGACCACATCAAGCTCTACCTGCTGGTCGGGGCGCGCACGATCCTCCTCCGCGAGTTCCACGAGGTGGAGGCGTTGCGCGCGATCGAGGAACAGGGCACGAGCGTGATCCTCTCGGCGCCTGTCATGTGGCGCCGGATCATCGACGCCGCCGGCGACCGCCGGCCGGACCTCTCCTCGATCCGTCTGGCGTTCCTCGGCGGATCCGCCGACCGTACGACACACGAGGTCGTCGAGTTGCTCGGCGTGCGAGAGGGTCGGGCCGAACTCGCCCACCAGTACGGTCAGACCGAGGCCGGGCCCTTCATCTGCCTCTGCGACCCGCAACACGTGTTCGAGAAATGGGGTTCCATCGGCCGCCCCCTCCCGGGTGTGGACGTCGTCCTGCTCGACGACGACGGGAACCCCTGCCCGGACGGCCAGGCGGGCGAGATCTGCGTACGCGGCCCCATGATGACCGGGTACTGGCAG
The DNA here is from genome assembly GCF_021343995.1 of Pseudonocardia terrae. Taxonomy (GTDB): domain Bacteria; phylum Actinomycetota; class Actinomycetes; order Mycobacteriales; family Pseudonocardiaceae; genus Pseudonocardia; species Pseudonocardia terrae. The sequence continues at coordinate 171,098 of NZ_JAJTTE010000005.1, read as the reverse complement.
AACCCGTCGGAGACGGCGCGGGCGCTGGACGACGGTCTGCTCCACACCGGCGACGTGGCGGTGCGGGATGCGGACGGCTTCTACTTCATCGTCGACCGGAAGAAGGAGATGATCCGGTCCGGCGGGCAGAACGTGTACTGCAAGCAGGTCGAGGAGCAGATCCGTCGCCATCCCGATGTCGCGGACGTCGCCGTCGTGGGCGTGCCCGACGAGCTCTACGGTGAGTCGGTCCTCGCAGCGGTGGTCCTGACGCCGACCGGGAAGGCCACGGACGACACCGCCGAGGAGCTGAAGCAGTATGTGCGCCGCAACATCGCCGGCTACAACGTCCCGAAGTACGTCGTGTTCGAGGAGGAACTGCCCCGCAACGCCGTCGGCCGGGTCCTGAAGCACATCATGCGGGAGCAGTACAAGCACGTTCCGACTGGCCACCAGGCCTCGGCACGCTGAAATCCCGTTCGAGCGGTCAACGGGCACCCGAGCGGCATCGCGGCAGCTCCGAACGGGCGGCGGACCACCGGCGCGTCGGCCCGGCGGACGCACTAGGGCAGCAGCCCGGTGCCCGGCGCGCAGTCCCGGTAGCCGAACCACGCCTCGTGCGGCTCCACCACCACGACCTCGTGGTAGAGCCGCAGGTCGATGCGGCCCCGCTGGGCGGCGGCCATCCTCCCGAAGGCGCCGAAGATCTCGAGGTGGGTGGGGTGCGACTCTGCCCAGCGCTCCAGGTCCGCCAGGCTCCGCCACCAGCTCCACCCGTAGCTGCGCTCGCTCGGGGCCCCGTCGGCGTCGAGAACGGTGAGATAACGGTTGGCGAGACAGCCGACCGCGCGGCCCTCGGTGCGGAGGAACTCCATGCCCTCCCGCAGCCGTGGCTCGATCTCCTCGAGGTACATCCGACGTTCGTCGCCGGTGGTGTCGGTCCAGTCCTGACCGGAGCGGATCAGACAGAGGCTGCCCTGCGGCCGGACCCGGACGACGTCGCCCTCCTGTTCCGCGGCGAGGTCACCGGGCCGGTGCAGCGGATCGGTCTGAGCGGCGGCCATCCGGTCCCGCATACCGCCCCAGTAGCCGTGCTCGCGGATCGCGCCGCTGAAGCCCTCGGCGAGCACCGCCGCGCCTTCCGGTCTGCTCCTCCTGCCGAAGATCGTCTCGTAGCGCTCGACACCCGGTGCCGCGACCTCGAGCCAGTGCCCGGGAGTCGCGAGCCAGGCCGCCCGGTGCGCCGCCGCCCACCGCTCGAAGGCGGTGGGATCGTCCCAGTAGGCCGTGGTGACGGTCTCGCCATGGCCCACCGCGCGGTCGTGGTGGCGGGGCCCGTCCGCGCCGTCGAGATCCGGGGTGGCCGCGCCGCCGAGGTAGGCCATGACCAGCTGCGACACCGACTCCGGATGGCGCGCGACGAACGACGGGAACTGCGGCACGTAGTCCTCCGGGACCCGCAGCGGGCGGCCGCGGACAGTTCGGAGGTGGGCCGGGACGGCGGACTCGACGGCGATGTCGACCATGGTTCCAGCGTCGCACGGCGGCAAGGTCCGCCGCGAGGGTGCCGTGCGCCGCAGCACTTCCCGTCGCGGGCGCCCTCGCGACCGGACGTGCCGGCGGTGGGGCGCACCCCACCCGTTACGTCAGTCGCGTACCGGGTTTGCGTTGACGCCGGGTATCAGCAGGTGTCCGTCCGTGCCTTTCGCTAGAGCTGTCCGCCGGCGTCGACCACCTGGGTCGTGCCGGTGATGTAGCGGCCGCTGTCGGCGACCAGGTGCAGCACCGTCTCGGAGATGTCCCGCGGTTCCAACGCTGCGACCGGGAGCCGGTTCAGCGTGCGCGCGGCCTCCTCGAAGTCCGTCCGCGTCGGGTTCTCCAGGTCCGGCCGGAACAGCTTGTAGGTGGCGTCGTTGAGGATCATGTCCGTGGCCACCGTGGTCGGGTGCACGGTATTGACCCGGATCGAGTGCTCTGCCCACTCCTTGGCCATCACCTTGGCCATCATCACCAGCCCGGCCTTGGCCGCGCTGTAGTGCGCGGTGTTCTCGTTGGCCCAGATCGCCGCCAACGAGCTCGTGATCACCACCGCGCCGCCCCGGCCGCCGGAGATGATGTGCGGCACCGACACCTTCAGCGACTTCCACACCCCGGTCAGGTTGATGTCGAGCATGTCCTGCCAGGTCTGCTCGGACATCTCCAACGTCGACGCCGGACTGGAGATCCCGGCGTTGGCGCACACGATGTCCAACCGGCCGAACTCCCCGACCCCCGCCTCCACCGCCGCCGCCAGCGACGCCGCGTCCCGCACGTCGGCCTCCCGCGCCACGATCCGCCGGTCCAGCGCCTCGACCAGGCGCACCGTCTCGGCCAGGTCCTCCGCCGTCGCCAACGGGTAGGGCACCGAGTCGACCTGCTTCGTCGTGTCGATCGCGATGATGTCCGCGCCCTCCTCGGCCAGGCGCACCGCGTGACTGCGCCCCTGCCCGCGCGCGGCCCCGGTGATGAACGCGACCTTGCCCTCGACCCGCCCCATGACCTTGCCTCCGACCTGCATCGTTGCTCCGTCGCCCGCAGGTTATGACACGGTGTGTCAAAAGTCGAGGAGATCCACTGACCGCGCTCGCCGCGACACCCCGTGCGACCATTCCCGAGGTGTCCACCACCGGCGCCACCGACCGCGGCGGCCGCCCCGCGCTCACCAGCGCGCACCAGCTCGCCGCCGTCGCCCAGGCCCTGTTCGTCGAGCGCGGGTTCGAACAGACCTCGGTGGACGACATCGCCGCCGCAGCCGGAGTCAGCCGCCGGACCTTCTTCCGCTACTTCTCCACCAAGGCCGACGTCCTCTGGGTCGAGTCGCCCACTGAGATCGCCACCTTCCGCCGCCTGCTCGACGAGGCGCCCGCGACGGAGCCGTGGCGCCACGCCATCATCCGCACCGCCCCCACCGCCCTGCACCACCCGCCCGAGGAACGGACCTGGATGCTGCACCGGGCCCAGCTCCTGCTCACGGTGCCCGCCGTGCAGGAGAAGGCGGCGCTCCGGCACGACGAGTGGCGCCGCATCGCCACGGCCTTCGTGGCGCGCCGCCGCGACACCGACGAGGGCGACCTCGTCGCCATCGCCGCTGGGCACGCCACCCTGGCGGCCACCCTCGGCGCACACGAGTACTGGATCGCGCACTCCGACCAGGACCTGCCGGACCTGCACGGCCGCTTCCTCGACCTGCTGCTCCCCGCGGACTGAGGACACCGTTCAGCGGACCCCGTCAGACCACGGACTCGCTGCGGGCGGTCGGAGCGGTGCTGGTCCTGCTCGGCAGCGTCGCGGCCGCGACCCTGCTGGTGCTGCTCGGGGTGGCCCTACGCGGGGTCGGGACCCCACGTTGCCGGTGACCTTCGAGAAACGAGAGGGGGCCTGGGGAGGCTCCGGCGGCCGCGAGCCCTACCTAGTAGCGTGTCGCCGCTGAATGTCAAGCTATATGGTGTATCGGTACTCGGCAGTCCTGATCTGCTGCTGAGAGGATGCGCATCCGATGCCTCGTCCGAAGGTGTTCACGGTCGGCTTGTCGGCGGCCGAGCGTGAGTTCCTGACCAAGCTGACCAGGTCCGGGGTGCACCCGGCACGGATGATCATGCGGGCGCGTGTGTTGCTGGAGCTCGACGTCAACGCCGGCCCGGTACCCGAGCAGGTGGTGGTCGCCGAGCGGGCGGGTACCTCGACGACCACGGTGCGGGTGGTCACGAAGCGGTTCGTGGAGACCAAGGGTGATGTGCTGGCCACGATCGGGCGCAAGGCGCGGGAGGTCCCGCCAGTGGCGCCGATCGTGACCGGTGAGGTCGAGGCCCGTCTGATCGCGCTGGCCCGTTCGGCTCCACCCCAGGGCTACAACCGTTGGTCGCTGCGGCTGCTGGAGCGCCATGTCGCCCTCGTCGAGGACCTGCCCGACCTGGACCACTCCACCATCGGCCGGGTGCTAAAAAAACGGCACTGCGTCCTCATCTGAAGAAGTGCCCGACCATCCCGCCGCACGCCAACGCCGAGTTCGCCGCCCGGATGGAGGACGTCCTAGCGGTCTACACCCGCCCTCTGGATCCACGCCGTCCGGTGGTGTGCATGGACGAGAAGCCCTACCAGATGCTCGGGCAGGTCCGGGACCCGATCCCCGCCGTCCCGGGCCGCGACCGCCGGGAAGACAACGAGTACGTCCGCAGCGGCACCTGCTCGATCTTCTGCTGGGTCGAACCCCTCGCCGGATGGCGACGGGTCGACGCCCGACCCCACCGCACCAGGATCGACTGGGCACACCAGGTCCAGCAGCTACTCACCGTCGACTACCCCGACGCCGAGGCCGTCGTCCTGGTCATGGACAACCTCAACACCCACGGCACCAGCTCGCTCTACGAGGCCTTCGACCCGGCCACCGCCTTCGCCCTCGCTCAACGCCTGGAGATCCATCACACCCCCACACACGGCTCCTGGCTCAACATCGCCGAGATAGAGCTCTCCGCACTGACCCGCCACTGCCTCGACCGCCGCATCGCCGACCTCGACCTGCTCAACACCGAGCTGGCCGCCTGGCAGACCGCCGTGAACGCCGACCAACGCCAAATCCAATGGCACTTCACCACCGCCGACGCCCGCACCAAACTCCGCCACCTATACCCAATGAATTAGCTGCGACACACTACTAGAGTGCGCACAGTGAGAATCTGCGTCTTCCTCTCCGGGGCCGATCTCGACGAGCGCTACACCCGTCCGGCCCGCGAGTTCGCCGAGCTTCTCGGCAAGGGCGGCCACACCCTGATCTGGGGCGGATCCGATACCGGACTGATGAAGGTCGTCGCCGACGGGGTCCGGGAGGCCGGAGGCCGGCTCGTCGGGATCTCGGTCGGCTTCCTCCGCGACGTGGCAAGGAAGGACGCCGACGAGATGGTCATCGCCGGAGATCTCGCCGAACGCAAGGCGCTGATGCTGGCCGGCGCCGACGCCATCGTGGTGATGGCCGGTGGCCTGGGCACTCTGGACGAGGCGACCGAGATCCTGGAGCTGAGGAAGCACAAACTGCACGACAAGCCGGTGGTGCTGCTGAACACGGCGGGCTTCTACGACGGACTGACGCTCCAGCTCCGGCGGATGGACGCAGAGGGATTTCTGCCCGTCCCTCTCGCCGCCCTGGTCTTCTTCGCCGACGACGGGGAGGCCGCACTCGCCTACCTGGAGAAGACCGCCGGGATGCGGTGACCTCCTCGCGTGGCTGGCGGCGGCCGATGACGACAGCGGCCGACGAAGACGGTTCGCCGACCGAGCACTCAGTACGCCGGGACCCGATCCGTGGACGCGTGACCGCCGGTCGCGGGACGGAGATGGGAGCGGTCCAGGTCCGCGACGCCCGCCACGCCGAGCAGGACGAGGGTGCGGGTGATCTCCTCGCGGAGGATCTCCAGGACGTGCTCCACGCCCCGCTGGCCGGCCACCGCGAGTCCGTGGACGTAGGGCCTGCCGATCAGGACCGCGTCCGCGCCCAGGGCGAGGGCGGTGACGACGTCCGAACCGCGCCGGATGCCGCCGTCGAACAGCACCTCCGCGCGGTCACCGACCTCGCCGACGACCTCCGGCAGGACGGCGAGGCTCGGCGGTGCACCGTCGAGCTGGCGGCCGCCGTGGTTCGACACGACCACGCCGTCGCATCCCAGGTCCACCGCGCGGCTCGCGTCCTCGGCCCGGAGCACGCCCTTGAGGTACATCCGGCCCGGCCACCCGTCCCGCATCCAGGCCAGGTCGTCCCAGCTCAGCTCTGCCTGCATCACGGCCCGCTCCTGCAGCTCGGCTGCCCGGACCGCTGCTGCGACGCCTCCCTCGTCGACCATGTTGCGACCGCCCACCCGACGGTGGCGCACGACGGCGGCCGCCCAGCGCGGGTGCCGGGCGACGTCGAGCAGCCGCCGAGGTGTCAGCACCGGCGGGATGCCCATCCCCTCCCGTCGCTCACCCTCGCGGTTGCCCATGACCGGCACGTCGGCGGTGACCATCAGCGTGCGGTAACCCGCGTTCCGAGCGCGTCGCAGCAGCTCCGCCGACAGCCCGGCGGTGCCGGTGGGATAGAGCTGGAAGACGTGGTCGGTGGTCCCCGCCTCCGCGATCTCCTCCAGCGTCCACGAGGCCGCGGTGCTGACGCAGTACCGGGTCCCGCACCGCTCCGCGGCGCGCACGGCATCACGGTCGCCGCTCCACCGCGAGAGCCCGGTGAACCCGGTCGGTGCCAGCAGGACCGGCAGCGCGAGCGGGGTGCCGGCGACGGTCACGCCCAGTCGCGGGGTGTCGTGCCCGACAAGCAGACGAGGCACGAGCTGCCAGTCGTCGAAGGCGGCGCGGTTGGCGGCGACGGTGCGAAGCCCCTCCGCACCGCCGTCGACGAAACTGGACACCATGCGTGGGAGGACGCGTCGCGCCGCCCGTTGGTAGTCCTCCAGGCTGATCAGACGCTCGGGCGCCCGGAGCCGGACATCGAAGCCGAATGCGTGCACCTATACCACCGGTGAGAGTCCGCCGTCGACGTTCAGCGCGGTACCGGTGAGGTACCCCGCCCGTGGCGACAGCACGAACGCCGCGAGGTCGGCGAACTCCTCGGTCGTGCCGGCTCTGCCGAGCGGGATGCCGAGCTCGGTTGCGCGTCGGCGTTCGTAGTCCGCCACGTCCTCCCCGGTGGCGGCAGCGGCTCGGACCCATTGGTCGCTGCGGATGAACCCGACGAGCAGGGCGTTGACCCGGATCCGGTCCGCCGCAAGCTCGTTCGACAGGCCCTTGGTGAGCGCGAGACCAGCGGAGCGGTAGACCGAGCTCGGCATCGACCGGGCCGGCTGGAACCGGGCGAAGATGCTCAGCACGCTGAGCACCGAGGCGCCGCCCTCCGCTGCCCGCAGGAGCGGCAGTGCTGTCCGGACCAGCCGGACGGCTGCGAGCAGCTTCAGCTCGAAGTCCGCCTGCCACTCCTCGTCGGAGGTGTCGACGAACGTGCCCGAAGTGTGCACCCCGGCGTTGCTGACCAGCCCGTCCAGCCTGCCCCAGCGCTCGCCCGCCGCGGCGACCAGCGCCTCGATGTCCTCGGCGCGGGTGACGTCGGCGCATACCGCGAGCACGTCGCCGCCGAGCCGCTCCGCGGCGTCGGCCAGGCGCCCGGAGTCGCGGCCGCAGACGGCGACGTGTGCGCCTTCCCGGACCAGCACCTCCGCAATGCCGAACCCCAGGCCCGCAGTACCGCCCGTGACCAGGAACGTACGGTCCTTCAGCTCGAGATCCACGACGATCCCACCCCTTCCGCGAACGTGACGGCGACCTCGCCGATCCCCTGGTCGAAGCGTGCCCGGTAGGTACCGGGCACGGCTCGGGTGGGTGCGGCCAGGGTCCCGCTGGACACCAGCGACCCGGCGGGCAGGATCTCCCCGGTCCGCGCGAGGGCGCCGACCAACCAGGAGAGCGCCGCCAGCGGGTCGCCCAGGACTGCCGACGCGTGACCGTGCACCACATCGCCGTCGGGTGTGTCCACGGTCGCCGTCACCTGCCGGACCCGCTCTCTCGGCAGCCGTGACCACCGTGTGCCCAGCACGACGAAGCCGGCGACGGAGTTGTCCGCGATCAGACCCATGAGGGTGAGCCGAGGGAGCTGTCCCTCGGGCCACCAGTCCACGAACCGGCAGACGGGGATCTCCAACGCGGCGGCGATCTCGACCACGGCGTGGATCTCGTCCGGGCCCGCCTGCGGTCCGAGGTCGGCGGAGGTGCGCAGGACGAGCTCCGGTTCGAGCAGCGGCTGGTTGGCCAGATCGAGAGGGATCACCGCACCGCTCGGAAGGAGGTGCCGGTCCGTCAGCCTGCCGAAGGTCGGCTCGGTGGCCCCGATCCGTTCCTGGTCGGCCTTCCCGGTAACGCTGATCTTGTAGCCGCGCGGCCGGGCTCCCCACGTCGCGCACAGCTCCGTGACGCACTCGCGCTGGACCGCGTACGCCTCGGCCTGCGACAACGCGGCGAGCTCGGCGGGGAGCGGGCGGGCCCGCCCGGTCGGCGTTGTCGGACCGGGCCCGCCGACGACGTCGTCGTAGGCCTCGACGGTGTAGCGGCACAGTCCGGAGAGGGCGGTGCTCATCGGTCCGCCTCCGCCAACCCGTCGGTCGCGAACGGCACACCTGCGACGACCGCCAGCGGTCGTGCCGCCTCGACGTACCGCACGACGGCGCCCATCTTGATCTCCTCGTAGCCGCGGACCTCCCCGACCGCCTCGATCAGCGCGGTCCTCGCCGCGTGGTTCTCGTTCGTCAGCCCGACCGCGACGGCTCGGCTGAGGGCGGTGTGGTGGGCGACGAGCGCCCGCTCGACGCGGCGGACCCGGGCGCGGCCGAACACGTCGGCCGGGGTTCCTCGCACCCTGCGCATCGCCCGGAGTGCCCCGAACGCAGGCCGGAACCACGGTCCGAGGGTGATCTTGCGGTCCATCCCGAGGTACCGCAGCACGGGCGGGTGCAGGTTCCAGGAGACCCGCGCGCCCGTTCCGAACTCGGCTTCCACCGTCGCGGTCGCGGAGTCCAGCAGGTGCAGCCGGGCGACCTCGTACTCGTCCTTGTAGGCCATGACCCGGTGCAGGTGGTAGGCCACCGCCCGGGCCAGCCCGTCACCGTCGACGGCCCGCTCCGCCGCCGCCACCTCGGCGACCACGTCCGCATAGGTGCGGGCGTAGGCCTCGCTGTGGTACTCCACCAGGTCCGGGATCCGGATCTCGAGCAACCGGGCCAGTTCGCCGGTCGCGCCGATCCGCTCGACCAGGGCGCGGGTCTGCCCGTCGACCGCACCGTGGCCCGTCGGGCGGGTTCCGAGTCGTTCGGCGAGTGCGGGATCGGCGACGACCGCGCGACCCCAGCGGAAGGCCGCCAGGTTCTGCTCGACCGCGGTGCCCTGATCCCGGATCGCCTGCTCGATCGAGTCGGCGCGCAGCGGGAGGGCCCCGGCCTGGAAGGCGACACCGACCAGCAGCGCGTTGGCCGCCATGTGCGTCCCGACGATGCTCTCCGCCAGGATCTCGACGTCGAGGTAAACGTTGTGGTCGGCCCTGCTGGTCGCGTCGAGCGTGCTGCGCAGCTCCTCCGTCGAGGGGTAGCGGACCGTGGGGTCGACGGCCATCTGCGCGGTGGGCGTCACGGCCGAGGACGCCACCACGACGGTCCGGTCGGCGCCCGCCGGCGCGAGGTTCGCGGGGGTCATCCCCGCCAGCAGGTCGAACGCGAGGAACAGGTCCGCACCGCCGTCGGCGATACCGGCCGGCGGCTCGCCTGTCGCGACGACCTGGAGCTGGGACACGACCGGGCCCGCCTTGATCGTGGATCCGGTGAGGTCGAGGCTGCGCACACGCCTGCCCTCGAGTGTCGCCGCCGCGCCGAGCATCTGGCTCACGGAGATGACCCCGGTCCCGCCGATCCCCGTCATGTGGATCGAGAACGAGTCCCGCGGTACCACGACCGTGGGCTCCGGCACCGAGGGTGCCTCCGGGATCTCCGCCCTCCGACGGGTCGCGTTCTTCGTCTCGACGGTGAGGAAGGACGGACAGTCTCCCGCGGCGCAGGTGTAGTCCGTGTTGCAGGAGGACTGGTGAATCGTCGTCTTGCGGCCGAACTCGGTCTCCACCGGCTGCACGGACAGGCACTGGGAGGTCCGGCTGCAGTCACCGCACGCCTCGCACACGCGCTCATTGATCATGACACGCTTCGTGGCCGTGGTGCCGGTCCGGCGCTGCCACCGCCGCTTCTCCGCCGCACACATCTGGTCGTGGATCAGCACGGTCACACCGGGCACCCCGGCCAGCTCCTCCTGCACCGCGACGATCTCCTCGCGCGGTCTGACCCGGACACCGCGCGGCAGGTCCCGCCGCCGGTACTTCCCCGGATCGTCGCTGGTCACCACGACTCGCGCGACACCCTCGGCGAGCAGCATCCGCGCCATCGCGGGCACGGTCATCCCGCCGCGGACCTCCTGCCCACCGGTCATCCCGACGGTGCCGTTGTAGAGCACCTTGTAGGTGACGTTCACCCCGCCGGCGACGGCCGCCCGCACAGCGAGGCTGGCCGAGTGGTGGAACGTGCCGTCCCCGACATTCTGGACGAGGTGGGGGGTGTTCGTGAACGGGGCCATGCCCAGCCACTGCGCACCTTCACCCCCCATCTGCGTGTAGCCCGAGATCTCCCCGTGCTCCGGGCGCCCTGCGAACAGGCCCAGCAGATGGCAGCCGATGCCCGCACCGACGCTCGCCCCCTCGGGCGCCTTCAGCCCGGTGTTGTGCGGGCAGCCCGAGCAGAAGAAGCCGGTCCGGGAGGTGGTCAGCAGCGGCAACGGCGCCGGGCGGGAACGCGGGACGGCGGCGGACAGCCCCCAGCGCTCGGCGAACCGGCGGGCGAGCAGACCTGTGGTGATCTCCCCGTGCACCGGCAGGAACTCCGCACCGGACTCGTCGGTCTTCCCGACGATCGTCGGCCGGTCGGTGCGCCCGTACAGCGCGTCCTTGAGCGAGGGCTCCAGGATCGGGCGCTTCTCCTCGACCACGATGATCTCGGTCAGCCCGTCCGCGAACTCCTCCCACTCCGCGGCGTCGATCGGGGACAGCGCCGTGACCTTCTTGAGCCGGACCCCCCGGCGATGCAGGTCAGCCTCGCCCACACCGAGCCGATCGAGGGCCCGGCGCAGCTCGGCGTAGACGGGCCCTGCGGCGACCACACCGATCGTGGCCCCCGGCGGATCCACGACGACCGGGTTGAGCCGGTTCTGTCGGATGTACTCGGCGGCGAGCCGGAGCCGTGCCGCGTGCAGGTCCCGCTCAGCGTCCTTCATGAGTTCGCCGGCGTCGTTCACCCGCAGGCGAGGAGCGAAGGGCACGCCGTCGAGCGTCACGGTCGGGATCCGCGGGACGACGGGCGTGTCCCGCACCGTCCCCGTACCGTCGGCGACCGAGGTGACCATCTTGAACCCGACCCACACGCCCGCGGCGCGTGAGAGCGCGTAGCCGTGCAGGCCGAGGTCCCGCACCTCCTGGACTGAGCTCGGGAAGAGCACCGGCATGCCCCAGGCGTGGAACGCGAGGTTGCTGTCGCTGGGGTACATCGTGGCGTTGGGCTTGGGGTCGTCGCCCGCCACGACGAGCACCCCGCCGTGCGGCGCGGCCCCGCGGATCGCGCCGTGGCGCAGCGCATCGCCCGCCCGGTCGACTCCGGGGGCTTTCGCGTACCACATCCCGAACACACCGTCGACGGCCGCGCCGGGGGTGCCGGCCACCGTCTGACTGCCCCAGACCGCGGTGGCGGCGAGCTCCTCGTTGAGCCCGGGTGAGTGCACGATCCGCCGCTCGGCCAACTCCGCGGAACGGGCTTCCAGGACGTCGTGCAGCCTGCCGATCGGCGAGCCCGGGTAGCCGGACACGAACCCGCCGGTGGTGAGGCCGGCGCGAGCGTCGGCGGCGGCCTGATCGGTCAGGACCCGGACGAGGGCCTCGATACCGGTCAGGCGATCCGGTGCGGCTTCTCCGACATCGGGCGCCTCGGCGGGCAGGCGGCTGATCGTCTCTGTCACGTGCGGTCTCCCGGTGGTGGGACGGGGTGGGGTCAGGCCTGGGCGGCGGCGCGGGCCGGGTCGGCGTCGACGACCATCGCGGCGGTGCGCGGGCTCGTCTCCTTGGCCAGCAGGCCCGCGACGAGCGAGATCGCTCCCAGCACGATCAGGTAGACCGAGATCGACCAGGGCTCGCCGCCGGACCACTCCATGAGTAGGACGGCGACGAGGGGCGCCGTGCCGCCCGCGATCGTGTTGCACAGCTGGTAGCCGAGGTTGACCCCGGTGCAGCGGACCTCGGGCGGGAACAGCTCCGAGAGGTAGGACGCCTCGACCTGGTTGCAGAGGTACTGGGCCGCGAGCCCGAGCAGCAGACCGGCCACGATGCCGACGAACACGGCCGTGTCGACCAGCCAGAACATCGGGAACGCGATGACCATCAGCACCACGCATCCCGCGGCGAACACGCACCTACGGCCGATCCTGTCGGCGAGGATGCCGATCGTCCAGGCGTAGCACAGGTTGATCGCCGTCGCCGTGGCGAGCGCGGCCATCATGACGGTGTTGTCCAGGCCCGGGCGGAGCGTGGCGTAGGACAGCATGAACGTCGCGACGACGAACGCCACCGTGGTGGTGCCGAGGTGCATGCAGAAGGTCAGCAGCACGGTGCGCCACTGGGTGCGAAGCAGCCGGACCAGCGGGAGCTGCACAGTGCCGGCCTCGGCCACCTCTCGGAAGGTCCGGGTCTCCTCGACCCGCAGGCGCAGGTACAGGCCGATGGCGACCAGGATGACGCTCGCGATGAACGGCACGCGCCAGCCCCAGGCCAGGAACGCCTCGGGGCTCAGGCCCGCACGCAGGCCCAGGGTGGTTCCCAGTGCGGCGAGGAAGCCGATGCCGGAGGAGAAGGGCACGAAGCTCGCGAAGAACGCCCGCCTGCCCTCCGGTGCATGCTCGACGATCATCGTCGTGGCCCCGGACCACTCGCCGCCGAGCGCGAAGCCCTGCAGGATCCGCAGGACGGTGAGCAGGATCGGCGCGGCGACCCCGATGGTCGCGTAGGTCGGCAGCAGCCCGATTAGGGCGGTCGAGACGCCCATCAACACCAGCGACCACACCAGCAGGGTCTTCCGCCCGAGGCGGTCCCCGAAGTGCCCGAACACGATGCCGCCGAGCGGCCTGCTGATGAAGCCCGCCGCGAAGGTGCTCAGCGAGGCGATGGTGCCGGCGACGGGGTCGAGCGCGGGGAAGAAGAGCGTGTTGAACACGCTCGCCGCGAGCGTCGCGTAGATCATGAAGTCGTTACCACTCGATGATCGTGCCGATCATCCCGCTGAGCGTGGCTCGGCGAACGGTCCGGAGTTGGTCCGGGCTGGAGGAGTTCGTCATCGTCGGGAGCTCCCGGGGGTGGTGGCGGAGTGTCTCCGTCGACACTCGCTTCTGAGGAACTTCACGAGGATGCGGGGCCGGCAGGGCAAAATGAAGTGACTAAACCCCGAATCCGGTCGGCGGGTCTCGTGGATTTCACGAAGGGCAGGTCCCGTGTCGCGCGACACCGAGGTCACAGCGCTGTTCGACGCGATGGCCGAGCGCACGGCCGAGCTGACCACCCACATCGTCGGGCGTATCCGCGCCGAGGTACCCGGGTACGAGAAGTTCCCCTACCCGGAGCACCACCGCGACGTCCAGGTCGGCGTGGTCGCCATCCTCGCGGGGCTGCGGGAACGGCGGCCGCCCACGGCGGCGGCCATCGCCCATACCCGCGGCATGGGGCGGCGTCGGGCGCTGTTCCCCGTTGCCCTGACCGCCTCCATCGAGGCCTACCACATCTCGTACCGGGAGATCTGGGCGGAGCTGCTCCGCCGCGCCCAGCAGCACGAGCCCGACCTGACCGGGGAACTCGTCGGCACCGTCGCCCTGCTCTGGACGTGGGTCCACCGGTTTAGCGCCGCCTTCGCCGACGCCCATGCGGAGGAGACCCGCGTCCAGGCCGCGAGCATGCTCGCCCTCCGGCGCCGCTTCATCGACGCCCTCGCCAGGGACGGCGCCGCCTCGGAAGCGGCGTTCGACGCCGCGCTCGCGCTGGGCTTCGAACCGACCGGTGAGTTCCTCGTCGCCTGCTCGACCTCGAGGGGTGAGGTCCACATCGAGCAGACGAACGTGGCGCTCGAAGCGGGCCCGGGTGTCGGGCATTGCGCAGCGGGCGAGGCGGGGCAGGCGATCGTGGTTGCGCAGGGCATCGGCCCCGACGACCTCGTCGGGGCCGTTCGCGCGGGGGAACCGACAGCGGCAGTCGGGCTTGCAGCGCCCGGGAGTGGCCTGCGGACGGCGGCGTCGTGCATCGTCGACGCCGCCGAGGCGTTGGCGACGGCTCGCCCGGGAGAGGTCGTCGACTTCCGGAAGGAGTGGCCGTCCGTGATCCTGGGTCGGGCACGGGCGAGGCTCCGACCCGTCCTGGAGGGTGGCGCGGGGATCGCGCGAGACAACCCCGCCCTCGCCGACACCGTCAGGGGCTTCGCTGCACACCGCTACTCGGTCTCGGCCTGCGCGCGAGCGCTGCACATCCACCCCAACACCGCGAAGTACCGACTGGAGAGATGGCACGCCTTGACCGGCTGGGACGTCTACACCGTCCCCGGCCTGCTCGCCTCACTGACGTGCCTGATCCTCGACGACCCCGACTCCACCTGACCTGCAGAACCCTCTCGTTGGCCGGCGTGGTCGCCGATGTCGGGGATGAGCCCCTCGACGAAGGACCGCCGGCCGGGCAGGATCCGCCCGGCGATTGTCGGGGATCAGCGGCATTGTTGGTACCGGACCCGCTCGGGGCCGGCCCAGAAGGTCCTCGAACCGGCCCTGGAGCCACTGGTCGGCTACTGGCACCGGATGACCGACTGAGTCGGCGAACGCGCCCCGCTCGGCCCGCTGGCCGACGTCCGCGAGTGGCTGGAACGGAACCTCCCCGGCCGGGACCCCTCGCGGCCCGTCCTGGGGCGACGCCCGCCTCGGCAACATGATGTTCGCCGGCACCCGCTGCGTCGCCGTCCTGGACCGGGAGATGGTCTCGCTCGGCGGCCCGATGGTCGACCTCGCCTGGTGGCTGATGTTCGACCGCAACCACTCGACGGACGCCGGCGTCGCGCGGGTCGCCGCCTGGGCACCCGAGAAGACGCTCGACCGGTGGCGCGGGCGCACCGGGCTCCCGCTCGTCGACCTGCGCTGGCACGAGGTGTTCGCCCTGTTCCAGCTCTCGCTGCTGCAGGCAGGTGCCTTTGCCGACCGGACCCGCGACGGCCTGCCCGTCCCACCGCGCCGCTCGTGGTGCGCGGTAACCGCGTGTCGGACCACGAGTCGTCCGGGACGGGCACGACGAGGTGTTCGGCCGGGTCGCCGCAGAGGTCCCCGACGGCCCCACCGCCTCGGCGTTCGCTCAGCCATCTCGCGGTCCGCGAGCGGGCCGCCCCCTCGGACCGGCACCGGGACTGGCTCACCGCACACGAGCACCATTGACCGGTCCTCACCGCTAACCTACAATCATTAGATATGTGCGAGGAGGCCCGATGACGAGCGATGCCGCCACCCGAGCCACCGTCCCGGACCTGGCCGTGCGGACCGTCCCGCGCGGCTGCCCCCTGTGCGAGGCCATGTGCGGCCTCTCCGTCACCCTCGACGCCGAGGACCGGGTGGTCTCGGTCCGTGGCGACACCGAGGACGTCTACAGCAAGGGCTACCTCTGCCCCAAGGGCGCCTCGCTCGGCGCCGTGGACGACGATCCCGACCGGCTGACCCGCCCACTCGTCCGTCGCGACGGCGAGCTGGTCGAGGCGACCTGGGAGGAGGCGTTCGCCGAGGTCGACCGGCTGCTCACGCCCCTGCTCGCGGAGGACCGCAACTCGGTCGCCGCGTACACCGGCAACCCGACCGGCCACAACGTCGCGTTCACCCTGCTCGCGGGCCGGCTCGCCCGGTCGTTGGGCAGCATCCAGGCCTACTCTCCGGCGACCATGGACCAGCTGCCGCAGAACGTCACAGCGGCCCTGCTGTTCGGGGAGCCGAGCAGCATCCCGGTGCCGGACCTCGACACCACGGACCTGCTGGTGATCGTCGGCGGCAATCCGCTGGTGTCGAACGGCAGCATCGGCGCCGCGCCGGACTACCGCGGGAAGCTGAAGGCGCTGCGGGCCCGCGGCGGCCGGGTGGTCGTCGTCGACCCCGCCCGGACCGCCACCGCCGGGGCAGCGGACGAGCACCTGCAGATCCGGCCCGGCACGGACCTGTTCCTGCTCCTCGGGATCCTGCACGTCCTGTTCGCCGAGGACCTGGTGCGACCCCGCGCGACCGCGGGCCGGCTCAGCGGGCTGCGTGAGCTGCGCGAGGCCGTCGCGCCGTACCCGCCCCCGGCCGTCGCCGAGGTCTGTGGCCTCCCGCCGGAGACGATCGCGCACCTCGCCCGCGATCTCGCGACCGTCGAGCGGGCCGCCGTGTACGGCCGGCTCGGCACGACGCTCAACCGGTACGGCACGCTCACGTGCTGGGCGCTCCAGGCCGTCAACGTCCTCTGCGGACACGTCGACCGGCCGGGCGGGCTGCTGTTCACCCGGCCCGTCACCGGCGGCCCCACGACGCGAAAGGCCACGAAGCCGGCGCGCCCGTTCACCGTCGGGCGGTACCGGACGCGGGTGAGCGGGCATCCCGAGGTGCTCGGCGAGCTCCCGGTCGCGGCGCTGGCCGAGGAGATCCTCACCCCCGGGCCCGGTCGTGTCCGCGGGCTGGTGGTGTACGCCGGCAACCTCGCACGCTCGCTGCCGGACTCCGGACGGATGCAGCGCGCGCTTGCCGAGGTCGAGGCGCTGATCTGCGTCGATCCCTACCTGAACGAGACGACGCGGTACGCGGACGTGATCCTCCCGCCGCCGGGCTCGCTCACCCGCGACCACTTCGATCTCGTCCTCTACCAGTACGCGCAACGCAACTACGCGCGCTTCTCCACGCCCGCCCGCGAGGTCCCCGCGGGAATGCTCTCCGAGTGGGAGATCCTCCTGCGGCTCTGTGCGATCTACGAGGGTCGCGGCCCCCACGCCGACCCCGACCAGATCGACGATGAGATCGCGACCGGCCTGCGCCGCTCCATCGCCCGCAGCCTGGGCATCGACGAGTCCGAGATCGTCGCCGGGGTGCCCGGCCGCGGCCCGCGGCGACTGCTGGACCTGCGGGTCCGCTCCGGCCCCTACGGCGACCTGTTCGGCCGCGACCCCGGCGGGCTGTCGCTGTCCCGGCTGCTGAAGTTCCCGCACGGCATCGACCTCGGGCCGCTCGAGCCACGCCTGGACGAGGTGATCCGCACGCCGTCCGGCACGATCGAGCTGGCCCCGCCGATGATCCTGGAGACCCTCGCCCGGGTCGAGGTCCGCCGACCCGAGCCCGGCACCCTGCTGCTCATCGGCCGGCGCGACCTGCGGTCGAAGAACTCCTGGCTGCACAACGTCTCGCCGCTCGCGAAGGGCAAGGACCGGTCGGCGCTGCACGTCTCCCCCGCCGACGCCGAGGCGTACGACCTGGCCGACGATGGGTTCGCGCTGGTGACCTCGGCCGCCGGCGAGATCCGGGTTCCGGTCCGGGTGACGGACGAGGTGGCGCCCGGCGTCGTCTCGCTGGGCCACGGCTGGGGCCACGACGACCCGCACGCCCGCCTGCGCGTCGCGGCGCAGAAGCCCGGGGTCAACAGCAATACCCTCACCGACGGCACCGTGCTGGACCCGCTGTCGGGGACCGTGCAGATGAACGCGATCCCGGTCCGCCTGGCGCGCGCCTGAGCCCAGGAGGGGACGGGAGGTTCACCTTCCTCGCGAGACCGTGCTCAGCGCGCTCTCCAGATGACGCAGGTGCTCCGCCACCGATCCCAGGCCGGCGTCCATCGTGCTGAACGACAGGTGGGAGGCCCCCTGGCCGACCCAGAAGCCGATTTCCGCCGCGAGCTCGTCCGCGGGTCGGCCCGGCACCCGGATCCGCGGCTCGACGCCGATCTCGGCCGGGTCGCGCCCCGCATCGCGGGCCGCCCGGCGCACCGCCTCCAGATGCGCGGCCGCCTCCGCGCCCGGCTTCTCCAACGGGAACCAGCCGTCGGCGATCCGCCCCACCCGGGCGAGCGCGGCAGGTGCCTTCCCCGCCAGCCACACCGGGATCTCCCGGCGCGGCCGCGGCGCGAGGCCGACACCGTCGAGCTCCTCGACGCTCGTCCGCGCCGTCACCGACGGCGCCGACCACAGTGACCGCAGCAGCTCGACCTGTTCCTCGATCCGCGCCCCGCGACGGGCGATGGGCACGCCGAGCGCGCGGTACTCGGACTCGTTCCAGCCCAGGCCGACCCCGAGCCGCACGCCGCCCGTGGCGAGCCAGTCCGCCTGCGCCGCCTGTTTGGCCACGAGCGCGGTCTGCCGCTGCGGCAGCACCAGCACGCCGGTCACCAACTCGAGCCCGCACACGGCGGCCAGGTACCCGAAGAGCACGAAGGGTTCGTGGAACTCCGAGTCGTTCCGGTAGGGGTGCGTCCACTCCGGACGGACCGCCGGATCGACGCCGAGCACATGGTCGTAGACGAGGAGGTGGTCCATCCCCAGCCCCTCGACCCCGCGGGCGAACTCCGCGATGTCGGCCGCGTCCCGCAGCACGTCGTACTGCGGGAACACCGCCCCGATCCTCACCTCAGCGCACCAGCTCGATCCCGGCCAGGTCACCCGCGTCCCGCCACTCCCGCAGCAGCCGGTCGAACTCGTAGAACCCGCGCCCGTACCGCTCGCCGGTGGCGGGCCGGATCCCGCCGGTCCCGCCGCCCTCGTTGTTGTAGTAGCCCGGCGTGCACTGCTCCAGGAAGGTCTTCGGCGGGGCCAGCTCCTTGATCAGCGCTACCCACCCGTCCTGCGCCTCGCGGGTGGGCTCGATCGTCGCGGCGCCGCGGGCGTTCGCCTCGGCGATGAGGTAGGCGATGTGCTCGCCCTGCTGGACGTAGTTCGCCGTGACGCTGGCGTTGCCCCCGCCCTGGGTGTTGCCGGTGAAGAACAGCCCGGGGAAGCCATGGCTCGTGATGCCGTGCAGGGTCTGGAAGCCGTCGCGCCAGTGGTCGTAGAGCGACAGCCCGCCGCGGCCGTCGATCGCGTCGATGCCCGAGGCGAGCTGCTGATCCTGCGCGGAGATCTCGAAGCCGCTCGCGAAGATCACGCAGTCGACCTCGTACTCGCGCCCACCGGTCACCACGCCCGTGGGCGTCATGCGCTCGATGCCCTTGGTCGCCGACACGTCCACCAGCGTGACGTTCGGCCGGTTGAACGCCTCCAGGTAGTCGTTGCTGGAGCACGGCCGCTTGCACAGGTAGCGGTAGTAGGGCTTGAGGGCCTCGGCCGTCTCGGGGTCGCGCACGATCTCGTCCACCCGGCGCCGGACGCGCTCCATGACGCCGTAGTCCTCCTCCTCGCGGATCGCCGCGAGCTCCTCCGGGGTCAAGGACTGCCCGGCGATGCGCGCGGACACGTTCCGGCCGACCTCGGTGAAGAAGTCGCAGGCGACGTCCTCGGCGGGCGAGAGCGTCGGGAAGGGGTCGGTCGCGAACGTGTGGAAGGCGGCCTGGCGCCGCTTCTGCCACCCGGGCTCGAGCGACGCCGCCCACTCGGGGTCGGTGGGCGTGTTGCGGCGGGCGTCCACGGCGGAGGGGGTGCGCTGGAAGACGGTCAGGTGCTGGGCGTAGCGGGCCAGGTACGGCACGATCTGGATCGCCGTGGCGCCGGTCCCGACGACCGCGACGCGCTTGTCGTGCAGCCTGTCCAGCACCGTGTCGCCGGGGGCACCCCCGGTGTAGTCGTAGTCCCACCGCGCGGAGTGGAAGGTGTGCCCGGTGAAGTCGTGCAGGCCGGGGATCCCGGGCAGCTTCGGCTTGCTCCACGGGCCGATCGCCATGACGACGTAGCGGGCGCGCAGCTCGTCCTCGTGGTTCGTCGTGATCGTCCAACGCCGGGTGGTCTCGTCCCAGCGCATCGCGCGGATCATCGTGCCGAACAGGGCGCCGTCGTAGAGGCCGAAGTGCTTGCCGATGGCGCGGCAGTGCTCGTAGATCTCCGCGCCGTCCGGGAACCGCTTGGACGGCATGGCGCCGAGCTCCTCGAGGAGCGGCATGTAGCAGTACGCCTCGTTGTCACACTGGATCCCCGGGTACCGGTTCCAGTACCAGACGCCGCCGAAGTCCCCGGCCATGTCGAGGATGCGCACGTCCTCGACGCCGGTCTTCCTCAGGTGCGCCCCGGCGAGCAGCCCGGCGAAGCCGCCGCCGACCACCACGACCTCGACGTCCTCGCGGAGCGCGTCGCGCACGACCGGCGGGCTGTGCGGGTCCTTCTCGAAGAAGTCGTCGCGCTCCCCGTGTCCGGTGTGGACGTACTGCGCCGAGCCCTCCTTGCGCAGCCGTTTGTCCCGCTCCGCGGCGTACTTCTCGCGCAGGGCCGGGAGGTCGAGGCCAGTGGGCGTGGACGAGGGTCCACAGGTCGTCATGGGGTGTCCTCTCCGTCGAGGCCGAGAGCGCGCCGCAGCACGGCGAGGCGGCTGCGCTTGAAGCCCTCGCTCACCCGCGCCGTTCCCACGTCGAAGCCGTGGAAGGTCCGCGGGTAGACCTCGACCTGGGTCGGGACGCCCGCCGCGATCAGGCGCGTGGCGTAGTCGAGATCCTGGTAGACGAGCAGGTCCAGTCCGGCGGCACCAATGTAGGTGGCCGGCAGCCCGGACAGGTCCGTCGCGCGGGCCGGGGCGGCGTAGGGCGACACCTCCGGGCCGCCCGCCGCGTCGCCGAGCAGGCAGGACCAGCCGAAGTCGTTGCTCTCCCGGAACCAGGCGATCTCGCCGGTGACGCCGTCGGGCTCGACCGTGCGGTCGTCGAGCATCGGGTAGATCAACGACTGCAGGACGAGCGGCGGGAACTCCGCCTTGTCGCGGGCCAGCAACGCGAGTGCCGCCGCGAGTGCTCCGCCCGCGCTCACGCCCTCGACCGCGATCCGCGTGGGATCGACGCCGAGCGCCGTCGCCTCGGCGTGCAGCCAGCGCAGGGCCGCATAGCAGTCCTCGATCTGGCCGGGGTAGCGCGTCTCGGGTGCGAGCCGGTAGCCGACGGAGACGACCACGATCCCCAGCTCCGCCACGATCCGCCGGTTGAACGGTGCCCCGTTGTCGGCCGTGCCCCCCACGAAGCCGCCGCCGTGGATGAAGAGGAGCGCGGGCACCACGCCCGTCCGCACGGCAGGCTCGAAGATGACGACCCCGCCGTCCGTGCCGGGCACCGGTCGCTCGGACCGTGTGACCCCGTCCTCGGGCGGCGGGGCCGCGGCGGACCAGACGGCGCGCATTCCCGCCCGGTCGGCCTCGAGGGTATCCGCGCCGAACGGCCGCGTCGGCATCCGCTCCAGCAGGGGTTCGAGCTCCGGGTCGATCGCGGTCATCGGGGCTCCGGCATCCGGCTGCGGGCGCTGACCAGCGAGATCCCACCATCGCTGACGAGATGGGCGCCGGTCACGTTCGCGGCGAGGTCGGACAGCAGGAAGCCGATGGAGTCCGCCATCTCCTCCGGCCGCGCCCACCGGCCGCGCGGGGTGTTCAGCGCGCCCAGCTCCGCGACGAGGTCGGCCCGGTCGCCGCCGCGGTCGGCGACCGCCTGGCGGAAGGACTCCTGGGCATCCCAGATTCCGCTGTCCACGCTGCCCGGGACGACGACGTTGACCCGGATCCCGCACCCGGCGTTCTCCAACGCCGCGACCTCGGCGAGGTGGATGAGCGCCGCTTTCGCCACGCCGTAGTCCGCGGTGTTCTCCATCGGCCGGATCCCGGCGACCGACGAGGTCAGCACGATGCTGCCGCCGTCCCCGCGGCGCAGCAGCCGCAGCGCGCACCGCAGGCCGTAGAACACCCCGTCCAGGTTGACGCCCATGACCCGACGCCACTGGTCCACCGACGTCTCCGCCACCGGGAGCCCGGTCGCGTTCACGGCGGCGTTCAGCACGGCGTGGTCCAGACGCGGCGTCTCGGCCTCGATCCGCTCCCAGAGCGCCGCGTCCCCGACGTCCCCGACCACCCGCCGGATCTCACACGAGAGATCGACGTCCGCCAGTCCCGCGGCGTCGACGTCGACGAGGATCAGCCCGGCGGCGCCGGCCTCGTCGAGCCACCGCGCCGTCGCCCGGCCGATGCCGGACGCCGCGCCCGTGACCAGGGCGTACCGGCCGCTGAAGTCGAGGCCCTTCATGCGGTCGGGGTGAAGCGCAGGGGCAGCGCCTCGAGTCCTCGCACCTGGCTGTGGTGGAACACCGGATCCCCGTCCAGCTCGTAGTCGGGCATCCTGCGGTGGATCTCCTCCAGCGCCGTGCGGATCTCGATGCGGGCCAGGTGGGAGCCGACGCAGCGGTGGATCCCGGCCCCGAACGCCAGGTGGCGGTTGGTCGGGCGGTCGAGCCGGAGGGTGTCCGGGTCCTCGAACTCGGCAGGGTCCCGGCCCGCGGCCGACGACATCAGCAGCACCCGGTCGCCGGGCTCGAGGGTCACCCCGCGCACGACCGTCCGCTTCTTCACGAGCCTGCCGAGCGCGACCGGCGAGTCGATGCGCAGCAGCTCCTCCGCCGCGGCACCGGCGAGGCCGGGATCGGCGATCAGGGCGTCCCGCTGGGCGCGGTCGCGCAGGAAGTGCAACATCCCGAAAGACAGCACCCCGCGGACGGTGTGCAGGCCGCCGACCATCAGCAGCCACAACATCTTCTGGAGCTCGGTGTCGGTGAGCGGGCGCTCGTCGTCGTACCGAGCGGTGAACAGCACGGACATGACGTCGTCCGGACGCGGGTCGTTCCGCCGGGCGATCATGTCGCCGAAGTAGGCGAACACCGCGTCGTTGGCCTCGGAGCGGACCCGGGCGTCCTCCTCCGGGGACGCCCCCGGCTTCCCGACGAGCATGTCGGTGGTCCAGCGGTCGAACTGCGGGGCGTGCTCGGCGGGCCAGCCCATCAGCGCGACGAAGGTGCCCGCCGTGATCGGCTGCGCGAACTCGGTCACGAACTCGCAGGTCCCCCGCGCGGCGAAGGCGTCGATCAGCTCGACGGCCACCGCGCGGATCCGGTCCACGAGGGCCTTCATCCGGCGCGGGCTGAACAGCGGGTTGAGCACGTCCCGGTAGTGCTTGTGCGCGGGCGGGTCGATCTCGTTCGGGATCGAGGGCTCGGTGGTGATGCGCGGGACCTGCGCGTTCTCGACGGAGAAGACCTCCCAGTCCCGGCAGGCCTCGTAGCAGTCGTCGTAGCAGGTGAGGATCCAGTGGCCGCCGTGCCGCGGCGACCAGGCGACCGGCGTCTTCTCCTGGTACGCGGCCAGCGTCTCGTGCGGCACGGCGAGAGCGGGATCGGCGATGTCGAAGTCCACCACCAGTTCGGCGGGGACGTCCTCGGTGCGGGTGGGCATGGCGGTACTCCGATCGTCGTCGGGACGGAGTGCGGTCAGCGGGTGAGCGGGCGCCAGCTGAGCTCGTCGTACAGCGGGCGGCCCGACCGGGTGCGGCGTTCCTCGGTCCGCAGCACCAGCAGGCCGTCCTCCCGGCGCGCGACCCGCACCAGGTCCGTTCCGGGGTGCTCCGGGTAGAGGGAGATGTCGAGGTGGTGGGTCACGGTGTCCCCCGCCAGCTCGAACCAGCCGCCGTAGCCGACGAACCCGAGGGCGGCGGCACCGCGGGTGGCGTCGTCGACCTGCAGGAAGTCGCCGTCGGCGGGCCAGGCGCGCTCGCGCTGCATGAGCAGTGCCGTCACCCGTCCGTCGCGCTGGTAGCTGATACGGCCCACGGGATCGGGTCCGAGGACGTCGCCGATGATCTCGCCATCGACGAGCCGGACGAAGCGGACCAGGTCCCAGGTGCCGCACAGCTGCTCGGCGGAGAGCTCCACCCGTTCGCTCGTGCTCATGCGGTGGCCGGGGTCTCGGAGGCACCCGGCTCGGCGACGGGCCGCGGCTTCGGCCGCCGATCCGCGAGGCCCGTCCGTGGCAGGGCCGCCACGAGGACGGCAGCGGCCAGGCCCACGGCCGCGAAGGCCCAGAAGGCACCGGTCGCACCGGCGGCGGTGGCCATGACGAGACCGACCATGATCGGTCCGACCACGCCGCCCAGCCGGCCGAGGCCGGTGCAGAGGCCGAGGACGGTGCCGCGGGAGGCGGCCGGGTAGTAGATCCCCGCGAACCCGTAGACCGCCGTCTGCGACGACGCACAGAACCCGATCAGGAGCACCAGCGCGAAGACCACGCCCTGCGCCGGGCCCATCGTCAGCGTGGCGACGGCCAGCGCGCCCAGGACGAAGCCCGTGGAGATCACCTTGCGGGAGCCGAAGCGGTCCGCCAGTCCGGTGAGGACGACCATGCCGATCGCGCTGCCGATGTTGAACGCCAGGAGGAAGGTGAGCGCGGAGCCGAGGTCGTAGCCGGTGGACCGGAGGATCTGCGGGATCCAGGTGTTCATCCCGTAGGACACGAGCAGCCCGAAGAAGCTGATCAGAGGAAAGAGCACGGTGGCGAGGCGGAAGCCGGGCACGAACAGGCTCCGCAGCGCGGACCGGCGGTCCTGCACCGCGGGCGGAGCGGCCTGCAGGGCGACGGCCGACTCGGCGCTGCGACCCAGGTCGTACCGCTCGGCCAGCGCCTGCGCCTCCTCGTGCCGGCCGCGGGCCACGAGGAAGGCCAGCGACTCCGGCAGGTTCCGGTAGGCCACCACGAAGAGCACGACCCCGATGACCCCGGCGGCGGCGAAGAGCGAGTGCCAGCCGAACGCTGGGATCACGAAGATGGCGATCACGGAGATGAGGGCGCCACCGATCGGGAACCCGGTCTGGATCACGCCGTTGTAGTACTGACGGCGTTCGATCCGGACGTACTCCATCGTCAGCGCGATGACCGTGGGCAGGGCCCCGCCGAAGCCGAGACCGGCCAGCAGCCGGAACGCGCCGAACATCTGCAGGTTGGTCGCCACGGCACACAGGCCGGTGAAGACGCTGAAGCTCGCGACGCAGGCGAGCACGATGGGCCGGCGGCCGACGATGTCGGTGAGGTACCCGGCGAACATCGCGCCGAGCATCATCCCGAACAGCGAGAGGCTGCCGATGAACCCGGCCTCGACGGCGGTGATGCCCCATTCCTTGTTCTGGATCAGGACCGGCATGACCGCGCCGAACATCAGCAGGTCGATGCCGTCGAGCACGGTGACCGCGAGGCAGGTCAGGACGACCGCGCGGGCTCCCGCGGATCGTGCGTCGGGTCGGGACATGTGGTGGCTCCTGTAGTCGACGGTGACTGCTCGGAATTTCAGGGCGTGCGGGTGCCCCCGACGATCGTCGAGAGCACCCGCACCGGCTCCGACGACCTGTTCTGCCATGCGTGCCTGCTGCCGTTGACCACGACGAGGTCACCGGCACGCAAGCCGACCTCCCCGTCGTCGAGCTCGAGGACGACCTCGCCGGACAGCACGACGTTGACGTCGACCGAGTCGGTCGAGTGGAAGCCCGGCCGCTCCCCGGTGCTCTGCACGATGTCCGCCGGGTCCTCCCCGGTCGTCCCGGCCGGAATCGTCCAGGTGATCACCCAGACCCCGCCCGGCGGCGGGAAGGACACCTCGGTCGAGACGGTGGTCAGCGCCGGCAGCGGCGGCGCGGTGTCGTTGCGCCACAGCAGGTCCAGGTCCATCGTCCCGACGTCGGCGGTGGCCGCCTCGCCGTCGGACACCACGTAGGACTTCCCGTCCGACGTCTCGCCGGTGACGACGCGGCGCATCAGAGGGCTGCCGCGTCGGCGAGCAGCGCCGTGGAGACCACCGGGTCGCCGGGGCCGCCGGTCATGAGCGAGAGGGTCGCGCCGGGCACCTGGTTGGTGGAGGTGCCGCGGATCTGCCGCACGGCCTCGCCGACCAGGCTCATGCCGTGGATGAAGCCCTCGGCGAGGTTGCCGCCCGAGGTGTTGATCGGCAGGCCGCCGTTCGGCGCGATGAGATTGTCGAAGGTGACGAACTCCCCCGCACTCGCCGGCGTGCAGAAGCCGTGCTCGATCAGGGCGGACACACCCATCCCGGTCATGTTCTCGTAGATCTGCGCGACGTCCACGTCGCCCGGGCCGTAACCGGTGTCCGCCCACAGCCGGTCCGCCACGCCCTGGAAGCCGGCCGACCAGTAGGGGTTCCCGCTCTCCTCGCGCAGCCCCCAACCCGCGGCCGCGCCCATGGGCGCGCCGAGCAGGTAGGCGGGCTTCTGCCGCAGGTCCTTCGCCCGGTCCGCGGACACGAGGATGACCGCGGACCCGGCGTCGTTCTCCCGGGAGCAGTCGAAGAGGTGGTAGGGCTCGGAGACCCAGCGCGACTCCTCGTAGGTCTCCGCGTCCAACTCGGTGTCGCGGCCGATGGCCCGCGGGTTGCGCTTCGCGTGGTGGTACGAGGCCAGCGCCATGTCCCGCAACGTCCGCGCGGGCACGCCCTCCGCCTCGATCAGCCGCATCGACCGCAACGCGCACAGCTGGGCGGGCGAGTCCAGGCCGTTGACCAGGTGCTGGGGTGACGTGTCGTCCTGCGCGACGTCCACTCGCAGCCGGCGGCCGCGGTACTCCGACATGGCGCGGTAGACGGCGACGACGTCCGCCTGGCCGGTGACGATGGCCAACGCGGCGAGCCCGAGCGCGCCCGGGATCCCGCCGCCGTGGGTCCAGACCAGGGCGCCGAAGCGCAGCTCCTTCGTGCCGAGCGCCGGCATCATCCGCTGGCCATCGTTGCGCTCGGAGCCGTAGGAGACGAACCCGTCGATCTCCGACGGGTCGATCCCGGCATCCTCGGCGGCGGACACGATGGCCCGCAACGCCAGCTTGAGCGCGGGCTCGCCGGACGTGCCGCGCTTGTACCAGGGCGTGTCGCTCACGCCGACGACGGCGGTGGTGCCGCGCAGCATCGTGTTCACCATCAGTCCACCACGCTCCATCGCACGGCCGGATATCCCTTGCTCTTCGTCGAGGGAGGGTCGATGTGTCCGCGTACCTCGACGCCGCAGCGGACCCCGGAGTCCGGCCCCGCGAGCGCGCCGACCACCCGCGCCCCGTCGGCGCCCGGCAACTCCGCGACGACCACGACGTAGGGCACGTCCTCGGCGCGCTCCTTCGTACGGTCGAAGGCGTAGTGCGCGCGCGTCCAGGAGTAGATCCGCCCGCTCATCTCCACGGGCTCCCAGAGCTGCTCCCACGAGCCGCACTGTCCGCAGCGGAAGTGGGCGGGCCACATCCACCGCTTGCAGTCCGCGCAGCGGGGCAGCCGGAACTCGCCCTCCTCCAGGGACTCCCAGAAGCGGTCGTCCGCCCCGATACCCCCGGTGATCCGGTGGGCGTGGAACTCGTACTCCACGGATCCCTCCTCAGCCCCAGTGCCGGGGGTCGTCGAGCGCAGCTGCCATCCAGCGATGGAAGTGCTGGTTGGCGATCTCGTTGCGGCCGAAGTACAGCGGCCCGATGTCCTGGTTGGACACGGACTTCTGCAGCCCCTCGTTGACCACGAGGTCCTCGTCCCGCAGCACCGCCATCAGGATGTTCCAGTTCTTGTCCCAGCGGGCCTTCTGCTCGTCGGTCACGGCGGGCTCGCGGGTGAGGATCCGCATCTGCATCCGGGTGCCGACGGCGGTGCCGGGCGCCGGCACGAAGTTCAGCACCTCGAGGTGGTCCGGCTGGCGGAGCACGCTCATGTTCGGCATGAGGAAGTGCGCGACGGTGATGTGCCGGTCGATCTCGGCGGTCTCCGGGTCCTGGCCACGGACCTTGTCGATGCTCTTGCGCGCGGAGACCATGCGGCCGTGGCGGCCCATCGGCTGCCAGGTCTGCAGGTTGTTGTAGAAGTACGGTGCGACGGTGCCGGTGTGGGCGTAGGCGATGTGGTAGCCGTCGAGGAAGGCGTCCATCAGCACCTTCCAGTTGATGTCCACGTCGAAGTTGCCCGCCACGTAGCAGGTGTAGCGGTCCATCTCCAGCGCGGACAGCGACGCCTCGAACTCCGGGCCCAGCCACTCGCCGACGTCGATCTTCCGGTCGTCCGCGGCGGAGTCCACGACCCAGACGAAGCCGTGTCGCTCCTCGACCGGGACCTCCTTGAGCCCCAGGCAGGACTTGTCGACCGTCCCGAACGTCGGCTCGTCGGCGATCGCCCGCAGCGAGCCGTCCCCGGCGTAGGACCAGCCGTGGTAGCGGCAGGAGAAGAACCGCCGCGACCCGGAGTCCTCGTTCACCAGCCGAGCCCCGCGGTGCCGGCAGGTGTTGACGAAGCCGCGCACCTGGCCGTCGGCCTGGCGGACCAGCACCACCTCGTTGTTCGGCAGCTGGGCCACGAGGAAGTCGTTGCGGTTCGGCAGCTCGCTGCCGTGTGCGGCGATGATCGGCACGTGGCCGAACAGGTCGGCGCGCTCGCGTGCGGCGAGCGCCGGGTCCGAGTAGACCCGCGCGTCGATCTCGAGGACCTCGGGCGCGAGGTCGGTCGTGCCGTGGTCGAGGTGGTCGAAGAGGGCGCGGGCGAACCCGGCCTTCGTCTCCGCGTCGTAGGGCAGGTCGGTGTACACCATCGGGGCCCTCCTCCTGAGGGCCGCCCGCCACTGTGGATCGTGCCGTGGTGGTGGGACGGCTCCGGCTCGTCGTCGTCGACGATTGTCGGGAACGGGAAATGCGATCGGGAGAATGCGCTCGCGGCCCCGGGGAAGGGCTCGCTCGACGTTTCCCCCGGTCGATGGTGGCACCGCCGCGCACCGTTTCCGATGCGTGGTCGATGTCACCTTATTGGGTTAGGTTGAGGCGGTCAAGGTGCAGCTCACCGCTGCAGGCTCTTGATCTCGACGAACTCCTCGAGGCCGAACGCGCCACCCTCGCGGCCGTACCCGGACTGCTTGAAGCCGCCGAAGGGGGCCGAACCGTTGAACCGGCCGCCGTTGACCTCGATCTGCGTCGCCCGCAGCCGGCGCGCCACGGCCTGCGCCTTCGCCGGGTCGGTGGACCACACCGCGCCCGCGATGCCGTAGATCGTGCCGTTGGCGATCGCCACCGCCTCCTCCTCGGAGCCGAAGGGGATGATCGACAGCACCGGCCCGAAGATCTCCTCCTGGGCCACCGTCGCCGTGGGCGCGACGTCGGACAGGACCGTCGGGCGCACGTAGTAGCCGGGGCCCGTGGGCGCCTCCGACGAACCGGTGACCAGCCGCGCGCCCTCCTCGACCCCGGTGCGGATGTAGCGCAGGATCTTGTCCCGCTGCGCCGCGGTCACCATCGGGCCGAGCTTGGTGGCGTCGGCGGTCGGGTCGCCGGGCGCGTAGGCCTCGGCCGCCGCCTTCGCGAGCTCCTCGGCCGCGGCGAGCCGAGCGCGCGGGACGAGCATGCGGGTCTGCGCATTGCAGGACTGACCGCCGTTCATGTAGCAGGCCCGCACGGTGTGCGGGACGGCCTTGGCGAACTCCTCCTCGGACAGGTCGTCGAGCAGCACGGCGGCGCTCTTGCCGCCGAGCTCCACCGACACCCGCTTCACCGTGCCCGCGGCCAGCTCCAGGATCCGCTTGCCGACCGCGTTGGAGCCGGTGAAGCTGACCATGTCGACGTCCGGGTGGACGGCCAGCGCCTCGCCGACGATCGGCCCGTACCCGTTGACCAGGTTGAACACCCCGGGCGGCACGCCGATGGCCTCGATCGCCTCGGTGAGCGCCCGCGCGGTCAGCGGGGCGACCTCGCTGGCCTTGACGACGACCGTGCAGCCCGCGGCGAACGCGGCGCCGATCTTGGCGGTGATCTGGTGCAGCGGGTAGTTCCACGGCGTGATGGCGCCGACGACGCCGACCGGCTCGCGCACGATCAGCGAGTTGCGCAGCGACTCGTCCCAGGGGAAGTCCGCCGCCGCGGACGCCGCCTCCCGCAGGTCGACGATGCCGAGGCCGACCTGGGCCCAGCGCGCGGTGCGCCGCGGCGTGCCGACCTCCGCCACCACGATCTCGGTGATCTCGTCCTGGCGGCGCTCCAGCTCGTCCGCCAGCCGGGAGACGAGCTTGGCCCGCTCCCCCGGGTCCGTCGCGGCCCACCCCTCGAGGGCCCGGCGGGCCGCGGCGACCGCGAGGTCGACGTCGGCGGGCGAGCCCGCGGGCACATCGCCGATCCGCTCCTCGGTGGCCGGGTTCAGCACCTCCACCCGCTCCGTGCTCGCCGAGGCGGTCCACGCCCCGTCCACGTACAGATCGAAGGTCACGACGTGCACTCCCCCTCGTCGGGCAGGCTCCGGGAATGGCGGCAGAATCGCCGCCGGCAACAGGGCCGCGACAATTCCGCGGCAACCGATCTTTACCTTACGACTGTAGATAGAACGGTGTCAACCACGCCGATCAGGCGACTCCCCCGCTGACCGGCAGCGTGTGCCCCGTGACCATCGCGGCGGCGGGCGAGCAGAGGTACACGACGGCGGCTGCCACCTCCTCGGGCGACACCGCCCGCTCCACGAACTGCCCGCTCGACACCTGCTCGGCGACCGCCTCCGGGGTGAACCAGGCCTCGACCGTCGGAGTGCGGGTCAGGCCGGGCGCGACGGCGTTGACCCGTATCCCCTCGGCCGCGTATTGCTTGGCGGCGTACCGAGTCAGGTGCACGACCCCGGCCTTCGCTGCCGCATAGGCCGGCGAGGCGGTGGTCTGCGGACTCACCCCTGCGCTCGACGCCACGTTCACGATCGCCCCGCCGCCACGGTCGATCATGGCGGGAATCTCGTGCTTCATCCCCAGCCACGCCGAGGTCAGGGACACGCCCAGGATCCAGTTCCACTTCTCGAGCGACGTCGTGGTGACCGTGCGGCCGAGCTCGCCGCGGCCCACGTTGTTCACGGCCAGGTCGAGGCCGCCGAGCTCGCCGACCACGCGCCCCACCATGGCGGCCACCTGCCCCTCGTCGGTGGCGTCGACGGGGACGAAGATGCTGCGCGCACCCGCGGCCGCCAGCTCCTTCGCCGTGGACTCGCCGCGGTCCGCGTCGAGGTCGGCGACCGCGACCGCCGCGCCGGCATCGACCAGCGCCCGGGCCGACGCCAGTCCGATTCCGGAGGCTCCGCCGGTCACCAGCGCGATCTTCCCGTCCAGTACGCCCACGGTTCGACTCCCTCCCCCGCCGGGCCCACAGCGGCCCGGATGGGGGGCGAACGTACCTTACGCAAATAGGTGAGAGAAGGTCCGAACACGATCGCCGGTACGCCATAATCCGCACATGCCACGGCCCGCCCAGCCCCTTCTGAGCTACCCGTCGATCGTGTCGTCGGCGTTGGCGATCATCGACGAGGAGGGTCTGGAGGCGTTCAGCCTGAAGCGCCTCGCCCGCGAGATGAACGTGCAGGCGCCGTCGCTCTACTACCACTTCCCGGACAAGGCCTCGATCCTCGAGGCGGTCGCCCGGGCGATCGTGCTGGAGACGCCGCGGCCCCGGGAGCGGAACCCGGACGACTGGATCGAGTACTTCGTCACACAGAGCCTCAACTTCCGGCGGACGATCCTGCGCCACGCCAATGCCGCCCCCGTCCTGCTCCAGTTCATGCCGCGGGACGTCTTCGCGCCCGTCTACGAGATCTCCGCGGCGTTCCTCTCCGAGGTGGGAGTGCCCGACCACCTGCAGGTTCTCGTGCTCGACGGCCTGGACCGCTTCACCCTGGGCGCCGCGCTGACCGAGGCGATGAAGCGCCCGGCGACCCGCAAGGAGATCTTTCCGGACGTCGACCCCGGGGCGGAGCCGGCGCTCACCCGGGCGATCGAGGCCAACGAGCTCGACCCCGAGACCCTGTGGGCCGAGTCGATCCGGACCTTCCTGCGCGGTATCGACGACCCGCGCCTCGGCCGCCGGCCCTGACGGCGACGGGTACCCGGCAGCCCTTGACACCCCTCTACCTACCCTCGTAAGGTAAATATTCGTTCGACTCTTTTCCGAACCATTCCGTGCGATACCTCGTCAATGCAGACAGGAGTGCGGACGAATGCCCCCGCGTCTCGATTCGCTGCGCGTTCGGCGCCACTCTCTCCTGCCCACCACCGGGAGAACCGCATGATCACCGACGGCGTCCGCTGGTGGGCGCGCAACAACCCCGACCGCCTCGCGATCGTCTTCGACGGCACGGACGAGGTGGACTACGCGACCCTCGACCGCTGGACCGACAACGCCGCCCGCCGGCTCGCCGCGGCCGGCGTCGGCACCGGCGACCGGGTCGGGTTCGTCGGCGCGAACAGCCTGGAGTGGATCGCGTCGGCCATCGGCGCACTGAAGCTCGGGGCGATCGCCGTCCCGTTCAACAACCGCTTCACGGCGACGGAGTTCCGCCACCAGCTCACCGACGCCGAGCCCGTCGCCGTGGTCGCGGACGAGGCGTCCGCCGAGCGGATGGCGGAAGCGATCGGGGACGACCCGATCCGGCTGCTGCCGATGGAGTCCTTCGCCGCGCAGCGCACGGCGCCACACACTCCCGTGCCGCCGCCCGCCGTCGACCCGGACGACGTCGCGATCATCGTCTACACCAGCGGCACCACCTCGAAGCCCAAGGGCGTCACGCTCTCGCACCGCAGCTTCGTCAGCTTCCTCACCGAGTTCGCGGTGACCGAGCCGGTGATGCGGCCGGGCGGTCGGATGATCTTCGTGCTGTCGATGTCCGGCATGCCGGGCCTGCCGTGGCACGTCCTGCACCCGCTCACGCGCGGGATGACACTGTTCTACGAGCGCGGCTTCGACGCCAAGGCGATGCTGCAGCGGATCAGCGAGCGGCGCGTCGAGGTGGTGTGCGGCGTCCCGCTGCTGTTCGAGCAGATGTCCGCGCTGCCCGAGTTCGGCGAGGCCGACCTGTCCTGCATCCAGCTGGCCACTGTAGCCGGCGCGCGCGTGTCCCCGGACAACCTCAAGGTCTGGCTGGACAAGGGCGTCGTGCTCCGGCAGTCCTACGGGATGACGGAGCTGCACGGGCTGTCGTCGATGAACCCCGTCGAGGAGGCGATCGCGCACCCGGAAGCAGTGGGCCGCGGCTCGGTCTTCACCCCGCACCGGGTCGTCCGGCCGGACGGGACCGAGTGCGCGCCCGGCGAGGAGGGCGAGATCGTCGCGAAGGGCCCGTCGATCACGCCGGGGTACTGGCGCAACCCGGAGGCCACCGCGGCGGCCTGGCAGGGCGGCTGGTTCCACACCGGCGACCTCGGCGTGGCCGACGAGACCGGGCTGATCCGGATGGTCGACCGGGTCAAGGACCTGATCATCTCCGGCGGCTACAACATCGCCCCGTCCGAGATCGAGAACGTGATCGCAGGGCTGCCCGGGGTGGACGAGGTGTGCGTGATCCCCGTCGCGGACGAGCGGTTCGGGGAGACCCCGGCGGCGGTGGTGCACGGGCTCGACACACCGGACGCGGAGGCCGTCGTCGCCCACTGCACCGAGCATCTCGCCGGCTACAAGATCCCCCGGTACGTGGTGCGCTCCGCTGACCCGCTGCCGCGCATGGCGAGCGGCAAGATCGCCCGACGCGAGATCCGGGAGCTCTACGCCGACGTCCCGGCCACGCACGCCAAGGTGCGATGAGCACGGCGGCCGGATCCCCGACGTCGTTGTCGGAGATCACCCCGCAGTGGCTCACCGGGATACTCGGGCGGGCCACGCCCGGGGTCGAGGTCGCGGAGGTGACCGTCGACTCGGTCGTGTGGGGCACGGCGACCAAGGTGATGCTGAAGGTCCGCTACGCCGCGAACCCGCCGGGCGGGCCGCCGGAGGCGTTGTGTCTCAAGGGCGGGTTCGACGACGCCATGCGCGCCCTCGGCCACCGCGGCTACCGGGCGGAGGCACGCTTCTACGCCGACATTGCGCCGGCGCTCGGCGACGTCGTCCCCCGCTGCTGGGGCACCGAGGTCGACGACGAGGGCGAGCAGGGCCTCGTCGTGCTCGACGACCTCCGCGGGCCGGGGATCGAGTTCGGCCGTCCGCAGGACCGCTACACGCCCGACCAGGTTGCCGCCGCCCTCGAGCTGTTGGCCGACATGCACGGCCGCAGCTGGGACCGCACCGGCCCCGGTGCGACGCCGTGGCTGGTCGTCGGCTCGCCGCAGTACCGGACCGTCGTCACGGGCTTCTTGTCGGAGGCCCACTGGACAGCAGCGCTGGAGCGTCCGACCACGGCCTGCTTCACCCCGGCGATGCGGGACCGGCGGCGCGTCGAGCGGGCGATGCACCGGCTGTGGGAGATCGACGACGCGGGCGTCCAGTCCCTCGCGCACGGTGACCCGCACATCGGCAACACGTACCTGGTCGACGGCGCGATCCGCTTCCTCGACTGGCAGGTCGCGTGCCTCGGCCCGTGGTCGGACGACACGGCGTACTTCCTGGTGGGCGCGCTGGACGTCGAGACCCGGCGAGCGTGCGAACGCGACCTGCTGCGGACCTACCTGGCGGCGCTCGCCGCGACCGGCGCACCCGCCCCGACCTTCGACGAGGCCTGGGCGGCCTACCGCCGCCACCACCTGCACGGCCTGCTCTTCGCCGTGTGCCCGCCCGAGAAGCAGGGCGAGGACGTCTGCCGGCTGATGGGCGAGCGCTACGCCGCGGCCGTCGCCGACCACGACACCCTGGCCGCCCTCGGCCAGTGAGGAGGACCGATGAAGTCCAGAGCAGCTCTGCTCATGGAGATACCCGGTAAGTGGGAGGTCGTCGAGGTCGACGTCGACGAGCCCCGCGCGAACGAGGTCCTCGTCCGCTACGTGGCGACCGGCCTCTGCCACTCCGACGAGCACCACGCGACCGGCGACAACGCGACCCAGGTCCTGCCGTACTGCGGCGGCCACGAGGGGGCGGGGATCGTCGAGGAGGTCGGCCCGGGCGTCACCATGCTGAAGCCCGGCGACCACGTGGTCACGGCGTTCATCCCCGGCTGCGGGCGCTGCCGCTGGTGCGCGAGCGGGATGCAGAACCTCTGCGACCTGGGCGCCCTGATCCCGAAGGGCGCCATGCTCGACGGCACGTACCGGATGCACCTCGACGGCCGGGACGTCGCCCAGGCCGCGTTCGTCGGGACGTTCTCGCAGTACAGCGTGGTACCGGAGCTGTGCTGCATCCCGATCGGCAAGGACATCCCGCTGCAGACCGCGGCGCTCGTCGGCTGCGGGGTGCCCACCGGGTGGGGCTCGGCCGTCAACGCGGGCGGCGTGGAGCCCGGGCACGTGGTGATCGTGATGGGCACCGGGGGTCTGGGGATCAACGCCGTGCAGGGCGCGAAGCACGCCGGTGCGGTGCGGATCATCGCCGCCGACCCGCTGTCCTTCCGCCGGTCCCGCGCGCTCGAGTTCGGGGCCACCGACGCCGTCGGGTCGATCGAGGAGGCCGCGGATCTCGCCCGCTCGCTCACCAACGGTCAGGGCGCGGACGTCGCCGTCGTGACCACCAGTGTGCTGAAGGGCGAGCACATCGCCCAGGCCTTCGATGCCGTCCGCAAGGACGGCACGGTGGTCGCCACCGCGGTCCCCGGACAGGCGCCGAGCCCGATCCCGCTGGACCTCGCCCAGCTCTCGGCCTACCAGAAGCGGATCCAGGGCTGTCTGTACGGCGCGTGGTCCCCGACGAAGGCGGTTCCCGCCCTGCTCGACCTCTACCGCGCCGGTCATCTCAAGCTCGACGAGCTGATCAGCCGCACCTTCACCCTCGACGAGATCAACGACGGGTACGCCGCGATGTACGAGGGCAGCACCTTGCGCAGCGTCGTCGTCCACTGACCCGGGAGTCCCCTTGCGCTTCGGCCTGTTCATGCCGCCGTACCACAATCCCCGCCGCAGCCCCGCCGTCGCGATCGAGCAGGACCTGCGGCACATCGAGGCGCTCGACCGTCTCGGCTACTCGCAGGTCTGGTTCGGCGAGCACCACAGTGGCGGCTTCGAGTACATCCCCTCGCCCGAGCTGATGATCGCCGCGGCTGCCCAGCGGACCTCGCGGATCGAGCTGTGCAGCGGCGTGATCTCGCTGCCGTACCACCATCCGCTGATGGTGGCGGACCGGATCGCGTTCCTCGACCACATGACCCGGGGGCGGATCCGGATCGGGTTCGGCCCGGGCGCGCTCGTCGCGGACTCGCAGATGATGGGCATGGACTACAACCTGCTCCGGCCGCGGATGGAGGAGGCGCTCGACGCGATCATCGAGCTGCTGGGGACCCCCGGCCCGGTTCATCGCAAAACCGATTGGTTCACCCTCGACGACGCCCGCCTGCAGCTCCAGGGCTACCGGCCGGGCGGCATCCCGCTCGCCGTCGCCGCGGCCATGTCGCCGTCGGGCCCGAAGCTGGCGGGCCGGTACGGGCTGGGGCTGCTGTCGGTCGGTGGCACCTCGGCGGCCGCCGCGGAGCTGCTGGCGAAGACCTGGGGGATCACGGAGGCCGAGGCGGCTGCGCACGGGCAGACCGTGTCGCGGGACGAGTGGGCGATCGTCGGGAACGTCCACCTCGCCGAGTCGGACGAGCAGGCGCTGGAGGACACTCGGTTCGGGCTGGCGGACTTCATGGCGTACCGGCACGTCACGACCCCGATGCAGATGATCGCACCGGGCGAGGAGGTGTCCCACGAGGAGCTGGTGCGCCGAGTCAACGACTCCGGCTACGGCTGCATCGGCGGCCCGGACCGGGTCGCCGCCTACGTCCGGGGGCTCGTCGAGCTGACCGGCGGCTTCGGCACCTTCCTGCTCACCGCCCACGACTGGGCGGACACCGCCGCGACGACCCGGCAGTACGAGCTGTTCGCCGACGAGATCATGCCCCGCCTCACCGGCACCACCGACTCCCTGAGCCGCTCCTACGCGTGGACCGCGGAGCGCAAGGACGGCTTCAGCGAGCGCTTTCACGCCGGCATCCGCAAGGCCCGGGCGGACTATGCCGCCGGGCGAGGCGGCTCAGCCGGCTGAGCCGGACGCTCCCCACCACAGAAAGGCGACGCCAGTGCCCACCCGTCTCGAGGACGTCCCACCCGAGCTGATCACCGACTTCGACATCACCGACCCGGCGCTCGCCGATCCCCACGACGCGCTCGCCGTGCTGCAGGAGAAGACGCCGGTCGCCTGGTCCCCGCTGCACGGCGGGCACTGGGTCGTCACCCGCTACGACGACGTCCACACGGTGGTCCGCGACTGGGAGACCTTCTCCAACACGCAGAACCAGGTACCCGTGGTCGCGCCGGTCCCGTCGATCCCCCTGCAGGTCGACCCGCCCGAGCACAAGCTGTACCGGCAGATCCTCAACCCTCTCTTCAATCCGGGCCGGATGCGCGCGCTGGAGGAGGCGATCCGACAGACCACCACCTCGCTGATCGACGGCTTCGCCGGGCGCGGGCGCTGCGACGTCGTGCAGGAGCTGGCGCACCCGCTGACGATGGCCACGTTCGTCTCCCTGATGGGCTGGCCGCTCGACGACGGCGAGCGCTTCACCGAGTGGACCGAGGCGATCCTCGTCGGGAAGCCCGGTGCCCCGCCGGAGGAGGACGCGGCGTTCCGCCAGAAGGCCAACGAGGAGGTCTTCGCCTACTTCACCGGCGTGATCGCCGACCGCCGCGGCGGCGACGGCCAGGACCCGACCTCGCAGATCGTGAACGCGGAGTTCGAGGGCCGCGCGCTGACGGACGACGAGCTGCTCCGGATGTTCTGGCTGCTGATGCTCGGCGGGCTGCACACCGTCCGCGGCGTGCTGGGTCTCGGGCTCATCCATCTCGTCCGGAACCCGCGGGAGCGGCAGCGCCTGCTCGACGATCCGTCGTTGCTGGGCGGCGCCGTCGAGGAGCTGCTCCGGATGGAGGCGCCCGTGGCCGGCGGCCGGGTCGTCACTCGCGGGACGACGCTGCAGGGGGTGACCCTGCGACCCGGCGACATGGTCCTGGTGATGCTCTCGGCGGCGAACCGCGACCCGCGGGAGTTCCCCGCACCCGATGAGCTGCGCATCGACCGGACCCCGAATCGGCACCTCGCGTTCAGCGGCGGCCCGCACCGCTGTGTGGGCTCGCACCTCGCCCGGATCGAGCTGTCGGTCGCCCTCGCGGAGATCCTCCGCCGGATCCCGGACTTCGAGCTGGACCCCGACCACACTCCCGAGCTGCACCACAGCCAGGTTCGCGGGATCAACTCGCTCCGCATCCGCTTCACCCCGGAGACAGCCTGACCCGGATCCGGATCGTAGGGTTTCGCTGTGCAGCAGGACCTTCTCGGCGGCGTGCGGGGTGACCGGCGCTGGCGCACCTTCGGCGAGCTGCTGGCCGACGCGGCGGCCCGGTTCGGTGACCGTCCCGCGGTCGTCGATGGCGACCGGACGCTGAGCTACCGCGAACTCGGCGACGAGGTCCGCCGGACGGCCGGGGCGATGCTGGCCCACGGCGTCGGGATCGGCGACCGCGTCGCGGTCTGGGCGCCGAACTCCTGGCGGTGGATCGTGGCTGCCCTCGGCGCCCAGAGCGTCGGGGCTGCCCTGGTCCCGCTCAACACCCGGTACAAGGGGCCGGAGGTGGCCCACATCCTGCATCGGGCGCGCCCGCGCGTGCTCGTCGTCGCGGACGGGTTCCTCGGCAACGACCACCTCGGCATGCTCGCCGCCGAGGACGTGTCGGTCCCCTGCACCGTCCGCCTCGGCGGCGCCCGCGACGGGGCTCTCGGGTGGGACGGGTTCCTGGCCGAGTCGGTGACGCCGGACGAGGTGATGACCCAGGTCGACGGCGACTGCATCTCGGACGTCCTTTTCACCTCCGGCACCACCGGCCGTCCCAAGGGCGTGCTCACCACGCACGCCCAGAACCTGCGCGGCTACTTCGACTTCTCCCGCCTCGCCGGGTTCCGGGACGGCGACCGCTACGCCATCGTCAGTCCCTTCTTCCACGCGTTCGGCTACAAGGCGGGGTGGCTGTCGGCCCTGATGCACGGCATGACGATCTATCCGCACGCCGTGCTCGACGCCGAGGTGCTGCTCGACCAGATCGACCGCGAGCGCATCGAGGTGCTGCCGGGCCCCCCGACGCTGTACGCGACCCTGCTCGCCGATCCCCGTCTTCGGGAACGGGACCTGTCGTCCTTGCGGCTCGCGATCACCGGGGCCGCCTCCGTCCCCGCGGTGCTCATCCGCCGGGTGC
This sequence comes from Pseudonocardia terrae, assembly GCF_021343995.1. GTDB lineage: Bacteria > Actinomycetota > Actinomycetes > Mycobacteriales > Pseudonocardiaceae > Pseudonocardia > Pseudonocardia terrae. The sequence continues at coordinate 132,363 of NZ_JAJTTE010000005.1, read as the reverse complement.
TCGCGGAGCTCGGGTTCGAGCGGGTGACCACCTGCTACGGCATGACCGAGGGCTGCGCCCTGGCCACGATCTCGCGGCCTGACGATCCGGTGGAGGTCCTGACCCGGGCCTCCGGGCGCGCCCTGCCCGGCATCGAGGTTGCCGTCGTCGACGACGACGGGAACCCGGTCCCGCACGGCGGGCTCGGCGAAGTCCGGGTGCGCGGCTACAACGTGATGCAGGGCTACCTCGACGCCACCGCCGAGACCGCGCTGAAGGTCGACGTCGAGGGCTGGCTGCACACCGGCGACATCGGGCGCATGGACGACGACGGCAACCTGTCGGTCACCGACAGGAAGGGCGACATGTTCGTCGTCGGCGGGTTCAACGCTTACCCCGCCGAGATCGAGGCGACCCTCGCCGAGCACCCCGGCGTCCGCGAGGTCGCCGTGATCGGCACGCCGGACGAACGCCTGGGCGAGGTCGGCGCCGCCTTCGTGATCCCCTCGGCCGCCGGCGCCCCGAGCGAGGACGAGCTGATCACCTGGGCCCGGGAGCGGCTGGCGAACTTCAAGGTGCCGCGGCGGGTGGTGGTCGTCGACCGGCTTCCCCGCAACGCCACCGGAAAGGTGCTGAAGAACGAGCTGCGGACGATGATCGCGACCGGAGCCTGAGCTCCGGCTCAGTCCCCCAGGTCCGCCGCCAGCTCGCGGTGCAGGTGCTGGCAGGACTGCTCGTTGCGGCCGTAGAGGAAGGTGCCGTGCGGGTGGGCCTTGGCGTTCTGCTGGATGGTCAGCTCCATCGGCCAGTCCTCCTTGACGGCGGCCTCCTCGAGGATCTCCCAGCTCCGCATGAGCCGGCGCTCGATGCGCTCGTCGCGCTTCTCGGGGCGGACGAGGAACCGGATGTTCGTGGTCGAGCGGCCCGCGGTCTCGGTGTCGGGCCAGACCGTCCAGAACTCCACGTGGTCCGGGGTGGAGATCACCATCGAGTTCGGGTACAGGAACAGGTTGCTGCCCATGTACCGGAAGCTCGCGTCGGTCGGCTCGCCGGCGCGGGCGGCGTCGCCCATCCGCGTGCGCGGGCTGAAGGACTGCCCGTGCCGCCCGTACTGCCGCCACACGCTGGTGTTCGTCTCGATCAGTTTCCCGACGCCCGTGGGGTGGAGGAACTTCGGGTGCAGCACGTCGATGGCACCGTCCAGGACGATCTTCCAGTTGATGTCCAGGGTGAAGGACCTGTCGAGGAAGATCTCCGCGCCGTCGAGCCCGAAGGGCGCGAGCTGGGTGTCGACGTCGGGGCCGAGCCAGGTGTCGATGTCCCAGTCGGCGGTGCCCGACAGGTCCGCGAACAGGAACCCGTGCCGCTCCTCGACCCGGACCGTGTGCAGGCTGCGCCGCTCCCGGTCGACGTGGGTGTAGAAGTCGTCGTACGGGACGCCGCGAAGGCCACCGTCCTCGCGGTTGTAGCTCCAGCCGTGGTAGTGGCAGGTGAAGTAACGCTGCTTGCCGCAGGCCTTGTCCTCGACGCGACCACCGCGGTGCCGGCAGATGTTGTGATAGCCGGCCACCGTGCCGTCCGACCTCCGGACGACGATCAGCGGCAGGCCCAGCACCTCGCGGGTGACGAAGCTGCCGCGCTCGGCGATCTCCGACCCGTGCCCGATGATCACCGGCAGCCGGGTCATCAGCTCGCGCTCCTTCGCGGCGCGCTCGTCGCTGACGAAGTGGGCGATCGGCACGCGGAAGTCGGTGGCCGCCATCTCCGTGGTGCCCGCCTTGAGGTGCTCGGTGAGCAGGTCGGCCACATCGCTGTTCAACAGGGTCATGTCCGGTTCCCCCGGGTGGTGGTGAGGGGCACCGCGCCGGGCGGCACCTCGGGATAGGCCGCGCGGATCTCGCGCTTGAGGATCTTGCCGCCGAGCGTGCGCGGCAGCGGGGCACCCGTGCCGACGATCCATTTCGGACGGCGGTAGTCGGCGAGGACCGTGCCGACGTGCGCGCGCAGCTCGTCGACGTCCACCCGGTCCAGGTCCGGCACGACGAGCATCGGCACCTCGCCCCAGCGCTCGTGCGGGACGCCGACGACCGCGCACTCCTCCAGCCCGGGCCGCCCGGCCAGCACGGTCTCGATCTCCGCCGGGTACACGTTGAGCCCACCGGAGATCAGCATGTCCTTCGCCCGGTCGACCAGCGTGAGGAAGCCGTGCTCGTCGAGCCGGCCGATGTCGCCGGTGTGCAACCAGCCGCCGGCGAGAGTCTCGGCGGTGGCCTCCGGGCGCTTCCAGTACCCGGTCATCACCGACGGTCCGCGGAGCAGGATCTGACCGGGCTCGCCGACCGGGACGTCCCGGTCGGCGGAGTCGACGACCCGGATCTCGTGGTGCATGATCACGCGCCCGACCGAGCCGACGTGGTCCGCGGCCTCGTCCTCGTAGAGCAGGGTGGCGTAGCCGCCGGCGAACTCGGTCTGCCCGTAGCCCTGCCGCATGCCGACGCCCAGTCGCTGCCAGGCGCGGATCACCTCGATCGCCATCGGCGCGCCCGCGCCGACGCCGGCGCGCAGCGCGGAGAGGTCGGCGTCCTTCAACGAAGGCAGCGCGAGCACGCCCTCCCACACCACCGGCACGGCCGAGCACACGGTGATCCGCTCGCGTTGGAGCAGCTCCAGGATCTGCGGCGGGTCGAAGGTGCCCTGCACGATCGCGGGCGCGCCGGTGGTCACCGACTCGCGCAGGTAGCTCGACGAGCCGCCGGTGAACGCCATCGGCACGATGATGAGGACCCGGTCCTTCCAGGTCAGCGCGTCGGCGACGGCCCGGGCGTTCCCGTTGGCGATGATCGCGCGGTGCGGCAGCATCGCGCCCTTGGGGACGCCGGTGGTGCCGGAGGTGTAGGCGAGCAGCGCCGTCTCCTCCGGGTCCGGACGACGGGCCGGCGGCCGCTCGCCGGCCAGGCGCAGGTCGTCGAGCGGGGTGCAGCCCTCCACCGGCTCCGTGGTGAGCACGGTGAGCCCGGGCACTGCCGCTCGGGCGTCGGCGAGCATCGGGACCAGCGCGGGCTCGGTGACGACCATCCGGGTGCCCGCGTCCACGACCGGGTGCACCATCTCGGCCGGCGTGAACCGGATGTTCAGCAGCTCGACGGCCGCGCCGACGCGGAACGCGGCGTGCATCGCCTCCACGAACTGGACCCTGTTGGTCATCAGGACCCCGAGCACGTCCCCGGGGCGCAGCCCGGCTCGGTACAGACCGGCGGCCAGCTCGTCCGTCGCGCGATCGAGCTCGGACCAGGTGTACTCGCGCTCGGCGAAGCGAACGGCGAGGTGATCCGGGAGCCGCCGCGCCCAGAAGCGCAGCAGCTCGGAGAAGTGGCCGCTCACGACAGCTCCCCGAGGACCTCGTCGGTGTGCTGCCCCAGCTCCGGCGCCAGGTCCGGGGCGAACTCCTCCCCCACGACGCGCACCGGGCTGGCGGCGAACCTGAGTCGTCCGTGGGGCCCGTCCTTCTCGTACGTCGTGGCGCGCGCGGTGAAATGGCGGTCCTCGAGGAGCTCCTCGACGGTGTTGACCGGCCCGCCGGCGACGTCGTGGGCGAGGAAGAGGTCGACCCAGTCCTGCTTGGTGCGGGTGCGGAACAGGGCGTCGAGCTCGCGCCACACGTGCAGAGCGCGCTCCTCGCTCCCCTCGTCCACCGTCGACAGGTCGATCTCCAGCAGGTCCGGCCGGCCCACGGCCGTGCAGAACGCGCGCCAGAACTTCGGGTAGTGCGAGCCGAGGACGATCGCGCCGCCGTCCTTCGTGGCGTAGGCGTCGAGCAGGGGCCAGTCCGGAAGCCTGCCGTCCGGCAGCCAGCCGGGGCGCGCCACCGTGCGGTCGGCGTTCAGGGCGGCGTCGATCCTGTCCGGCATCCACGCCGTGGCCACGTCGACGCTGCTGATCTGCAGCCGCGCGCCGCGGCCGGTCTCGCGGGCCCGCAGCACCGCGGCCAGGATCGCCATCGCCCCGTACGCGCCGATGGCGTACATCGCTTGCGGGACCTCGGCCGAGCCGCCCGTCACCCCGGGCGGCGACGGGCGGTCGGTGTCGACCGTGCGCATGCCCGCGTAGGCGTCGAACCACATGCCGCCGGTCGCGAGGTCCCGGTACGGGCCCTCGGCGCCGGTGCCGGACACCTCGCAGAGCACGGTCTGCGGGCGGACCTCGCGCAGCGCGTCCCAGCCGAGGCCGAGCCGCTCCAGGTACCCGTGGCGGGTGCCCTCGACGACCGCGTCGGCGGTGGCGGCGAGGCGCAGGAACGCCTGCCGCCCCTCCTCGGCGCGCAGGTCCAGGGCGACGCTGCGCTTCCCGCGGTTCCACCGCAGGTGCATGAAGCCGGGACCGTCCGGGGAGCCGACGGCGCGGGCCCCGTTGTGCCGCACGCCCTCGCCCGCGCCCGTCTCCACCTTGACCACGTCCGCGCCGAGGTCGGCGAGGTGACCGCCGACGGACGACGGCGCGAGCTGGGCGACCTCGAGGATCCGCACGCCCGCCAGCAGGGAGTAACCGCTCACGTCCTCGACCCCATCGTCGACGCCTCCAGATCCGGGATGCCTCGACGGTGTCACATGAGACATTATCCGTCAAGCGTCTCATGTCGCAGGCCTGGCCTAGACTCCCGACCATGGCGACCCCACGCGCGAGCACGGTCGAGGAGCCGGCCGGCATGCAGGCGCAGCTGCTCGAGGCCGCAGAGGAGTGCTTCGAGCGCTTCGGGATCGCGAAGACGACGATGGAGGACGTCGCGAAGGCGGGCGGCGTCTCGCGGGCCACGGTGTACCGGTACTTCGCCGACCGGGAGGCGCTGGTCCTGGCGTCGATCACCCGGCGGGCGCGCCTGAACATCCCGCGCGCGCAGGCCCACATCGAGCGCTGTCCGAGCTTCGCGGAGAAGCTGGTGGAGGGCCTGATCTACAACGTCGACCGCGGCCACAAGGACCCGGTGGTGCAGCTGCTCGTCACCGGCGACCAGCCGGGTCTCGCCGCGCGGATCCTCGGTGGGGAGGGCGTGTCCCACCAGCTGACCTACGAGCTGTGGGAACCGATCCTGCAGGCGGCGCAGCAGAACGGCGAGATGCGGGCCGAGCTGAACCTGCACGAGGCCGCCCGGTGGCTGGCCCGCATCACCACGATGATGGTGTCGCAGGAGGAGGGCATGCGCCTCGCACCGGACGAGCTCCGGCGCGAGTTGCGCACGTTCCTGGTGCCCGCGTTCCTCGCGTGACGATCAGGCGAGCAGCTTGCGCAGCTCGCGGTGGAAGATCTGGTTCACGACCTCGTTGCGGCCCAGCACCATCCCGCCCGCGTTCGCGCTGACGAGCCCGGTCTGGGCGGCCCGCAGCAGGGGGAAGTCCTCCTGGTGCAGCACGGCGAGCAGGATCTTCCAGTTCTTGTCCCAGACCTCGTCCCACTTCTCCTTCGTCATGCCGCTGGCCTCGAGGCTGGGCACCAGCAGCCGCATCTCCATGCGGCAGCGCCCCGGGTCGGTGGGGTGCGGACGGAAGGTGAGCAGCTCGAAGTGGTCGTCGGGCTGGCGCAGCAGGGTGCTGTTGGGCAGCAGGAAGTGCCCGTCGATGACGTAGCGGCCGAGGTCGCGGTCGCCGGGATCCTCCTCCAGCCAGCGGTCGATCTTCTTGCGGGGCGAGAGCATGCGCGCGTGGCGGCCGAAGTCCTCGACGACCTGCACGTTCGTGTGCACGTGCTTGCCCGCGGTGTTCGGGTGCGCGTACTGGATGTGGTAGTTGTCCGTGAACGCGTCCTGCATGAGCTTCCAGTTGGCGGGCTCGTCGAAGCCCTCGGACCGGACGGCCAGCAGGTCCTGCAGCCGGTAGCCGGCCAGGATGTCGTCGACCTCCGGACCCAGCCAGGAGGCGACGTCGATCTCCGCGCCGGCGTCGTCGACCATCCAGATCAGACCGTGCCGCTCCTCGGTCGGGAGCTCGATCAGCCCGAACTGCGCCCGGTCGATCTCACCGAACGTGTTGTCCCGCGTGATCGCCCGCAACGACCCGTCCGTGTCGTAGGACCAGCGGTGGTAGCCGCACGAGAACAGCCGGCAACGACCCTTCTCCTGCTCCTCCAGCAACGCCCCCCGATGCCGGCAGAGGTTCACGAACGACTTCACCGAGCCGTCCTTCTGCCGCACGACGATCACCTTGTTGCGCGGCATCTGCAGCGTGAGGAAGTCGCCCGGCTTCGGCAGCTCGGTCGCGTGCGCCACGATCGACGGCACGCGACCGAAGACGAGGTCGCGCTCCCGCTGGGCGATTCCCGGATCGCGGTACTGCTCCGGGCCGAACGGGACGACCGAGTCGAACTCCTCGGTGGTGTCGTTGCGCAGGTGGTCCAGCGCCCGCCGGATCCGGTCCCCTCGAGGCGCAGCTGTCATGGCGACCCCCTCGTCGACGTTTATCTACTACTTCTAGGTTTACACCACCGAGGGCTCCAGCGGAAGCCGGAGCGGGCGTACGTCGACGGGGATCCCGGTCAGCCGGGCCATGTTCGACTCCGGCTCGTAGCTGCCCGGCCCGTGTGGCATCAGCCGGTTGACGTTCACGCCGGGGCGCTCGCGCGACAGCCGCAGTCCCGGCTGGAGTCCCCAGCCGTGCTCCATCGCGACGACACCCACGCGCAGCCCGGGATCGAGCGCGACGGTCGCCCGGACCTCGCCCCACGCCGAGCGCACGACGGCCTCGTCGCCCGGGGACAACCCCAGCCGCGCCGCGTCGTCGGGGTTGAGGGTGAGCGGGTTGCGGTCGCGGGTCCCGCGCTTCATCTCGGGCACGTTCGCGTACCAGGAGTTCTGCGCCTTGGGGTCCCGCCGGGAGATCAGCTTGAGCTGGTCCGGCCTCTCGTCCGCGAGCTCTCCGAAGATCCGGGCGCACCGCGCGATCGCGGCGTCGAAGGCCGCCGGGCGGCAGTCCACGCGGCCGTCGGCGGTCTGGATGTGTCGGGCGAACAGGGACCCCGGTTCGGCGTCGCCGACGGGAAGCCCGCGCGGGAGGGACGTCACCTGCTCACGAGTGAGGCCGCCCGCCGCCAGCATGTGGTCGACGCGGGACCACCGCGCGGTCTCGGGGTCCTCGGCGTCGAGCACCGACGGAAGCCCCATCTCCTGCGCGATGCGGGCCAGGATCCACCACTCCTCGCGCCGCTCGTGCCGCGGCGGGACGACGGCGGGCGTCCACTGCACGAATGTGCTGGCCGCCATGCCGAGGGTGGCGACGTTGACGTCGGCCCGCTCGTACATGTCGGCGGCCGGCAGCAGCCAGTCCGCGTACTCGCCCGTCGCGTTCGGATAGAGGTCGATGACGACGAGCAGTTCGAGCGCCTCGAAGGCCTTCCGCAGCCGCTCCTCCCCCGGGATCGTGAGCAGCGGGTTCCCCGCGATCACGACGAGGGCGCGGATCGGCCGCTCGGCGTCGAGGACGTAGTCGGCGAGCAGCGCGCCGGGCAGGTGCCCGCGGCGCATCGGGCCGAACTCGCCGTCGACGACGTCGCGCGCCAGGTCGCCGCGGGCCTTCCGGGCCGCCGGGTAGACCTCGCGGCCGGGGATGGTGCCGCCCTCGCGGTCCAGGTTGCCGGTGACCAGCACCAGCATGGTCATCAGCCAGTACGCGAGCATGCCCTGCCGGCCCATGTTGACGCCGGTGGACATGTGCGCGGCCGCGCGCGGTGCGGCGGCGAAGTCGCGGGCGATCCCGCGGATCCGGTCCGCCGGAATTCCGCAGACCTCGGCGACCCGCTCCGGCGGGTAGTCCGCGACGAAGGCGCGGAGCCCGTCGAGGTGCGTCCCCTGCTCCCCGGCGACGGGGTCGAACCCGACGGTCCGGTCGATCTCGTGGATCAGCGCGGCGAGGAGGTAGACGTCTGTGTCCGGCCTGATCGGTACGGTCTCGCCGGTCCGGGAGCCCGCGGTCTCTGTGTCCCGCGGGTTGACGAACCAGATGCGCGCCCCGCGGGCGGCGGCCTCCGTGAGCTCGCGGTAGGCGTTGGGCACGACGAGGAAGCTGCCCTTGCTGATCCGCCAGTTCGAGCCGAGCAGCAGCAACGCGTCGGTCCGGCGCAGGTCCGGGAGGGGATGCAGCGCCGAGGTACCGAACATCGCCGTGGCCGCGGCGAACTTGTTGCTGCAGTCCTGTGTGGCCGAGTTGAACACGCGGGTGACGCCGAGTCGCGCGAACAGCTCCGGCGTGCCGATGCCGATCTGCGAGTTGAAGCTGGCGGGGTTGCCCATGTAGAGCCCGATGCTCTCCGGGCCGTACTCGTCGAGGAGCGAGGTGAGGGTGGCGGCAATCCCGCCGACGGCGTCGTCCCAGGACCTCACCTCGGCCTCGCCGTCGAAGCGGTGCAGGGGATGGTCCAGGCGGTCGGGGTCGGAGTGGATCGCCGCGCCGGCCAGGCCCTTCCGGCACGCGAAGCCGCGGGAGACGGGGTGGTCGCGGTCCGGCTCCAGGGCGACCAGCTCGCCGTCGCGCACGGTTGCGACGAGGCCGCACGCCGGTTCGCACACCCGGCAGTAGGTGGCCGTACGTCGCTCTCCGGACATCCCGCCTCCTCCGCGTCGAGAAAACTAAAGGTAGTAGGCAGCGTGGCGCGCGACAAGTACGGGGCGGGATCGCGGATAATGACCCGCATGCCACGCCCGGCGAAGCCGCTGATCAGGTACGACGCGGTGATCGAGATTTCCCTGCGGATCATCGACACCGAGGGCCTCGACGCCTTCAGCCTGCCGCGGCTGGCCCGCGAGCTGAACGTCCGCGCGCCCTCGCTCTACCACCACTTCCAGGACAAGGCCGAGATCCTCCGGGCGGTAGCGCGGGCGATCGTGCTCGAGGCGAGATGGCCCGACGAGCAGAGCGTGCCGAACTGGGTGGAGTGGTTCGTGCGACTGAGCCTGGACTTCCGGAGCGCGGTGTTGCGGCACCGGAACGCCGCGCCGGTCCTGCTCCAGTTCATGCCCCGCGACGTCCTCACCCGCACCTACGACACCAGCGCGCGCCTGCTCGCGGAGCTGGGTGTGCCACCCGAGCAGCGGGTCCTGATCCTCGACGGCATGGACAAGCTCACGGTCGCGGCCGCCATCACCGAGGCGGTCAAGGGCCCGGACGAGCGGGGCCGGGCGTTCGCGAACGTCGACCCCGCGACGGAGCCGACGCTGGCCGAGGCCGCGGAGCTCAACCCGCGCTCCGTCGAGGACCTCTTCGCGGAGTCCATCCGCTGTTTCCTCCGCGGTGCGCTCCCGTACATCGACGCCGACGCCCCGGCGCCCAGCCGCGCCGCGATCACGGTCGGGGACCCGGGAGCACCGGCCGCCTCCTGAGGTCGCGATTCGCGCCACGCGCGGGGCCGGTCGGCTCCGTCGCGGCGTCAGGTCAGCCCGCGGTGGTCGCCAGCGCCGCCGTGGCCCCGGCGAGGTAGAGCCGCACGGCCCGCTCGAGCAGGGCCTCGCCCTCCGCGCCGCCCGACTCGATCGCCTCGACGAGGTACGGGTAGCGCTCGCGCTCCACGCCCTGCGGGATGTGGGTGCGGCCGTGGACCGCGTCGCCGGCGTCGGCGAAGGCCATGCCGAACACCAGCTTCTCCAGCCCGCGCATGATCACCCACCGGTCACCCGCGGGCACCCCGCCCTCGGCCAGGACCCGGGCGCCCCGCTCGTGCGACGGCATGATCACGGTGTTCGGGAAGTGCGCGTACAACAGCCCGGCGGCCCGCGGATGGTCGAGCAGCAGGCGATAGGTACCGAGGCAGAGCCCCACGAACCAGTCCTGCCACTCCCCCTCCGACGGGTTCGGCGCCAGCGGCACCGCGGAGAGCAGCGCACGCGAGGCCTCGGTGAGCAGGTCCGAGCGGTTGGCGAAGTGGTGGTAGAGCGAGGGGCTGCGTACGCCCATCTCGCGGGCCAGCTTCTCCAGCGAGAAGCTCTCGTAGCCCTCCTCGTCGATGAGCCGCAGCGCGGCCGCGACGGCGGCCTCGCGGGAGATCAGCGGCTGCTTCGGACGGGGCATCAGTGCAGCCTAGACGGCCGCACGGCGCGGGTTGTCGAAGGAACGGAAGGTCACCTCGCCCGAATCGGTGTCGACCATCGCGTAGCCGACCTGCTCGCCGCGGGCGGGCTGGTCGCTCATCCCGACCGAGCCCGGGTTCACGATCAGCGTGGGTCCGACCCGTCGGGCCATGGGCAGGTGCGTGTGCCCGAGCACGACGAGATCGGCGTCGAGCTCCCCGGCCCGCTCGAACTCCGTGCTCTCCGGGTCCACGTAGCGGGCGTACGGCGGGAAGGGGCTGCCGTGCACCATCAGCAGGCGAAGGCCGCCGATGGTGCACCGCAGCTCCGTCGATGCCGCCTCCACGTACGCCAACTCGGTCCGCGAGACGCGCGCCGACTCGCGGGCCCGGACGCCGCCCGGGCCGAGGAACGACAGCTCGTGGTTGCCGAGCACGTACAGGGCCTCGGCCTCCCGGATCGCCCGGACGATGTCGTTCGAGAACCGGTGGTCCGAGAAGGCGTCCCCGGCGACGAGCAGCGCGTCCGCCTCGCTGGCGAGCTCGCCGAGCGCACGGTCGAACGCCGCGGCGTTGCCGTGCGCGTCGGCGACGATCCCCAGTTTCACGTCAGCGGGGCTTCACGCCACCGGTTGCGCCGGCGCCGCCAGATCGGGGTGCGCCTCCCGGATCTGCCGGCGCGCGATCTTGCCGCTCGCCATGCGGATCAGCGGCTCCCGCTGCACGACGACGTGCCGGGGCACCTTGTACCCGGCCAGCCGTTCCCGGCAGAACGCCGTGACCGTCTCCGGCTCCAGGTGCGCCTCGGCGTACACGATCGCCGCCGGCGTCTCGCCGAACTTCGGATCGTCGGCCGAGATGACGCACACCTCGACGACCTCGGGGATCTCGGAGATCACCGCCTCGATCTCGGACGGGGCGACGTTGTAGCCGCCGGTGATGATGATGTCCTTGAGCCGGTCGACCACCCGGATGTAGCCCTCCGCATCCTTGATCCCGACGTCGCCGCTGTGGAACCAGCCGTTCCGCATGGCGTCGGCGTAGGCCTTCTCGTTGCGCCAGTAGCCGGGCGTGACGCCGGGGCCGGCCACGATGATCTCGCCGGGCTCCTCCGGGTCGCAGTCCGTGCCATCGGGCCGGACGACCCGGTGCCGGGTGAACACCGTGCCGCGGCCGATCGACTCGGGCCGGGCGACGGCCTGGTCGGCCGGGTTGAGCGTGGAGATGCCGCCCAGCTCGGTCATGCCGTAGGCCTGGCGGAGCAGCACGCCCTTGTCCAGCCAGGCCCGGATCGTGCCGACGGAGGCCCTGGCCCCGGCGATCGTGACCAGCTCCAGGGACGACAGATCGGCGTCGGCGAACGCGGGCTGCTTCGCGATCTGCTCGAACAGCACGGGCACGCCGCACATGATCTGGATCTTCTCCTCGGCGAGCCGCCGCAGTGCGGTCGGCGCGTCGAAGCCCTTCTCGTAGTACATCGAGACGCCGCGGGTCAGCGGGTGCAGGAAGTGCCAGAGCAGCCCCGGCGCGCCCGACATCGACAGCAGGTAGCTCATGCGCGCGCCCGGCCTGATCGCGGGCTCGGCGAAGGCGAAGTCCGCGATCAGGTTGAACGTGCTGCGGTGCGTGAAGAGCACACCCTTGGGCCGGCTGCTGGTCCCGCTGGTGTAGATGATCTGCGTGACGTCGTCCGGCCCGGCCGTCGGGCGGGGCACCGGCGCCGGCTCGGTGTCCCGGAGTCCGGTGAACTCCGACAGTCCGAGCAGGCTCACCGACGTGCCCTCCAGAGCGGCGGCGATCCGCTCCCGGTGCGCGGAGTCGGTGAGCACCACCCGCGGCTCGGAGTCCTCCACGAGATACCGCAGCTCGTCGCTGGTGAACCGGTTGTTGAGCGGGACGACGATCGCGCCCAGCTTCAACGCCCCGATCCCGGCGACCACCCACTCCAGAGCGTTGTCGCCGATGATCGCGACCCGGTCGCCGGGTACGACCCCACAGGCCGCGTGGAAGTGCGCCGCGGCATCCGTCCAGCGGTCCAGCGTGCGGTAGTCGACGGCGTCCGTGCCGTCGAACACGATGGCCGGCCGCTCCGGCGCGGCCGCCGCCCAGTAGCCGAGACCGTCGGTCACCAGCTCCGTCATCGGGTCTCCTCGAGGGGTGTCAGCGCTGCGGGGTCGGCGCTGCGGGGGTCAGCGCTCCGGGGTGAACAGGATCGGCAGCTCCAGGACGCCGCGAACCTGGCTGGGGTGCGAGACGACCTGCTTCTCCGTGTCGATGCGGTAGTCCGGGATGCGCTTGTGCAGCTCCTCGAACACCAACTGCAGCTCGACGCGCGCGAGATGCGACCCGAGGCAGCGGTGCGGGCCGGAGCCGAAGGACAGGTGCCGGTTCGGCGTGCGCTCGATGTGGACGACGTCCGGGTCGTCGAACTCGCGCCCGTCCCGGTTCGCCCCGGCGAGCACCAGGAGCAGCTGGTCGCCCTCCTTGAGCTCGATCCCGCCGAGGGTGGTGTCGTGCCGGACGCGGCGGCCCGGGGACACCGCGGCCTCGATCCGCAGCATCTCCTCGACCGCAGCCGGGATCAAGGACGGGTCGTCGATCAGCCGCTGCCGCTCGTCCGGCCGGTCGGCCAGGTGCAGCACGGACCAGGCGAGCGTGCCGGTCACCGTGTGCAGGCCGGCGATCAGCAGGAGGAAGAACATGTTGCACAGTTCCTCGTCCGTGAGCGGGCGGACCTGCCCGTCGAGCTCGATCGACTGGTGCACGATCTTCGCGGTGATGTCCTCCGCCTCCGGCCCGCGCGCACGGCGGTCGGCGACGACGCCGGCGAAGTAGGCGAACAGCCGCCCGGCCGCGGCCTCACGGGCGGCGTTGTTCTCCTCCTCGGTCCCGCCCGGCACGCCGCGCAGCGTGGTGTCGGTGGCCTCGGTGAACATCGGCGCGTCGTCGAGCGGCCAATCCATCAGCGCGAGGAACACGCGCGCCGGCAGCTCGTGCGCGAACTCCGAGATGTACTCGGCGGACCCGCGGGAGGCGAACCCGTCGATCAGCTCGTTGACGATCTCCCGGATCCGCGGCTCCAGGGCCCGCATGCGGGTGGGGTTGAACAGCGGCTGCAGGGCCTTGCGGAAGGCGGTGTGCTCCGGCGGGTCGACCTCCAGCGGGAGGAACTTGCCGGCGCCGTGCGGCACGAGGTTGTTGGGGAAGCTGGAGAAGGTCTCGGGGTGCCGCAGCACCTCGTGGATCTCCTCGTACCGGGTGACGATCCAGTGGCCGCCGTACTTCTCGGAGTACACCAGCGGCGACCGGTCCGCGATCTCGCGGACCTTCTCGTTGATCCGGTCGGTGGGGAACGTCAGCGCCGGGTCGTAGATGTCGAAGTCGGTCTTCAGGTGCTCGGGGACCGAGGTCAGGCTCGTGGTCATGGTGGGACTCTCCTGTCGGCATTGAGCAGGGAGGAGCACTGCCGGAAGCGTCTCGGCAGGTGCGTTCGGGAGGGTGGGAGCGCCACCGTCGGCAGAAACCTTATACACCTAGGTTCTGAGGTGTCAAGCGCCACACTCGACGACGTTCGTGCTGGTCAGGCGGTCGGGCGGCCGAGCTTCCGGCGCCAGTCGTGGGCGCCGAGGAACCGCACGACCTTCGCCATGAGCTCGCTCTTCGCGGGCACGACGGGATACCAATTCGGCTCGGCCCGCAGCGCGATCCGCTCCTCGACGACCGACTTCTGGCGGCAGTACTTGAGCACCCCGTTCGCGCCGCCGAACCGCGTCCCGAGCCCGGACTGCTTCCACCCGCCCATCGGCACCGGCGTCTGGAACGTGGCGATGACGGTGTTGTTGACCGACACCGAACCCGCCTCGATCCGGCGCGAGAGCCGGTCCGCCCGGTGGCGGTCGCGCGTCCAGAGGCTGGAGCTGAGCCCGTAGTCGGAGTCGTTGGCCAGCCGGACCGCCTCGTCGGCGTCGGCGACCTTCATGACCGGCAGCGTCGGCCCGAAGGTCTCCTCGCGCATGCAGGCCATGGAGTGGTCGACGTCGACGAGCACGGTGGGTTCGAAGTACGCCCCGTTCCGCTTCCCCCCGACGAGCACACGCGCACCCTTCGCCACTGCGTCTGCCACGTGCCGTTCCACGATGTCCGCCTGCGCCGGCGTGACCATCGCGCCGATCTCGGTGGCGTAGGAACCCGGCGCGTCCATGCCCTGCCGGATCGCCTTCACCTTCTCCACGACCTTCGCGACGAACTCGTCGTACACGGGGGCCTCGACGTAGACGCGCTCGACCGACACGCAGGCCTGGCCGGCGTTCATCATCGCGCCCCAGACCGCGCCGCCCGCGGCCCGCTCGACGTCCGCGTCGGCGAGCACGATCATCGCGTCCTTGCCGCCGAGCTCGAGGCTGCACGGGATCAGCCGCTCCGCGGCGCGCACGGCGATCGTCCGGCCGGTGCGCACGGAGCCGGTGAACATGACCATGTCGACCTCGTCGACGACGGCGGCCCCGGCCACGCCGTCCCCGGTGATGCAGGCGAGCACCGGCGGGGCGCCGATCTCGCCCCAGCCCCTGACGACCTCGACCCAGGTCAGCGGGACCACCTCGGAGGGCTTGCTCAGCACCGCCGCTCCCGCGACGAGCGCACCGACGACGTCCATCATCGGCCCGCCCAGCGGCCCGTTCCACGGCGTGATCAGGCCGACGAGCTGGTGCGGCCGAGCCTGGACGCGCAGCCGCCGCGCCTTGTTCGCGATCCCGGCCGGCTTGACCTTCCGGTCCGCGAGGAAGCGCTCGGCGTTCGCCGTGAAGTAGTTGATCACGTCCACGGCGACGGTCATCTCGATCGCCGCGTCCGACCAGGACTTGCCCGCCTCGGCCTGGACGAGCTCCAGGATGCGGCGCTCGTTGTCCAGCAACCAGTCCAGCCAGCGCAGCAGGTGGCGGCTGCGACCGGCCGGCCCGAGCGCCTCCCAGGCGGGCTGTGCCGCACGCAGGGCCGCCGCGGCCGCGCCGACCTCGGCGGGGCCCTGCGCGGGCACGGAGCCGACGAGCCGACCGTCGGCCGGGCAGTGCACGTCCAGCCGCGGACCGGCCGCCCCCTCGCCGGTCGGTCTCGACTCCGTCGCCGTGCTCATCGCGCCTCCGTGAGGTCCGCGCCGACGTCGGTGCCGGCTCTCGAGGGGGCAGGGTAGATATGAATGACGCGATACGTCAATCTGTCTCATAAGCCCCGTGCGGGTGAACGATCCCCGCTGGTCAGCGCACCTTCGCGTAGCGCTCGGAGACGTCCGAGTACTCGTCCCGGATCGCCCGCTTCGAGATCTTGCCGCTGGGCAGGCGCGGCAGGTCGTCGCGACGCAGCACCACGTAGCGCGGGACCTTGTAGTCGGCCATCTGCGCCCCGCAGACTTCGATGATCGCCGCCTCGGTCACGCCGTCGTCCGCGGTGACGATCGCCGCGGGCGTCTCGCCGAACCGGTCGTCCTTCGCCGCGATCACCGACACCTCGCGCACGCCCGGGATCCGGCTGATCACGGCCTCGATCTCCACCGGCGAGATGTTGATCCCGCCGGAGATGATCAGGTCCTTCATCCGGTCGACGAACGTCAGCCGTCCCTCGGCGTCGCGGACGCCCAGGTCACCGCTGTGCAGCCAGCCGTCCCGGAAGGCCCGGGCCGTGGTTTCCGGGTCCTGCCAGTACCCGGGCGAGACGCCCGGTCCCTTGAGCAGGACCTCGCCCTGCTCGCCGGGGTCGCACTCGCTCCCGTCCGACCGCACGACCTTGATCTCGGTGAACGCCGAGCCGCTGCCGCAGGAGTCGGGGTGCGTATCCGCCTCCGACGGCCAGGTGGCCGTCGCGACCCCGCCCGCCTCGGTCATGCCGTAGATCTGGCGGAGCTTCACGCCCTTGCTCCCCCACGCCTCCAGCAGCGGCACGGACACCGCAGCGCCACCGACCACCGCGGTCTTGAGGTGCGACAGGTCGGCGTCGGCGAACTCCGGTGCCTTTGCCATCACCTCGTAGATCAGCGGAACCCCGAAGATCGTCTCGATCTTGTGCCGGTCGAGCTGGCGCACCGCCCGCGAGGGGTCGAGCTGCGCCTCGACGACCAGCGTCCCGCCGAGCACGACCTGCATGACCAGGCCCCACACCAGACCCGGCGTGAAGCACAGCGGGAGCAGGAGCAGGCTGCTGCCGCCGGGCCGCAGTCCCTCCTCGCACAGCGACGCCTCGAAGACGATGTCGAGCAGTGTGCGGTTGGTGCAGATGACGCCCTTGGACAGGCCCGTGGAGCCGCTGGTGAACAGGAGCGCGACCGGCTCGGCCGGGTCCCGGTCGATCCGGAACTCCTCGTGGCCGGCTCCGCGCAGCGCGGCGAACTCGGGCAACGGGATCGTCTCGACGCTGCTGCCGAGCTCCCGGGCCTGGTCCAGCATGGCCGCGAACTGCGGGTCGGCCACGACCACCCGCGCCCCGGAGTCCTGCAGCAGCTTGTGCAGCTCGGCGCCGACGAGCCGGGGGTTCAACGGGACGAGCACGGCCCCTGCCTTCATCACCCCCAGCGCCACGGCGGCCCACTCGGGGGTGTTGCCGCCCAGCAGGCCGACGCGGTCGCCCTCGGCCACGCCGCGCTCGTGCAGGGACCGCGCGACGGCGCCGGACCAGTCCCGCAGGGTGCGGTAGTCCACGGTGTCCTCGCCGAAGACGAGGGCCGTGTGGTCGCCCTTCGTGCGGGCCCACCAGTGGAGGGCGGATCCGACCGACGTGGCCATGGTGGGGTCTCCTCACGCGTCGTCGCGTACGTCCGGGTTGGGAAGGATCTAGAGCACGGCGTCGGAGCCGAACAACGTGGCGCCGACGGACGGGGCCATCGGGCCCCCGAGCAGGAGCGACAGGGCCGCGTCGGGCACCTGGTTCGGCGAGGTGCCGCGGATCTGCCGCACGGCCTCGACGATCAGCCCGAAACCGTGCACGAACCCCTCGGCGATGTTGCCGCCCGCGGTGTTGAGCGGCAGCGAGCCCGTCGGGGCGATGAGGTTCTCGAACTGCATGACGCGGCCGGCGTCCGGTCCGTTCGGCACGAAGCCGAAGTCGATCAACGACGCGACCGCGGGCCCGGAGAAGTTCTCGTAGACCTGCACGACGTCGACCTCGCCGGGCTTCACGCCGGCGCCTTCCCACAGCCGCGCCACCATGGCCGGGTGGAAGCCGGCGCTGGTGTACGCCAGGTCGTTCTCGACCGACTCCGACCAGTCCGGCCCGGCGCCCTGCACGCCGGACAGCACGTACGCGGGCTTCTGCCGCAGCTCCCGGGCCCGCTCGGCGGTGGTGACGAGCACGGCACCCGCCGCGTCGTTCTCCCGCGAGCAGTCGTAGAGGCGCAACGGCTCGGAGATCCAGCGGGCGTCGTCGTACACCGCCGGGTCCAGCGGCCTGCCGTACGCCACGGCGTCGGGGTTGTTCTGGGCGTGGTGGTACGCAGCCTGGACCAGCGCCTTCATCGCCGAGGCCGGGACCCCGTCGACCTCGAGCATCCGCTGGGTGCGCAGGGCGCAGATCTGGGCCGGCGCGAACACGCCGTGCCCGGAGAGCAGCGGACCCATGTGCCCCTTGCTGTAGCTCTGCCGCCCGGCGTCGGCCTCGGAGATGCCGCGGTATACGCACACCATGTCCGCCTGGCCGGAGACGACCGCGGCCGACGCCGCGTTGACGGCCGCGGCCACCCCGCCGCCTCCGCCGCCCCACACCATCGTCGACCAGCGGATCTCCCTGGCGCCCAGGGCGGCGCCGATCGCGAGGCCCTCGTTGTCGTCGTTGGCGTAGGAGACGAAGCCGTCGATGTCGTGTGCGTCGATCCCCGCGTCCGCCGCGGCGGCCAGGATCGCCTCGCACGTGAGCTGCGCCGAGGTCCGGGTCGCCGTGCCGCGCTTGTGGAACGGGGTGTTGGCGATCCCGACCACGGCCGTGGCGCCGCGGAAGGCGCGGTCCCTGCTTGTCATTTGTCGTCCCTCACACCAGTCGCCAGCGGAGCAGCGGGTAGCCCTCCGGGTCCGCGGCGGGTTCGATCTCGCCCTTGACCTCCGCGCCGATGCGCACGTCCGCGCCGTCGCCGTCGAGCAGGACGCCCAGGAGGCGGCGGTTGCCCGCGCCGGGCAGCTCGACCACGACCACCACGTAGGGCAGGTGGCCGGTGACCTCCGGCGAGAAGGGCTGCCAGGTCCGCGTCCAGGAGTAGATCCGGCCGACCGGGTCCACCACGGGCCACTCGAGGTCGGTCGCGTGGCAGCCCGGGCAGATCGGCCGCGGCGACCAGGTCCACCGGTCGCAGTGCGGGCAGTGCTGCATCCGCAGCTCGCCGCGACGCAGGCCTTCCCAGTGCGGCGCGTCGAGCCCGTCGTCCGACGGGTGCGCCATCGACGTGCGCGGCGGGGTGTCCGGGACGTTCCGGACCTGCGTGACCCGCCACGTGCCGTCGAGCTGGATCCACCGTGACCGGAAGACCTCCTCGCCGCCGGTCCCGGTGTAGCGGATGAAGGCGGAGAACAGACCGTCCGGGCCCGGCTCGACGTCGAGCAGCTCAGCGGAGTGCATGCCCTTCGGCGGCCGGGCCGAGGCCAGCAGCTGCCCGACCCGGTCCGGGCGGAAGTCCGCCAGCACCGTGGCGTTGTCGCCCGCGGCGACGGCGTGGCCGTGCCGCTCGACGACCTCGACCAGGTCCGCCGGGACGCCCGGGAACTCCTTCGCGGTCACCCTGTCTCCTCGTTCACCGGAGGGCCCAACGAGGCTCGGTCGCCGTGTTGGTCACCGTGTACTGCACGTCCGTCTGGTCGTGCATCAGTCCGAGGCTTCGGGCCTCGTGCACCAGCGGACGATCCTGCGCGTCGACCGTCACCATCCCGGCGCGGACTCCCGCGTCGCGCAGCCGTTCCAGGCCCGCGACGAGCAGGGCTCGCACCAGGGGGTCGTCCTCGTGCTCACGGTCGCCGTCCCGGGTGATCACCGCGACCAGCCGGCCCGCGGCACCCCACTCGGTCGGCTCGCCGGAGTCGGGATCGATCCACACCGCTCCGTCCGGTGCCTCCGCAGGACCGCTGACCAGCAGCTCCGCGTCCGCGGGCGGCTGGTGCCGTCGCCCGCTCGCGGTCCACAGCTCGGCCGCGGCGACGCGCTCGGCCGTCGTGGTGGCCTCGCGCGCCTGCGGCCCACCGGGCTCGGCCCCGGGGTCGATCTCGCGCCCCGCCCGCAGCGGTATCACCAGTTGCCAGCGGCGCAGGGCCGTCCTGATCCCGTAGCGGCGGAAGCGCAGCGACATCCGCAGCGCGGCGGGGTGGTTGCCGCGCGCCCACACCTTCAGCGCCCGCACACCGGTCCCGCACCAGCCGTCCGACTGCCCGAGCTCGAGGCCGACCTTCTCGACGAGCAGCGTGGTGATGCCGCGCGACCGGTAGTCCGGCCGCACCACGTACGACACCTCGCCGATGCCGGCATCCTCGCCCTGCAACGGCTCGACGCGCAGGTAGGCGGCTAGGCTCGGGGCGAGCGGGACGTTGCGGCCCGAGCGCTCGTCCGGCAGCAGCCAGACGAGGAGCTGGGTCGTGCCGGGCTCCGTGTCGTCGTCGAGGGAGAGCTGCGGGAAGCCCGCCTCGGCGTCCGCCTCGGCGGCCTCGTGCAGCATCTCGCGCAACTCGGCCTCGACCTCGGGTGGGAAACCCTCCCCGCCCGCCGGGTACCACTCGAAGTCGATCATGAGGTCAGCTTCTTCAGCTCGCGGTGGAAGATCTGGTTCACGTACTCGTTGCGGCCCAGGACCATGCCGCCCGCGTTCGCGCTCGTCATGCCCGCCTGCGAGCTGCGCAGCAGCGGGAAGTCCTCCTGGTGCAGCACGGCGAGCAGGATCTTCCAGTTCTTGTCCCAGATCCGGTTCCAGCGCTCGGAGCCCATGCCGGAGTCCTCGACCGTGGGCACGACCAGGCGCATCTCCATCCGGCACCGGCCCGGGTCCGTGGGGTGCGGGCGGAACGTGAGCAGCTCGAAGTGGTCCGGCTGGCGCAACAGCGTGCTGTTGGGCAGCAGGAAGTGCGTCTCGGTGACGTACTTCGACAGGTCCTCGTCCGGCGCCGGAGTCTCCTCGAGGAACTTGTCGATGGTCTTGCGCGGCGCGATGAACCGGGCGTGCCGCCCGAAGTCCTCGACCGCCATGACATTGGTGTGGATGTGCTTGGCCGCGGTGTTCGGGTGCGCGTACTGGATGTGGTAGCCGTCCAGGAACGCGTCCTGCATGATCTTCCAGTTCACGGGCTCGTCGAAGCCCTCCGCGCGGGCGGAGACCAGCGTGTCCATGCCGTATCCGCCCAGGATCTCGTCCATGTCCGGACCGAGCCAGGCGGCGACGTCGATCTCGGCGTCGGCGTCGTCGACCACCCAGACGAAGCCGTGCCGCTCCTCGGTGGGCAGCTCGATCAACCCGAACTGCGAGCGGTCGATCTCGCCGAACGTGTTGTCCCGCGTGATCGCCCGCAGCGACCCGTCCGTGTCGTAGGACCAGCGGTGGTAGCCGCACGAGAACAACCGGCAGCGGCCCTTCTCCTGCTCCTCCAGCAGCGCTCCGCGGTGCCGGCAGAGGTTCACGAAGCTCTTGACCGAGCCGTCCTTCTGCCGGACGACGATGATCTTGTTCCGTGGCATCTGCAGCGTGAGGAAGTCGTTGGGCTTCGGGATCTCGCTGCCGTGACAGACGATGGAGGGCACGCGCCCGAAGACCGCGTCGCGCTCGCGGCGGGCGATCTCCGGGTCGACGAACTCCTCGGCCGTGAAGCCGTTGACGCCGTCGAACTCGTCCGTGCTGTCGTTGCGGATGTGGTCGAGCGCCCGCCGGATCCGGTCGTTGCGCGGGGCGTGGGGCCTCCGCTCCTGCTGCTCGACGTCCTGGATGGTCATCGTCGCCTCCTGGCTCCGCGCGCCCTTGCGCCGCGGCTCGGGAAGTCGTTCGGTCGTAATCCTACAGGCTTAAGGTTTACCACGCGAGGGGCGCGCTCAAACCTGCCTGCCGCCTGCACGTTCAGCGGTCGATGACCAGCTTCGGCGAGGCCGCGCGGGACACGCAGGGGAACATCACGTCGTTCTCCGCCTGCTCCTCCGGCGTGAGCAGCGAGTCGCGGTGCTCGGGCACCCCGCCGAGGACGGCGGACTCGCAGGTGCCACAGGTGCCTTCCCGGCAGGACGTCTCGATGGTCACGCCCGCCTCCGCCGCGGCGTCGACGATGCTGACACCGGGCGACACCGTCACCGTGACCCCGGACTGCGCGAACTCGACCTCGAACGAGCCGTCCTCGGCCGTGCTCGGGATCTCCTTCGGCGCGAACCGCTCGACGTGCAGGGCGCCGGACGGCCACGCCGCGCAGCGCTCCTCGACCGCCTTGAGCAGGGCCTCGGGGCCGCAGCAGTAGACCAGCGTGTCTCCGCTCGGCGCACCCAGCAGGGTCTCGAGGTCGAGCAGCCCGACCTCGTCCTGCGGCTGGAGCGACACGCGGTCGCCGTACCGCTCGACGAGCTCGTCGCGGAAGGCCATGGACGCCCGGGTCCGGCCGCCGTAGACCAGCCGCCAGTCCGCGCCCGCCTTCTCCGCCTCGGCGATCATCGGCACGATCGGCGTGATGCCGATGCCGCCGGCGACGAACAAGTAGCGCGGCGAGTACTCGAGGGCGAAGTTGTTGCGCGGGCCGCGCACGCGCAGCACCCGTCCGACCCCCACGGCGTCGTGCACGTGGGCGGACCCTCCACGCCCTGCGGGTTCGCGCAGCACGGCCACTTGGTAACACCCACGGTCGTGCCGGTCCCCGCACAGCGAGTACTGCCGCACGAGGTCCGGGGCGAGATCGAGGTCCAGGTGCGCGCCCGGATCCCACTCCGGCAGCTCGGTCCCGGCCGTGGGGCGCAGGGTCAGCCGGACGACGCCGTCGGCGACCGCCTCGCGCGCCGTCACCTCGACGTCGATCTCGTGCTCGGGTGCTCCGGTCGTCCTGCTCACGGATTGACTCCTCCGACACGACCGGACCGCCCGCGGGCTCCCACGGGCGGTCCGGCCCTCACGAACCTGCTGCCACGCGCCCGGTCAGGCGGACGGCGACTCCTGCAGTGACTCCTGCAGGGCCAGCGCCCGTTCGGGGCAGATGTCCACGACGTGCTCGGCCTGGCCGACCATCCCGTCGGGCACGGGCTCCGTCAGGATGATCGGGTCTCCCTGGTCGTCGCAGTCCACGATCTCGGGCGCGGCCCCGTAGCAGAGGCCGTGCCCGGCGCAGGCGCCGCGATCGACCGTCAGGTACCGGTCCATCTCGGGTCCTCCCCGGTCGTTCCTGGTGGTGAGCTCAGGCCTGGCCCAGGTCCTCGGGGAACCAGATGGCGACCCGACCCATGGTGCCGCCGTCGCCGGAGGAGATGACCTGGCCGGAGGTGTACGCGGCGTCGTCGGAGACCAGGAACAGCGCGATCTTCGCGTTGTCGAGCAGCGACGGCGGGCGGTCCAGCTTGAGCGGGATTGGGGTCACGCTCTTGTCCCAGGGGCCCGCGACCTCCTCGTAGGACTGGCCGACCACCGGGGCGCCGGCCTCCATGAGGAAGTTCGGCGACATGCCGTGGGTCGGCGCGATCGCGTTGACCCGGATGCCGTACTTGCCCAGGTCCAGCGCCAGACCGCGCACCATGGCGTTCACGCCGGCCTTGCTCGCGGAGTAGGACGGGATCTGGTGGTAGGCCTGCATCGACGCCGCCGACGACGTCACCAGGATGACGCCGTGGCCCTGCTCGCGGAACGTCTTCGTGACGTGCTTGGCGCACAGGAACGGACCGGTCAGGTTCGTCGTGATGACGTGGTTCCAGTCCTCGAGCGCGTAGTCCTCGAACTCGATGTGCTCGCCGCCCGCAACGCTCGGCACACCGCCGCGGGACACGATGCCCGCGTTGGCCCACATGATGTCGATCTTGCCGAATTCGTCGAGCGCGGTCTGCACCGTGCGCTCCACGTCGGCCTCGACCGTGGTGTCGGCCTGGACCGCCACCGCGGTGCCGCCCTGCTCGCTCACCAGCTTGACGGTCGCGTCGGCGCGGTCGCCGTCGATGTCCATCACGACGATCTTGGCGCCCTCGGCGGCGAACAGCTGCGACGACTGGCGCCCCAGCCCCGAGCCCGCACCGGTGATGATCGCGACCTTGTTCTCGAGCCTCGCCATGACGTGTCCTCCCTGAGACGTCCAGCGGATGGGATCCGCGGCCCGGGCCGCTCGGTGCGAGCGAACGGGGCGGCGGCGGAAATCGCGCGCCGACCCACCGGGGAATGGTGATCGATTCGCGGTGCGGCGTTTCCGACCGCCGCACCTTATAGCGTTAGGTTCTGCTCCGTCAACGCTCGTTCAGGACGACGTGACGGGCGTGAAGAGCAGCGGCAGCCGGGCGAACCCGCGCACCTGGCTCGGCAGCACGACGGCCGGGTCCTCCGGGTCCAGGCGGTAGTCCGGGATGCGCTTGTGGATCTCCTCCATGGCGATCCGCAGCTCCACGCGGGCCAGGTGCGAGCCGATGCACCGGTGCGGACCCGAGCCGAAGGCCAGGTGCCGGTTCGGGGTCCGGTCGACCTGCAACGACTGCGGGTCGGCGAACTGCGAGTCGTCCCGGTTGGCCGAGCAGAGCAGGAGCAGCAGCTGGTCGTCGGCCTTGATCGTCACGCCGCCGATCTCGACGTCGCGCACCGCGCGGCGGCCCATGGCGATCTGCGACTCGTAGCGCAGGACCTCCTCGACCGCAGCAGGGATGGCGTCCGCGTCGGCGATCACCGTGTCCCGCTGGTCGGTGTTCGTCGAGAGGTGCAGCATCATCCAGCACAACGTTCCCTGGACGGTGTGCAGGCCGGCGATGAGCAGCAGGAAGAACATCCGCGCGAGCTCGTCGTCGGTGAGATCGCGCTCGACCCCCTCGGCGTCCTTGATCCGGGTCTTCATCACGGCGGTGGTGATGTCGTCGAGCTCCTCACCCGCCTCGGCGGCGGCCCGCCGCGTGTGGATGATCTGCATGAAGTAGCCGAACATCTGCATGGCGGCCTCGGTCCGGGAGGCGACGGCCTGCTCCGGGGTGTCACCCGGCTTGCCGTTCATCGCGATCTCGGTGGCCTCGGTGAACATCGGCGCGTCCTCGAGCGGCCAGCCCATCAGCGCGAGGAACACGGTGGTGGGCAGCTCGTGGGCGAACTCCTCCACGAACTCGACCCTGCCCGCGCCCTGGAACTTCTCGATCAGCTCGACGACCAGCTCGCGGATCCGCGGCTCGAGCGCCCGCATCCGGGTCGGGTTGAACAGCGGCTGCAGGGCCTGCCGGTACGAGGTGTGCTCCGGCGGGTCCAGCTCGATCGGCAGGAACTTGCCCTGGCCGGCGTCGACGAGGTTGTTCGGGTAGCTGGAGAAGGTCGCCGGGTCCCTGAGGATCTCGTGGACCTCGTCGTAGGCGGTGACCAGCCAGTGGCCCCCGTACGCCGGCGACCAGACGATCGGCCCGACCTTGGCCAGCTCCGCGGTCCGCTCCTGCATCCGGTCGACCGGCATGGTGAGCGCGGGGTCGTAAATGTCGAAGTCGACCACGAGATCCGGTCTGACGTCCGCACGCGTGGTGGGCATGGCACTCTCCTGTCGGGTCGCCTGTGACTCGCTGACTTTACAAACGACGAGATGTGTCAGCTGGTAACGTAACCGAACGGGTGAACGACGTCGAGACCCAGGAGGACCCGTGCGCGAGATCCCGCCCGCCAGCGCCGGCTCCGTGCTGGACCTGTTCCGGCTCGACGGGCGGGTAGCCCTGGTCAGCGGCGCCAGCGGCGGCCTCGGCGCCGGGTTCGCCTGTACGCTGGCCGAGGCCGGGGCCGACGTCGTTCTCGCCGCG
Source organism: Pseudonocardia terrae (assembly GCF_021343995.1). GTDB lineage: Bacteria > Actinomycetota > Actinomycetes > Mycobacteriales > Pseudonocardiaceae > Pseudonocardia > Pseudonocardia terrae. The sequence goes on along the minus strand of NZ_JAJTTE010000005.1, from coordinate 107,421 downwards.
CGGCGGGCCGACGGGCTCGAGAAGACCGCGGCCGCCGTACGGGAGCGCGGCCGCCGGGCGCTCCCGGTCGCCACGGACGTGACGGATCCGGCGGCCTGCGAGGCCGCGGCGCAGGCGGCGGTCGCGGAGTTCGGCCGGCTCGACGTTCTGATCAACAACGCCGGGATCAGCACCGTCTCCCCTGCGCTGAAGGAGGACCCGGCGGACTTCCGGCGTGTGATCGACGTGAACCTCGTGGCCGCGTACCAGCTGGCCACGGCGTGCGCGCGGGTCATGGAGCGGGGCGGCAGCGTCGTCAACGTGGCCAGCGTCCTCGGCCTGGTGAAGTCCGTACTGCCGCAGGCCGCGTACGCCGCCAGCAAGGCGGGCATGATCGGGCTGACCCGCGACCTCGCGCACCAGTGGACGGAGCGGCGCGGCATCCGCGTGAACGCCCTCGCCCCCGGCTTCGTCGCCACGGACATGAATGCCGAGATGCCCGAGGAGTGGCTCGACCGGTTCCTCGCCACCGGGTCGCTCCACCGCCTCGGCACGCAACGCGAGATGGACGCGGCCATGCTCTTCCTCGCCTCGCCCGCGTCGAGCTACGTCACCGGCACGACCCTCGCCGTCGACGGCGGGATGTCGGGGCACTGAGCGAAGCCTGCGGAGCGAACATCGGGCCTGACCAGCGGCGCTCCCGCTCACGAGCGACGAGCGGGAGCGCCGTCCAGGGCTTCTCAGGCCGGCAGTGCGGGGTCGTCGGACGGGGGCTGCAGGACACCGGACCGGACGAGGGCGTCGATCTCCCGGTCCCCGCGGCCGAGCAGGGTGCGGGCGATCTCGCGGGTGTGCTCCCCCGGTGTCGGGGCGGGACCCTGATCGGGGTCGGCGATGCTCGAGAACCGGGCGATCCGCGCCGCGGCCGGAACCGGCGCGGACAGCATCGGGTGCGCGAGGGTGTGGAAGGAGTCGCGCGCCACCAGCTGCGGGTGCGTCAGCTCGTCGGGCAGCCGGAGCATGCCCGCGGCGGGGACGCCGACCGTCTGCAGCAGCTCCGCCACCTCCTCCGGAGCTCGGTCGGCGGTCCACTCCGCGAGCCGCTTCTCGACTTCCTCGCGGTGGGCGAGCCGGCCGTCGAGCGTGCGGAGGTCCGGCTCGTCGGGGAGCCCCGTGGCCTCCACCAGCCGCCGCCAGTCCTCGTCGTCCCGCACCTCGATCACGCACCACTCGTCGTCGCCGGCGCAGGGGAAGACGCCGGCGGGCGCGACGCCCGTGCGGGAGTTGCCTTCCGCGCCCACCCTCCCGGGCTCCAGCGAGGCGCGCGCCAGGGTCGGTCCGAGCGCGACGACGGCGACGTCCGCCTGGGCGACCTCCACGGCCCGCCCCGGCCCGTCCGCACCCCGCCCGATCAGCGCCGCGAGCGCCGCGACGGCGCCGACGTGCCCGGCGACGTGATCGGGGTAGACGGTCGAGCCGTCGCAGAAGGCGGCCGGGTCGCTCGCGTCGCGGTCGGGGTCGCGCCAGAGCGCGGAGACCCCGCACGAGGCCCGCACCAACGGCCCGTACCCCATGCGCGTGCGCCAGGGGCCGCGGCCGCCGAAAGCACTGCTGTCCGACACGACGATCCGCGGGTTGATCTCGACGAGCTCGGCGTGCGAGAAGCCCAGCGACTCCAGCGTGCCCGGCTTGAAGTTCGCCGCCACCAGGTCCGCCTGCGCCACGAGCTCGCGGAACAGCCGCTTGCCCTCCGCGCTGCGCAGGTCCAGGCCCAGGCCCCGTTTGTTGCGTTGCCCCCAGGCGAACGAGGCGTTCATGCCCCCGCCCTTGCGGGTCTGACGCAGGCCGTCGGGGAAAGCCGAGTTCTCGACCTTGATCACGTCCGCGCCCTGGTCGGCGAACAACCGGCTCAGCTCGGCGCCGAACACGATCACTCCGAGGTCGAGCACCCGCAGCCCGGCCAACGGCCGCGCCCCCTCGCCGAGGGCGGACAGCCCGAGGTCCGGCTCCTCGCGGGCCTCGCTGCGGTCGGCGAGCAGGGCGTCGTGCTCCCCGGGCCGGGGCGCCGGGGTCCGCAGACCCGCGCGGACGCCGTCGATCGACACGTACCCGGTGGGCACCCGTGCCCGCAGCCCCTCGCCGAGCTCGGTGTCGACCAGGGTGCCGGTGAGGGTGAAGTGGTCCGCCTCCAGCACCTCGTCGAGGGTCAGCATCCCGGCGACCGGGATGCCGCGGCGGCTCCCCTCGAGCGTGAGCTCCTCGCGGGTCCGGTCGGCGAACAGGGCCGCGATCAGCGGGTTCAGCCTGTCCGACGCCTCGAACCGGGCGGGGATGGTGTCGTAGCGCGGGTGCGCGAACTCCGCCGGCTCGCCGAGCCACTCGAACATGGCCCGCCACTGCCGCTTGGCCAGCAGGCAGATCCGGACGTGCCCGTCGGCGCACGGGTAGACGGGGTAGTAGTTGGCCGCGTCGGGACGGTCCCTCGGGAAGGTCTCGGACCGGCCGGCGGCAGCCGAGCCCTGCGTGCCGAAGCCGGGGTCGAAGCCGTGCACCACCGCCTCGAAGGCCGAGACGTCGACGTGCTCACCCCGCCCCGTGCGGACCCGCTTCACGTAGGCGACCAAGGTGGCCCACGCCGCGTGGACGCCGACGGTCTGCCCGACGAGTCCGACCGGCGGCAGCAGTGGCGTGCTGCCCGGCAGGCCGGAGCGCGACAGCACACCGCCGGCCGCGGCCAGCACGTCCTCGGTCGCCACCCGGTCGGCCCACGGGCCGGTGCGACCGAAGTCGGTGATCGACACGACGACGAGGGCGGGGTTGGCGGCGTGGAGGTCCTCCGGGGTGAGGCCCAGGGCGCGCGCCTCCGGTCCGCCGAACGACTCCAGCACGATGTCGGCGTGCCGGGCCCGGCGCAGCAGCTCCGCCCGGCCGGCGGGATCGGTGAGGTCGAGGACCACACCGAGTTTGTTGGCGTTGCGCAGCGCGAAGCCGAGGGCGTCGCGCCGGCCGGGCGACCCGCCCGGCGGCTCCACGCGCACGACCTCGGCACCGAGGTCGGCGAGGAAGCGGCCGCAGGACTCGGCCGCCCCCTCGGTCAGGTCGAGGACGCGCAACGCGCGCAGGGGGAACGTCGGAGCCGACCTGTCCGTCATGGCACCCTTCCGGTCCCGGCGGGGCCGCCGCCGTGTGCTGTCATGGGAGCGAGCGCGTCTCAGCGGAGCGCGTGCCGGGCCGCCCGTCTGCGGCGGCGCTGCGGACCGTGCCCACAGCCGGGCCACACGCGGCCGGTGGCCGGTGGGGTCGGCCGGCCGATCAGCCGGACGAGCGAGCGATACAGAGTGACCACGGCCATCCTCTCATCGTTGATACAGATGACGTAATCTGTTTCTAACGGTACTAGGTTGGAGTCCGCGGCGGCAATCGGCCCCGTGCGTGTCACACCGCGTCGCGACCTCCGGCCCCTCATCACCCCACCGGCGGTCGCCGCCGAGGAGGACGAACGTGACGACGAACCAGGCGGGCCCCGAGGTCCGCGCCAAGGACCGGGTGGTGATCCGGTTCGCGGGTGACTCCGGCGACGGGATGCAGCTCACGGGGGACCGGTTCACCTCGGAGACCGCGACCTTCGGCAACGACCTGTCGACGCTGCCGAACTACCCGGCCGAGATCCGCGCCCCTGCCGGCACCCTCCCGGGCGTGTCGTCGTTCCAGCTGCACTTCGCCAACTACGACATCCTGACCCCGGGTGACCGGCCGGACGTGCTGGTGGCGATGAACCCGGCCGCGCTCAAGGCGAACATCGGCGACCTGCCCCACGGCGGGGTGCTGATCGTCAACACCGACGAGTTCACCAGACGCAACCTCACGAAGGTCGGCTACTCCGGGAACCCGCTGGAGGACGACTCGCTCGAGGACTACCAGGTCCATCCCGTCGCGATGGCCACCCTCACCCGGGGTGCGCTGGAGGAGACCGGGCTGAGCAAGAAGGACGCCGAGCGGGCGAAGAACATGTTCGCCCTGGGCTTGTTGTCGTGGATGTACCACCGCCCGCACGAGGGGACCGAGCGGTTCCTGCGGGAGAAGTTCGCGAAGAAACCCGACATCGCCGAGGCGAACATCCTGGCCTTCCGGGCCGGGCACGCCTACGGGGAGACGACCGAGGCGTTCGCGGTCACGTACGAGGTGGCGCCCGCCCGGCTCGCGCCGGGGACCTACCGGCAGATCACGGGCAACACGGCGATGGCCTACGGAATCGTGGCCGCGGGCCGGACGACCGGGCTGCCCGTGTTCCTGGGCACGTACCCGATCACCCCGGCCTCGGACATCCTGCACGAGCTCTCCCGCCACAAGGCCTTCGGCGTGACCACCTTCCAGGCCGAGGACGAGATCGCCGGCGTCGGCGCCGCCCTCGGCGCGTCGTTCGGTGGCAGTCTGGGCGTCACCACGACCAGTGGTCCGGGGATCGCGCTGAAGTCCGAGACCATCGGGCTCGCGGTGGCGTTGGAGCTGCCGCTGCTGGTGATCGACGTGCAGCGCGGCGGCCCGTCCACCGGCCTTCCCACGAAGACCGAGCAGGCCGACCTGCTGCAGGCGATGTTCGGGCGCAACGGCGAGGCCCCGCTGCCGATCATCGCCCCTCGCTCGCCCGGGGACTGTTTCCACGCCGCGGTCGAGGCCGCCGCGATCGCCGTGCAGTACCGGACCCCGGTGATCGTGCTGTCCGACGGCGCCCTGGCCAACGGCTCCGAGCCGTGGAAGGTGCCCGACGCCTCCACCCTGGAGTCGGTCGACCCGCAGTTCGCCACCGAGCCCAACGCCCCGGACGGCTCCGGGGAGTTCTGGCCCTACCTGCGCGACACCGAGACCCTGGCCCGCCCGTGGGCCATCCCGGGCACCCCGGGGCTGGAGCACCGGGTCGGCGGGTTGGAGAAGGCCGACGGGCGCGGCTCGATCTCCTACGACCCGGACAACCACGACCGGATGGTCCGGCTCCGCCAGGCCAAGATCGACGGGATCGACGTACCCGACGTCGAGGTCCACGACCCCGACGGCAACGCCGAACTGCTCGTGATCGGCTGGGGCTCCACCTACGGCCCGATCGAGGCCGGCGCCCGCCGCGTCCGCGCGCTCGGGCACGCCGTCGCGACGGCACACCTGCGCCACCTCAATCCCATGCCCGCCAACCTCGGCGTGATCCTGAGCCGTTACCGGACCGTGCTGGTGCCGGAGATGAACCTCGGCCAGCTCGCCCTGCTGCTGCGCGGCCGCTACCTGGTCGACGCGAAGTCCTACACGAAGGTGTCCGGGCTGCCGTTCAAGGCCGAGGAGCTGCAGGACGTGTTCCTCGAGTACGTCGACCCCGACTTCCTCAGCAGCCCTGAACAGGCGGACACCGCGCGGCAGGAGGCCCACGCATGACCACCGACCTCGGAATGCCGGGTCTCGCCCTGGTCCCGACGACGGACGCGAAGCAGACCGCCAAGGACTACACCTCCGACCAGGAGGTCCGCTGGTGCCCCGGCTGCGGCGACTACGCCGTCCTCGCCGCCGTGCGCCAGTTCCTCCCCACCCTGGGCATCAAGCGCGAGAACACCATGTTCGTCTCCGGCATCGGCTGCAGCTCCCGTTTCCCGTACTACCTGAACACCTATGGGATGCACTCCATCCACGGCCGCGCCCCGACCATCGCCACCGGCCTGGCCGTCTCCCGCCCCGACCTGTCGGTCTGGGTCGTCACCGGCGACGGCGACGCGCTGTCCATCGGCGGCAACCACCTCATCCACGCCCTGCGCCGCAACGTCAACCTCAAGATCCTGCTGTTCAACAACCGGATCTACGGGCTGACCAAGGGCCAGTACAGCCCGACATCCGAGGTCGGGAAGGTCACCAAGTCCACCCCCATGGGCTCGCTCGACCACCCCTTCAACCCGATCTCGCTGGCCCTCGGCGCCGAAGCGTCGTTCGTCGGGCGGGCGCTGGACTCCGACCGCAAGGGCCTCACCGAGATCCTCGGCGCCGCCGCCGCACACCGCGGCTCGGCGCTGGTCGAGATCTTCCAGGACTGCCCGATCTTCAACGACGGCTCCTTCGACCTGCTCCGCAAGCCCGAGACCAAGGACCAACGGCTCATCCCAATTCGCCACGGCGAGCCGATCCGCTTCGGCCCGGCCGGCGAGGACGGACTCGGCCAGTACGCCGTCGTCCAGCGTGGCTTCGGGCTCGAGGTCGTCGACGGCGCGAGCTTCGACCCCGCCGACATCGTCACCCACGACGCCACCAACCTCGAACTGGCCTTCGCCCTGTCCCGGCTGTCCGACCAGGACCTCGACCACACCGTCACCGGCGTCTTCCGCGACGTCGACCGCCCCACCTACGACGACGCCGCCCGCGCCCAGGTCCAACAGGCCAAGGACGCCGATCCGAACGCGGACCTGCAGGCCCTGCTCCACGGCCGCGACACCTGGACCATCGCCTGATATGGGGACTGTCACAGACAGGTCCGGCGGACCCGGTCCGGTAGCGTCGACGGGCGCACGGAGGGGGAAGGCGATGACCAAGGGCTCCGAAGGAGGACGGAAGCGGGCGCCACGTGCCCGGGTGACCGACCCGGCCACGGCGATCCTGCTCGCCGCGGAGTCCTGCTACCTCCGCCTCGGCATCACGAAGACGACGATGGACGACGTCGCGCGCGAGGCCGGCGTCTCCCGCCCCACCGTCTACCGGCACTACGCGACCCGGGACGACCTGATCACCGGCGTCCTGCTCGCTCGGGCCCGGGACCTGCTGGACCGGGCCCGGCGGTTCATCGACACCCGGTCCACGATCGACGCGAAGCTCGTCGACGGGATGATCTTCCTGGTGGACAGCGGGCGGCGGGACCCCATGGTCCTGCAGCTGGTCAGCCTCGAGTTCCTCGAGGTCGCGAACCGGGTCAGCGACACGCCGAAGCTGGCCACGGACCTCACCGCCGAGCTCTGGAGCCCGATCCTGCGGGAGGCGCAAGAGTCCGGAGAGGTCCGTGCCGACCTCGACGTCGACCGCTTCTGCGCCTGGCTGACCTTCGTCGAGCTGATCCTGGTGGGCCGCATCGGGCGACTCGGCGCGGAGGACCCCTCCCACCGGCGGCTCATGGAGCGGTTCGTGGTGCCCGCGCTGCACCAGGCCGTGGAGTACGACCGCGGCGCGGTCCGGGCGAGCTGAGCAGGCTCGCGCCCGCGGGATCAGCCCGCGGGCGCGAGCGCCGGAAGCAGGAAGTCCCCGATGAGGTCGCGGGCCGTGGGCCCGTCGGGGTCGAACAGGTCCTCGCGGCTGACCATCATCAGCTCGAGGTCGGCCATCAGCGCGCAGAGCTCGTGGAGGTCGACCTCCGGGCGCATCTCCCCCGCGGCCTGGGCGGCCGACAGGATGGGCTCCCAGATCTCGTAGGTGAGGTTCTCCGCCACGTTGCTCGAGGTGAGGATCCCACTGGCCGCGCCGAGGTTCTCCGGCCGCAGCAGGGCCCTCAGGATCGGGTCCTTGCGGCCGCCTTCGATGAGGAACGCCAGCCCGTCGACCAGCTTGTCGGCGAAGGTCGTGCGGCTGTCGATGAACTCGCGTGCATGCCCGCTGAAGGCCCGCGAGCGCCGGGACACGACCTCGACGATCAGCGCGTCGCGGTCGGCGAAGTACCGGTAGACGGTGGGCCGCGAGACGCCGGCGCGCTTGGCGATGTCGTCCATCGTGGTGCGCTGCACGCCGTAGGCGAGGAAGCACTCCTCCGCCGCGGCGACCAGCCGGCGCCGCGCCTGCTCCGGGCCGCCCGCGAAGGGCCCCCGTCCTCGTCCCACGTTCATCCCCCCGCCGTTCGGACCGTCAGCGTACCGGTCGGCACGGCTCAGACCGGCTCGAACACGGGCAGGAGCTCGCCCGGCTCCTCCTCGGAGCCCGACGGGACGAAACGCACCCGGACCTGCGCGCCGGCACGCAGCGCGGCCGGGTCGTCGGCGAGCAGCCGGACCATCAACCACGGCCCCTCCGCCAGCTCGACGACGGCGCTGACGTAGGGCACGGCGTCCGCGAGCGCCGGCAGCGGCGCCTGGTGCACCACGACCCAGCTGACCAGGGTGCCCTCCCCCGACACGACGACGGGCTCCAGGTCGGCCGAGCCGCTGTCGGGGTCGGTGCGTGCCTCGGGCGGCAGCACGGTGCCGGACGGGCCGCGCTGCATCAGCAGCTCGCCACGGGCCGCCGCGTCGTAGAAGGCCGCACTCGGCTCGTCCCCCTCGACCAGGGGGAAGCTGCCGTTCACGACGCCTTCCTCTCGTGTGGACTCAGCACCAGCGTGGAGTGGTGCTCGAGGATCCCGCCGTTGCCGCTGACCAGGACGACGTCGTTGCGCGGCGCCTGGCGGGCTCCCCCGTCGCCGCGGGCCTGGATCACGGCCTCGGACAGCGGCGTGAAGCCCCACATGTAGTACGACGACAGCTGCCCGCCGCCGGTGTTGCAGGCCAGCTTCCCGCCCGGCGCGAGCCGGCCGTCGGACACGAACGCCCCGCCCTCGCCCTTGGCGCAGAAGCCGTAGTCCTCCAACGTGACCAGGACCGTGTAGGTGTAGCAGTCGTAGAGCTCGGCGACGTCGACGTCGTCGACCCCGATGCCGGCCATGCGCATGGCCGCCGGGCCGGACCTCCCCGCGGGAGTGACCAGCCCCCAGTCCGACCCGGCGTGCATGCGGCGGGGGGCGTGCGCCTGGCCGTACCCCCACACGTGGACCGGCGGCTTCGCCAGCGACGCCGCGCGGTCCGCCGCGGTCACCACGACCGCGACCGCTCCGTTGCTGACCAGGCAGCAGTCCAGCAGGTGCAGGGGATCGGCGATCCAGCGCGACGCCTGGTGGTCGGCCACCGTGAGCGGCTCGCGCATCTGGGCGAGCGGGTTGTGCACCGCCCACGCCCGCTGGGCGACGGCGATCTCGGCGAGCTGCGCGGAGGTGGTGCCGTAGCGCTCCATGTGCCGCCGGGCGCAGAGCGCGTAGAGGATGTTCGGGTTGGTCGCGCCGGAGTTCACCGACCAACCGGCCATGCCGCGCAGGCCCTTCGCAGCCCCGGGCCGCTTCGCCCCGGAGCCCCAGGCCGCGCCGGCCGACTGCTTCGGCTTCAGCGGGGTGTCGGCGAACACGCAGGCCACGGTGGTCGCGGCACCCGCGGCGATCGCCTGCGCGGCCTGCGCCACCATGACCCCCGCGGTGGCCCCGTAGGCGTTGACCTGGTTGAGCACCACGAGGTCGTGCAGGCCGAGCACGGCGGCGAGGTTGACGTTGACGTCCTGCTTCACGCCGGCGCTGACGAGCAGCCCGTCGAGGTCGCTCAGGCCCAGCCCCGCGTCCGCGACGGCGAGCCGGACCGCCTCGGCGGCGAGCGAGGTCGAGGACCGCCCGTACACCTTGCCCATCTCGGTCAGCCCGAGACCGGCGATCGCGGCTCCCGTCATCAGCGGCCCTCCCAGACCGGATCGCGCTTCTCCGCGAAGGCCGTGGGGCCCTCCTTGGCGTCCCGGCTGGTGAACACGACCTTCACCGCGTCCCGGTTGATGGCCCAGGTCTCCGGGCCCCAGTCCGAGCCGGCCGACCAGGTCTCGTGCACCACCCGCTTGCTCTGCTGCACCGAGAGCGGGGCGTTGGCCGCGACGACCTCCGCCAGCTCCAGCGCGACGTCGACGGCCGTGCCCTGCGGCGCGATCCGGTTGACCAGGCCCAGCTCGTAGGCGCGAGCGGCCGACATCGGCTCGCCGGTCAGGATCGTCTCGAGTGCGATCTTCAGCGGGATCTGGCGCTGCAGCCGGATGACGCCACCGGCGGCGGCGAAGAGCCCGCGCTTGACCTCCGGCAGCCCGAGCGAGGCCGTCTCGTCGATCACCGCCAGGTCGCAGGACAGCATGATCTCCGTGCCGCCGCCCATCGCGTAGCCGTTCACTGCCGCGATCGTGGGCTTGCCGATCCAGTGCTGGACGATGCCGCCGAAGCCCCACTCGGGGTGCTCGCGGTCGTCGATCCGGTTGCCTCTGGCCAGCTCCTTGAGGTCCGCGCCCGCGCAGAACCCGCGGCCCGCGCCGGTGATCACCACGACGCGCACCTCGGGGTCCTGCTGCGCCTGCTCGAGCGCGGCGCCCGCGGCGATCGACAGCGCGGCGTTCACCGCGTTCATGGCCTTGGGCCGGTTCAGTGTGACGACGCCGACGTGGCCCCTGCGCTCGAAGAGCGCGGCGGGCTCGGTGGTCGTGTCCGGGCTGGTCATCGGGCCTCCGGGGGCAGGTAGACGGATTTCAGCGCGACGTACGGGGTGAGGCCCTCGGGTCCGAGCTCACGCCCCAGCCCGCTGGCCTTGACCCCGCCGAACGGGCCCAGGACGTCCAGCGCGTAGTGGTTGACGCCGACCGTGCCGGTCTCGATCCGCGCGGCCAGGGCCTCGCCGCGCTCCTGGTCGGTGGTCCAGACGGTGCCGCCGAGGCCGTACTCGGAGTCGTTGGCCAGCGCGACGGCCTCGTCCTCGTCCGAGTAGGGCGTCACGACCAGGACGGGCCCGAAGATCTCCTCGCGCGCGATCGGGCTGGTGTTCTCGACGTCCGCGAACACGGTGGGCTCCACGAACCAGCCCTCGGGCAGGTCGGCGGGGATGGATCCGCCGGCCGTCAGGCGCGCTCCGCTCCGACGACCGGCGTCGACATGGGCGAGCACCCGCTCGCGCTGGGCCGCGCTGACCAGCGGCCCGATCTGGGTGGTCTTCTCCAGCGGGTCACCGACGCGCAGCGCCTTCACGGTGTCCGTCACCGCGTCCACGATCTCGGCGTAGCGCGAGCGCGGCGCCAGGATCCGGGTGCTCGCGTGACAGGTCTGGCCGTTGTTGGCCAACGACACCTCGGGCAGGGCCGCGAGGAAGACGTCCAGGTCGGCGTCCTCGGCGACGAGGGCCGCGGACTTCCCGCCGAGCTCCAGGGTGACCGGGCGCAGCAGCCGCCCGCAGACCTCCCCGATCGCGCGCCCGGCCGCCGTGGACCCGGTGAACGCCACCTTGTCCACGCCCGGGTGTTCCACCAGGTACGCCCCGGCCTCGCGGCCGCCCGGGATCACGTTCAGCACTCCCGGCGGCAGCCCGGCCTCCAGGGCCGCGTCCGCGAAGGCGTGGGCGTCGAGCGCGGTCTCCGGCGACGGCTTGAGCACGACCGTGCAGCCCGCGGCCAGCGCCGGCGCGAGCTTCATCGCGGCGAGGGCCTGCGGGTAGTTCCAGGGGGTGATCGCCGCGACGACGCCGACGGGCCCGCGGCGGACGCGGGTGCGCGCTAGGGGACCGTGGCGCACGTCCTCGGCGTCCAGCCCCGCGGCCAGCCCGGCGTAGTAGTCAACCATGATCGCCGGGGCGAACCCGTTGGCGCCCACCGACAGCGCCCGCGGCATGCCGTTCTCGCGGCTGACCAGCTGAGCGGTGTCGCGGCCCCGGGCCTTGAGCGCCGCGGCGAATCGGCGCATCACCTCGGCCCGCTCGGCACCCGTCGTCCGGCCCCACGGACCGCGCAGGGCCTCGCGTGCGGCCGCCACGCCGGCGTCGACGTCGGCCGACGCGGCCAGGGCGGCGGTCCCGAGCGGCTTCCCGGTGGCGGCCTCGAGGACCTGGGTGACCTCGGCATCCGCCGGGGTGCGCCAGTCGCCCCCGACGAACAAGGCGGGCCGGTCGAGGGTCGCTTCCACTGGTCGTTCTCCGTTCCGCGTGCCGCCTCCGTGCGGCCCGGCTCCCGGACCGTAACGAGGCAGGTTCGAGACACGCAACGTTTTCTGTCTCACTATCAAAGTTCTCGACGCCGCGAGGCCGGGCGGCCGGTGCGGGGGCCGCCCGGCCTCGCGGACCGGGGAGACGGGCTGGGGACGTCCCATCCCCGGGCTCTGGCTTCTAGACCGGGGTCATCTCCGAGACCAGCCAGTTCCCGTCGACCTCCTGCATCGTCACGCGCAGCCGACTGCCCGAGAGGGTCGGGTCCGGCTTGGCCGACGACTGGGTGGTCTGGTTGAGGAACATCAGCAGGGTGACCTGGTGCGGCCCGTCCGTGCCGACGACGGAGGTCGACACGATGTCCGAGCGCGTGGTCAGCTGCTGCTGCGCGGCGGCCGGGGCGACGACGTCCTTGAGCAACGACCCGTAGTCGTCCTTGAACTGCCCGGTCAGGTCCGCGACCCGACCGTCCTGGTCGTTCGCGATCGACCGGTAGTCATAGGACAGCAGGTCGACGACCTTCTTCTCCGCCGCGGCGGTCGCCGCCGTGCGCGCGTTCTCGACCTGCAGCTGCCGGATGGCGAAGAAGGCGAACAGCCCGGCCACGATCGCGAGCACCACGGCAGCCACGCCGAGCACGGTGAACGCGCGCCGGGGCCGTCGTCGTGCACCCGTCCAGGCCGCACCCGGCAGGTGCACGGCGGACCGCGCCCCGCTGCCGACCGCCTTCGCCCCGGTCCCGATGCCTCCGCCCGCGGCGGCCAGCGCTCCACCCAGCCGGCTCACGGCACGAACTCCACGCGCGAGACGAGCCAGCGGCCGTCGTGCTTCTCCATCTGCTCCACCAATCGGTAGAAGCGCTGCTCGCCGTTCGGCACGGTCTTGTTCTTGACCGTGGTCTTCACGGCGACGACGGCGCTCGCGGTGTTCCCGTCGTACTTGTCGATCCCCGCCTCGGTCACCTCGCCCGCGGTCACGACCTGGCCGTCCTTCACGACCCCGACGTAGGAATCGAGGTTCTGGGTGAACAGACCGCCGAAGTCGCCGGTCGAGCCGTCGAGCACGCGCCGGACGTCGTCCTCGGCGTGGTTGAAGTCGATCGTCGTGAGGTTCACGGCGGTCTGCCGGGCGGCCGACAGGGCGTTCTCGCGGTCGGCCCGGGCGGTCTGGCCGTGCAGCCAGAACACGCCGGCGGTGACCGCCGCGGCGAACAGCAGCACGGCGACCACGAGGAGGGCGACCAGCCCGGCCAGCCCGCGGCCCCGCAGGAGCGGCCCCGACCCGGCGGGCTCGTCCGGCGATTCCTCCGCCGGCTCGGCGTCCGTGGCCGCGGGCAGCACCGCGGTCGCCCGCTCGTCCGCGTCGCGGGCCTCGTCCCGGGCCGGGAGGCCGGCCTCGGTGGTGGCGGTGTCGGTGGTGGCGTCGACGTCGTCGTCCACCACGCCGTCCTCCCAGGTGGGCACGGGCGGGCTCGCACCGCGGCGGGTCATGCGCCCGCCCCGGTGAGCAGAAGTGATTGCCATGTCAGCTCCTCGGGCGTCGGTGCCGGAGTGCCGTTCGCGCCGATGGCGGCGAGTGGCTCGGCGAAGGCGGGCTGCCCGTTGAGGGCCGTCTGCGGCTCGAAGGTGAGCCGCCCGGCGGCCTCGGGGCTGTACCCGCTGCCTCGGCACTGGAAGATGGTCGCCGCGCGCCGGCCGGGGGGTGACCCGGGTTCGAAGCACGGCAGGTTCCGCGCGCTGCGTGCCAGCGTGGGGTCGGACTGGGGCAGCTTGCAGTAACTGTTCTGGGGCAGCGGCAGGTCCCCGAGCGAGGCGGAGTTCCGTGCGCCGCCGGGCTGGTCCGGCGGGGTCCAGCCTTCCACGCAGCTCGGCGGGTTCACGTTGGTCTCGAGGTTGAACCGCAGGGCGCCGGGCTGGTCCTTGGGCACGATCATCTGGTTGACGACCGCCCACATCGGATAAACGACCAGCACCTGCTCGATCGGAGCGTGGTATGCCTCGGCGAGCCGGGTGAGCACCCCGGTCGTCGAGAACAGGGTAGGGGTCGTCCGGCTCAGGTCCTTGAGCAGGTCGGTCGCCTTCCCTGCCGCGGACGAGCCCTCGGTGAGCACGCTCCGCAGCGCGGGGTCGTTGTCGCGCAGGGCCTGGGAGAACCCGGCGAGGTCGTGGCTCCAGCCCCGGATCGCGTCGCTGGAGACCAGCTGCGGGTCGGCGAAGGGCTGGAAGTCCCGCAGCAGCTTCTGCGTGGGCTCGTAGTTGCCCTGCGCGGTGCGGACCAGCGTCTGCGTGTTGTCGATCAGCCGCCCCAGGTCCGGCCCGATGCCGTCGAAGGCCGCGGCGAACTCGTCGAGCGTGGACTGCATCTGCTCCGGCGGGACCGAGGCGAGCAGCCCGTCCGCCGACTGCAGCACGTCGGCCGTCGCGGGCGGGATCGACGTGCGGGACAGCGGGATCACGTCACCGTCGGCCATCTCCGGCCCGGTGTCCCCGGGCGGCGGGATCAGGTCGAGGTACTGCTCGCCGATCGCCGACACGCTGTGCACCTCGGCCCGGCTGTCGGCCGCGGGCAACCGGGACGAGTCGATCGACATCGTCGCGACCACGTGGCCGTCGGAGAGGTCGACCGCGGTCACCTTCCCGACGGTCACCCCCCGGTAGGTGACGTTGGCGTTCGGGTACAGGCCGCCCGCTGCCGGGAGCTCGGCGGTGGCGGTGATCCGGCCGATCCCGAGCAGGCTGGGCACCCGGACGTACACGAACACGATCAGCAGCGCGGCGACCAACGTGAGCACCGCGAAGATCAGCAGCTGCACCTTGACGAAGCGTGAGATCAGCATGTCAGTTGCCTCCCGTCAGGCCGCCGACGAGGCCGCCGATCGGGCCGGGTCCGGGGTCCCCCGGCGGTCGCTCGTCCGGCGGGATCGGCTCTCCCGACGGCGGCGCGGGCGGGTCGGTCGGCCGGCTCGCGGGCTGCGACCCGGCGACCCCTCCGCCGCTGGGCAGCAGGTCCCCGGCGACATCCGGGACCGGCACCGCGGGTGGCTGTCCGTCCGGGCCGGGCTGGACCGGCGCCAGCAGCGGGTTCGCGTTCTGCAGCGCAGCGCCCCCTGTGCCGGCGAGCACCTTCTCGAAGTTGCCGAGGCTGCCGGCGAACGGGGTCCCGGTCAGGAAGTTGCGGTCCAGCGTGGACAGCGTGAGGTCGAGGGTGAGCCAGAAGTTGACGTAGTCCCCGCGGAAGGTCTCCGAGAAGCCCTTGAGCGGGAACACGATCGTGCCCAGCAGGCCCAGCGAGTCCGTCAGTGAGCGGCCCGAGTCCGCGAGGCCGCGCAGCGCGGGCTCGAGGTTCGCCACGTTGGTGGCGAGGTCGTCCGAGGTCCGCTGGATGACGTCGTCGGCCGCGACACCGAAGTCCCCGAGCGCGGACAGCGTCCCGGTGAGCTTGTCCCGCTCCTGGTTGAGCACTTCGAGGGCCGGCGGGATCGAGTCGAGCGCGCCCGCGATCTTCGAGTTCTGCTCGGCGAGCCGGCCCGAGAGCCGGTCGAGGCCGTCGATCGCGCGGACGATGTCCTGCTTCTGGTCGTCCAGCCCGCCGGCGAAGGTGTTCAGCTGGTCGAGCAGGCTGCGGTACTGGTCCGTGCGGCCGTCGAGCGCCTTGTCGAGCTCCGTCGTGATCGTCTTGAGCTGCTGCAGCCCGCCGCCGTTGAGCAGGGCCGCCACGGAGGCCAGGATCTGCTCCGTCTCCGGGTACTTGCCGCTCTGCGCGAGCGGGATCCGGGAGTCGGCCGCCACGAGCTGCGGCACCGGGTCCGCCGGCTGGTCCAGCTCGACGAACTTGGCGCCCAGGAGGCTGACCTGCCCGACCTTCGCGGTCACGTTGGCAGGGAGCTTCACCTCCGGGTCCAGCGTGACGGTGACGAGCGCCTTCCAGCCGTCGAGCTCGATCTTCTCGATGTTGCCCACGGTGACGTCGCCGAGCCGCACGGGGTTGTTCGGCACCAGGTCGGCGACGTCCCGCATCTCGATCTGGACGCGGTAGGAGCCCTCCTTCGTCCCCTCCGCGCCGGGGAGGGTGAAGTCGTTGAGCCCCTTGTAGTCGCAGCCGGAGAGCAGCAACGTCGAGGCGAGCAGCGTGGCCGCCACGGCGGTCCTGCGGAAGGTGCGCATCAGTTGCCCCCGTTCGGGACGAGCAGGCCGCCCAGGCCCGGCACGTCGACCGGCGGCGGCAGCTGCGCCGGCTGCTCGGCGACCGGCGGCGCCGGGTCGATCGGGCCGGGGTCGGGCTGGTTGGCGCCGCCGCCCGGCACGAGCAGCGGGTTGACGCCGACCGGCGGCTGCTGCACGCGCAGCACGTTGAGCAGCGGGCCGAGGTAGCTCTTGCAGGACTTCACGCCCTCGTCGACGCTCTGGTACGCGACGGAGTAGGCGGAGCAGATGAAGTCCGCGGGCGTGTTCAGGTTGTCCACGACCAGCGCGCCGGAGAGCGATCCGCTGCGCGGCGAGTAGATGTTGAACAGGTTCATCAGCGTGCTGGGTCCGACGTGGAGGATCGTCGCGAGGTCGTCGCGGGAGTTGGCCAGAGTCCGGGTGAAGTGGCCGAGCTTGTCGACCGCGGTGTTGAGCGGGGCTCCGTTGGTGTCCACGAACTCGTCCACCGCCTTGGCCGCCGCGTCGATGCCCTGCAGGGCCTGGGTCAGCTCGTCGGTGTTGTCGTTCAGGAACGACGACACCGTGGAGAGCCGGCCGTTGAACTCCACGATCTGGTCGTCGAGCGCGGAGAGTGCGGTCACGAAGGCCTGCAGGTTGCGGACGGTGCCGAAGATGTCCTCGCGGCCGTCGGTCAGGGTCTGGACAGCGGCCGAGGCCTGCCGCACCATCTCGTTGAACCTGGCGCCCTGGCCCCCCGCGGCGTTGGCCGCGACGGTGTCGGCGAAGCGCTTCAGCGCCCCGTCCTTGTCGATCCCCTCCGGTCCCAGGGCCGACGAGATGTTGCCGAGTTCCTTCTTCAGGTCGTCGAACTCGAGCGGCGACGCCGTCCGGTCCTCGGGGATGACGCCGCCGTCCGCCAGCGCCGGCCCGCCGGTGTAGGCGGGTGCGAGCTGGAGGAACCGGGTGGCGACGAGCGTGGGCGAGATGATCGCGCCCTTCACGTCGGCGGGCAGGTCGTACTTCGAGTCGTAGGTGAAGCTGACCTTGACCGAGTCGCCCTGGGGCTCGATGGCGGTGATCTCGCCGACGTCCACGCCCTGGATGCGGACGCGGTCCTTCGGGTAGACGTTCTTCACCGAGGCGAAGTACGCGACCCCGCTCTTGGTGCCGCCGTTCACGAGCAGGACGGTCACCGCGCCGACCACCAGGGCCACGACCATGACGGCCAGGACCTTCGTGACGGTGCCGGTCGCCTTGAACAGCGCCCCGGTACGGGAGCCCATGTCAGTTGCCTCCCAGTCCGATGAGGTTCGACGGCGCCGGCAGCTCCGGGACCGCCTGCGGCGCCGGGTTGTTGGGCACGGTCAGGCTCGGGATGTAGTCGCTGACCGGGAACAGCGTCGGGGCCAGGCCGGAGAGGTCGCCGTGCCCGGTGAAGTACGGGCCGGTCGACAGGCCCTCGCCGAGTCCGGTGATGAAGCTCGACACGCGCTGCACCGAGGAGACGATGTTGCCCTCGTTGCGCTTCAGGACGTCCATCGCGGAGTTGAGCTGGTCCAGGGCGGGCGCGAGCCGGTTCCGCTGCTCCTCGGTGAGCCCGACGATCTGGTCGGCGACCGCCTTGGTGTTCAGCAGCAGGCTGTGGATGGCCTCGCGGCGCTGCTCGAGCTCCTGGAGCAGGGTGTTGCCGTCGACCAGCAGGGTGGTGAGCTGCCCGGTGTTGGTCTTGAGCACCTCGGTGACCTTCTCGGCGTGCGCGAACAGCTCGCGCAGCGCCTGGTCCCGCGACGCGATCGTCTGCGAGATCCGCGTGATGCCCGCGAAGGCCGGCGCGACGTCGTCGGGCGTGTCCTTGAAGGCGTCGGAGAAGGTGTCCATGGCCTTGCCGAGCTGGTCCATGTCGACCTCGCCCGTCCGCCGGGTCAGGTCCTCGATCCCCTGCGTGACGCTGTACGGAGAGGTCGTGCGCTCCAGCGGGATCGTGTCGCCGGAGCCCATCTCGCCGTCGCCCGCCGGCTCCAGGCCGAGGTTCCGCTCGCCGAGCAGGGTCTGGGTCTTGATCGACGCCCGCGTGGCCTCGCCGAGCGTCACCCCCTTGGCCGTGAACGTGACCACGACGTCGGCGCCGTCGAGGTCGACGGACTTCACCTTGCCGACCTCTGTCCCGGCGACCTTGACGTGGTCGCCCGCCTTGAGCCCGCCACCCTCGACGAAGCGGGCCTCGTAGGTCGTACCCGCGAAGACCGGCAGCGCGGCCAACTGGAACGAGCCGAACAGCAGGACCATCAGCCCGGCCAGGCCGGCGATCGCGATGACGACCGGGTTCTTCTCCCGGAACCGGAGCTTCATCGCTCCCCCTCCTGGGCCTGCGGGCGCGGCGCCGGGGCGTCGACCGGGTTCGGGTTCTCCCCCGGTCCGGTGCCCGGCGGGTTCTGCCGGCGCTCCTCCACGACCGGGTCGTGGGCCTCGCGCTGCTCCGGGGTCTCGAGCGGCTCGATGCCCGGCTTGCACCGGTCGACGTTCTGCGACGGGCCGACCCACGGGGTGTACATCGGCTGGCCGTCCGGCCCGGTGAGCTTGAGCCGCAGCGAGCAGATGAACAGGTTGTAGGTGGCGCCGCGCGAGCCGAGGCGGCTGACCCGCAGGTAGGCGCCGGGCAGCAGCGACAGGTTGGTGTCGACGGCCTCCTGGCCCTCGTTCACCAGCGTGGCGACGCGGCCGACCTGGTCGACGGTGCCCTTGAGCGGGCCGCGGAGCTTGCCGAGGAGCTGGTCGGTGCCGCTGACCAGCCGGTCGATGTCGGCGAACGACTGGCCGATCCGGCCCCGGTCGGCGTTCAGCCCGCTGATCAGCTCCTGGAGCTGGTCGATGGTCCTGTCGACCTGCGGGGCGTGCTGGTCGAGCGTGCCCAGCACCGTGTTCAGGTTGGTGACGACCTGGCCGATGACCTGGTCGCGGTCGGCCAGGGTGTTGGTCAGTGACGCCGCCCGGGCCAGCAGGGACTCGATCGTGCCGCCCTCGCCCTGGAACACCGAGATGACGTCCTGGGTCAGCGAGTTGATCTTCTCCGGCGCGAGGCCCTCGAACAGCGGGTTGAAGCCCGCCAGCAGCACGTCCAGGTCGAGGGCGGGCTTGGTCTGCGCGAGCGGGAGCGTGGCGCCCTCCTCGAGCGGTGCCGTGCTGCCCGGCCCCTCGCTCAGCGCCAGGTACCGGTCGCCTGTGAGGTTGAGGTACCGCGCCGAGGCGAGCACGCCCTGCGGCAGCGTGCGGTCGGCCTCGACGTCGAAGGTCACCTTGCCCTGCGTGTTGTCGTAGACCTCGACGTCGGCGACCTTGCCCACCTTCACCCCGGCTATCCGCACCGAGTCCCCGGCCTTGAGGCCGGAGGTGTCCCGGAAGACCGCCGAGTACTCCTTCGTGGTGGAGAACCAGCCGCCGCCGGACAGCTCGAAGCCGATCAGGCCGAGCACCATCAGCGTGACGACCACGAAGACGATGCTCTTGGTCAGCGGGGCGGCGATCGCCTGCGAGTTGCTCGAGCTCACCGGCCACCTCCCTGCTTCGGCATGCCCTGCGCGGCGAGCGGGCCGAACAGCTGCGCCACCAGCGGCGGGTCACCGATCCGCAGGGTGTTGTCGCCCGGGTTCGGGTTCGGCTCGCCGCCCTCGTCGACGTTGCGCAGCAGCTGCGGCGGCGTGCTCAGCCCGTCCACGGAGGGCAGGCCGTTGCAGTTCGGCCCGCCGGTGGCGGCCACGACGGGAGGCCCGTCGTAGGCCCGGTCCCCGGGCTCGAAGGTCGTGTTGCCGACCAGGCCGGGGACGGTGTCGCCCTGGGTCTTCTCGAGCCGCTTGCGGCCCTCGTCCATGCCTTGGAAGAAGCAGGCGAACTCCGGCGAGTACTCCCGCAGCAGGTCGGTGGTCGGCAGGGCGGTGTGCACGACCTCCTGCAGGTTGTCGCCGTTCTGCCGGAAGAAGTCCGCGCCGACGCCGGAGAGCCGGGTGACCTGGTAGAAGAAGCTGTCCAGCTGCGCCTGCTGGTCCACGACGGTCCGGCTGGTGAACGCCGCGTCGTCGAGCAGGTTCGTCAGGTCCGGCGCGATGTCCGCGTAGAGGTTCGTCAGGTCCGCGCCGCTGGCCAGCGTGCGCTGCAGGTCGGGCAGGTTCTCGTTGAACCGGCGCAGGTAGGCCTCCAGCTCGCCGGCGGTCTCGCCGATCTGCGCGCCGCGGCCCTGCAGGGCCTGGGCCATGTTGCCGAGGAAGGCGCTGACCTTGTCCGGCTGCAGCGTCGTGAGGACCGTGTCGAGGTGGTCGAACAGGGTGTTGACCTCGACGGTCACCCGGTCGGTCATCAGCGTGTCGTTCGCCGCGAGCCGCACCGACGACGGCTGCTGCGGGACGGTGATGCCGACGGTCTTCGCCCCGAACGCGGTGAGCTGGTTGAGCTGGACGCCGGCGTTGGCCGGGATCGCGTCGAGCTTGTCGGGATCCATGTCCAGCGTGATCTGGACGGTCCTGCCGCCGTCGTCGAGGGAGACGTCGCCGACCCGGCCGACGTCGACGCCGAGCAGCTGCACCCGGTTCCCCGGGTACATCTGCAGGCCACTGCGGTCGGCCCGCACGTAGACCGGCACGGTGGCGGTGAAGGCGTTGTTGTAGACGGCGACGCAGAGCGCCGCGAATCCGCCGATGACGCCCAGGAGGATCAGGGCGTACACCTTGAGCTTGATCGACTGTGACACGGCCGCCTACCCCGAGATCCGGAAGGCGTCGGAGTCGGCGTAGAGCGCCATGGAGATGGCCAGCTCCACGGCCAGCACGGCGATCAGCGAGGTGCGCACGGCCTTGCCGACCGCGCGGCCGACGCCGGCGGGGCCGCCGGAGGCGGTGTAGCCGTAGTAGGTGTGGATCAGGATCACCACGACGGCGATGCCGACGGCCTGGGCGAAGGAGTAGAGCACGTCCTGCCACTGCATGAACGTGTCCATGTAGTGGTCATAGGTGCCCTCGGACAGGCCGAAGAAGTCGACCTGGGTGAGCTTCCAGCCGATCCAGGCCCCGCACATCGCCATCGCGAAGATCGGGATGATCGTGATCATGCCGGCGACCAGCCGGGTGGTGACCAGGTACGGCAGCGACCGGACGCCGATGACCTCCAGCGCGTCGATCTCCTCGGACACCCGCATCGCGCCGAGCTGCGCGGTGAAGCCGGAGCCCACCGTGGCGGCCAGGGCGGCGCCGGCGACGATCGGGGTGAGCAGCCGCGGGTTGATGATCGCAGAGGCGAACCCGCCGAGCGCCTCGAGCTGCAGGTTCTGCAGCGCGTCGAAGGTCTGCACGCCGCCGGTGACCCCGGCGAACAGCGTGATGAACAGGGTGATGACCGAGGAGCCGCCGATGACGGCGAGCGCACCGGAGCTCATGCCGACCTCGGCGATGAGCCGGACCTGCTCGGTCTTGTAGCTCTTGACCGCCTTCGGGGTCCAGGCGATCGACTTGCCGTAGAACTCGGCCTGCCGGCCGAGGTCGTCGAGCAGCCGCAGCGGGCCGGTGAGGAGCCGCTTCGCGCTCTCGGCGACCGAGCGCGCACCCATCTGCGCCATCTCAGTGCCCTCCGACGATGCCGAGCGAGTAGGGGATCTGCGTGAGCAGGATGTTGATCGGGAACAGCGCGAGGAACGTGTAGACGACCGTCTCGTTCACCGCGTTGCCCACGCCGCGCGGTCCGGCGGCACACGTCATGCCGCGGTAGCAGCCGATGAGCGCGCCGACGACGCCGAAGACCACGGCGCGGATCTCGCCGTGGACCAGGTCGGGGTAGCCGACCAGCAGCTTCATCGAGTCGACGTACTGTCCCGGCGAGGCGCCCTGCAGGAAGACGCCGAAGACGAACCCGCCGGACAGTCCGATCAGGATCATGACGCCGTTGAGCAGGAAGGCGTTGACCGCCGTGGCCAGCACGCGGGGGACGACGAGGCGTTGGACGGTGTCGATGCCCAGCACCTCCATCGCGTCGAGCTCCTCGCGGATCTTGCGGGCGCCGATGTCCGCGCAGATCGCCGTCGAGCTGGCGCCGGCGATGATGAACGTCGTGGCCACGGGGCCGATCTGGGTGACCGTGGCGAAGCCCGAGCCCGAGCCGGACAGGTCGATCGCGCCGATCTCGACCAGGATCAGGTTGAACTGGAAGGTCACCAGGGCGACGAAGGGGATGCCCAGCAGGATCGCCGGGCCGAGCGAGACGCTCGCGACGAACCAGGTCTGCTGGATGAACTCGCGCCACTGGAACGGCGGCTTGAACATCGCCACGAACGTGTCGAGCGTGAACGCGAAGAAGCCACCGATGGGCTTGACGACGCGGGTGAGCGTGGGCGCGGCCATCACGCCCCCGTCCGGGAGGACGGAGCGAGGCGCGGCCGGCATGCGGTGGGGAGCTGCTGCATCTGGGCCTCTGCACTGAGACTGCGGGGACTACGCGGGGAAGGGCCTTGCGCGTCGGGCGCCACGATCGGGGGCTCGGCGTCCGTTCGGAGGGCTCAACGACGGCTCACGCGACAAGTTACGTTCTTCGTAACGCTGGATTGCCGCCGCATCCGCGAGACCGGCGTGATGAGCTGGGGGTATGCCGCAGATTCTCACACGTCCAGGTGAAAGCCACCGCGCTCGCGATGCTTCATCTGACAGATTGCGTTGTACGTATCAAATCCACCCGGATCCGCAGGTCGGAGCCCCGACGGAGAGCCCGGAACGCCAGCCGGTGACGCGCACCACAGCGTACTGCACGTTCCTAGGACCTTTAGGTTGGGTGCCGCGCCCGCGCGACGAGCCCACGGAGGTGCTCCCATGGCCGGTGTCGAGGTGACCGTCGAGGGACTGTCCAAGTCCTTCGGCCGCGCCAACATCTGGTCCGACGTCACCCTCACCCTGCCCCCGGGCGAGGTGTCGGTCCTGCTCGGACCCTCGGGCACCGGCAAGTCGGTGTTCCTCAAGTCCCTGATCGGGCTGCTCAAGCCCGAGAAGGGCTCCATCGTCATCCACGACACCGACCTGGTGCGCTGCAACGAGTCCAAGCTCTACGAGCTGCGCAAGCTCTTCGGCGTCCTCTTCCAGGACGGCGCACTGTTCGGCTCGATGAACCTCTACGACAACATCGCCTTCCCGCTGCGCGAGCACACGAAGAAGAGCGAGGCGCAGATCCGCGACATCGTCATGGAGAAGATGGACATGGTCGGGCTCAAGGGCGACGAGATGAAGCTGCCCGGCGAGATCTCCGGCGGCATGCGCAAGCGCGCCGGCCTCGCCCGCGCGCTGGTCCTGGACCCCGAGATCATCCTGTTCGACGAGCCGGACTCCGGCCTCGACCCCGTCCGCACGGCCTACCTCAACCAGCTGATCATCGACCTGAACGCGCAGACCGACTCCACGTTCCTCATCGTCACCCACGACATCAACACCGCCCAGACCGTGCCGGACAACATCGGCATGCTCTACCGCAAGCACCTGGCCATGTTCGGCCCCCGCGAGGTCCTGCTCACCAGCGACGACCCCGTCGTCGCCCAGTTCCTCAACGGCCGCCGCCAGGGCCCCATCGGCATGTCCGAGGAGAAGGACACCGCCCAGGCCGCCCGCGAGATGGCCGAGGTCGACGAGCTCGACGGGCTGCCCCCGATCAAGCCCCAGCTGACCGCCACCGCGGGCCTGCCCGAGCGCAAGGCCGTCGCCCGCCGACAGAAGCGGGTGCGGGACATGCTGCACACCCTCCCGCCCGCCGCCCAGGAGGCCATCCGCCGCTCGTTCGAGGAGAACAGCGCCCCGCAGGCGCGCGCGCAGGCCGTTGGCGCGGCCCCGTACGGCCGGCCGGACGACCCGACCCGAGCCCTGCCGAGGATCAGCCCGGACGACGACCCGACCACGCAGCTGCCGCGCGTGCGCTGAGACCACCGACCAGGAGGCACCGATGCCCGCCTACTCCACCGTCGTCGTCGGCACCGACGGCTCCGACACCTCCTACACCGCGGTCACCCGGGCCGCGGCCGTCGCCCGCGCCCACGACGCCGGCCTCGTGATCGTCTCGGCGTACCACCCGACCGAGAAGGACACCGGTCCGGCCGACGACGCCCTCAAGGAAGAGGCCCACCTCGTCCACGGCTGGACGCCGGCCGAGGAGACCCTGCGGACCGCGCGCGACCACGCCGTCCGCGAGATCGCGGCCGACCGGATCAGCACCTCGGCCGCCGACGGCGACCCCGTCGACGTCCTGACCCGGGCGGTGAAGGAGAACGCGGCGGACCTGCTCGTGGTCGGCAACCGCGGGCTCGGCAGCCTGGTCGGACGCCTGCTGGGGTCCGTCCCGGGGGACGCCGCACGCCACGCGGGGGTCGATGTGCTGATCGTCCACACCACCTGATCGTTCACGAGACGATTGACGCCTACTGTCTCATGTGTCAGAGTCGGTGCGGCCACCCGCTCGGGTGAGTCCGCCCGGCCGTGTCACTCCCGACAGCACGTCCGGACCACCGTCGACGCCGACTGGAGTGGTGCGCCGTGAACCTCGCCGAGCTGGTGCGTTTCTGGGGTCACTGGCGGCCCGAGCACGAGGCGCTGATCTGCGGAGACGTGCGGCAGAGCTGGGCCGAGCTCGACGCCGTCACGGACGCCGTCGCGTCGGGTCTCGCCGCCCGCGGGGTCCGGCCCGGCGACCGCGTGGGCGCCCTGCTGGGCAACCGCCCCGAGCTCGTGCACGTGATCCTCGGGACGCTCAAGCTCGGCGCGGTCAGCGTGCCGCTCAACGTCCGGCTCACGGTCGGCGAGCTCGCCCCGCTCGTGCTCGACGCCGACTGCCGCGTCGTCGTCACCGAGGAGGCGCTGGCCCCGGCCCTGGAGGTCGCGGCCGCCGCGCAGCCCCTCGACGTCGTGTGCCTCGGCGGCTCGGACCTGCCCGGGTACGCCGAGCTGCTGGCGGCCGGGAGCACGCCACCGGCCGTCGAGATCGCCGACGACGACGCCGCGTTCCTCTGCTACACCTCCGGCACCACGGGCGTGCAGAAGGGCGCGGTGCTGACCCACCGCGGCGTCCTCGCCCCCGCCGAGGCCAAGGTCGTCTCCGAGGGGCTGAGCTGGCGGGACCGGATCCTGGTCGCCGTCCCGCTCGTCTACACCGGGGCCGTCATCTCCTGCTTCATGCAGTTCACGGTGTACGCGGGCGGCACGATGGTGCTGGAGCGGGACTTCGACCCGGACCGCTACCTCGACATGATCGAGCGGCACCGGATCTCGGCGCTCACGACCGTGCCCGTGCTGTGGGAGCGGATGGCGCTGTCGTCCGACTTCACCCGGCGCGATCTCTCCTCCCTGGTGTCCGCCGCGGTGGGCGGGGCGCCGGTGCGGCTGGACCTGCTGGAGACCTACCGCGAGCGGGGTGTCTCGCTGGTGCAGGTCTACGGGATGACCGAGGCCTCGGGCCTGATCAGCGCGCTGCGGGCGGAGGACGCGGCGGCGTACCCGGGGTACGCGGGCAAGGCGATCATGGGGACCACGATCCGCATCGCCGCGACCGACCCGGCCGGGACCGCCGCCTCCGGTGAGGTCGGCGAGATCCTGGTGCGTGGGGCGCACGTTATGCGCGGGTACTGGCGCAACCCCGAGGCCACCGCGGCCACCATGCTCCCCGGCGGTTGGCTGCGGTCCGGCGACCTGGGCGCCATGGACGAGCGTGGCTACCTCAGGGTGGTCGACCGCACCAAGGACATGCTGATCTCCGGCGGCATCAACGTGTACCCCGCGGAGATCGAGCGGGCGCTGGCCGGGGTCGAGGGTGTCACCGAGCTGGCCGTGATCGGGGTGCCGGACGACCGGTGGGGCGAGGTCCCGATGCTCGTCGTGCACTGCGCGGGTGATCCGACACCGGTGCTCGACCGCCTCACCGAGAAGGCCCGGGGCGACCTCGCCGGGTTCAAGCGGCCGCGGTTCGCGGTCGCCGCCGGCCCGCTCCCCCGCACCTTCTCCGGGAAGATCGCCAAGCCGGAGCTGCGCAAGGCCTACCCCACCGTCCCGGCCGACGCCGTCGCCCTGCGCGTGTCGTCGGCGGAGGTGTCGGCGTGAGCGACCTGGTCACGCGGGCCGACCACGGCGGGGTCCGCACGCTCACGCTGAACGACCCGGACCGGCGCAACCCGCTGAGCGTCGCGTTGCGCGCGCACCTGCTCGAGGAGCTCACCGAGGCGATGGAGGACCCCGTGGTCCGCGCAGTGGTCCTCACCGCTTCCGGCCCGGTCTTCTCCGCGGGCGGCGACCTGTCGGCGATGCGCCGCCGGCCCGCCGCCGAAGCCCTCGAGCTGCTGGAGTCCGCCCAAGCCGTCGTCCGGACGATCCTCGCCGGGCCCGTGCCGGTCGTGGCGCACGTGGAGGGGGCGGCATTCGGTGCCGGCGTCGCGTTGGCCGCGGCCTGCGACCGGGTGGTCACCACGACGTCCACCCGCTTCCGCGCGACCTTCACCGGGGTCGGGCTCTCCGGCGACATGGGGATCTACTGGTCCCTGCCGCGGCGGGTGGGTCCCGCCTGGGCGCGACGGATGCTGATGTTCGGAGACGAGGTCGACGGGTCGCGTGCGGTCGACATCGGGCTGGCCGACGTGCTGGCCGAGCCCGGCGAGGCGCTCGCCGTCGCCGTGGCCGAGGCCGCCGGTGTCGCCCGGGGTCCGCGCGGCGCCCTGGCCGCGGTCAAGGAGATGCTGGGGACGGTCGGTGACCGCGACGCCGTGCTGGATGCCGAGGCGCGGACCCAGAGTTCCTTGACGGATACGGATGACTTCGCGGAAGGCGTCGCCGCGTTCTTGGAGCGACGGGCCCCGTTGTTCGGCGGGCCGGGCTGAGCCCGGGTCAGGTCCACCAGGGATCGAGCGAGCGCAGGAGCCCGAGGATCACCTCGGTCACCTCGGCGGGCCGCTCCTGCTGGATCCAGTGCCCGGCGCCCGGCAGCAGCACACTGCCGCGCAGGTCGCCGAGGTGGCGCTCCTGACCCTCGTGCGGCATCACGGCGAGGGCGGGATCGTCCGCCCCGGCGAGGAAGAGGCAGGGCGCGGCCACACCGGCCCCGGCCAGGTGCGGGGTGGCCGCCCAGTTCCGGTCGATCGCCCGGTACCAGTTCAGCGGGCCGCTGAACCCGGTGCGGGCGAAGGCCTCGGCGTAGTGCGCCAGGTCGGTCTCCGTGAGCCAGGACGGCAGGTGGGTCTCGCGCAGGCGGTCGAGGTAGCCGCGACCGTCGTCGGGGCCGAGCAGGGCCTCGACGGTCAGTCCGCCGAGGACGAGCCGCATCGTGCGCTCCGGGTCCTTGGCCAGCTCCGCGTCGGCCACGCCCTCGTCCTGGAAGTGCCGGATGTAGAAGAACCGGTCCGCCAGGCGCTCCCGCCAGATCTCCAGTGGGAGCCGGCGGGCGCGCGGGGCGAACGGGACGCTCAGCGCGCACACGCCGGCGACCCGGTCCGGGTGCAGCAGCGCGAGCTGCCACACCACGGTCGCACCCCAGTCGTGACCGACGAACACCGCCCGCTGGTACCCGTGTGCGTCGAGCAGCCCGACGAGGTCGCCGGTCAGTTCCTCGATCCCGTAGGCCGCGGGTTCCTCCGGGCAGCTCGATCCGCCGTAGCCCCGCATGTCCGGCGCGAGCACCCGGAACCCGGCGGCGGCCAGGGTCGGCTGCACGTGCCGCCAGGAGTACGCGAGCTCGGGGAAGCCGTGCACGAGCACGACCGGCGGGCCGGAGCCCTCGTCCCGGACCGCCAGCGCGACGCAGTCGAGCCGGACCGTCCTCATCGGACCTTGGGGAACCGCTGCGGCGCGTCGGCGTAGACACCCCGCAGGTCCCGCTTGGCGATCTTCCCGCTGGCCATCCGGGGCAGCGGGCCCTCGTGCGGGATCACGTACCGCGGCACCTTGTAGTCCGCGAGCCGGTCGTTGCAGAAGGCCACGAGCGCGGCGGGATCCAGCTCTCCCTCGGCATGGACGACGGCGGCGGGCGTCTCGCCGAACTTGTCGTCCGGTACCGGGATCACCGCCACCTCGGTGACTCCGGGCGCCTGCTGGAGGACCGTCTCCAGCTCGGCCGGGGAGATCTTCAGCCCGCCGGAGTTGATCATCTCGCCCATCCGGTCGACGTAGGTGAGCAGCCCCTCCTCGTCGACGGTGCCGAGGTCGCCGGTGTGCAGCCAGCCGCCGCGCAGGGCCTTCTTGGTGGCCTCCTCGTTGCGCCAGTAGCCGGGGAACATGCCGGGGCCGCGCATGAGGATCTCGCCGACCTCACCCGGCGCGCAGTCGCGGTCGTCCGCGTCCACGACGCGGAGGCGGGTGAACGGGCCACCCCAGCCACAGGCGTCCGGGTGCTCGAGCGCTCCCTCCGCCGACATCGCCGTACCGGTGCCGCCGATCTCGGTCTGGCCGTAGATCTGCCGGAGCGCGACGCCGCAGGGGCGCCACTTCTCGAGCAACGGCACGGGGACGCGGGCGCCGCCGACCCAGGCCGTGGTCAGGTGCGGCAACCGCGCCTCTTCGAAGCCCGGGACGAGGGAGATCTGCTCGAACAGGATCGGCGGCCCGGTGAAGGTGGTGATCCGCGCCTCCTGCAGCACCTCCAGGGCGCGAGCCGGATCGAAGCGCGGCTGCAGGTACATCGTGCCGCCTTGCACGAGGCTTCGGGCGAGCCCCCACAGCGCACCGGCGGCGGTGAACATCGGCAACACCAGGAGGACCCGCAGGTCGTTGGGCGCCACCGGCTCGCCGAGCGACCACTCGTGCATGATCCCGGCGATCGTGCGGTGGGTGAACACCACGCCCTTCGGCGTGCCGGTCGTGCCACTGGTGAACACGATCGCGGTCGGGTCGTCGGGCAGCTCGTCGTGCGCAGGCACCGGCCCGTGCACCCCGCCCCGCAGCGGCGTGACGACGCCCTGCAGGCTGTGCGCGGCGACGACGGCCCCGCCTGCGGCCACCTCCTCGAGCAACGGGAGGTGCGAGTCGTCGGCGAGCACGATCGTCGGCTCGCAGAGCGCCACGAGCGCGCCCAGCTCGGCGGCGAGGAAGCGCTGGTTGAAGCCGCACACCACGGCCCCGACCTTCCACGCGGCAACCGCGGCCACGCACCACTCGAGGCTGTTCGCCCCGACGATGCCGACCCGGTCGCCCGCCGCCACGCCGTCGTCGCGCAGCCGTGCGGCCAGGCCCTCCGACCACCCGTCCAGCTCGGTGTAGGTCACGACGTCGCCGTCGAAGTCGATCGCGGGATGGTCGGGAACGGTGCGGACCCACCAGGTCAGGGCGTCGACGACGGTGCCGCTCACGGGGCCTCCAGGGGTGGTGGGACCGGGACGGCGGGTCGGTGGCCGCCGCCCCGGTGGACTTCAGGAGAACAGCGCGGGTCAGGAGAAGAGGGGGGCGACGTCCTCGGTGAGGTTCACGGTCTTCAGCTCGTAGTACGACTGGATCGCCTCGGGCCCGGTGTCGCGGCCGACCCCGGAGCACTTCACCCCGCCGAACGGCGCCTCGGTGTTGTAGACGAAGGAGTTGACGCTGAACGTGCCGGTCCGCACCCGGCGCGCGACGTCCGCCGCCTTCTGCGGGTCGGTCGTGAACACGGCGCCGTGCAGGCCGTACTCCGAGTCGTTGGCGATCGCGATCGCCTCGTCCACCGTCTCGTAGCGCAGCACCGACGCAACCGGGCCGAAGATCTCCTCCTGAGCGATCTTCATGCCGTTCTCGACGCCGGTGAACACGGTGGGCTGGACGAACGCGCCCTTCTCCAGGCCGGCCGGGATGCCGCCGCCGGTCGCGACGGTCGCGCCCTCCGCCCTGCCGGCCTCGATGTAGCCGAGCACCCGCTCCTGCTGGCGCTTCGACACCAACGGCCCCATGGTCGTCGCGGGGTCGAACGGGTCACCGACCACGAACGACTCCGCGGTCGCCACGAGGGCGCCGACGACCTCGTCGTAGCGCGAGGCGGGCACCAGCACCCGGCTGTACGCCGCGCAGACCTGGCCGGTGTTGAAGAACGAGCCCATCGCGAGCCCGGCCATGGTGGTCTGCAGGTCGGCGTCGTCGAGCACGATCGCGGCGGACTTGCCGCCCAGCTCCAGCTGCAGGCGCTTGAAGCTGCCGCCCGCCTCCTGGCCGATCTGCCGACCTGCGGCCGTCGAGCCGGTGAAGCTGACCTTGTCCACGCCCGGGTGCGCGACGAGCGCGCGGCCCGCGTCGCGATCACCGGTGATGTAGTTGAAGACACCGGCGGGCACGCCGGCCTCGTGCAGCGCCTCGGCGATGAAGAATCCGTCGAGCGGGGTCTCCGGTGCGGGCTTGTAGACCACGCTGCAACCCGAGACCAGCGCCGGCCAGATCTTGGAGACGGCCATGTTGAACGGGCCGTTCCACGGCGCGATCGACGCGACGACGCCGACCGGCTCCTTCACGACGGCCGCGGGGCCGTACATGGTCTGCCGGACCTCGGACAGCGGCGTGTTGCGCGCGACCTCGAGGAAGTACTTGCCCACCGCGAGCGCGCCGGGGATCTGCATCCCGGCGATCGAGGTCGGCAGCCCCATCTCCGAGGTCACCAGCCGGCCGATCTCGTCGAGCTTCGGCTCGATCAGGCCGAGCGCCCGCTCGAGCACCTGGGCGCGCTCCTCGACCGATCGCAGCCGCCACACACCCTCGTCGAAGGAGCGGCGGGCGGCCTTGACGGCGGCGTCGACGTCGTCGGCGTTCGCGTCGGGCGCCTCCCCGATGACCTCCTCGGTCGACGGCGAGACGACGGGGATGCGGATCGACGAGCTGGGCTTGCGCCACTCACCGTCGATCAGGAGCTCGTCACGGATGGTCATGGTCGTCCCTTCGGGGCCGCGGTGACTCGGGGGGAAGGCATTCGCTCGACCGGGAACACCAGCGGGTACGACGTCACCGATGTCCCTTCGTCGGGCCGAACGGGGTGTGCGCACGGACGGCGGCGGCGGACCCGCTCACTCGACGTCACGGTGCGGCGAGCCTAGAGGCTTTAGGTGAGCGGTGTCCAGGGTCACCCCTTCTCGCATCCGCAGTCCGCGCGCAGCACACTTCCGGCAGGTTCGCCGTCTACCTATATCTGTTAGGTTGGGTCGAACGTCAGCCGGAGGAGCAACGATGGACCTCGAGTGGTCAGCGGCCGACCTCGCCTTTCGCGACGAGGTCCACGCCTTCCTCGACGAGAGGCTCACGCCGGACCTGCGCCGGGCGGGGCGCCTGATGACGAGCGTGTACGCCGACCACGAGGCGAGCATGCGGTGGCAGGCGATCCTGCACGAGCGCGGCTGGGCCGCGCCGGCGTGGCCGGTCGAGTACGGCGGCTGCGACTGGACGGTGACCCAGCACTACCTCTTCAGCCGGGAGTCGATCCTGGCCGGCGCTCCCCCGCTGTCCCCCATGGGGATCAGCATGGTGGCGCACGTGCTGATCGAGTTCGGCACGCCGGAGCAGAAGGAGTTCTTCCTGCCCCGGATCCTCACCGGTGAGGTCTTCTTCTGCCAGGGCTACTCCGAACCAGAGGCCGGCTCGGACCTCGCGGCACTGTCCATGTCCGCGGTCGAGGACGGCGACGACCTGGTCTGCACCGGCAGCAAGATCTGGACGACCCACGCCACCGAGGCGAACTGGATGTTCTGCCTGGTCCGCACCTCGCGCGCGGCCAAGAAGCAGCAGGGCATCACGTTCCTGCTGATCGACATGAGCTCGCCGGGCATCGAGGTACGCCCGCTGGTGATGACCTCCGGCGAGCAGATCCAGAACCAGGAGTTCTTCGACCACGTGCGCGTGCCGAAGGCCAACGTCGTCGGCGAGATCGACGACGGCTGGACGGTCGCGAAGTACCTGTTGGAGTTCGAGCGGGGCGGCAGTGCCGCTGCCCCGAAGCTGCAGGTCATGGCCGACCAGGTCGCTCGGGCCGCAGCCGGGCAGCCCGGGCCGGACGGGGGCCCCCTGCTCGAGTCGCCGGCGTTCGCCGCCAAGCTCGCCGACGCCCGGATCCGCATCGACGTGCTCGAGGTGCTGGAGTTCCGCGTGCTGTCCGCGGCGGCGGGCGGGAAGAACCCCGGGACGGCGTCCTCGATGCTCAAGATCCTCGGCACCGAGCTGAGCCAGACACTGACCGAGCTGCTGCTGGAGGCCGCCGGACCGCGTGGGCGCGCCTACCAGCCGCACGCGACCCGGCCGGGGGGCCCGCTCGCCGGATTCGCGCCCCCCGCCGACGGCTACGTCAGCGGGGAGGAGTGGCAGGCCGTGGCCCCACTGCGCTACTTCAACGACCGGGCCGGGACGATCTACGCCGGCAGCAACGAGATCCAACGCAACATCCTCGCGAAGGCGGCTCTGGGGCTCTAGATGGACTTCTCGCTCACCGCGGAGCAGCAGCTCCTGCGCGACTCGCTCGCCGACTGGCTCGCCGACCGCTACGACCTCGCGCGCAGCCGGGAGGCCGCCGCCTCGGAGACCGGCTGGCAGCCCGAGGTGTGGCGCTCGTTCGCCGACGACCTCGGGATCCTCGGCGCCACGCTGCCCGAGGAGGTCGGCGGATCCGGCGGCGGCCCGGTCGAGGCGATGGTGATCGCCGAACAGCTCGGCCGCGCCCTGGTCGTCGAGCCCTACGTCGACACCGTGGTCCTCGGCGGGGGCGTGCTGCGGCGCCTCCCCGGCACGGGCGACCCGCTCGAGGGGATCGTCGCGGGGTCCGTGCGCATCGCCCCGGCCCTGCTCGAACCGACCTCGGGGCACACCGCACACTCCGTGGCGGCCACTGCGCGACGCGACGGCGGGGACTGGGTGCTGACCGGCGCCAAGACCGTCGTCCCCGGGGTCCCGCAGGCGACCCACCTGCTGCTCACCGCCCGCACGTCGGGCGAGCAGCGCGACCTCGACGGGATCTCGTTGTTCCTGCTCCCCGTCGATCTTCCGGGCCTGCAGGTGCACCGCTACCGCACCATCGACGACCGGCACGCCGCCGACCTCGTGCTCGACGACGTGCGGCTCCCCGCTGCCGCGCTCCTCGGCGAGGAGGGCCGCGGCTGGACGGCGCTCTCCCCCGCACTCGACGAGGCGCTCGCGGCTCTCGCCGCCGAGGCGGTGGGCTGTCTGCGCAGGGTGCTCGCCGACACCGTCGCGTACAGCAAGGAGCGCCGGCAGTTCGGCCAGCCCATCGGCTCCTTCCAGGCGCTGCAGCACCGCATGGTCGACATGCATCTGGAGGTCGAGCAGTCGGTGGCAGCGATGTACCTCGCCACCCTGCGACTCGGGGCGGAGCCGGCCGAGCGGGCTCGCGCCACCTCCGCCGCCAAGGTCACGATCAGCCGCGCCGCCCGCTTCGTCGGCCAGAACGCCGTCCAGCTCCACGGCGGGATGGGCATGACACAGGAGCTCGCGATCGGCCACTACTTCAAGCGGCTCACCGCGATCGAGTACGAGCTCGGCCCCGCCGACCACCACCGGGCGCGCTATGCCGCCCTGACGCCCACCACCGGGTAGCACAGGACCTGACGTGGGCTGACCGGCCGACGCAGCTGGGCGTGTTCGCCCGCGCAATGGAGGACTCACAGCGGCTCGCCCGCACCCCTCCGCGGGAAGGAGGGACCGACGGGTGCTGCGTCAGCCTTCTCGACGAGACGCCGGGGAGCGACACCGCCGTCCTCGCGTGCTGCCGCGGAAACCGTGGAAACCCCGGAATCGGTCAGGCCCGGGCTTCTGCGGTTTCCGCGGTTTCTGCGGCAGGCATCGGAAGCACCTTCCGGTCCTGGCCCGGATCTCCGTCCGGTGCCGCTTTGACGACCCGTTCGGTTCGGGTTCCGCCGCGCCCCGGCGCTTCGGTCCACTCCGCGCCCACACGAGCTGTCGAGGCGGGGCCCGCACTGCTCAGCTGCCCATCGGATCGTGATGCCTAGGTGTGTACGGGCTTTTGATCTTGCGTAGTTGATCTTTTGGGGCCGTAGTCGCCGGCGGTGCTGCCGTGCTGTGGGCGTCGTCGTGCGCGAGCGGAGGCGAGCCGGGAGTCGGTGGCTCGGGTTGCGACGGGCTGGTTGCCGATCCCTTGGGAGGCCGCCATGTCCCAGACCCTCGACCACAAGAAGACGCCCAGCGAGAACACACTTCGTCGGGTTCTCGGGCTCCGCCCGGTTCGCACGGTGGTGTTCGACGGCGACGACTTCCTCGACCCGTGCCCCACCTGCGGCCACCGCGCGCCCGTCGACGCACCCGCCGAGCTCCCGCCGGGCGACCCGGTCTCCGACCTCCCGCTCGACCGCGTTGCGATCCAGCACGCGCAGCGGACGGTGGTGCTGCTGGTGGAGGTGCTCGACCAGCGCCGCCCGGCCACCCAGCTCACCGATCTGGTCGCCCCTCGGGTGCTTCGCTACCTGCGGGCGATGCCGGTCGCGCGGAGCGGATTGCGGGGCGGGGCCCGGCTGCTGAGCTTCCACCCTTCCCAGCCGCACGAGGGCGCCGTGGAGGTCGCCGCATCAGTCCGGATCCGGGGACGGCGCCGGGCGCTGGCCGCCTCGTTCACGCTCGTCGGCCTGGACCGGTGGGTGTGTTCGACGATCGGGATCCTGTGACCGCGGGCGGCCGGGCGGCCGGGCGAGATCGTCTCGCCCGTCCACGCCAATCGAGCATGAGAAACGTGGTCGCCGTCGCCCGCTGCCGGGACGACCTCGCTCGGAAGGGGGAGGGCGACTCACCCAACGCCTGTTCGCGCCCGCCCGCGGGCGGCCCGGGCGCCGACCCGGGCGAAGGCTCGGCCGGCGCGACGCTGACCGCGCAGCCGCGCGGGCAGGTCAGTTCTTGTCGTGGTGGGCCGGTTGCGGGGCGCGGTGCGAAGCGCCCGCCCTTGCTCCTCCGCGCCCGACTCCGCCCGGCGAGGCTCGCGGGCAAGGGCGATCGCCAGGTCGTCGGCGAAGCCGATGCGCAGCACCCTTGCCCGTGAGACCGGGCGGAGTAAGCGGCCCACCACCGACAGCACAGTCCTGCCGAGAGCAGGTCGACCGCAGCGAAGCTGCACCCCACGTCGTGCTCTGGAGTGGAAGCGGCGATCGTGTGGTGCTCACCGCCGCCATCTGGTCGCGCTCCGGACGAAGCGAGTGCCGTCAGGCCGAGGCGACGAAGGTGAGGAGGGCGTCGGAGGCGCCGAACTGCCGCAGCTCCAGCTCGTACTGGCCGATCTCCTCGTCGGATCCACCGCTGCGCGCGATGCCGTCGAGCAGGAGCTTCCGCAGCGACTCCGCGTTCAGCGGCACCGGAGCGCTCACGACTCGACTGACATTCGCACCACTGCGACGGAGGACCAGCTCCAGCAGCCCGTCCGGCAGCTGTGCCGTTGCCTGGGCGACCACCTGCACCGCCGGTGGGCAGGACTCAGATATCTCCACCAGGTCGGTCTGACGAGCGTCAGCGTCCTCGTCGCGCGTGATCACCGACGTCGGTGGATCGGCCTCGTCCCGACCGAGGACGATCACTCGGGCGCCCCTCCGCGCATCCACCAGGCCCCACTCCTTGAGGAGACCCACCGCGCGGTTGGCCGTTCCGACGGCGATGCCGTAGCGCTCCGACAGATCCAGGACCGTGGGGAGCGGGGAGCCGGCCTCGATCGTGCCGTCGAGGATCTGGGCCCGCAGGTCCATCGCGGCGCGCTCGTATGGGCTCCGGGCGAACAGCTCGTCGGGCCCGACGACGCCCGGATCGCCGGTCGGCCGGCGCGGCAGCCGGTCGAGCAGGCCGGACGAGGCGCGCTGGTCCGCCTCCGACACCCACGCCGCATAGACCCGCAGGGTGGTCGCTCCGCCGCCACCGTGACCGAGACGGCCTGCGACTGTCCGGACGTCGACCCCACTGGCGATGAGCTCGGTCGCCGAGTAGTGCCGCAGCTTGTGGAAGGTCGTCCGGATGCCCAGTTGCTGGACCAGACGTGAGTACCGGCGCGTGATGGTCTTCGGCTTCAGGTGTGTCGAGCCGTCGCCCGAGCCCGAGAAGACGTAGGCGTCGAGCGCAAGCTCGGTCCCGAGCGCCGCGGCCAACTCCATGCACCGCGCGCGGTGCGCCGTCAGCAGGGTCACGGACTCGGGATCCAGGGCGATCCGGCGATGCTGGTGGGTCTTGGTGTCCTTTTCCCACGTCTCGCCGCCGAGCTGAGCCACCGAGCGCTCCACGCGCAGGACCTTGCGGACGAGGTCCAGGTCGTGCCACCGCAGCGCACAGAGCTCGCCACGACGTGAGCCGGTGACCATCGTGAGCCAGATCAGCACCGCCCAGTCCGGGTCGTCCCACGATGCGTTGAGGATGCGTGCAGCCTCCTCCGACGTAGGCGGCTGCGGCTTGGCCGGCGGCTGCTTCGGTGGTTCCGCGTGCTCGATGGGGTTCCTCGCCAGCCACTGCCAGCGCACGGCACGTCGCAGCGCTCCGCTGAGGACGACATGGATCTGCCGGATCGTCGACTGTGCGAGGGGCTTGCAGACGTGCGGCCGGCAGCGGTGGTCGCAGCCGTGCGAGGTCGTCTTCCAGTGCTCGATCGCCTTCCGGCGGTTGCAGTGGGTCCGGCAACGGCGGAGCTCCGCGTAGAACGAGTCGAAGACCTGGGACGAGAGCGCGGCCAGCTTGACCTTGCCGATCAGCGGCAGGATGTGGGTGTTCGCCAGGTTCTCGTACGTCGACTTCGTCGTGCGTTCGACCTCGAGGAGCGCGAAATGCTGCTCCATGAGTTGGGCCACCGAGGCCGAGGTCCGCGGGTTCAGCCTGTCGTCGACCTGCACGAGGAGCCGCCGCAAGGTCTTCTCCGCCTCTGCGGCGGCGCCGGCGCCCTTGCGGACGATCTCCTGCAGGTAGTGCCGCTTCTTGCTGATCGGGTCGCGACCTGCATACACCCGGACGCGATACGAGCCGCTGGGCAGCTGCGTGATCTCACCTCGTTGGCGGATGCGACGCTGGTGCTGGCTCGGCGGCATGGCGCGAGAGTAGGTCGACTCGCGCCACATCCGGCGCCACGAAACGCGGCGCCGAGGAGTCAGGCGGAATGAACCACCTGGTCAGAAGGGTGGAGCTGAGGGGATTCGAACCCCTGACCCCTTGACTGCCAGTCAAGTGCGCTACCAGCTGCGCCACAGCCCCTTGCGATGAGGAAACACTACAACACCCCGTGGGGACCCGTTCGAGGGGGGTCCCCACGGAGTGCCGGGCCTCAGCCCTTGATCGCGTTCTGCAGCCAGTTCGAGTCGTTGACGTCGACCTTCGTGCCGTTGACGGCGATGGTCGGGGTGCCGAACTGGCCGTTGCTCTGCAGTGCCGGGGTGGCGGCCGCGGTGTTGGTGGCGTTCTGGATGAGTCCGGTGTTCGCCTGGGCGGCCACGCACTGGCCGAAGCCGGGACCGGCGCCGAGGGCCGTGCCCTTGGCCGTCAGCTCGTCGTTGCTGAAGCCGGCGCTGCCCTCCGCAGGCTGCTCGGCGTAGAGCTGGGCGTGGTAGGCCGGGAAGATGCCGGCGTCGGCGGCGCAGATGGCCGCGTTGGCGGCGCGCGTCGAGTAGCCCGGCGGGGTGCTGGAGCGGTCGAGGATCGAGATCGCGTGGTAGTTGACCTTGATCTGGCCCGCGTTGAGCGCGGTGGTGATCTGGTCCTTGTAGGTCGTCTCGAAGCGCTCGCAGTACGGGCAGAGGTAGTCCTCGTAGACGTCCACCGTGACCGGCGCCGCCGCCTGCCCGGCGGTGATGACCGCGCCGGAGCGGGCGACCGGGTAGGTCGCCGCCGGCGCGGCCGTCTCGGCGGCCTTGTTCTTCATCGTCACGACGACCCCGACGACGATCGCCGCGATCACGACGACGGCCACGATCGTCAGCACCAGGCTCGTGCCGCTCAGCCCGCCGAGACCCCGCCGCTTCGGGGTGATCCCCGCCGCCCGCAGCCGGGCCTCGGCCGCGGCCTGTCGCCGCTTCCGGTCGCTGCGATCCGCTCCACCCACGTCAGTTCCTCTCCCCACCCGAACCCGACGTGACGAGGGGGCCGGCCAGCCTGTTCTCCACGGCGAGCAGCGTCCGCGGCCGCACGATCAGCCAGGCCGCCAGCAGCAGGAACCCGGTGTCGCGGAGGATCTCCTGGACGTACTGCGTCTGCCCGGGCGCCACCGCACCGCCGCCGCCGAAGCAGCCGCAGTCGATGTTCAGCCCGCGCGCCCAGGCCTGGCTCACACCGGCGATGAACACCAGCAGCAGCGCGGCCGACAGGCAGGCGACCACCCGGGTGCCGATGCCGAGCAGGAGCAGGACGCCGAGCGCCAGCTCGAACCAGGGCAGCACCCCGGCGACGACCGCGACGGCCTCCCGGGGCAGCACGTCGTAGGCCCGCACGGCGACGTACGTCTGCGCCGGGTCCACGACCTTGAGCAGCCCCGACGTGAGCCAGACGGCCGCGAGCCCGAGCCGCGCGAACGTGCCGACCACGTCGAGAACACGGCCCCTCGTCACGCGGGCACGGTAGCCGGGTCACCTGAGACCCGGGTGAGCGACTCTCAGAAGTGCTCGCGCGCGGACTCCTGCTCGAGCACCGCGTCGAGGTCCTTCAGCCGGTTCATGCCTGCGACGGCCCGGGCCGTGCGGTTGTTGTCGGCCAGCAGGCCCTGGTGCCGGTGCACCCACTGCCAGTAGCCGGCGGTGAAGGGGCAGGCGTCGTCGCCCAGGCGCTTCTTCGGGTCGAACGCGCAGCCGCGGCAGTGGTCGCTCATCCGGTCGATGTAGGCGCCGCCCGCGGAGTACGGCTTGGTCGCCATCTTCCCGCCGTCGGCGTGCTGGCTCATGCCGATGACGTTGGCGGGCATGACCCACTCGAAGCCGTCGACGAACGCGGTGCGGAACCATTCGTTGAGCTCGGCAGGCCGGTAGCCGCGCTGCAGGGCGTGGTTGCCGAGCACCATCAGCCGCGGGATGTGGTGCACCCAGCCGCGGTCCCGCACGCCCTCCAGCGCGCTGCGCAGGCAGGCCGCGGTGACGGCGTCGGCGTCGAGCTCGGCCCACCAGCCCGGGAGCGTGGTCCGCGCCCGCAGCGCGTTGCGCCGGGTGTAGCCCTTGCCGAAGTGCCAGTAGAGGTGCCAGACGTATTCGCGCCAGCCGAGGATCTGCCGCACGAACCCCTCGACGCTCGGCAGGTCGACGTCGCCGTCGCGGTACGCCTGCTCCGCGGCGTGCACGGCCTCGAGCGGGTGCAGCACGCCGTGGTTCATCGGCACCGACAACAGGGAGTGCGACATCGCCCAGTCCTGCTCGAGGATCGCGTCCTCGTAGGGCCCGAACGTGCCGAGCCGGTGCCGCACGAAGTGCCGGAGCGCCCGGACGGCCTCGTCGTGGGTGATGGCGAACCAGCGCGGCCCGTCCCGCCCGACGGTCGGGTACCCGGCCTCGTCGAGCTCGCGGCGGACCTCGTCGTCGATCCGGTCCTCCTCCGGCTGCCACGGACCCGTCACCCCGAGCGTGCGCGCGCCCTTGGGCGGCGGTTCACGGTTCTCGGGGTCGTAGTTCCAGCGGCCGCCGACCGGCTGGTCGCCCTCCATCAGCACGTCGAACCGCTCGCGCTGAGCGCGGTAGAAGTCCTCCATCCGGAACCGGCCGCGGTCGCCCGCCCACTCCTCGAACTCCGCGCGCGGGAGGGCGAAGGTCGGGGTGGGCAGGACGTCGGCGACGAGCCCGTCCTTGCGCAGCCGCTCGACGAGCTCGGCCGCGGCGAACGACGTCGGCTCGTGCACGACCACCGGCCGGCCCACCTGCTCGAGGGCCTCGCGGTAGGTGTCCGCGCGCACGTACCGGGCGCGGTCGCCCAGGTCCGCGGCCAGGTGCCGCATCCCGGACAGCACGAGGTGCAGCTTCTGCCGGTGGAACCGCTTGCGGCGCAGCGCCCGGCCGGACTCGACGAGCACGACCTCGCGGTCGCGCATCTCGTCCGTGCCGTGCACGTGGGGGCCGAGCTGGTCGGCGAAGAGCCAGAGCGGTTCCCGTCCCATCCGATCAGTGTCGGTTCGCCGCGTGGCCGCCGCGAGTCGGCGGACAGGCTCCCCGGCGTGAGCGATCCGGCTTACGAGGCCGAGCTGGCCGAGCACCAGCAGGACCACACGCACCGCGACGTCTCCGGCGGCTGGCTGCGGGCGGCGACCTTCGGCGCGATGGACGGGCTCGTCACCAACATCGCGCTGATCGCGGGCGTCGGCGGTGGCGGTGCGGACCGGCAGGTGATCGTGCTGACCGGCATCGCCGGCCTCGTCGCGGGCGCCTTCTCGATGGCGCTCGGCGAGTTCGCCTCGGTGGGCACCCAGAACGAGGCGATCGACGCCGAGGCGGAGGTCGAGCGCCGCGAGCTCGCCCGGCACCCGCGCGCCGAGCAGGCCGAGCTCGTCGACGAGTACCGCAAGCTCGGGCTGTCCGACGAGACCGCCCGCCGCGTCGCCGAGGAGATCAGCGCGAACCCCGACATCGCGCTGCGCGTGCACGTCAGCCAGGAGCTGGGCGTCAGCCTCGACGACAAGCCCTCGCCCTGGGTGGCGGCCGGGTCGTCGTTCCTCTGCTTCGCGATCGGCGGGATCATCCCGCTGCTGTCGTTCCTCGTGGGCTCGCCGTCGCTGCTGCTCGGGCTGGGCATCGGGGCGGTCGGGCTCTTCGTCGCCGGCGCCCTGTCCGCCCGCTTCACGGTCCGCACATGGTGGGGCGGCGGGCTGCGGCAGCTGATGTTCGGCGCGATCGCCGCGGGAGCGGCCTACCTCGTGGGAATGCTCATCGGTGTGACGGCGGGCTGACCTGGTCCCGCGCCGTGCGTGGCGAGTGGCGCACCAGCACCGCCTACCACGCACGCGTCAGGGCTTCAGCTCGTAGACCAGGTTGAAGGGGGTCGCGGTCGCTACCTGCGCCGCGCCGAATCCCGCCTCGCGCGCGAGCGCGCAGGTCCGCGCGGGTCCGGCCTGGTTCCCCAGCCCGGTCTGCGGCGGACTCGACAGGCCGCTCGGCAGGCAGACGTACAGCGACGCCGCGGCGAACACCTTCCCGACCGGGTTGAGCCCCTCGGCGACCGTGTCCCACGCCATCGGCTCGACGAGCATCACCGTGCCCTGGTCGGTCACCGCCGACCGTGCGGCCCGCAGGGCACCGACCGGGTCGGGCATGTCGTGGAGGCAGTCGAAGAAGCAGAGGAAGTCGTAGCTGC
This sequence comes from Pseudonocardia terrae, assembly GCF_021343995.1. GTDB lineage: Bacteria > Actinomycetota > Actinomycetes > Mycobacteriales > Pseudonocardiaceae > Pseudonocardia > Pseudonocardia terrae. The sequence goes on along the minus strand of NZ_JAJTTE010000005.1, from coordinate 66,348 downwards.
CGGAGAGCCCGTCGGCCGGCCCGACCTCGAAGGTCACGTTGCCGACCCCGGCCGCGGCGGCACGCTCCCGGGCCGCCTCGATCGACGGCGCGTGGTAGTCGACCCCGGACCAGGTGCTCGCCGGGTAGGCACGCGCCATGATGATCGTCGAGGCGCCGAACCCGCACCCAACGTCGACCGCCCGCGCCCCGGCCCGCAGCCGCTCCTCCACGCCGTCGAGGGCCGGTATCCACTCGCTCGTCAGGTTGGCGACGTACCCGGGCCGGAAGAACCGCTCGGTGCCCTCGAACAGGTCCGGGTGGTGCTCGTGCCAGCCGATCCCGGCACCGGTCCGGAAGGCGTCGGTGAGCCGGTCGAGCACGCGCAGCGCCGCCGACATGCTCTGGAACCCGCCCGCCACGGACGCCGGGCCGTCCGGATCCGCGAAGGCCGCTGCTTGCTCCGGGGTCAGCCTGTATCGCGCGGAGATCGGGTCGTCCCCGGACACGTGCTCGACGTACCCGGCCGCGGCCATCGCCCGCAGCCACTCTCGGACGTAGCGCTCGGCCAGTCCTCCGGGTGCGGCCAGCTCGGCCGCCGTCGCCGGCCCGACGTCGCGCAGGCCGGTGAAGAGGCCCAGCCGGTCCCCGATCAGGGCCAGCGGGACGACGAGCGCGCCGCCGAGGTCGGTGACCACCCTCCCGAGGAGATCCTCGAGGGCCGGCTCGTCGAGGGCCGGTGCGGTGTCGTTCCGTGTGGTCGGAGTGCTCATCGTGCCGCTCCCTCGCGCGTCTCGGACGTGCCCGGATCGAGGCATCGCAGCGCTCGCCGGTGGATCCGTCGATACGTAGAAGTGCGTACGAACCGGTCCGGTCCCGAGCAGACCCCGGGCCCGCTCACTCGGCCCCGACGGCCCGCTCCCCCGCCACCGTCTCCGCGGTCGCGTCGCAGTGGTCGTGCGGGCGGGGCAACGTCTCCGGTGCGCGCACCCAGAAGCCGAGCGCGATGACCGAGACCACACCGGTGAGGGCGAAGGCGGGGCCGAAGCCGGCGGTCTGGGCCACCGCGCCGGCCGCCAGCGGCCCGACGATGGCGCCGACGTCGGCGGCCATCTGGAAGCCCGCCAGCACGGTGCCGCCGCGGGCCCGGCTGCCGATCACGTCGGCGACCGCGGCGGTCATGGGCGGATTGACCAGGCCGCTGCCCACGCCCGCGACCAGTGACAACGCCAGGAACAGCGCGGACGACGGCGCGAACCCCAGCAGGCCCGTCGCGACCGCGGACACCACCAGGCCACCCAGCACCGGGGGCTTGCGGCCGCGCCGGTCGGCGAGCCGGCCGGACAGCAGCAGCGTCGCGGCGTTGCCGGCGGCGAAGACGGCGAGCGCGAACCCGGCCCACGTCTCGCTGTGGCGCAGCGCCTCGACCACGAACAGCGGCACCAGGGCGACCCGGACCCCGAACACGGTCCAGCCGTTGGCGAAGCTCGCGACCAGCGCGGCGCGGTAGGAGGGGTGCCGGATGGCCGCCGGGAAGGTGGCGGCCGGTTCGGCGGGCCCGCTCCCGACCGGCCCGCCCGTGCGGCCGCGCAGCAGCGGGACCGAGACGGCCATCGCGCACACCAGCGCCGCCGCGTACACGAGGAACGGCGCCCGCAGGCTGACCGCGATCAGGCCACCACCCGCCAGCGGCCCGGCGATGTTGCCCAGCAGGAAGCCGGTGGCCCACATGCTCGACGCCCGCCCGCGCGCCTCGGGCGGGGCCAGCCGCACCAGCAGGGAGATCGCGGACACGGTGAACATCGTGGAGCCGATGCCCCCGACACCGCGGAACACCAGGAGCTGCCAGTAGCTCTGCGCGGTCGCGGTCGCGCCCACCGAGGCGGCGGCGATCAGCAGGCCGACGGTGTAGATGCGCAGCTCGCCGAACCGGCCGACCAGCCGCCCGCTCACCGGCGCGAAGGCGAGCCGGAAGGCCGCGAACAGGCTGATCACCGCGGAGGCGGCCGTCAGCCCGACGTCGAACGTCCGGGCGAACGCGGGCAGCGCCGGGGCCACGATCCCGAACCCGATGGCGACCACGAAGGCCGCCACGACCAGTACCCAGATCTCGCGCGGCATGCGCACCCGCGTGCGCGCCGGCGCGGCGTCCCCCGTCGTGGCCACGTCGCCCCTTCCGTCCCGATCGTTGGCAACGCTACGCGATCGGGTGAAGGGTCGGTTTCGTCACCAGATGACGGGAAGGGCGTGTACACGGTAGACGACCATCTCGTCGCGGAACGTGATCTCCTCGAGCGGCACCGCCACGGCGAGCGCCGGGGAGCGGCGCAGCAGCGCGGGGTACGCGAGCCGCATCTCGAGCCGGGCAGCGTGATCATCGGTAGCCTCTCCCGGCGGTGGACACGGACGAGGTGCTGGCTCGCCTGCACGAGCTGGCGGGACCGACGGGCGCGGAGCTCTTCGCGGCGATCGCGGACGGGCTCGACGGCCGCCCGCTGACCGACGACGCCGCCCTGCGGCTCGGCACCGCGTTGCGTCGGACCTACCCGGCGCCGCTCGTCGCCGAGGCCCTCACTCAGGCACAGCTGCGCGAACGGGCGGCGGGGAAGTTCGACCGGGCCGGCTCGATGTTCCTCACCCGCCCGGGCTGGGAGCAGGCATCGCCGGAGATCGTGGCGCGGCACCGGGCGGGCCGCTTCGCCGGCGTGCGCCGCCTCGCCGACCTCTGCTGCGGGATCGGCGGCGACCTGCTCGCGCTCGCCCCCGGCCGGGACGTCCTGGCCGTCGACCGCGATCCGGTGCACCTGTGGATGGCCCGGCACAACGCCAGGGTCTACGACGGCGACGCCCGGACCCTCCTCGCCGACGTCCGGGAGGTCGACCTGACCGGCGTCGACGCGGTGTTCGTGGACCCCGCCCGGCGCTCGGCGCGCGGCCGGATGCGGACCGGCGACAGCGAGCCGCCGCTCGACTGGTGCGTCGGCCTGCCCGTGCCCGCGATCGGGATCAAGGCAGCCCCGGGGCTCGACCACGCCGTCGTCCCCGAGGGGTGGGAGCTGGAGTTCGTGGCGGTGGACCGGGACCTCAAGGAGGCCGTGGCCTGGTCCCCCGCCCTCGCGACGGCACGGGCCCGGGCGACCGTCCTGCCCGACGGGGACACGCTCGTCGCCGCCGAGGGCGCGCCCGTCGCGGTGCGCGACCCCGGCCGGTACCTGCTCGACCCGAGCCCGGCGGTGACCCGTGCGGGTGCCGTGGAGGAGCTCGCCCGCCGCACCGGGACGTGGAAGATCGACGACCGGATCGCCTTCCTGTCCGCGGACGAGCCGGTGGCGACGCCGTTCGCCCGCACGCTCGAGGTGATCGACTCTGCGCCCTGGGACCAGAAGCGGCTCCCCCGCCGGCTGCGCGAGCTGGACATCGGCGCCGTGGACATCCGGCGGCGCGGCCTGGCCGGCGACGTCGACGCCTTGCACAAGCGGCTCAAGCTGCGCGGGTCCCGCCGCGCGACGCTGGTGATGACGCGGGTCCGCGACCGGCCGTGGGGCCTGGTCTGTGTCTGAGCCCGGTCCGGAGGAGATCGGCACCGAGAACGGTCAGGGCCCCGACCCGTGTGGGTCGGGGCCCTGAACTCCAGGGGTGGAGGTGCCGGGAATCGAACCCGGGTCCTCCTTCGCATTGCGAGGGCTTCTCCGTGCGCAGTCCGCTGTGTCTCTACTCGGATCCACCGATCTCACGGACGAGCCGGTGTGACGATCCCAGTCGCTGTTGGTTGTCCCGCCCGACCCCGGCGACCGGGCCGGACGGTGAGTCCCCTAGCTGATGCCGGACACCGGGGCGGGAACGCCCCCGGGCCGACAGCCCTTTACTGGATCAGGCAGCGAGCGCGAGCTCGGTCTGCGAGACCTGGGCAGTGCGACTCTCGTCGGCACTTATTTGGTTACGACGCATGGTTAACGAGCTCATCGTCGTCTTCCTCGGCACGCTTCCCCTCGGTCCGCCTCAGGAGTCGAAACCGTTCACCCCCTCGTCGCGGCCCGCACCTGGGACCGCCACTCCATCCTAACGCCCGCGGCCCGCGCGCTCATTCCGATTCGGTGTCGGCCCCGCCGTCGTACCGGTCCCGCGCCGCGAGCACCTCCTCGACGTGCGCCTCCGCCCAGTCCTTGACGTGCAGCACCGCCCGATGGAGTCCCGCGCCGAGCGGGCTCAGGCGGTAGTCCACCCGGACGGGGACGGCGGCGGTCACCTCACGCTCCACGAGCCCGTCGCGCTCGAGGCCGCGCAGGGTCTGGGTGAGCATCTTCGGGCTGACGCCGGCGACCCGCCGACCGAGCTCGGAGTACCGCTGCGGGCCGTCGGCCAGGGCCGCGAGGAGCAGTGCCACCCACTTGTCGCTGATCCGGTCGAGCACCAGCCGCGAGGGGCAGGCGGCGAGGAACGCGTCGTACGCCACGCGGTCGGCCTCCCGGCGCTGCGCCGCGGTCGTGGTCGCCATGGCTCTCCTCCGGCTCTCCTACGCACTTCCAGGTAACTACTACCTGCTGGATAGTAACGCTCCTAGCGTGAGTCGCGGAAGCACGACCGAGAGGAGAGCGACATGCGTGCAGTGGTGTTCCGGGAGTTCGGCGGGCCCGAGGTGCTGGAGGTCGCCGACGTGCCCGAGCCCGCGCCGGGGCCGGGCGAGGTGCGGATCGCGGTGGAGGCCGCGGCGGTCAACCCGATCGACCTGGCCACCCGGGCCGGTTTCACGGTGCAGGCCGGGCTCGCCCCGGCGCCGCAGGGGGACTTCCGGCGGGGTCTGGGCTGGGACGTCGCGGGGCGGATCGACGCCGTCGGCGACGGCGTCGACGGACTGCGGCCCGGCGACGCGGTGATCACGATGCTCCCGGCCTTCGCGGTGCCGGTCGGAGCCCAGGCCGAGCGGGTCGTGGTGCCGGCCGCGGACGTGGCGCCGGCGCCGGAGGGCGTGGAGACTGCCGCGGCGGCCACCCTGGCGCTCAACGCGCTCACCGCCGCGGCGGCGCTCGACGACCTGGCCGCGCCCGCGGGCGCGACCCTGCTGGTGATCGGTGGTGCCGGCGGCGTCGGCGCCTTCGCGGTGCAGCTGGGCGTGCGCGCCGGGCTGCGCGTGATCGCGACGGCGTCGGAGCGCGACGAGGCCGCGGTCCGCGGGTACGGGGCCGAGGTCGTCTGCCGCGACGCGCTGCCCACCGGCGTCGACGCCGTCCTCGACACGGCCGCGACCGGCGCGGCCGCGCTCGCCCCGGTGCGCGACGGCGGCACCCTCGTCACCGTCGCCGGGCCGGTGCCGGCCGAGCGCGGCATCCGCAGCGTGCAGACGATCGTCCGCCCCGACGGCGGTCGCCTGACGGAGCTGTCGGCGCTGGCCGCCAAGGGCGAGCTGACCCTGCCCGTGGCGACGACCTACCCGCTCGACGACGTGGCCGCGGCCCACGAGCGGCTCGCGGCCGGCGGGGTGGGCGGGCGGCTGGTCCTGCTCCCCTGAGTGAGCCGTCGGGATCAGAGGCGGAGCAGGCGAGCCCCGGCGTCGTGCAGGACGTCCCGGAGGAAGGGCTCGCCGAGCCGGTCGTCGGCGGCGGCCCAGTCCGCGATGGCGCGCAGCTGCTCGGCGTACGGGTACGGGATGTTCGGGAAGTCGCTGCCCAGGACGACCCGGCCGGGGATCCCGGCGAGCCGGGCGGGCCAGTCCGGCGGCAGCGGCGCGAACGCCTCCGCATAGGGCGTGCCGACCATCGTGGTGTCGAGGTGGACGTTCTCGTGGCGGTGGACCAGGTCCAGCGCGGCGAGGAAGTCCGGCATGCCGGCGTGGGCGAGGACCGCCGTCAACCGCGGGTGGCGGCCCAGGACCTCGCCGAACACGTCGAGCCCGGTGTGCTCACCGGGGATGGGCCCGTGTCCGCAGTGCACGATCACCGGGACGCCGGCCTCGGCCAGCAGGCCCCAGGCGCCGTCGAGCAGGGGATCACGGGGATCGAACGCGCCGACCTGGACGTGCACCTTCACCGCCCGCGCCCCACCCTCGACGGCGGCGCCGAGGTACTCCTCGACCCCGGGCTCGGCGTAGAGGGTGGCCGTGCGGACGGCGGCCGGGGTGGCGGCCGCGAACTCCGCCGCCCACTCCGTCAACCACGCACCCATGCCGGGCTTGTGCGGGTAGACCAGCGGCGCGAACCGCAGCACGCCGAGCTTCTCCAACGTCGCGATCCGGTCGGCCTCGGGCGTGCGGTACTGGATCGGCCAGTCCATGCCGTAGTGGGTGCGGGCGTCGTCGAAGTAGGCCCACACCTTGCGCAGGACCCGCTCGGGCAGGAAGTGGACGTGCACGTCGACGAGCCCGGGCAGGCCGAGGTCGGCGATCCAGCGGGGGACGTCGTCGTCCGACGACGGGGGCGGGGGCAGGGCGGCGGATGTCACGAGAGCGTCCTCGCCCGGCCCTTCGCGGCGCGCCCGATGGCCCGGGCCATGTCTCGCTCGGCGTCCTTCTTCGCCAGGTCCTGCCGCTTGTCGTAGGTCTTCTTGCCGCGGGCCAGCGCGAGCTCGCACTTGACCTTGCCGTCGCTGAAGTACAGCGACATCGGGACGAGCGTGAGCCCGCCCTCGCGGATCTTGCCGATCAGCCGCTCGATCTCGTACTTGTGCAGCAGCAGCTTGCGGGTGCGCCGCGGCTCGTGGTTGGTCCAGCTGCCGTGCGTGTACTCGGGGATGTGCAGGCCGCGCAGCCACACCTCGCCCTCGTCGACCGTGGCGTACGAGTCGACCAGGGAGGCCCGGCCCAGCCGCAGGCTCTTCACCTCGGTGCCCATGAGCGCCACACCGGCCTCGAACTCCTCGAGCACCGCGTAGTCGTGACGCGCGCGCCGGTTCTGCGCGATCACCTTGCGGCCTTTCTCCTTCACCCCTCCAGCCTACGCGGAGGTGGTCATCTCACACCTTCACATAGAGACGGAGCGTGACGTAGCCGGTGATGCCCGCGATCACCGCGCCGATCGGGACCAGGTACACCGAGACCGTCAGGACGTCGGCGAGCGTGACGGGCGGGATCACGCCGTTCTGCGCGATCCCGGCCAGCAGGGAGTCGATGAAGGCGATCTTCCCGACGAGCAGGCCGGCGCCCGCGAGCACCGCGCCCACCACGCCGGTGATCACCGCCTCGACGAGGAACGGCAGCTGCGTGTACCAGCGCGTCGCGCCGACCAGCCGCATCACGCCGACCTCGGTACGGCGGGTGTAGGCCGAGACCTGGACGGTGTTGGAGATCAGCAACAGCGCCGCGACGGCCTGGACCAGCGCCAGCGCGAACGTCACGTTCCGCACGCCGCCGAGGAAGTCGAAGAGCTTGGCGACGACGTCGCGCTGGTCGATCACCGTGCGCACGCCGACCTGGTTCGCCATGGCCTGCTTCACCGCGGCCGCGCCCGCCTCGGTCGACCCGTCCTGGTCGACGAGCTTCACCCGCAGCGTGGCCGGCAGCGACTGCGGCCGGGCGAGCTCGGCGACCGACTGCCCGGCGAACAGCTCCTGGAAGCGCTGGTACGCCTCCTGCTGGTTCTCGTACGTCACGCCCGCCACCAGCGGCGAGTTCTCCAGCGTGGACCGCAGGCCCGCACAGATCGGCTGGGTGCACTCGGCGTCCGCGGTGGACACGTCCTGGGTGAGCGCGACCCGGATCTCCAGGCGGTCAGAGTAGATCGACTCGGTCGCGTCGATCGTCTTCACCGCGAGCAACCCGGTGCCGACCATGAGCAGCGAGATCGCGGTGGTCAGCACCATCGCCGCGGTCATCGTGACGTTGCGGCGCAGGCCGGTGGCGACCTCCCGGGCGACGAAGTCCGTTCTCATGCCGCCTCCGCGGAGAGGAGTACGTCGACGGTGCGCACTACCGGCCCACCCCGTACACGGCGTGGGCCTCGTCCCGGACCACCTGGCCCATGTCCAGCTCGACCACCCGCCGCCGCATGGAGTCGACGATGGAGTGGTCGTGCGTCGCCATGACGACGGTCGTGCCGGTCCGGTTGATCCGCTCGAGCAGCAGCATGATGTCCTGGCTGGTGTCCGGGTCGAGGTTGCCGGTGGGCTCGTCGGCCAGCAGGACCAGCGGGCGGTTCACGAACGCGCGGGCGATCGCGACGCGCTGCTGCTCACCGCCGGACAGCTCGTGCGGCATCCGGTCGACCTTGCCCTCCAGCCCGACGAGCTCCAGCACCTCGGGCACGACCTTGCGGACCGTCGACGGCGACTTGCCGATCACCTCGAGCGCGAACGCGACGTTCTCGCCGACGGTCTTGTTGGTGAGCAGCCGGAAGTCCTGGAACACCACGCCGATGCGCTGCCGCAGCCGGGGGACCTTCCGCCGCGGGAGCTTCGCGACGTCGAGATCGGTCACCCAGATCTTGCCGCGGGTCGGGACGTCCTCGCGCAGCAGCAGCCGCAGGAAGGTCGACTTCCCCGAGCCGGACGGCCCGATGAGGAAGACGAACTCGCCCTTGTCCACCTCGACCGAGACGCGGTCCAGCGCGGGCCGCGTCGACGTCTTGTACATCTTGGTGACGCGCTCCAGCCGGATCACGGCCGGGACGTTACCGGTGGATCATGGCCGGACCCTGCTGCGACAGGCCCCCTCGGCGCAGAGGTGGTACCGCTCGCCTGACTTGTGCGGGGAAGTGCTGCTCCGGCGCCACTTCCCCGCCCACCGGACTGTCAGGCGTTGGCCTCCTGCGCCTGGTTGCGCCGCCACCGGATGCCGGCCTCGATGAAGCCGTCGATGTCGCCGTCGAGCACCGCGCCGGGGTTGCCGACCTCGAAGTCCGTCCGCAGGTCCTTGACCATCTGGTACGGGTGCAGCACGTAGGAGCGCATCTGGTTGCCCCAGGACGACCCGGAGTCCTTGAGCGAGTCCATCAGGGCCCGCTCCTCCTCGTGCTTGCGCGCGAGCAGCTTGGCCTGCAGCACCACCATCGCCGTGGCCTTGTTCTGGATCTGGCTGCGCTCGTTCTGGCAGGACACCACGATGCCGGTGGGGATGTGGGTCAGCCGCACCGCGGAGTCGGTCGTGTTGACGCCCTGCCCGCCGGGCCCGGAGGACCGGTAGACGTCGACCCGCAGGTCCTTCTCGTCGATCTCGACGTGGTCGGTCGACTCCACGACCGGGGTGACCTCGACGCCGGCGAACGACGTCTGGCGGCGGCCCTGGTTGTCGAACGGCGAGATCCGGACGAGCCGGTGCGTGCCCTGCTCCACCGAGAGCGTGCCGTAGGCGTACGGGGTGTGGACCTGGAAGGTCGCGGACTTGATGCCCGCCTCCTCCGCGTACGAGGTGTCGTAGACGTCCACCCCGTAGCCGTGCCGCTCGGCCCAGCGCAGGTACATGCGCATGAGCATCTCGGCGAAGTCCGCCGCGTCGACCCCGCCCGCCTCGGAGCGGATCGTCACGAGCGCCTCGCGCTCGTCGTACTCGCCGGAGAGCAGGGTGCGGACCTCGAGCGAGGCGATCTCCTCCCGGAGCTTCGCCCGGTCCCGGTCGGCGTCGGCGACGGCCGACTCGTCCCCCTCGTCCTCGGCCAGCTCGTAGAGCACGGGCAGATCGTCGAGCCGGCGGCGCAGGTCCTCGACCCGGCGCAGCTCGGCCTGGGCGTGCGAGAGCCGGCTGGTGACCTTCTGCGCGGCCTCGGCGTCGTTCCACAGGTCCGGCGCGCCGGCCTGCTCCTCGAGGTCCGCGATCTCCGCCTTGAGCGCGGGGACGTCGGTGACCGCCTCGATGCCCTCCAGGGTGGTTGCGAGGTCCTTCAGGTCGGCTGCCACGTCGGGGTTCACAACGCTCCAGGCTACGCGGGCGCGCGAGCGGACCACCGTCGGAGGTGGCCGGAGGGGGGCCGGGGGCGTCAGTCCAACGGGACCGCGTCGAGCAGCTTCACCATCGCCCGGGTGTGCGCGAGGGTGAAGTCCGCGACCGCCTTGCGGTACGGGTCCTCCTCGTTCCGGGCGGCGGCGCGGGCCTCGGCGAGCCTGGTCGTGTAGACCTCGCGCGAGGTGCTGACCAGCTCGGCACGCTGCTTCACGGTGAGCTGGCCCGCGTGCAGCAGCCGGAGCACCAGGGGGCTGCGCAGCGCGTCGCCGCCGCTGCCGTGCTGCAGCCAGGCCTTGAACGCCCGCTTGCCCGCCGCCGTGATCACGTACTGCTGCGACGCCCGCGGCCCCTGCTTGCCCAGCCGCAGCAGGCCCGCCTCCGCCATCACCGGCAGCTCGCGGTAGACCTGGCTGCGGGTCACGGTGAAGAACGAGCCGAAACGCTCGCCCGCCGCGGCGACGAGCTGGCCTCCCGTCATCGGACCGCTGTGGAGCAGTCCGAGCAGAGCCGCTGCGGTGGCGTTGACTGCGGGTGGGGCGGGCATCCCCCCACGGTCCCACGTGCGACGGGGTTCCGCACTCCACAGTGGCCCCCGACCTGCGATTTCGGACGGTCGGGAGCCCGGCGCAACCGAGCGGCGTACCCCGCGGACCGGGGTCCACACCTCGCCCGCGGGGATGGGTCCCGGGGCGGTCGGCCGGCCCGGTTCGGACCCGGAGGGCGGGGGCCGGCGGCGGCCGCCACGGGACGCGCCGCCGGCCCGTCCGACGTCAGAGGGTGAGGGCCGCGATCCTCTCGCGGTGCTGGTCCACCCCGCCGTACGCCCCGGCGAGGCGCTTGGCGCGCTTGTAGAAGAAGTGCGCCTCGTGCTCCCAGGTGTAGCCGATGCCGCCGTGGTACTGGATCATCGCGGCGGTCGCCTGCAGGGCGACCTCGCTCGCCTTGGCCTTGGCGACGGCCACGGCCAGCTCGGCGTCGTCGAGTCCGGCGTCGACGGCGTGGGCGGCGTAGAGCGCAGCGTGCTCGGCCATCGTGACGCCGACGTGGATGTCGGCCAGGGCGTGCTTGAGCGCCTGGAACGAGCCGACCGGCACGCCGAACTGCTCGCGCTCGCGGTCGTAGGCCACCGTGCGGCTCACCGCCTCGCGGGCGATCCCGACGAGATCGGCCGCGACGAGCACGGTGGCCCGGGCCTGCAGGGATGACGCATCGCCCGGCAGCGGCTCCACGTCGGACACGGTCAGCGAGGCCAGCCGTGTGGTCCGGTCGTAGGAGCCGATCGGCGTGGCCTGCGCGCCGGTGGCGAGACCGAGCCCGTCCGCGGTCCGGACGACCACGACGTCGGCGATCACCCCGTACTCGACCGCGGGGACGACGCCCGGGGCGTCGCCGCGCAGCCCGACGGCACCGATCGCCTCGCCCGACGCGAGCCGGGGCAGCCAGGCCGCCTTCTGCTCGTCGGACCCGGCGAGCCGGATCGCCTCGGCGGCGAGCACGGTCCCGCGCCACGGCCCGGGCGCGACGCCGGCGCCGAGCGCCCGCGCGATCACCTGGGCCTCGACCAGGCCGAGGCCCAACCCGTCGTGCTCCTCGGGCACGGTGACGGCGAGCCAGCCCTGCTCGGCGGCCGCCTTCCACAGCGACTCGGGGTTGCCGTCGCCGTCGGCGTCCTCGAAGACGCCCCGCACGGCCTCCATGTCGAACCGCTCGGCGAGATACGTCGTGACCGCCGCGCCGAACTCCTGCTGGTCCTCGGTGAGGGCGAAGAACATGCCGGGCTCCTACCGGGGCAGGCCGAGCACGCGCTCGGCGGTGACGTTGCGCTGGACCTGCGACGAGCCGCCCCAGATCGTGACCGACCGGGACCACATCGCCTGCGCGTTGAGCGGGCGCAGGTCGAGGTCGCCGAGCTGCTCGAGGGTGTCGTCCTCGCCGAGGACGTCGTCGTAGACCTCCCACAGGTCCTGGAAGGTCTCCGACCACTGCAGCTTGGTCATCGACGCCTCGAAGCCGAGGTCGCGGCCCCGCTCCGTCTGGGTGAGCACGTACATCGAGTGCAGGCGCAGGCACTCCAGCTCGGTGAGCACGCGGGCGAGCTTGTTGCGGATCACCGGGTCGGTGTCGCGGCCGAGCTTCTTGGCGACGGCGGCGATCTCGTCGTACTGGCGGCGGAACTCGGTGTACTGCGAGATGCCCGAGGCGCCGCGCTCGAACGACAGCAGCAGCATCGCGGTGCGCCAGCCCTCGCCGATCTCGCCGAGGACGTCCGTGGCGGGGACCCGGGCGTCGTCGAAGAAGACCTCGCCGAACTCGCTGGCGCCGGACATCTGCTTCAGCGGCCGGGCGTCGACGCCGGGCTGGTGCATGTCGATGAGCAGCATTGAGATGCCGCGGTGCTTCTGGCTGCCCGGTTCGGTGCGGACCAGGGTGAAGACCTTGTCGCCGTGCACGGCGTTCGTCGTCCACACCTTCTGTCCGTTGACGACGAAGTCGTCGCCGTCGCGGACGCCGCGGGTGGACAGCGCCGCGAGGTCCGACCCGGCGCCGGGCTCGGAGAAGCCCTGGCACCAGATGACCTCGTTGCGGAGCATCGGGCCGATGATCTCCTTCTTCTGCGCGTCCGTGCCGATCGCCATCACGGTGGGCGCGAGGAAGGTGAGACCGAGCGGGTTGACCGTCCGCGGGGCGTCGGCCAGCACCATCTCGACGTCGTAGATCGCCTTCATGCCCGGCGTGCCGCCGCGGCCGCCGAACTCGGTCGGCCACTGGATGCCCGCGAAGCCGGCGAGCGCCTTGTCCCGCTCCCAGTCACGACGGAGCCGGAAGCTCTCGTCGTCGGGCAGCGACTCCCAGAAGCCGGGGCGACGCCACTCGTCCGGGATGTTCGCCGAGAGCCAGGAGCGCAGCTCGCTGCGGAACTCCTCCTCGGCGGGGGTGAAGGTGAGGTCCATCGTCGAGACCTTCCTGCGTGCGGGTTGCGGGTGCGGCGAGCGGTCGGCGTCGGCCGCCGCGCCGGCGCCCAGCCTGGCATACCGGTGGGTAACCTGCATCGGCCGAGGTATGCGCTCATCCGGTGGTGGGCCTTGCGGTCGACGGCCCGGTATGCGCCCAGTAGCCTGGCGGTATGCGCAGCGAGAGGGTGACCGTCACCCTGCCGGCCGAACTGGTCGCGGAGGCCCGGGAGGCGGTCCGCAACGGGAGTGCGGCGAGCCTGTCGGCGTACGTGGCCGAGGCGGTCCGGGCACGGCAGACCCGCGATCGCTCGCTCGCTACTCTGGCCGACCTGTACGGAGGTCCCCCACCGGCGGACGAGCTCGACGCGGCGCGCAGGTCGCTCCGGCTCGTGCCTCCCGTGGCCGTCGGCTGAAGGGCGCGCGCACATGATCGGCGGAAGAGTGCTGGACGCCAGCGCGCTCCAGGCGTTCGCGACCGGCCGGCCCGTCTACATGCGTGCCCTGGTGTGGGCGGCGGTGGAGGAGAACCTCGTGCTGGCGGTGCCCTCCGCGGCGCTCGGCCGGGCGTGGTCCCAGCTCGAGCCCGAGCACCACGCCGCCCTGCAGGTGCTGCTCGGCCTGCCCAACACCGTGATCCACGACCTGTCCCCGGCGATGGCCCAGGAGTCCGGACTGCTGCTCGCCGCGTCGGGGCAGGACGACATCGCGGTCGGACAGGTCGTCGCCACCGCCCGGCAGCGGGGCTGGCCCGCCGTCACCGGCGACCCCGGCGCCCTCCGCAAGCTGGACTGCGCGGTGCCGATCGAGGAGCTTCCCTAGTGCGGTATGGAACCATAGTGCGATTTCGGGAGCAGTTTCGTGCGCTATGGAACGATAATGCGCTTCCGGGTGGGTTTTCGCGCGTTATGGTTCCATAATGCGGTCGGTCAGACGAGGCGGTTGCGCAGGGCGGTGAGCTGGCCGTCCGTGAGGCCGTTGGCCTGCAACCAGCCCACGGCACCACCGTCGCGCTCGTCGAGTGTGGCCAGGACCTGCTCCATCGCGACCGCCCGCGGGCTGTGCCGGTCGATCTCGTCCGGCCCGGGCATCTCCTCGCCGGACAGCGAGGTCCAGCGCCGGAACATCGCCTCGATCTTCGTGGCGGACAGCGCGTAGTCCTCGACGACGGCCTCGCGCTCGACCCCGACGGCGTCGAGCACCATCGCGACCAGGGTGCCGGTCCGGTCCTTGCCGGCGGCGCAGTGGACGAGCGCGGCCCCGTCCGAGGTGGCGAGCCTGCGGACGGCGCCCACGACGTTGGGCCCGCGGTCGCGCAGGTAGCCGAGGTAGTTGGCGACCATGGGGTGGACGTCGTCGCCCACCTCGGGCAGCTCGCGCCCGGTCTCCGGGATGAAGGTGAACTGCACGGTCTCGACGCCGGCGCGGGCGAGCTCGGTCTCGCCGCGCTCGGCGATCTCGCGGTCGGTCCGCAGGTCGAGGATCAGCCGCAGGCCGAGGCCGTCGACGAGCTGTCGGACGTCGTTCGGGGTCACGTGGTCGAGCGACTCGCTGCGCAGCAGCACCCCGGAGCGGGTGTGCCCGCCGCCGGCGAGCGGCAGGCCGCCGACGTCGCGGATGTTGCTCAGGCCCTCGAAGCGCAGCCAACGGTCGGCAGAGGTGGTCGGCACGGCGGCGTCGGTCACGACCCCGACGGTAACGGCGATCCCTCCGGCTTGCGGGTGACCGACGTCTCACCCGAGGAGCTTCTGCGTGCCTGCCAGCGCGATCGTGAGCGGGTCCGGGAGCGTGGCGAGCCCGTCCTCGGGAGCGAGCGCCGTGAAGTTCATGACGACCTCGCCGTCGCGCACCGCGATCATCACGACGTCGAAACCCCGGCCGCCCACGCGCCAGCCGGTCGCCTCGTCGTGGCCCAGGTCGGCGCGCAGGTCCTCGGCGGGCGCGATCACGGCCGGCCGCCCGTCGACGTCGCCCTGCGAGCAGGACATGCCCGTGGCCGACGCGCGATACGCCTCGGCGGCGCTCGCCTCGTCGCCGTAGACGCTCACGGTCTCCTGGACCAGCCCGCCCCCGCTCTGGGCGGCGGCGCCGACCCGCACGGCGTACGGGAACTGCGCGACCACGCCCGGTCCGCCACACAGCGCGGGCGTCGCGGGGTCCGGTCGCGGCTCCTCCCCCGCCGTGAAGCCCGGCCCGATCTCCGCCGGCGTCAGCAGGAAGGGACGCAGGCCGTCGGCGGCGGCGTCCATTCCGGTGTCGGCGACCGGGGCCCGCGAAGCGCCGCCCGACGAGACGGGGCGCGGTGGGGCGACCGGCGCCCGGACCGGGAGGACGTCCCGTCTCGCGGGGGTCGCAGCCGGCACGCGGCCCTGTTCGGCGACAGGCGCGCCGATCTGTCCGGCGGCCGTCGCCGCCGGCGCACCGGCCTGCCCCGCGGAGTTCGCCGACGTCGCGGTCGGTGCGGCGACCCGGGTGTCGGCGGAGGCCGCGTTGCACCCCGCGGCGACGAGGACGGCGCCGAGGGCGGCGGCGGAGAGGGCGGCCGGCAGGAGTCGCATGCCGGGAAGTCTTCGCCGGTGGAGGCGCCGGGTCGGGGAGGCCAGCACCACCTCCGTGCGGAGGAGGCATGTGCATTACGGCCGTGAAGGCGCAGGATCGGGGGGTGATCCCCGACGAGACTCCCGTCGGCCGCGCGATCGACCTGCTCGCGGACCGGGACCCCGACGCCATCGCCCTCCTCCACCCCGCGGGCACCACCACCCGCGCCGAGCTGGCCGCCGCCTCCAGCCGGGCCGCGCGGGAGCTGGCCGCGCTCGGGGTGCGCGAGGGCTCGCTCGTCACGATCGGGCTGCCGAACGGCGCGCCCTTCTACGCCGCCGCCCTCGGCGCGTGGAAGCTCGGCGCGATTCCGCAACCGGTCTCGGCGAAGCTGCCGCCCGCCGAGCTCGCGGCGCTGATCGAGATCGCGGACCCGCCCGTCGTCGTCGGGCTGCCGACGCCGGACGGGCGGCCGTCGCTGCCCGCGGACTGGGTGCCCGACCCCGCGCTCGACCCGGGGCCGCTGCCGCCTGCGGTGCCGCCGAGCTGGAAGGCACCGACCTCGGGCGGGAGCACCGGGCGACCGAAGATCATCCTGGCCGGCGGCGAGGGCCTGTACGGAGTGGTCACGCAGGCGGCCGAGCGGCTGCGCCTCGAGGGCGAGGGCGAGGTCTTCGCCGTGACCGCGCCGCTCTACCACAACGCGCCGTTCATGTTCTCGCTGATCAGCCTGCTGCGCGGGGGCACCGTGCTGGTGCTCGACCACTTCGACGGCGCCACCGTGCTCGAGGCCGTCGACCGGCACCGCGTCACCTGGCTGTACGCCGTCCCGACGCTGATGGGCCGGCTGCTGCGCCTGCCGGAGGAGGTGCGGGCGGCCGCCGACGTCTCCTCGGTGCGGACCCTGCTGCACGTCGGGGCGCCGTGCCCGGAGCATGTCAAGCGCGGCTGTGTCGAGTGGTTCGGGCCCGAGACCGTGCTCGAGCTGTACGCCGGGACCGAGTCCCAGGCCAGCTGCATGATCGACGGCGTCGACTGGCTCGCCCACCCGGGTTCGGTCGGGCAGGTGGTGTCCGGCGAGATGCGGATCGGCGACGAGGAGGGCCGGCCGCTGCCCGTCGGCGAGGTCGGCGAGGTGTGGATGAAGGTGCCGGAGTCGCCGTACCGCTACCTCGGCGCCACCGCGCGGGGCCGCGACGGCTGGGAGTCGCTCGGCGACATGGGGCACATGGACGCCGAGGGCTACCTCTACCTGGCCGACCGGCGCAGCGACATGATCCTTGTCGGTGGGTCCAACGTGTATCCGGCCGAGGTGGAGGCGGCGCTCGACGCCCATCCGGCCGTGCTCTCGTCGTGCGTGATCGGGCTGCCCGACGAGGACCTGGGCTCGCGGGTGCACGCGATCGTCCAGCTCGACGGCGCGTCGGCCGAGGTGTCCGACGAGGATCTGCGCGCGCACGTCGCCGGGCGGCTGGCCCGGCAGAAGGTGCCTGCGACAATCGAGCGCGTCGACCATCCGCTGCGCGAGGACACCGGCAAGATGCGCCGCTCCGCCCTCCGCGCGGAGCGGATGGGGAGCTGAGGGCTCCGCCGGTCGCATCGGCGCCCCGACCTCCCCCGTGATCAAGGGCCGAACGGTGCTCCGCGCCGCCCGGCAGCCCCTTCTGCCCTCGATCACGCCACTGGAGTCGCCTCGTCACTGTGATCGCGGGTCGCGACTCGCGGCGCAACTCCCGACTCGCGGAAGCCCACAACGCGACTCGCGGAAGCCCACAACCCGACTCGCGGAGGCCCACAACCCGACTCGCGGAAGCCCACAGCCCGACTCGCGGAAGCCCACAACGCGGCTCGCAGGAGACCAGGGCGCGGCTCGCGGGAGACCAGGGCGCGGCTCGCGGGGCGTCAGGCGGCGGGGCCGCGGCGGAGGGCGGCGGGGAGCATCCGGGCGCCGTCGCCCGCGGCGGCGGCGCGGTCCTCGGGGTTCATCAGCCGGCAGCGGGCGAGGGAGAGGCAGCCGCAGCCGATGCAGGAGTCGAGCCCGTCGCGCAGGGCGACCAGGGCGTCGATCTGCTCGTCGAGCCGGCCGCGCCAGGTCCTGGACAGCCGCGTCCAGTCGGTCTTGGTCGGCGTGTGGTCGGCGGGGAGCTCGTCGAGAGCGGCGCGGACGTCGTCGAGCCCGATGCCGATGGATCGGGCGGCCCGGATGAACGCGAGCCGGCGGAGCACCCCGCGCTCGTACCGCCGTTGACCGCCCGACGTACGGGTCGCGCTCACGAGCCCCTCGCGCTCGTAGAACCGCAGGGCCGAGTGCGGGAAGCCGCTGCGCGCGACGACCTCCCCGATGGTCAGCAGGTCCTTGGCGTGCACGGCGCCCCCCATAGCTGAAGCTCGATTCACATCCACCCTACGCGTCGGTAGCCTGCGGTCGCACCCGGTGACCGTTCGTCGCAGGAGACGCGGAACACCTTGCCGATGGACGGCGCGACGAACGGCCGCGGAGCAGCGGCGACAGGCAGCCCCCGGGGTTGTGT
Source organism: Pseudonocardia terrae (assembly GCF_021343995.1). Taxonomy (GTDB): domain Bacteria; phylum Actinomycetota; class Actinomycetes; order Mycobacteriales; family Pseudonocardiaceae; genus Pseudonocardia; species Pseudonocardia terrae. Next base: position 48,485 of record NZ_JAJTTE010000005.1, on the reverse strand, counting down.
CCGGGGGTTCACCATCCGTAGTGTCGCCGGAAGTCATCACGGTCCGATCACGAGCGGACGGTGGAGCCGGAGTCCCCGACCGGCTCCCCGGGACCCCCGACCCGGGTCCGCCCGAGCCGGACCGTGACCTGAAGAGAAGGCGAAAGGCTCAACACCTTGGCTGGCCACCGCTCCCCAGGCGGCCGGCGTGTCACCGGAGACCCGGCTCCCCACCGGGTCCCCGTGAAGCACGCCGCCCGGCGCGCGACCACCCCCGGTCGCGGCACCCCCCGGCGTACCGTCGCGTCCACGACGGCTGCCGTCGGCGCCGCGTTCGGCGTCCTCTCGACGGGCACCTTCGCGGCCGTCACCTCCACCGGCGCACCGGCGATCGCCGACGCGGCGGAGACGTCCACGGCGGCCACGCAGCTGACCGCGAACTCCCAGGCCCTGACGGTCGACCCGGCGGACGTGCCGCTCACCGGCGCGCACCTGAGTCCGGTGGCCTACGCCGTGGCAGGCGTGACCAACGGCGGCGGCGACACCACCCAGGCGGCCGCGGCCGAGGCCACGGACACCGAGCTGGCCTCGCTGGACAAGGCCGGCCGGATCGCCGACAAGATCGCGGAGCAGCAGGCCGAGGAGGCCGCGGCCGCGGCGGCCAAGGCCAAGCTCGACGCGTTGATCTCGCAGGGCGGGGTCGACGGCTGGATCGCCCAGGCCCTGGCGATCTGCGACCTCCCGCAGGACCTCGCACCGGGCGTCAAGAAGATCATCATGGCGGAGTCCGGCGGCAACCCGCGGGCGGTCAACCTGTGGGACTCCAACGCCCGCTCCGGCAACCCCTCGCAGGGCCTGATGCAGGTCATCCCGTCGACCTTCCGGGCCTACGTCCACCCGAGCCTGGCCGGCCGCTCCATCACCGACCCGGTCGCGAACATCACCGCCGGGGTCCGGTACATGATCGCGAACTACGGCGTCGACACGCTCGAGGCCGGGGGCCGCAGCAACAGCTCGGGCGACTACGTGGGCTACTGAGCTCCGTCCCGACAGCGAGCCGACCGGGCCCCGCCGAGCGGGTTCCGGTCATGCACATACAGTACGAACGACCCGGATCGTCACCGGAGGTGACGAACCGGCCACGCCTCCCCCTCGCCCCCGTCCTCGCCGTGGGGCCCGCCCGGAGTGCCCACCGGGGCCGGACGGGTGTACGAGGTGGGCCGGAGGAGGCGACAGCGGAGGGACCGGATGACAGCGATGCGGCCCGATCCCGTCGAGCCCACCTCCGGCCCGGTCCCGCACGTCGCGTCCACGGCCTCCACCGCGGACACCGAGCGTGCCCGCCGGTTCCGCCCCGAGCTGCAGGGCCTGCGGGCGCTCGCGGTCGTCCTCGTCGTCGCCTACCACGTCTGGTTCGGACGGGTGTCCGGCGGCGTCGACGTCTTCTTCGTGATCTCCGGCTTCCTGATCACCGGGCAGCTCTTCCGGTCCGCGGCCCGCGGCAAGCTCCGCTTCCGCCCGATGTGGGCGCGCCAGGCCGCGCGGCTGCTGCCCGCGGCCTTCACGGTGCTGCTCGCCTGCGCGGTCGCGGGCGCCCTGCTGCTCCCCGAGGCCCGCTGGCAGCAGACGCTGCACGAGCTCTTCGCCTCGGCGGTGTTCCTGGAGAACTGGCAGCTCGCCGCCGACTCGGTCGACTACGCGGCCCAGCACAACACGCAGAGCGTGGTCCAGCACTTCTGGTCGCTGTCGATCCAGGTGCAGTTCTACATCGTCTGGCCGCTGCTGATCGCGTTGGTCGCGCTGGTCGCCGGGCAGGCCCGGGAGCGGTTGCGCGCGCACCTGCTGCTCACGCTGAGCGGCCTGTTCGCCGCCTCGCTGACCTTCTCCGTCGCGCTCACGATCACCAACCAGCCCCTGGCCTACTTCCACTCGCTCACACGGGTGTGGGAGTTCGCCCTCGGCGGCCTGCTGGCGCTCACGATCGACGCGATCGCGCTGCCCCGGCGCTGGCGGATCGCGCTCGGCTGGATCGGCGTCGTCGGGCTGGTCGCCTGTGGCGCGCTGCTGCGGGTCGACGCCGTGTTCCCCGGCGTCGCGGCGCTGTGGCCGACCGGCGCGGCGTGCCTGGTGCTGATCGCGGGGATGACCGGCAGCCGGATCGGGGCGGACCGGATCCTGGCCTCGCGGCCGGTGAAGTACCTGGGTGACCTGAGCTACGCGCTGTACCTGTGGCACTGGCCGGTGCTGATCTTCTTCCTGGTCGTCCGCAACCAGGAGACGGTCGGGGTGCGCGGCGGCCTGGCGATCATCGCGGTGTCGGTCGCGCTCGCGGTGCTCACCCATCACGTCGTCGAGGAGCCCATCCGGCGGGGGCCGCTCACGGATCGCGCCCGGTGGCGGGGCGCGGCGGCCGGCCTCGCGCTGGTCCTGCTCGCCGGGGGCGTCTGGCAGTTCGAGGCCGCCCAGCGGGCGAACGAGACCGCCACCGTCGGCGACTCCCGCCATCCCGGGGCCATGGCCGTGCACGCGGGCGCGATCGACGACGTCGACCCGTCCGTCGAGCTGATCCCGCCGATGGTCTCGGCGCCCGACGACTTCTACCGATTCCCCGGCTGGGCGTGCGCACCGATGACCCACTACCCGACGTCCGAGGCGTGCACGATGCCCCTCCCCGATCCCGCGGTCCCGCCCGCCAAGCGGATCGTGGTCGTCGGGGACTCGCACTCCCAGCAGTACAGCGCCGCGCTGGCCCCGGTCGCGCAGCGGAACAACTGGGAGCTGGTGGACATGCTCAAGGGGGCCTGCCCCTTCTCCACCGCGTCCGAGGTCGACCCGGCCAACCAGGACTGCGTGAACTGGAACGCCGCGGTGGTCGACGAGATCGCCGACCTGCACCCCGACGCCGTGTTCACCCTCGCCAGCCGGGACGTCCGCGCCGGCCTCACCGAGGTCACCCCGCCCGGCTTCGTCGCCGCCTGGCAGCGGATGAACGAGCTCGGCATCCCGGTCATCGCCGTCCGGGACAACCCGCGCTTCGACCCGTCCTTCAGCCCGCCGGACTGCCTGCAACAGCGCGGTCGCGGCGCCCCGGAGTGCGGCCAGCCGCGCGCCGACGTCTACGGCCCGATCCCGCCGTACCAGGTGGCCCCGGACGTCCCGCCGAACGTGACCTTCCTGGACTTCTCCGACCACCTGTGCAACGCCGCGCTGTGCCCCGCCGAGATCGGCAACGTGCTGGTGTACATGGACTTCAACCACGTCTCGGCCACGTACATGACCTCGCTCGCCCCGGTCGTGGAGGAGCGGCTGCACCAGACCCTGGGCTGGTAGCGCCCCTACTCCACCGGCCGGGCCCGCCGGCCGTGCACGGCCACGACCTGCCCCCGGCGCAGCTGGGCGCCGCGGCGGGTCTCCGTGCGGCCGTCGACCATGACCTCGCCGGCCTCGACGAGCTCCCGGGCGTGGACACCGTCCTCGGCGAGACCGGAGAGCTTGAGGAACTGCCCGAGCCGGATCGGCTCGGTCGCTATCGGGACGTCCTGGATCGGCGTGACTGCCATGCCGGCGATCCTCGCACCCGGATGTTTCGTCGCGGACCTTCCCAACTGAGTGAACGTTCGTTTAGCCTACGAACGTGACCTTCGCCAACCGCGTGACCCAGCTGCTGGGCGTCGACGTCCCGATCCTGCAGGCCCCGATGGGCTACATCGCCAAACCACGGCTCGTCGCCGCGGTGTCCGAGGCCGGCGCGATGGGCCTGGTCCCCGGCTCGCTCGGGATCGAGGAGGTGCGCGCGGACATCCGCCGCACCCGCGAGCTCACCGACAAGCCCTTCGGCGTGAACCTGCCGCTGGCGTTCGTGAAGGACCCGGCGATCGTCGACATGATCGTCGAGGAGGGCATCGGGTTCGTCACGACCTCCGCGGGCTCCCCCACCGCCCACACCCCGCGGCTGAAGGAGGCGGGCCTGACCGTCTTCCACGTCGTCCCGTCGTTGCGCGGCGCGCAGAAGGCGATCGAAGCCGGCGTCGACGGACTGGTCGTCGAGGGCAGTGAGGGCGCCGGGTTCAAGGCGCCGCGCGAGGTGTCGTCGATGGTGCTGCTCCCGCTGGTCGCGGCGCAGGTCGGGGTGCCGATCGTGGCCGCGGGCGGGATCGCCGACGGCCGGTCGATGGCCGCCGCGTTCGCCCTCGGCGCCGAGGGCGTGCAGATGGGCACGCGGATGGTTGCCACCGAGGAGTCCCCGGTGCACCAGAACATGAAGGACGCCGTGGTGGCGGCCGCCGAGACCGACACCATGCTGATCAACAAGCACAACGGCAAGCAGGTCCGCGTGCTGCGCACCGCGACCACCGCGCCGTTCGAGATCACGACCGAGGGCGACCCGATGGCCCTGCTCGGCAACATCCACGGGCTCTACCGCGACGGCGACCTCACCGCGAGCCTCGCCCAGCTGGGCCAGGTCGCGGGCCGGATCGGCCGGGTCGAGCCCGTCGCGGAGATCATCCGGCGGACGGTGGCGGAGTTCGAGGAGACCCTCGGCGGGCTGGCCAAGCGGTATCTCGAGGACGCCTGACCGGCCGCGGGTCGCCCGCGGGCGCGGTCTCCGGCAGCCGGCGCTCCACGACCCGGGGCAGCCGGTCGACGAAGAGCAGATAGCCCCCGGTCGTGGTGGCGGCGAAGCAGGTCAGCTCCACGACGGCGATCAGGCTGTCGCTGATCCAGCCGATCATGCACAGGTGCAGCAGGAGCCCGAGCGCGATCGCGACCGGACGCGTCCGCCGGAACCACAGCGCCACGGCGACGAACAGCTCGGTCGCGACCGCGCCCACCGCCATCGGCACGAGGACGGGCAGGACCAGCAGGAACCGCGGCGCGAGGGCCGAGTGGATCCCCCACGACGCGAGCCCGTTGCCGGAGAGGAAGTCGAGGCTGAGCTTCCCGAGGGCGGCGTAGACGTAGACGATCGTGACCTGGGCGCGCATCAGGTACACGGGCGGCGCCCACACGCCGTCCGCGTATCGGCGCGGACGCAGGGCGAGGCCGGCGTCGCACCGCGTGAAGGAGATCAGGATCGACATCGTGGCCAGCAGGTACGCGCCGTTGCCGTAGTAGCCCGCGCCCCACATCAGGACGAACACACAGATCCCGACGGTCGCGGCAGCCGGCCGGGCACGGTCGCCCAGCACGACGAGCACGGCGGCGGCCAGCATCACCAGCCCGACGACCGTCCAGACCGGCGTCGGCAGCGCGGGCAGGAACGGGTAGAGCGGGTGCGGGCGGTTGCCCAGGTAGGGGTTGGCGGTGAGGGCCAGCGCGCGCACCACCGCGACCAGCCCCAGCACGATCCGGTAGGCGGCGAGCGGGCGGCCCGGCACGGTCTCGGGGATCATCCGCACGGCTGCACGCTCTCGAGGTCGGCGTCGTAGAACCGGGTCACCGAGGTCAGCTCCGGGTGCAGGGCGCACAGCCGCTGCGGCGTCTGCGGTCCGTAGTGGATCGCCGACCACGGCCGCCCGACCTCGGCCGGGTCGAGCGGGACCTGCGCCTCGTCGCCGGTCAGGCCGACGTAGCGGTAGTCGGTCGACGACTCGACGAACATGCTCCAGGCGTAGTGCCGCGGCGTCGACGTGGTCGCCAGCGACACGGCCGGGACCACGATCTCCAGGGCCAGCACCCCCACCAGCAGCCGGGACGCCAGCGCTCGGTTCATCCGGCCGACCGTAGTGCGGCACTTCACCCGATCGGGCCGGGTCGCGGCCGGGCTGCGATCGGCGGTGGGCGATCCGCGCCGATCCGCCCTTCTGGTGCGGTCGACGTCGTTCCGTCGACCCTGTCCGGTCCATCCCGTCCGGACAGGCTCGACGCAGCCCGGTCGACGCAGCCCGGTCGACGCCGTGGCGTCCCGTCCGGCGCTCAGCTCAGCGGCGCAGGTACCGCAGCGCCCGCTCGGCGGCATGCGCCCCGCACATCCCGTGCGCCCCCGCGCCGGGCGGGGTCGCGGCCGAGCAGAGGTACATGCCCGGCACACCGACGTCGTACGGGGTGGCCGTCGGGCGCGGCCCGACCAGCAGCCGAACCGCCCGCGTCGACCCGCCGACGATGTCGCCGCCCACGAAGTTCGGGTTGGACCGGGCCAGCTCCGTGGTGGTCCGCACCGCCGTCCCCACGATCCGGTCGCGGAAGCCCGGCGCGAACCGCTCGACCTGCGCGACGATCGCCTCCGTGGCGTCGCCCGCGAACGCGTGCGGGACGTGCGCGTAGGCCCAGACCGGGTGCACCTCCCCCACAGACCGGCCCGGGTCGGCCAGGTACTGCTGCCCGACCAGCACGAACGGCCGCTCCGGCAGCCGACCGGCGTGGATCGCCCGCTCCCCGGCCGCGACCTCCTCCAGCGTCCCGCCCAGGTGCACCGTCCCGGCACGCGCGGCCTCCGGGTTCCGCCAGGGCACCCCGCCCTGCACCGCGAAGTCGACCTTGAACGCCCCCGGTCCGTGCCGGTACCGCCGGTACGCCCGGGCGACCCGGCCGGGTAGCCGGTCGCCCAGGATGTCCGCGACGGCAACCGGAGCCAGGTCGAACAGCACGACGTCGGCCGCGGGCAGCTGCCGGGCGGCGGTCACCCGGACCCCCGTCTCGATCCGTCCGCCGTGCTCGGTCAGCACCGCGGCGAGCGCGTCGGAGATCGCGCGCGAGCCGCCGGCCGCGACGGCCCAGCCGTGCCGGTGCCCCGCGGTGAGGATCCCCAGCCCGATCGCCGAGGTCAGAGGCCGCTCCAGCGGGTGGAAGGCGTGCGCGGCGACGCCGGCGAACAGCGCCCGGGCCTGTGGGGTGGCGAAGGCACGGGCCAGGACGGTCGCGGGCAGCAGCGTGGGCACGCCGAACCGGGCGAGGTCGAGCGGGTGCGACGGGACCCGCAGCAGCGGCCCGAGGACGTCCTCGGCCAGGGAGTCGTAGCGGGCGACCGGCAGGCCGAGCAGCGCGGACCAGCGCCGACCGTCGCGCCCCAGGCCCCGCGCGGTCTCCTCGACCGAGCGGAGCAGCACCCCGGCCGTGCCGTCGTCGAGCGGGTGCACGCAGTCGATCTCCGGCCACCGCCACTGCAGGCCGTGCTCCTCGAGCCGCAGGTCCTGCAGGGCGGGCGAGCCGACGGCCATCGGGTGCACCGCCGAGCAGTGGTCGTGCCGCAGCCCGGGCACGATCGCCTCGCTCGTGCGGGTGCCGCCGCCGATCTCCGGTGCCGCCTCGATGACGGTGACCTCGACGCCCGCGCGCGCCAGCAGCGCCGCCGCGGTGAGGCCGTTGGGACCGCTGCCGACCACGACCGCGCTGCTCACGGCCGCGACCCTAACGACCGCCCCGGACCCCGTTGACGGGCCGGGGCCGCGTGGCGCACCGTCGGAGCATGGCTGCACCGACGACGACGTCCGCCCCCACCTCCCCCTCCGACTCCGACCCCGCCGCCGGAGGGATGCCCTCCTTCGAGCCCACCCAGAAGGGCATCGCCCTGCCGCGGCCGCCCGAGTTCGCGACCGTCGAGGAGGAGCGGCTGCACCGCAAGCAGCAGCTCGCCGGCGCGTTCCGGATCTTCGGCCGGTTCGGGTTCGGGGAGGGCGTCGCCGGCCACATCACCGTGCGCGACCCGGAGCACGAGGACATGTTCTGGGTGAATCCCTTCGGCATGTCCTTCCGGCACATCCGCGTCTCCGACCTGATCCTGGTCGACCACACCGGGGCCGTGCGGTACGGGAACAAGCCGGTGAACCGGGCCGGGTTCGTGATCCACTCGGCCGTCCACCGGGCCCGCCCGGACGTCGTCGCGGCCTGCCACGCGCACTCCGTGTACGGCAAGGCCTGGTCCTCGCTCGGCCGGCCGCTCGACCCGATCACCCAGGACGCCTGCGCGCTCTACGAGAACCACACGGTGGTCACCGAGGGGGCCGGCGCCGTCGTCGTGGACGAGGAGGCGGGCCGGCTGCTCGCGAAGGGCCTCGGCGACAACGCCATGTGCTTCCACCGCAACCACGGGATCTTCACCGTCGGGCACACCGTCGCCGAGGCGGCGTGGTGGTTCGTGAGCACCGAGCGCAACTGCCAGGCCCAGCTGCTGGCCGAGGCCGCCGGGACGCCGACGTTGGTCGACCCGGCGAACGCGCGCTTCACCCGCGAGCAGACCGGCGGGCACTACGCCGGGTGGTTCGCCTTCCAGCCGCTCTGGGACGAGATCGTCCGGACCGACCCCGACCTGTTCGACTGACGTCCCCACCACGGCGGGGGACCCCGGCGCGCGCCGGGTTCCCCGTCGGGGCGTGACCTTCCACCCGGTGACTCAATCAAGCGGTTGATTTAGAGTGGGGCGACCGAGCCCGACCGCCCACCACCGGAAGGACCGCTCCGTGACCCTCTCCGACCCCGGCACCGGCGAGCTGCACTACCCGCTGCCCGCCCCGGACCCGCTCGACCCGCCGAAGGAGTGGGCCGAGCTGCGCGACCGCTGTCCCGTCGCCAGGGTGACCCTGCCCAGCGGCGACCACGCCCAGCTGCTCACCCGCTACGACGACGTCAAGCAGGTCCTCTCCGATCCGCGCTTCCCCCGTGTCGGCGGCGGACAGGGCGCCCGGATCTCCGACTCCGGAGGCGTGTTCGACAGCGACATGGCGAGCGTGCTGCCGCAGAGCGGCCCGGCGCACCAGCAGTGGCGGCGGCTGGTCATGCGCTGGTTCACGGCCAGGCGGATGACCGCGCTGCGGCCCCGGATCGAGGCGATGGCCGATTCGCTGATCGACGACATGGTCGCCCAGGGCGCGCCCGCGGACCTCAAGGCCGCGCTCGGCTTCCCGCTGCCGGTCTGGGTCATCTGCACGATGCTCGGCGTGCCGGACTCCGACCGCGACAAGTTCTCCTACTGGTCGGACACGCTGCTCAACCTCACCCGGTACACCCGGGAGGAGATCGTCGCGGCGCAGACCGAGTTCCTGGGCTACATGCAGGTCCACGTCCGCGCCAAGCGCGAGCAGCCCGGCGACGACCTGCTCAGCGAGCTGACCACCGAGCCCATGGCGGACGGCACCCTGCTCACCGACGCCCAGCTCGTCGCCACCGGGCAGGGCCTGCTCGTCGCCGGGCACGAGACCACCGCGAACATGATCAGCAAGATGGTCGCGATGCTGCTCGCGGACCGCGGCCGCTGGGAGCAGCTGCTGGCCGACCCGTCCCTGGTGCGCACCGCCGTCGAGGAGGCGCTGCGCTTCGACGCCAACCCGGGCATCGGCATGCCCCGCTACATCGCGGAGGACGTCGAGCTCACGAGCGGCGCGCTGCCCGCCGGGACCACGGTCATGTGCAGCATGGGCGCCGCGAACCGCGACGCCGGCGCGTTCGCGGGCGCCGAGGAGATGGACCTGACCCGCTCGCCGAACCCGCACCTGAGCTTCGGCTCCGGCCCGCACTCCTGCCTCGGCCAGGCGCTCGCCCGCACCGAGCTGCAGGTCACCCTCGAGGTGCTGCTGCGCCGGCTGCCCGGGCTCGACCTCGCCGTGCCGGTCGACGAGCTGCAGCGGGTCGAGGGCCTGGCCGTCGGCGGGCTCCGTGAGCTGCCGGTGCGCTGGTGACCCGGTGACGCGGTCGTGACGTCACCGCGCGCGAGCCGCGCCGAGGCCACCCGGGCGCTCATCCTCGACGCCGCCGAGCGGCTCTTCGCCGAGCGCGGCGTGCTGGCGGTGTCGAACCGGCAGATCGGCGAGGCGGCCGGGCAGGGCAACACCGCCGTCGTCGGGTACCACTTCGGCGCCAAGGAAGACCTGGTCCGGGCCGTGGTGCGCCGGCACACCTCGCGGATCGAGGGACTGCGGGCCGAGGCCCTCGCCGCCACCGAGGGGTCGTCGGAGGTCCGGGCGTGGGTCGGCTGCCTGGTGCGCCCGCTGACCGGGCACCTCGACGCCGTCGGCCCGCCGACCTGGTTCGCGCGGTTCCACGCCCAGCTCACGACCGAGCCGGCCTACCGCGAGATCGTCACGCAGGAGTCGCTGGGGTCGCCGGCGCTGCTCGCGACCGTCGACGGGCTCAACCGGTGCCTGCCGGACCTGCCCGCCGCGGTCCGCCTCGAGCGCGGGGACATGACCCGCCTGCTGATGGTGCACGTGTGCGCCGAACGGGAGCGCGCCCTCGCCGAGGGCACCCCCACACCCCGGACCACCTGGGACGCGACCGCCACCGGCCTGGTCGACGCGATCGTCGGCCTCTGGCTCGCTCCGGCCGCGCCCACCCCCACGAGAGGAGACCGAGCATGAAGGTGACCGTCGACGAGGACCGCTGCTGCGGCGCCGGGCAGTGCGTGATGCTCGCGCCGGACGTGTTCGACCAGCGCGAGGACGACGGGATCGTGGTGCTGCTCGAGGCCGAGCCCGACGCCGCCCTGCACGGCGCGGTCCGCGAGGCCGCCGACGTCTGCCCCGCCGCCGCGATCACGGTGCACGAGGACTCCTGACGTCGGCCGGTTGACCGGCACCGACGTCCCGGACGAGCATTCGGCGTGGACGGCGACCGCACCGTCCACGCCGGGCGCGAGGAGGTCGGCGAATGGCCGTCTGGGACGTCGCGGCCCGGCCCGAACGCGAGCAGTTCGGGTACTGGCACGAGGTCATCTGCCGCGCCTTCGTGCCCCTGACCCCGCGGCGCGCCGACGCCGCCGGCCCGGGCTTCGCCGCCCGCGTCGAAACGCGGCCACTGCAGCAGGTGATGCGCGCGCACATCGCCTCGCAGCCGCAGGCGACCCTGCACGGGCCGGCCGAGGTCGCCCGCACCGACGGGGCCTTCTACTTCCTGAACCTGCAGGTCGCGGGCCGGTGCCGGGTCCGGCAGGCCGGGGCCGACGCGGTGGTCGGACCGGGTGAGTTCACGGTCGTCGACACCACCGAGCCCTACCGGTTCGACTTCGACGAGCCCTGGCGGATGGTCTCCTACCGCCTCCCCCACGATCTGCTCGACGGCCGCGGCCTGCGGTCCCGGCTCGGCGGGCGCTGGGACGGCCGCGGCGCCGGCGGTGTGGTGAGCGCGATGATCGGCGCCCTCTGGGAGGTCGAGGACGCCGGTCCGCTCGCCGCCGCCGAGCTGGAGCACGCCCTCGCGTCGGCCGTCCCGGCCGCGGCGGCCCCGGGGCCGCAGGCGCCGCCCGGCGCGCTGCTGCGGAGCGCCGTCCTGCGCCACGTCCACGGCAGGCTGGGCGATCCCGCATTGTCCGTGGCCTCCGTCTGCCGCCGGTTCGCGATATCGCCCCGCACCCTGCACGCCGCGTTCGCCGGCGGCGAGGAGACCTTCGCCGCCACCGTCCGGCGACTTCGCCTCGAGCGCGCGGCCGTCCTGCTCGCCGACCCTGCCGACACCCGGACCGTCACCGAGATCGGCGCCTCGGTGGGATTCCTCGACCCGGCCTCGTTCAGCCGGGCGTTCCGCCGCACCCACGGCTGCGCGCCGACCGAGCTCCGCGGGTCTGCACGAACTGCACAGGTGCCGCGCACGGGCTGACGAGACCACCGGCACGCGCGCCGGGAGCCTGGGGCTCCGCGCCGGACGTCGTCCGGTACCGATGACGGAGGTCCCGGTGCCCGTCTCCTTCTCCCTCTCCCTCGAGCAGGTCGCGCTCAAGCGCGGCGCGCGGGAGTTCGCCGAGGCGAACCTGCGCGACCTGGCCGAGGCCGTCCGCGCCGAGCCCGACCCGGTCCGCCGGGCGATGCTGGCCCGGCCCGCGTTCGAGAAGGCGGTCGCCGCCGGCTTCCTGAAGGGCCTGATCCCGGTGCCCTTCGGGGGCGCCGCCGGCGGCGGTGTCGACGCGGCGATCCTCATCGAGGAATGGGCCGCCCACAGCCCGGACTTCGTGATCTCGATGGCCGGGCCGCTGATCGCGCTCGCGCCCGTCTACGAGGTCGGCTCGTCCGAGCAGGTGGCGCGTCTCGTGGCGCCCTTCCTCGCCGCCTCCGGTGCACCGGTGGCCGCGATGGCCTACTCGGAGCCCGGCGGCAGCGCCAACTTCGACGCGCCGCCACCCGCCGAGGGCACCCGCACCACCGCGGTCCACGACGGGGACCACTATGTGATCAACGGGCGCAAGGCGTGGGCGTCGCACCTGCCGGGCTGGGACGGCGACGGCCCCGACCTCATGACGATCGTCTGCCGGGCGCCGGGCGGGGTGTCGCTGCTCGTCGCCGAGCGGGAGCAGCTGGCGGGCCACGTCGAGGTGGAGGAGTACCACGACCTGCCGGCCCTGCGCGGCTGCCTCACCGCGACGGTCCGGCTCGTCGACGTCCGGGTGCCCCGGACGAACCTGCTCGGCCGCGAGGGCCAGGGGGTACAGCTGTGCCGCAACGCCTTCGTCGGCAGCGGGGCCTCGATCGGGATCTTCGCCGTCGCGGCGATGCGCCGGGCCTTCGAGGTGGCCCTCCGGTTCGCCACCACCGAGAAGCGTGGCGGCGCGGTGCCGATCGTCGGGCACCAGGCGGTCGCGGACGTCCTCGCCGACGCCAAGGGCCGGATCGAGGCCGTCCGGCTGCTGTCCTGGCGGGCCCTCGACGCCGCGCTCGCCGGGGATCCGCACGGCCCGGAGTGGGCGCTGCACGCCAAGGTGTTCGGGTCGGAGACCGCCGTCGCGGTGATCACCGACCTCGTGAAGGTCGTGGGCGTGTCGGCCTACGACACGGCGTTCCCGCTGCTCCGGTACCTGAACGAGGCCCTCGCGTACCCGGTGATCGAGGGGTCCAACGTGGGCGTGCGTCGCCGGCAGCTGCAGGCGCTGCTCCGCACCCCCGGCTACGACCCGCTCGCGGCGTCGGGCATGGCCTAGCGGGACGGGGTCAGGCCGCGTGCGCCGGTCTCAGAGTGCGACACGTTCTTGATTGGTTCCAGAACGTGCGCCAGACTCCGCCCCGTGCCGACGACCGAGGACTCCGAGCGCCTGTCGCGCGGGTTCGCCCTGCTCGTGACGCGGCCCCGCGTGGCGGTCGGCGACTGCCGTCACCACGTGGCGATCCACGAGGCCGAGGTCGTCTCCCGGGGTCTCTGTCCCCCCTGCTCCACCGCACCGAGTACCTGAGCCCACCACACTCCCCCGAACGCAGGAGGATCGCAGTGTCGCTGTCCGACGACCACACCACGGTCGAGAAGCAGATGCAGACGGACGGGGCCGGCGGCTGTCCCGTGCACGCCGGCCGCCTCGGGCACCCCACCGAGGGTGCGAGCAACACCGACTGGTGGCCCGACCAGCTGAACCTGAAGATCCTGCGCAAGCACCCGGCCGTCGCCAACCCGATGGGCGCGGACTTCGACTACGCCGCGGAGTTCGCGACCGTCGACCTCGACGAGCTGGCCTGGGACGTCGACGCCGTCCTCACCGACTCGAAGGACTGGTGGCCGGCCGACTTCGGGAACTACGGCCCGTTCATGATCCGCATGGCGTGGCACAGCGCGGGCACCTACCGCGTGGACGACGGGCGCGGCGGGGCGGGCGCGGGCATGCAGCGCTTCGCGCCGCTCAACAGCTGGCCGGACAACGGCAACCTGGACAAGGCGCGCCGCCTGCTCTGGCCGGTCAAGAAGAAGTGGGGCAGGAAGGTCTCCTGGGCCGACCTCCTCGTCTTCACGGGCAACCGCGCCCTGGAGACCATGGGCCTGAAGACCTTCGGCTTCGCCGGCGGCCGCGCGGACGTGTGGGAGCCGGACGAGGACGTCTACTGGGGCCCGGAGCGGACCTGGCTCGGCGACGAGCGCTACACCGGTGACCGCGAGCTGGAGAAGCCGCTCGGCGCGGTCCAGATGGGTCTGATCTACGTCAACCCGGAGGGCCCGAACGCCAACCCGGACCCGGTCGCCGCGGCCCGCGACATCCGCGAGACCTTCGGCCGGATGGCGATGAACGACGAGGAGACCGTCGCGCTCATCGCCGGCGGCCACACCTTCGGCAAGACCCACGGTGCGGCGAACCCGGACGTCGACGACAACGTCGGGCCGGAGCCCGAGGGCGCGCCGATCGAGCAGCAGGGCCTGGGCTGGAAGCAGGGCTTCGGCACGGGCAAGGGGCGCGACACCATCACGTCGGGCCTCGAGGTCACCTGGACCTCCACGCCGACACAGTGGGGCAACGGCTTCTTCGACAACCTGTTCGGCTACGAGTACGAGGTCACCAAGAGCCCGGCCGGCGCGTGGCAGTGGGTGGCGAAGGACGGCTCCGGGGACAACAGGATCCCGGACCCGGAGACCGGCGAGCTCGACCGGCCGGTCACGATGCTGACCACGGACCTCGCGCTGCGCATGGACCCGATCTACGAGCCGATCTCGCGCCGGTTCCACGAGAACCCGGCGGAGTTCGCCGACGCGTTCGCCCGCGCCTGGTACAAGCTGACCCACCGCGACATGGGCCCGATCCAGCGCTACCTCGGACCGCTGGTGCCGCAGGAGGAGCTGCTCTGGCAGGACCCGGTGCCCGCCCGCGGCGACTACACCCTGTCCGACGAGGACGTCACCGCCCTCAAGGCACAGATCCTCGGCACGGGCCTGTCGGTGGCGCAGCTGGTGTCGGCCTCGTGGGCCGCGGCCTCGTCGTTCCGCAGCAGCGACAAGCGCGGCGGCGCGAACGGCGGTCGGCTCCGGCTCGAGCCGCAGCGCGGCTGGGAGGTCAACGACCCGGACGAGCTCGCCCAGGTGATCCGGGCGCTGGAGGGCGTCCAGGCGTCGTTCGGGAAGCAGGTCTCCTTCGCCGACCTGGTCGTGCTGGCCGGTGCCGCCGCGATCGAGAAGGCCGCGAAGGACGCCGGCACCCCGGTCGAGGTGCCGTTCACCCCGGGCCGGACCGACGCGACCCAGGAGCAGACGGACGTCGACTCCTTCGCGTACCTCGAGCCGACCGCGGACGGCTTCCGCAACCACCGCGGCAAGGGGCACCGCCTCCCCGGCGAGTACCTGCTCGTCGACCGGGCGAACCTGCTGGGCCTGAGCGCGCCGGAGATGACCGTCCTGGTCGGCGGCCTGCGGGTGCTGGGCGCGAACACCGGCGGCTCGAAGGCCGGTGTGCTCACCGACGCGCCCGGCACGCTGACCAACGACTTCTTCACGAACCTGCTCGACATGGACGTCGAGTGGAGGTCGGTGGCGGGCGACGACGACCTGTTCGAGGCCCATGACCGTGCCACCGGCGAGGTGAGGTGGACCGGCACCCGGGTCGACCTGGTCTTCGGCTCCAACTCCGAGCTGCGGGCGCTGGCCGAGGTCTACGCGAGCGACGACGCCCGGGAGAAGTTCGTGCGGGACTTCGTCGCGGCGTGGGTCAAGGTCGCGAACGCCGACCGGTACGACCTGGTCTGATCCCGCGGACCGCGGGGCGCTTTGAGCGCCGCTGACCCGAAAGGGCCCTCGGGACGTCGTCCCGGGGGCCCTTTCGTCTGCTGACGCACGGGTGCGCCGGTGCCTACAGTGGGACCTCCCTGGCTGCGCTCAACGACGAGTGGTCTCCTGATGAACGACGTACACCGGCTCGGCCCCACGGCGGCGACCCCCTACCGGGACACCGTGCTCGCGGCGTGGGAGCGGTTCGTGGAGGGCGAGGACAACGTCCCCGGGGTCCGCCCGGAGGTGGTGGTGTCCTGGCACCGCTGCCGGGAGCAGTACCGCGTCGACCCGCACCTGCAGGCCGCGCCGGTCGCCGTCGAGCAGATCGACCACACGCTCGAGCACGACGTCGTGTTCACCGAGCTGGGCGGCCTGGCAGCTTCCGTGGCCCAGGACGTCGACAACCTCAGCGGCATCGTCACCGTCGCCGACGCGACCGGGCGGATCCTCGCCGCGTGGGGGAACCACACCACGCTGGGCCGGGCGTCGGACGCCAACCTGGCGCCCTGGTTCTGCTGGTCGGAGTGCGCGGCGGGCACGAACGGCATGGGCACGGCGCTGGAGGGACACGGCCCGGTCCTGGTCCGCGGCGCCGAGCACTGGTGCCGGGCCTTCCACAACTGGGTCTGCGCCGGCATCGCGGTGCGCGACGTCGTGACCCGGGCCCCGATCGCCGTCCTCAACATCTCCTGCTGGCGCACCGCCCTGCCCGACGCGACGGGCGCCTGGCTCTCGCAGGCGGTCGCCACGACGCGACGCACGCTGCGCAGCCGCGCCCGGGACAGCGGGACCGCGCTGGTCGCGGCGTTCACACAGGCCCGTGCCCGGCCGGGTGCCGCGCTCGCCGCGATGGACACGGCGGGCAAGGTGGTGATCGCCGACGAGACGGCGAGCGTGCTCATGGGCGTCCCCGCCGCCACCCCGGCGATCGACCCGACGGTGCGCTGGAACCCTGGGCTGCCCGACCTGATCGGCATCGCGCGCTACGCCGACCGGCAGGCGGCGCACAACCCGGACTGGGTGGGTGCCACGCAGGTCTTCACCCACCTCGCCGAGGAACCCACGCCGGTCAGCGTCCGCCCGGTGTTCGTCTCAGGCCGGCTGGTGGGGAGCCTGCTGGCGTTCGGCAGCGTCGACGGGGAGTCGCTGGGAGAGCTCGAGGCGCCGGCCCGGCCGCGGGTGCCGCAGGGCACAAGGCGGCGGCTCGTCGCCCTGCGCGAGAACCGCCTGGTGCTGCTGCGGCCGGCGGAGGTCTGCCTCGCCGAGGCCGACGGCAACGACGTCTGGCTCTCGACCGACGAGGGGCGCCTGCGGGCCGCCTCCGCCGGCCTCGACCGGCTCGACGAGGAGCTCGCCGACGCCGGCTTCCTGCGGGTCCACCGCCGGTACGTGGTGAATCTCGACCGTGTCCGGGAGGTCGAGCGCGGCGACAAGGGCGAGCTGTCGCTGATCCTCGACGACCGCGCGGGCGTCCGGGTGCCGGTGTCGCGGCGCAACGCGCCCGGGGTGCGGCGGGCCCTCGGGATCTGACCCGGATCGGCGATCTTCCGGCGGCACCGGATCGCGGGGGAACGGTAGCTCCGGCCGAACGAACGGTGCTCCGTACCGCGAGCCGGTACCTGACCTTGCCGCTTCTCCTGTGACCGGCGTAACGTTTTGCCTCTCCGGCGAACGAATTCGGGGCGGGGTCGATCGCGAATGGCGACCGCCGTTCCCGGCGATCGTCGTGCACAATTCCGGACGGCTTTCGAGACGACCGACAGCGACCGATGCCCGTGACACCGGGCCGGTCGTCGCGCACCGGTTCGACGGGGCGTGACACCGATCCCGGACCGGCGGGCCGCCGGGCGCGCGAGGCGGACGACACGCGGACAGGCGCCAACCAGGAGGCGAAGCCGATGACGACCAGTAGCGCCCAGGATCGGGCGGAACTGCTGCACAAGCTGGGGCTGGACACCCAGAACAAAGGCCCCATCGGACGTGTCATCACGACCGGCAACATCGAACAGGCCAAGGAGCACGAAGACGGCACGATGCACGTCCGCCTCCGGATCAACCCGGACGAGATCGCGTGGGACCCCGCCGTCATCGTCATGCCGCACGGCGGCGACCTCGAGATCGAGATCTTCAACGACGATCTGAACACGCACTGCGCGCTGTTCCCCAGCAATGGGGACCGGAAGTTCATCTGGTTGGTGAACCATTCCCGCGGGCGGGCGAAGCTCAATCTCGACGGCCCCGGCTACTACTGGTTCAGCTCGCCCACCGGAAACGACGAGGGCCGCGGGCTGACCGGCGCCATCGTCGTCCTGGGCGACGTCCCGCCCGAGGCCCGCCTCGACCGACCCGAACAGCCGCGGCCGTAGGAAGGAGCAGACCATGACCGTCGAGTACGTCGACGCCGGCGAGGCCATCGACCAGGGCGATCTGAGCGGCAAGCACGGCACGGCACCGCCGGTCGTCGAGAACGTGACGTACGAGCGCATCCTCGACGCCCGCTCGGAGCCGCAGAACTGGCTCACCTACTACGGCGCCTACAACGGCCAGCGGTTCAGCCCGCTCGACCAGATCAACACCGAGAACGTCAAGGGCATCGGCCCCGCCTGGATCTTCCAGTCCGGGACGAGCGGCATGATCGCCGGCGCGTCGACATACGCCTTCGAGGCCAGCCCGCTCGTCGTCGACGGGATCATGTACGTCTCCGGCTGGGACGGCTGGGTGTGGGCCCTCGACGCGAAGACGGGCACCGAGATCTGGCGGTACAAGCACGCCACCCCGTTCGACATCTCGCTGTGCTGCGGGAACGTGAACCGCGGCGTCGCCGTGGCGAAGGGGAAGGTCTTCTCGGTCACCCCGAACGCGCACGTGATCGCGCTCGACGCGGCCACCGGAAAGAAGATCTGGGACAAGACGTACGGCGACGTCCGAGCCGGCGAGAGCGCGACGGTCGCCCCGCTGGTCGTGAAGAACATGGTCGTCGTCGGCAGCTCCGGCGGCGAGTTCGGCGTCCGCGGCCACCTGGACGCGTTCGACCTCGACAGCGGCGAGCACGTCTGGCGCTGCTACATGGTCCCGAAGCCGGGTGAGCCCGGTTCCGAGACCTGGCCTTCCGACGGCCAGGCGTGGGCCCGGGGCGGGGCGAACTGCTGGCTGACCGGCACCTTCGACCCCGAGACGAACCTGCTGTACATCGGCACGGGCAACCCGGCACCGGACTTCGACGGCGAGGTCCGCGAGGGCGACAACCTCTTCACCGACAGCATCGTCGCCGTCGACGCGGACAGCGGGCAGATCCGCTGGCACTACCAGTGCACCCCGCACGACGTCTGGGACTACGACAGCATCTCCGAGTGCATCCTGTTCGAGTCGGAGGGGCGCAAGCTGCTCGGGCACTTCGACAAGAACGGCTACTTCTTCGTCGTCGACCGCACGAACGGTGAGCTGGTCCAGATCACGCCGTTCGTGGACCGGATCGACTGGGGCAACATCACCCGCGACGGCAAGGTGACGCCCGCGCGGTACCCCGACAAGGAGGGTGACCCGGTCCACTTCTACCCGGGCCCTGCCGGCGCCAAGGAGTGGACGCACGCGGCCTACAGCCCGGAGACCGAGCTGTTCTACGTCCCGATCCAGGACGTGGGCGCCACGGCCACCCGGCGCCGCCGCGAGTTCAAGGAGAGCATCCCCTACTGGGGCGCGGGCGTTCAGGTCGACATCGAGGACATGACGGGCTACGTCAGTGCCTTCGACGCGAACGGCGAGGAGAAGTGGCGCTGGCGCAACAACCTGCCGATGTGCGCGTCGGTGCTGGCCACGGCCGGCAATCTGGTGTTCGCCGGCACGCCCTCGGGCGAGTTCAACGCGCTCGACGCCCGCACCGGTGAGCTGCTCTGGCAGTTCCAGTGCGGCAGCGGCCACCACAGCAGCCCGACCACCTACTCGGTCGACGGCCGGCAGTTCGTCGTCGTGCCGGTCGGGTGGGGCGGCTGGGCCGAGGGCTTCCTGCCCGGCATGCTCGGCGCCGGTCACGGCAGCGCGCTGATCGCCTTCGCCCTGCCGGAGGGGACCCCGTCCCGGTAGTACCCGTGCCGTTCCTGTGCCGCACATCGGGCGCAGAGGGGAGGTGAATCCATGGAGTCCCAGCTCATCACGTGGGAGCCACCGGAGTTCGACGAGATCGGCGTCGCTCCCGAGGTGACGATGTACGTCGCCCGGAGGGAGGGCTGACCGAATCGCGAGAGGTGGGCCGGGCCACCCCGCGCACCTCACCGTCCGTGGGGGTGTGGTGCCGGATGTGGCTGCGGGTGCTCGGAGCGGCCGCGGGCGGCGGGTTCCCGCAGTGGAACTGCGACTGCCCGGGGTGCCGGGCGGTGCGCGCGGGCTCCCGGCCGTGCCTGCCCCGCACGCAGTCGTCGGTCGCGGTGAGCGTGGACCGCAGCTCGTGGTTCCTGCTCAACGCCTCGCCCGACGTCCGCGCGCAGATCGAGGCCTTCCCCGCCCTGCACCCACAGCCGGGCCGGGCGACCCCGGTGCGGGCCGTGCTGCTCACGGACGCCGAGCTGGACCACACGCTCGGACTGCTGCTCCTGCGCGAGGCGCGGGCGCTGGAGCTGCACGCCACGGCCGCGGTGCGCGAGACGTTGTGCGAGGGGTCCGCGCTGCTGCGGACGCTCGAGCGCTACTGCGCGGTCGACTGGCGCCCCGTCGTCCCGGGTGTCGACGTCACGCTCGGCGAGGGGCTCTCCTACCGCGCCTTCGACGTCCCGACGAGGAAGGCCGCGCGGTTCGGGCCGGGGCGGGCCGAGGGACGGGTCGTCGGGTACCGGCTGACCGACACCCGCAGCGGCCGGGCCGCGGTGTACCTGCCCGGCGTGCAGGAGCTCACCGCGGAGGTGCACGCACAGCTGCGGGACTGCGCCTGCCTGCTCCTCGACGGCACGTGCTGGAGCGACGACGAGATGGCTCGGCTCGGGCTGGCGTCGAAGACCGCACGCGACATGGGGCACGTCCCGATGGACGGCCCCGGCGGCAGCCTGGAGCAGGTCGCGGCGCTACCCGTCGCGCGGACGATCTACGTCCACCTGAACAACACCAACCCCGTGCTGCTGGAGGACTCCCCGGAGCGCCGGGCCGTCGAGCGGCGCGGGGTGGAGATCGCCACGGACGGCCTCGAGGTGGAGGTCTAGGGGGTGCCATGACGGCCACGACCGACAGGACCGGTGCCGACACGACCGGGACCACGCAGGGCTTCGTCGACGCGCTGCGGGCGCGGTCGCAGCGCTACCACGACCAGCACCCGTTCCACGTGCGGATGAACGCGGGCCTGCTGACCCCCGCGCAGATCCGGGGCTGGGTGGCCAACCGCTTCTACTACCAGGAGAACATCCCCCGCAAGGACGCGGCGATCCTGGCCAACTGCCCCGACCTCGACGTCCGGCGGCGGTGGATCCGGCGCATCGTCGACCACGACGGCACGACGGGCACCGAGGGCGGCATCGAGGCCTGGCTGCGCCTCGGCGAGGCCGCGGGGCTGCCCCGCGAGGAGGTCCTCGACCACCGGCACCTCGTCCCCGGGGTGCGGTTCGCCGTCGACGCCTACGTGACCTTCGCCCGCACACAGCCCTGGGTGGACGCCGTGGCGTCGTCGCTCACCGAGCTCTTCGCGCCCGACCTGATGGCCGAGCGGCTCGCCGCGTTCGAGCGGTACTACCCCTGGATCGACCGGGACGGCCTGACCTACTTCCGGAACCGGCTGCACCAGGCGCCGCGGGACTCGGAGCACGCCCTGGAGGTCGTGGTCGAGCGCTGCCGCACGGCCGAGGAGCAGGAGCGGGCGGTGGCCGCGCTGACGTTCAAGTGCGACGTGCTCTGGAGCCTCATGGACGCCGTCGACCGGGCCTACCCGGAGTGATGCCGATGAGCTCGCCCGAGTCCGCCGTGGCCGACGCGGTGTCCGTGTCCGGGCGCCCCCGGCTGGCACGGCACGTCCGGCTGACCTTCGACCCCTCGCGGGAGCGGCACGTCCTGCTGCGCCCGGAGTGCGTGGTCGTCCTGAACCGCACGGGGGCGGACGTCCTCGAGCTGTGCGACGGCCGTCGGACGGTCGCGGGGATCGTCGCGGAGCTGCGGGGCCGCTACGCCCGCGTGGCCGAGGCCGACGTGCAGGGTTTCCTCGCCGGTCTCGTCGACCGGCGGTGCGTGGTGATCGAGCCGGAGGAGACCGACGGGGTCGACCGGCGGTGCGTGGTGACCGACCCGGAGGCGACATGAACAAGCCCTTCGGGCTGCTGGCCGAGCTCACCTACCGCTGCCCGCTCGCCTGCCCGTACTGCTCCAACCCGCTCGACCTCGCCGGCTACCGGGACGAGCTGGACACCGCGGAATGGCTCCGGGTCCTCGCCGAGGCCCGGGACCTCGGCGTCCTGCAGTGTCACCTCTCCGGCGGCGAACCGCTGCTGCGGCGCGATCTGGTGGAGCTCGTCCGGCACGCGACCGGACTGGGCCTCTACACCAACCTGGTGACCAGCGCCGTCGGGCTGTCCCGCCGCCGCGCGGAGGAGCTGCATGAGGCCGGCCTCGACCACGTGCAGATCAGCATCCAGGCCGACGAGCCCGGCGCGTCGGACCGGATCGCGGGGACGCCGTCGTTCGCGCGCAAGATCGAGGCCGCGCGGATCGTGAAGGAGCTGGGCTGGCCGCTCACGGTCAACGTCGTGCTGCACCGGCAGAACATCGACGGGCTCGCCGCCATCGTCGGGCTGGCCGAGGAGCTGCGCGCCGACCGCGTCGAGCTGGCCAACACCCAGTACTACGGGTGGGCCCTGCGCAACCGCGCCGCACTGCTGCCCACCGCGGAGCAGCTCGACCGGGCCGAGGAGGTCGTGCAGGCGGCGGCCGCGCGGCTGGCCGGCCGGATGGACGTCGTCTACGTGCTCCCGGACTACTACGAGCGCTACCCGAAGCCCTGCATGGGCGGCTGGGCCGCGCGGCAGCTCACCGTGGCCCCCAACGGCGACGCCCTGCCGTGCCCCACCGCGCAGACGCTGCCGCTCCCCCGCGCGAACGTCCGGGAGAACTCCCTGGAGTGGATCTGGACGGAGTCGCCGCTGTTCGAGCGGTTCCGCGGCACCGCCTGGATGCCGGAACCCTGCCGGAGCTGCGACCGGCGCGAGATCGACTTCGGCGGCTGCCGCTGCCAGGCGTTCCAGCTCACCGGCGACGCCGCCCGCACCGATCCCGTCTGCCACCTCTCACCCGACCACGAGATCGTCGAGGACCTCGTGCGGGCCGCCAACTCCGGAGCGCGGCCACGGGTGGAGGCGCTGGTCCCGCGCCCGCACCGGGCGGGGTCGGCGTGAGGACCGCCACGGACCGGCCCCGGCACCCGGAGGCCGACCAGGCCGAGCTGGCGTACCGCATCGGGTGCGACGCCGCCGTGCTCCAGCTCGAGTGCACCTATGCCGACGCCCCGGAGCCGCTCTGCCACGAGCTGCTGCCCTGGTTCCTGGCCGCGGTGCGCCGCCTCCGGGGGCCCGGGCTCCCCGTCGACGCCCTGTGCGGGCTCGCCGTGGAATGGCGACGGCGGCGCGCGGCCTACTTCTCCGACGCCGACTGGGCCGACGTCCGCCTCGTGCCGCCGTTCGACCGGCCGGCGCCGTCGGTGTGGTGGCGACTGCGCCGCGGACGGGAGCCGGTGCCGCCCCGGCCGTGAACCGGGCCCGACATGGCGAAGGCCCCCAGGCGGATAGCCTGGGGGCCTTCGACGTGGTAGCGGGGGCAGGATTCGAACCTGCGACCTCTGGGTTATGAGCCCAGCGAGCTACCGAGCTGCTCCACCCCGCGTCGCTGTGGTCTGCCCTTCCGGGCTTCGCACTGCTGTCTTGCTGTTGTGCCCAGAACATTACACGCTCGCGAACGGGGCGTGCACGGGGGGTCGGTTTCCGCCCCGGGCCATCTGACCTGCGACGATGCCGCGCCGCGAGCGGCGCCGGGACGTTTGCGCCGGTCAGCGGGCCGGGCACGGGATCCGGTAAGCCTGCTCACACCCGGACCGCACCCCCACCCGTCGGGATCCGGCCCGAGAACGCCGACGGGCGGCCCCGGGATCCGGGGCCGCCCGCCTGCGGCTCTGCTGGCCTCAGCCGCCCGGTGAGGGGGCCGGGTTGGCCGGCGGGGCGGGCGCGGCGCTCTGCGCCGCCTGGAACTTCTTGACGGCCGCGTCGAGCGCCGAGAGCGCCTGACCCTGGGCCGTGAAGTCGCCCGACTGTTGTGCGGCCTTGAGCTGGGCGAGGGCCGAGGAGATCTCGTTCGCCGCGGAGGCCAGCGCGGGGCTGGTCCCGGTACTCGGGGTGGGCGACGCCGCCGGCGCCTGTGGCGTGGTCCCCTGGCTCGGTGTCGTGGCCGCGGCCGCGGCACCCGCGCCCGCACCGAACACCTGGTCGAGCGCGGTCGAGAGGTTCGCGTCGTACCCGACCCGACCACCGAAGCTCACGAGCACGCGCGCGAGCTGCGGATAGGACGAGTCCTGTCCCGCCCGTTCGATGTACACGGGTTCGACGTAGAGCAGCCCGCCGGCCACCGGCAACGTCAGCAGGTTCCCGTAGTCGATCGTGGTCTGGTTCTGTCTCAGCAGGTTCAGCTCGGACGACACGTTCGGCGAGCCGAGGAACTGCGCCTGGACCTGTTGTGGCCCGAGTGTCTGTGTGTCGGCGGGCAACTGCAACACGGTGATCTTGCCGTAGCTGTCCGGTTCCGAGCTCGCCGACATGTACGAGGCCATGAACTGGCGTCGCAGGCTCACCAGGGCACTCGTGAGCTGGAAGCTCGCACCGTTCTGCCCCGGCAGGCCCGTGAGCATGTAGTACGGCGGCTGGGCGTCCTGCGAGGCGCCGGTGTTGCCCTGGACCGTCGGGTCGGACGGGACGTCCCAGAACGAGACCGTGGAGAAGAACTCGCCCGGGTTGTCGACGTGGTAGCGGGTCAGCAGCTCACGCTGGACCTTGAACTGGTCCTCCGGGTACCGGAAGTGCTGCCGCAGCTGGTCGCTGATGTCCGACATCGGCTTGACCGTGCCCGGGAACGCCTTCATCCAGGTCTTGAGGACCGGGTCCTGCTCGTCGAAGGCGTAGAGCGTGACGGTGCCGTCGTAGGCGTCGACGGTCGCCTTCACGGAGTTGCGCAGGTAACTGATGGTGTCGTTGGGCAGGCGCTGGCCCTGCAGGCCGAGCTGGCTGTCCTGCGTGGTGTCGCCCAGCGGCACCTGCTCCGCGTACGGGTAGTTCCGCAACGTGGTGTAGCCGTCGACGATCCACTGGATCCGGCCGTCGATCACCGCGGGGTACGGGTCGTTGTCGACGGTCAGCCACGGGGCGGCCTTCTCGACGCGGTCCCGCGGGTCGCGGTTGTACATGATCTTGGAGTTGTCGTTGATCGAGCTGTTGAACAGGATGTTCCGCTCGCCGTAGTACAGCGAGAAGACCAGCCGGTTGAACAGGTTGCCGAGCGAGACGCCGCCCTTGCCGGTGTAGGTGTACTGCGCCGTGTCGGTGTCGTACTCGCGCGGTGCGGCGCCCTGCTCGGCGCCCACGATCGAGTAGTCCGTGATCAGCTCGCCGTAGTAGGTGCGCGGCTCGGAGACCGGGATCGTGCCCTCGGTCGTGGTGTCGCTGACGGTGAACTTCGGCAGACCGCCCTGGCCGCCGGTGTCCTCCAGCGCGGCGTTGACCTGGTTGGCCGGCGCGGCGACGAAGCCGTTGCCGTGCGTGTAGACGAGGTGCCGGTTGATCCAGTCCTGCTGGTTGCCGACGAGCGCGTTGGAGTCGAGCTCGCGGGCCGCGACCACGTAGTCCTGCTTCTGCCCGTTGACCGTGTAGCGGTCGATGTCGAGCTTCTCGGGGAAGCCGTAGAAGTTCCGCCGCTGCTGGAGCTGGGTGAAGGTCTTGTTGAGCTTGCCCGGGTCGAGCAGGCGGATGTTCGGGATCGTGTTCGTGTCCGCCCGGACCTGCGCCGACGTGGCGGTGGACGTGCCCGAGTAGGGCTCGATCGTGACCTTGTCGTCCGTGAGCCCGAAGGCCTGCCGGGTGGCGGCGATGTTCCGCTCGATCGAGGGGGCCTCACGCTCGTTCGCGTTCGGCGCGACCACGAACTGCTGCAGCACGGCGGGCCACGCCGCGCCGACCAGCACGCTCGACAGCACCAGCAGCACCACCGCGATGGCCGGGAGCTGCAGGTTCCGGCGGAAGACCGCCGCGAAGAACGCCGCGGCGCAGATGATCGAGATGACCAGCAGGATGATCTTCGCCGGCATCACGGCGTTGAGGTCCGTGTAGGTGGCGCCGAAGAAGTTCTGGTTCCGGTCGGAGTAGAGCAGCTCGTACCGGTCGAGGTAGTACGCGACCGCCTTGAGCAGCACGAAGATGCCGGCGAGGATCGCCAGCTGCGCCCGTGCGGCCGCGGAGACCTGGCCGGAGCGGCCGGCGAGCCGGATCCCGCCGAAGACGTAGTTCGCGATGAGCGCGACCACGAAGCAGATCGCGACGGTGACGAACAGCCAGTCCAGCAACAGCCGGATGAACGGCAGGGTGAAGGCGTAGAAGCCGATGTCGTTGCCGAACTCGGGATCGGTCTGCCCGAACGGCGTGCCGTTCAGGAACATCTGCGTGGTCTGCCAGTCGCCCTGCGCGGCCAGGCCCGCGATGATCCCGACGATCACCGGGATGCCGATCCCGAACAGCCGCAGGCGCGAGATGATCACGGTGCGGTACCGGGCGATCGGGTCCTCCGGCCCGTTGACCGGCACGAAGACCGGGCGGAACCGGTAGGCGAGCCACAGCGTGAGCCAGACCGCGCCGCCGAGCAGCAGCCCGCCGATCACGAACTGGATGGCTCGGGTGGCGATCACGGTGCCCAGCACGCCGCGGTAGCCGGTCTCTCCGTACCAGAGCCAGTCGACGTAGAAGTCGATCAGCCGGGACCCGCCCAGCAGCACGACCACCAGGACCGCGGCCGCGATCAGCAGTATCCGCGTACGGCGGGACAACGACGGCGCTCCCGCCGGGGGCCGCATGGCCACGGCAACTCCTCGAGGGTCGGTTCTGGTGCGTCAACTCTACGGACGGGGTGTGGAGTTCCCGTGTGTCCCGTGTGCTCGCACTCTTCGTACGGTTCGTCCGTTCCGCGTCCGCTCGCGGCCGACCGTACCGCGTTCCCACGACAGCACGGATCCGCCCAGCTCAGCCGCGCTCACGGGGTGCTCACGGGGTGCACGCGGGGGCCTGGCCGCCGGCGTCGAGCGTCTCCAGGGCGTCGACGGCGGAGGCGAGCGTGGTGACCCGGACCAGGCGCAGTCCGTCGGGTGCGTTCTGCAGGGCCTCGGCGCAGTTGTCGCTCGGCACGAGGAAGGTGACCGCGCCCGCGTCGCGTGCCGCCCGCATCTTGAAGGGGATGCCGCCGATCGGCCCGACCGTCCCGTCCGCGGTGATGGTGCCGGTGCCCGCGACGAACTGGCCGCCGTTGAGCTCGCCCGGCGTCAGCTTGTCGACGACGGCGAGCGCGAACATCAGCCCGGCCGACGGCCCGCCGATGTCGCCGAGGCTGATCGTGATCGCGCCCGCCGCGGGCTGCACGCCCAGGCGGACACCGAGCATGCCCTGGTCCCGGTCGGGGTTGGAGCCGAGCGTGATGGTGGCGTCCTGCTGGGCCTCGCCGCGCCGGTAGGTGACGACGACCGGCTCGCCGGGCCGCGTGCCGTTCAGCGCGTCGGCCACGGCCTGCGGGGTCGCGACCGGGGTCCCGCGCACCGACACGATCGTGTCCCCCTGCTGCAGCACACCCTCCGCCGGCGAGCCCGCCACCACGTCGGCCACGGTCGCCCGGGTCGGCAGCTTCAGCTCGGCGAGCGCGGCGAGCTCGGCGTTCGTCTCCGACGCCGCGAACTGCTCCGCGTTCTCCTTGTCGACCTCCTCGGTCGACCGCCCCGGCGGGAACACGGTGTCCCGCGGCACCAGCCGCCGGTCCGGCGCCAGCCAGAACCCGAGCGCCTGCAGGCCGGTCACGCCGTCGTTGACCGAGACGGTGGTCATGTTGAGGTGCCCCGTGGTGGGGAAGGTCGGCGCCCCGGCGACGGCGACGACCTGCGTCCCGTCCACGGCGCCCAGCGTGTCGTAGGTCGGTCCGGGCCCCAGCGCGACGAAGGGCACGCGGACGACCGTCCCGACGCCCACCACCACCATCACGAGGAGCACCGCGGCGACCAGCGTCGACGTCCGGCGGCTCACGAGGTGCGAACCTACGCCGCAGCCCTCGGGGTCCGCGTACCGTGGTCGGCATGAGTGACGTCCCGTTCGGCTTCGGCCCCTCCGACCGCGACCCGGACCGCGACCGCAAGCGGGACGAGGGCGGCGAGGGCGGTAACGACGGCCCCAAGGACCCGTTCGGTTTCGGCAACCTGCCCGGCGGTGGTCAGTTCCCCGGCATCCCGGGGATGCCGGGGATGCCCGGCATGCCCGGCGGCGGTCCGGGCGGTTTCGACGTCGGGCAGCTCGGCCAGATGCTCAGCCAGCTCGGGCAGATGCTGTCGAGCGCGGGCCAGGCCGGCGGCGGTGGCGGCCCGGTCAACTACGACCTCGCGGCGCAGATGGCCACCCAGCAGCTCGCGCAGAAGACGTCGTCGCTCACGGACGCCCAGCGCACCGCCGTGGCCGACGCCCTCAAGCTCGCGGAGCTGTGG
Organism: Pseudonocardia terrae; assembly: GCF_021343995.1. GTDB lineage: Bacteria > Actinomycetota > Actinomycetes > Mycobacteriales > Pseudonocardiaceae > Pseudonocardia > Pseudonocardia terrae. The sequence goes on along the minus strand of NZ_JAJTTE010000005.1, from coordinate 20,407 downwards.
CTCGACCCGGCCACGGAGTTCCCCGCCGGCGCATCCGAGAGCGTGGCCTGGACACCGACGGACTGGGTGAAGGAGAGCATGCCCACCTGGAAGCGGCTGTGCGACCCCGTCGCCCAGCGCGTGTCCGGTGCATGGGTGGAGGGCCTGCCCGAGGAGATCCGCGAGGCGGCCGGGCCGATGCTCGCGATGATCGGCCAGATGGGCGGGCTGGCGTTCGGCAGCCAGCTCGGCAGCGGTCTCGGCCAGCTCGCGGCCGAGGTGCTCACCGGCACCGAGGTCGGCTTCCCGGTCGGGCCCGAGCGCACCGCGGCCCTGCTGCCCGAGGCGATCGAGAAGTTCACCGAGGGCCTCGACCGCCCGGCCAGCGAGGTCATGATCTTCCTGGCGGCCCGCGAGGCGGCCCACCACCGGCTGTTCGCGCACGTGCCGTGGCTGCGGGAGCGGCTGCTCGGCGCGGTCGAGGACTACGCCCGCGGCATCACCATCGACACGTCGCGCATCGAGGACATGGCCCGCCAGATCGACCCGTCGAACCCGGCGTCGATCCAGGAGGCCATGCAGTCCGGCATGTTCGAGCCGCAGACGACGCCGGAGCAGAAGGCGGCGCTGACCCGGCTCGAGACGCTGCTCGCCCTGATCGAGGGCTGGGTGGACACGGTCGTGGCCGAGGGCGTCGGCGAGCGCCTGCCCGGGGCGGGTGCGATGCGCGAGACGCTGCGCCGCCGCCGTGCCTCCGGCGGGCCGGCCGAGCAGGCCTTCGCCTCCATCGTCGGGCTCGAGCTGCGGCCGCGGAAGCTGCGGGCCGCCGCAGAGCTGTGGAAGCTCCTCGGCGAGGAGCGCGGGATCGAGGGCCGCGACGCGGTGTGGGCCCACCCCGACCTGCTGCCGGACTCCGACGACCTCGACGACCCGGCCGGCTTCGTGCACCGCCGCGACTCCGCCGACCCGATCGCCGAGCTGGAGAAGCAGTTCGCGGCGGAGGCCGCCGAGGCCGCGGAGCAGGAGAAGCCGGAGGAGCCGGGGACGGACGACGAGCCGGGCGCCGCGGCGGCCGAGGAGCCCGGCGCCGCCGACGAGACCCGGGACAAGCGGGACGGCGAGGACGAGGGCGGGGCGCCCCGCGCCTGATCGTCGCGCTCGAGCCGCCCGCACGGCGCCGGTCCTCCACGGGGCCGGCGCCGTGTCGCGTTCAGCCCACGTTCGCGGCGGCCTCGCCCGCGGTCTCGGGCTCCTCGTCGGTGTCGGGGAGGTCCTCGCCGTCCGTGCCGACCAGGCCCAGGCCGGCGGCCGCGGACAGCCCCTCCAGGTAGCCGATCGCGCGCTCGGTGCGCGGGTAGTGGTGCACCAACGACCAGAAGTAGTCGTCGTGCCCGGGGGCGAGCAGGTGCGCCAGCTCGTGCACCAGTACGTAGTCGACCACCCATCCCGGCGCCTCGCGCAGCCGCTCGCTGATCCGGATGGTGCGGTCCTGCGGGGTGCAGGAGGCCCAGCGGGTGCGCATCGGCGGCACCCAGCGCACCGACGCCGGTGTGGCCCGGCCGCCCAGGTAGCGCTTCGACAGCTCGAGGCAGCGGTCGAGCAGCGCCCCGTCGCCGTGCCGGCCGGGTGAGCGCCGCTTCGCCTCGCTCTTCTCGAGCCGGCTGACCATCTCGTCCACCCAGCGCCGTTCCTCGGCCTCGCTCATCCAGCCCGGGATGAACACGATCACCGTGTCACCCTCGCGCCGTGCGCTGACCATCCGACGCCGCCGTTGACTCCGTCTCACCTCGACGACCGCGGGGCTCGCCATTCCTCCACCCTAAGCCCCGCGACGGGCGGGCGGGAGCGGAGGACCTCGGCACCCGGGTTGTCCACAGATCCTCGCGCCTGTGGACAACCGTTCGCCCGGCGGCGGGTCGACGACCATGCTCGGTCCCGTGATCCGCGCCCTCGCCTCCGTCCCCCGCCGGCTGGTCCTCGCCCCGCACCGGCCCCTGCTCGCCCGGGGAGCCCGCGCCCGTCAGATCGGGCTGACCCCGCGGGGCAGCGTCGTGGTGGGCGGCCTGCCGGCAGCGGTGCTGCCCCTGCTCGAGCGGCTGCGTGCGCCCGCGGTCGCGCTCGACTGGGTCGCGGAGGCGGCCGCCCGCGGGGTCGGGGTCGAGTTCGCCCAGGCCCTGCTCCGGGGCCTCGTGGAGCGCGGTGCCCTGGTCGACCCGGCCGCGGGCGAGCGACGGGCGCAGCACCGGGCTACGAGCGCCGTCCAGGTACGGGGCGACGGGCCGCTGGCCGTCGGCGTGGCTGCGGCGCTCGCGCGGGCGGGGGTCGGGGCGGTGCAGGTCGTCGCGCGGGGGCACGTCGAGAGCGCAGACGTCGGGTGCGGGTACGGGGAGGAGGCGATGGGCAGGCCCCGTGCGGAGGCGGCCGCCGAGGCCGTCCGCCGGGCCCGCGCCGGCACGGCGACCGGCGCCCTGCCCCCAGGGCGCACCCCCGACCTCGTGGTACTCACCGACGCGGTGGTCCCCGAGCCGGAGATCGTCACCGACCTCGCGGCGACCGGCACCAACCACCTGCCGGTGCTGGTCCGCGACGGGCTCGGGGTGGTGGGGCCCCTGGTCCTGGTCGGACGCTCGCCGTGCCTGCGGTGCGTGGAGCTCGGCCGGGGCGACCACGACCCGGCCTGGCCGGTGGTCGCGGCCCAGCTGACGGGCCGCAGCGGCGGGGCGGAGCCGGAGGCGGTCGCCGCCACCGCGGCCCTGGGGGCGGCCCAGGCGCTCCTCGCGCTCGACGGCGAGCGCCCGCCGCCGACCCTCGGCGCGGCCCTCGAGCTCGACGTGCACGGCGGCGGCCTGCACCGCCGCCTCTGGCGGGCGCACCCCGACTGTCACTGCGGCGCGAACCCACGGGCGGCGCCGGTCCCGGTCCCGGGACCCCGGGTCCCGGCTGGGAAGGCCGGAGCGCCGGGGCCCTCGCGAGCGCCGGACGAACCGACGCGCGGCTCGCGTCCGGCGCCCGGTCGTCAGCCGGTGTGACGCAGCCCTCCCCCACGTGCGCCGCGGATGCCCGGGCAGAGGTCGGCGCGACGTGCGCCCCGGCCGCGCGGCGGGAGACAATCATGGGGTGAGCGACATCCCCCGCCGGACCGCCTCCCGCACGGCCAAGCTGGCCAGCCTGCCGCTCGGGGTCGCCGGGCGCGCCGCCGCCGGGTGGGGCCGGCGGCTCGCGGGCGGCGACCGGGAACAGATCTCCGCGCAGATGATGGCCAAGAGCGCCGAGCAGCTCTTCGCGGTCCTGGGCGAGCTCAAGGGCGGCGCGATGAAGTTCGGCCAGGCGCTGAGCATCTTCGAGGCCGCGGTGCCCGAGGAGCTGGCCGGCCCGTACCGGGACGCGTTGACCAAGCTGCAGAGCGCGGCTCCGCCGATGCCGCCGGACGATGTCCACCGGATGCTGGCCGAGCAGTTCGGGCGCAACTGGCGGTCGCGCTTCCGCGACTTCGACGAGGAGCCCGCCGCGGCGGCGAGCATCGGACAGGTCCACCGCGGCATCTGGCGCGACGGCCGGGAGGTGGCCGTCAAGGTCCAGTACCCGGGCGCGGAGGAGGCCCTGCGGTCCGACCTGCGCCAGCTCTCCCGGATGAGCCGGTTGCTGCAGCCGCTGGCGCCGGGCATGGAGATCAAGCCGCTGATCACGGAGCTGCAGGAGCGGATGGTCGAGGAGCTCGACTACCGGGACGAGGCCGACAACCAGCGGGCCTTCGCCGCCGAGTACGACGGCGACCCCGAGATCCGGGTGCCGAAGGTCGTCGCCTCGGCGCCTCGGGCGATGGTGAGCGAGTGGGTCACCGGGCGCCGGCTGTCCGACGTGATCCGCTCCGGCACCCAGGCGCAGCGCGACCACGCGGGCGAGCGGCTCGCCGGGTTCCACTACTCGGCGCCGTACCGGCTGCACCTGTTGCACTCCGACCCGCACCCGGGCAACTTCCAGGTGCTCGACGACGGGCGGTTGCTCGTCGTCGACTTCGGAGCGGTCGCCCGGCTCCCCGAGGGGCTGCCGCCGCCGCTGACCGTGATGACCAAGTACGCCCTGGAGAACCGGCCGGCGGACCTGCTGCAGCTGTTGCGCGACGAGGGCTTCGTGCGTCCGGGCACCGAGCTCACCGCGGAGGAGGCCCTCACCTACCTGGCGCCGTTCACCGAGCCCCTGCACACCGAGACCTTCCGCTTCACCCGGGCCTGGCTGCAGAAGCAGGCCGAGCGCGTCGGCGACCTGCGGCGGCCGGAGTTCGACACCGGACGCGCGCTGAACCTCCCGCCCCAGTACCTGCTGGTGCACCGGGTCACCCTCGGCACGCTCGGGGTGCTGTGCCAGCTCGAGGCGGAGGTGCCGCTGCGGGGAATCGTCGGGCGCTGGCAGCCCGAGCTGTTCGCGGCGAGCTGATCCGCGACCGGCCGGCACGCCGTCCCGGACGCAGGAAGGGACGCAGGAAAGGACGCAGGAAAGGACGCAGGTAGAGGACGCCCGCCCCGGAGGTAGCTCCCGGGGCGGGCGTCAGGAACCGCGGTGGGACGCGCGGCGGCCGTCGTGGCGTACGAGGGCGGCGGGGCGTCGCCCGTCGCCGGGACGGTCCGGTGCGGCGGACCGGTCCCGGCGGACGTGCACCGCGGTGCCCTGCCGCGACTCAGCCGGAGGCGGCGCGGGCGCGTGCGGCCCGGCGGGCGGCGTAGGCCGCCAACCGGTCCCAGCGCCGGCCCGCGGTGAGCTGGCGCGCGAGCCGGTGCTCGCGCGCGGCCTCCTCCGCTTCTTGCTGTCGCGATCGGGCCAGGGCTTCGTTCATCACCAACATCGCGGTGCCCTGGGCGTCGACATGGGGTCGCACGTCGGGGGCCGGTCGGTCGGTGCGGATCACGAGATCGGTCATCGGAGAAGCTCCTTCGGGTGGGACGCCGCCCCCGGGGGAAGGGCACCGGGCGTCGGTCTGTCGGTCGGGTGGTTCTCGCTCGTCAGGCGCACGGCCGGGCGGCCGTGGCGGCGAGCTGCCGGGCTCGCTCCTGGGCCTTCTGGTGGGCCTCGGCCCAGGCCCGGTCACGGGCGAGGTCGGCCTTGCTGGGCCGGCCCCTCGGCCGCTTGCGCGGGACGACGACTCCTCGTTCGAAGATCTCGCCGCCCCACACGCCCCAGGGCTCCTCCCGCGAGAGGGCGCCCGCGAGGCACTCGATCCGGATGGGGCAGCTCTCGCACATCGCCTTCGCCCGTTCCAGCTCGGCGGGGGACTCGGCGAACCACAGGTCCGCGTCGCCCTGCCGGCACGGCAGGTCGAGGCCGGACTCGGGGGTGTCGCTCAGCAGGCCGCCGAGGTCGGGAGCGGTGTCGCCGCCGCCGTACTCGTGCCTGATCGCCCCGCCGTCGCACGGGGTGGATCTCACTAGCACCGCACTACCTCCTGGTGTGGTGGGTGTTCTCTTCTCTCGGTGGTGGATGGGTGGACGGACGTGCCCCGGTGGGGACACGAAAAAGGGCCGCGGACCCCTGGTGTGGGTTCCGCGGCCCCGAGACTCGACGGCCGGCTGGGCTGCTACGACCTTCGTCGGTACAGCCCGTTCGGAACGGACACACCTGTCCAGTTGTGATCGGTGACGGCCGCGAACGGCACCTGCTTCACGGTGCGGACGCGGAGCGCGGCGAACGGCCAACCGCCACGCGGGCGGCGGACGGACGGCGCGACACCGAGGCGGGTGCAGGCACCGGCGGGCGCGATCACACGCGGCGTCCCGGTCGCTCCGGTCGTCATCGCGTAGATCTCCATGGCGGCGCCTCCTCTCCGGCAGCTCGGTGCGGGTCCGTGCGGAAGGACGGGGCGTTGCTCCGTCCGTGCATGTGAGACTAGAAGGGGCCGCGGGACGCGCACAACAGAATTAATCCGTTGATTCGAGAAGCAGTTTCCGGTCCACCCGGGCGTCGCCGACCGTTCATCCCGGGGTCGCGGCTCCGGCGACCCCTACAGCGACCCCGCGGCACCCTTCCGGGGCGGCACGCCGCGCCCCGGCCCCGTCGGGCGCTCAGTCGCCCGAGTCGCTGATCAGCGCGAGGACGTCGGGCCCGTAACGATCGAGCTTGCGGGCCCCGATCCCGGGGATCCCGACGAGCCCCGCGGCGTCGGCGGGGCGCTGTTCGGCGATGGCGGTGAGGGTGGCGTCGGTGAAGATCACATAGGACGGCACGCCCTGCCGCTTGGCCACCTCGCCGCGCCACTCGCGCAGCCGCTCGAGCAGCTCGGTGTCCACGTCGGACGGGCAGGCGCCGCACCGCTGCAGCTTCAGCGCGGTGGTGCCGATCAGCGGCTCTCCGCACACCCGGCAGCGCGGCTTCGGCCCGCCCTGTCGCCGGCGCTCGCCCTGCGCGACGCGGGAGGCCGGGTGCTCCTCGGGGATCAGCCCGTAGAGGAACCGGCTGCGGCGGCGTTGCCGGCCCCGGCCCGAGGCGCGCGCCAGCGCCCACGACATCCGTAGCACCCGGCGGGCCCGGGTCACCCCGACGTAGAGCAGCCGGCGCTCCTCCTCGATCGCGGACTCGTCGCCCTCGGCGTGCTGGATCGGCAGGGTGCCGTCGACCAGCCCGACGAGGAACACGACGTCCCACTCCAGGCCCTTGGCGGCGTGCAGCGACGCCAGCGTGACGCCCTGGACCACCGGCGGGTGCGACGCGTCGGCGCGCGTCTCCAGCTCGGCGGAGAACCGGCGCAGGTCGGCCCGCGGCTCGACGGCGGCCAGCTCCTCGGCGAGCCCCACCAGGGCGAGCAGCGACTCCCACTGGGCACGCATCGCGGTACCGGCCGGCGGCTCGTCGGTGAGGCCGACCGTCGAGAGCACCCGCCGCACCGCGGTGACCAGGTCCATCCCCTCGGGCAGGGGAGGGGCGGTACGCAGCGCGACCATCGCCCGGCGCACCTCGGCACGGGTGAAGAAGCGCTCGCCGCCGCGCACCTGGTACGGCACGCCGGCCTCGGTCAGCGCCTGCTCGTAGCTCTCCGACTGCGCGTTGATCCGGAACAGCACCGCCATCTCGGCGGGCGGGGTGCCGTCGGCGATCAACCGGCGGATCTTCGCGGCGACGGCGGCGGCCTCGGCGGGCTCGTCCTCGTACTCGGCGAAGTCCGGGTCCGGCCCGGGCGGCAGCTGCCCGACCAGCCGCAGCCGGCTCCCGGCTACCCGGCCGCGCGCGGCGCCGATCACGGAGTTCGCGCAGGCGACGATCTGCGGGGTGGACCGGTAGTCCCGCGTCAGCCGGACGACCGTGGCCTCGGGGAAGCGGCGGGCGAAGTCCAGCAGGTAGCGCGGCGAGGCCCCGGCGAAGGTGTAGATCGTCTGGTTGGCGTCGCCGACGACGGTGAGGTCGTCCCGCCGGCCGAGCCAGGCGTCGAGCACCCGCTGCTGCAACGGGGTGACGTCCTGGTACTCGTCCACCACGAAGCACCGGTACCGGTCGCGGAACTCCTCGGCGACCGCGCGGTGCTCCTCCAGCGCGGCGGCGACGTGCAGCAGCAGGTCGTCGAAGTCGAGGACCTCGGCCTGGTTCTTCAGCGCTTCGTAGCCTGCATAGACCTCCGCGACCTGCTCGACCGGCCCGGGGACGTCGCGCCGCAGCCGGGCGACCTCGGCCGGGTAGCCCTCCGGTGTGATCAGGCTCGACTTGGCCCACTCGATCTCGGTGGCGAGATCCCGCAGCGCGTCCGAGTCGGTGCCCGCCCGGGCGCGGGCCGCGGCCTGGCCGATCAGCCGGAGCTTGCCGTCGAGCAGCTGCCACGGGCGCTCCCCGACGACCTGGGGCCAGAAGTACCGCAGCTGGCGCAGGGCGGCCGCGTGGAAGGTCCGGGCCTGCACGCCGCCGGCGTCGAGCGCCCGCAGCCGCGTGCGCAGCTCCCCCGCCGCCCGGGCCGTGAACGTGACGGCGAGGACCTGCCCGGGCGCCACGTGCCCGTGCCGGACGAGGTGTGCGATCCGGTGCGTGATCGTGCGGGTCTTCCCGGTGCCCGCGCCGGCGAGCACGCAGACCGGGCCGCGGGGCGCGGTGACGGCGGCCCGCTGTTCCTCGTCGAGCCGGTCGGGGTCGGCCGGAGCCGTCACGGAAGCCGTCACCACCCCATCCTGACAAACGCCACCGACGGTTCCCGCGCGCCCTCAGGGCGTGAGCCACCGCACAATCGGGTGCGGAACGGCGCGACCACCAGCGCTGTTGAAACCTGCATGGCGCAGCTGACGATGTACTCGACCACGTGGTGCGGCTTCTGCCGCCGCCTCAAGCTCCAGCTCGACGAGGCGGGCATCGAGTACCGCGAGATCGACATCGAGCGGAACCCCGACGCGGCACGGTTCGTCGAGGGCGTCAACGGCGGGAACCAGACGGTGCCCACGATCCTCTTCCCGGACGAGACCACCGCCACGAACCCCAGCTTCGCCGAGGTGAAGAAGCGGCTCGCCGCAGCCTGACCCGCGCAGACCGACCCCGACCGGACCCGTCCGGCCGGGGTCGTGTCGTTCCCGGCTGCGGGCTCAGCCCTGCGCCGCCCACGAGTCGAGCATCGAGCGGGCGATCGACACCCGGCCCGGCAGCAGGACCAGCTTGCCGTCCGACTCCTCGCGGGCGGCCCAGTCGCCCTTCTCCATCGCCGCGCGCAGCTCCTCGCGGGTGACCCAGATGGCTTCCTCGATCTCGCCGTCGGCGGGCCGCAGCGGCTGCTCCGGGTCGGCGACGGCCTGGAACCCGAGCATGAGCGAGCGCGGGAAGGGCCACGCCTGGCTGCCGAGGTAGGAGACCTTCGAGACCGCGACGCCCACCTCCTCGTGGATCTCGCGCATCACGCACGCCTCCAGCGACTCCCCGGCCTCGACGAAGCCCGCGAGCACCGAGTACCGGCCCGGGGGCCAGACGGGCTGGCGGGCGAGCAGGACGCGGTCCGCGCCGTCGTGCACCAGGCAGATGACCGCCGGGTCGGTGCGCGGGTACTCCTCGTGCTGGTGCGCCTCGCAGCGGCGGGCCCAGCCGGCGTTGTGCGGATGGGTCGGCGAGCCGTCCCGGGAGCAGAAGCGCGCGGTGTCGTGCCAGTTCAGGGCGGCGACGGCGCCGGTGAACAGGCCGGCGCCGAGGGCGTCGAGCTCCGCGCCGACGGCCCGCAGGTCCGCCCACTCCGCCGGGTCGTCGCCCGCCACGAGGTCCGGCCGGCCGCGCACGGCCCAGTAGGCGACCCCCTCGGCCTCGCCGAGCAGCACGGCGTCGCCCGGCGGGGCCGGCGCGACCTCCTCGGCAGGCTTGGTGCGCAGCACCGCCCCGGAGCCGGCGGCCGCGTCCCAGCCCGCGGCGTCGCCCTCCCGGAACCGGGACACCGGCGCGGCCTCCCAGGACACCGGGGTGCGTCCCTTCTCGTCGACGACGACCACGCGCGCCGTCGGCCAGGTGGTCTTCTGCCAGTCCGCGTCGAGCCGCAGCGGCTCGTCGCGCACCACGATGCCCCGGGAGAGGACGGGCGGGGTGACCAGCTCGAACGTCATTCCACGCCTCCCAGCGCACGCAGCCGTGTCCCGATCACGTCGGCGTCGCCCACGACGACGCCGGTGAACCGCTCGGGCGCGAAGTACTCCAGGGCCGCCTCGGCGACCTGGTCCGGCGTGACCGCCTCCAGTTGTACCGGCCGCTCACGCAGCCAGTCGATCGACAGCCCGGCGGCGTCGAGCGCGGCGAGGGTGGACGCGAGCCCGCCCTGGCTGTCCAGCGAGATCAGCAGCGAGCCGATCGCGTACCGCCGGGCCGCCTCGATCTCCTCCGCGGTCGGCGGGACGGCGACCATGCGGCCGAGCTCGTACCGGGTCTCGAGCAGCGCGGCCGCCGTGACGTCGCTGGCGACGTCCGTCTCCACGCCGAGCACCGCCGCGCCCGGCACGAACTCCGTGCCGGAGTGGGCGCCATAGGTGTAGCCCTTGTCCTCGCGGACGTTCTCCATCCAGCGCGAGGAGAAATAGCCGCCGAAGACGAGGTTGGCGAGCTGGTAGGCCGCGTACCCCTCCTGGTCCCGGCGCAGGGCGGGCGCGGTGAGCCGCAGCTGGGACTGCACCGAGCCGGGCCGGTGCACCAGCTCCAGCGGTCCGGCCGCGGGGACCGGCGGCGGTCCCAGCTCGCGGGCCTGTGCCGTGGCCGTCCAGCCGCCGAGGAGCTCGCCGACCGCGGCGATCGCCTCGCCCGGGTCGATCTCGCCGACGATCACCAGCGTGGAGCCGCGGGGCACGACGCCCTCCGCGTGCAGCGCGCGCACCGCGGCGGGGTCGACGGCGGCGGCCGCCTCTCCCGAGGGCATCTCCAGGGCGATGGGATGGCCGCCGAACCGCTTGCGCTGCAATGCTTCCCGCGCCACCGTGCGCGGCTGCGCCCGCGCCACGGCGATGCGCTCGACGAGCCGCTCGCGTTCGCGCCGCAGCTCGGTGTCGGGGTAGGTCGCGCCGGTCAGCACGTCGGCGAGGACGCCCAGGACCGTCGGCAGCCCCTCCGCCAGCCCCGATCCGTGCACCACCAGCCGCTCGGGGTCGACGGCCACGCCGAGCTCGGCACCCACGCCGGCCAGCTCGTCGTCGATCCCCACCCGGTCGTGGGTGGCCGTGCCGGTGAGCATGGCCGACGACAGCAGCTCGGCCCGCGCGGTGAACGCGGGGTCCGCGACGGAGCCGGGCGCGGCGAACGGCACGCGCAGCCGCAGCTCGGCCATCGGCACGCCCGGCCGGTGCACGGCCAGCACGCGCAGCCCGGACGGCAGCGTCTCGGTGACGACCTCGGGCAGCGGGACCTCGCGCGTCGCCCCGAGCGGGGGCAGCGGGCGCGGACCCGCCGGGGTGCGGCCGATCTCCTCGGCGGTGCGGTGCGTGGTGGGCGCGCTCATGCGCCGGCCTCCTCGAGGTCCGCGAGCTCGGCCGGGTCCTCGCTGCCCGCAGCGGTGCCCCCGGTCGGTTCGACCAGCAGCACGGCACGGCCGGTGGAGCGCAGGGACTCCGCGGCGCCGCGGACCTGCTCGGGGGTGACGGCCGCGATCCGTGTGGGCAGCTCCTGCGCGATCTCGGCGCGGCCGTAGAGCAGCTCGCGGGCGCCGAGGCCGAGCATCCGGTACATCACCCGGTCGTCCTCGTGGTGCAGGGAGGCGGCCCACCGGGCGGACTGCCGGGCCAGCTCCTCGGCACTCGGGCCCTCGGCCGCCAGCTTGTCCAGCTCCTCGTCGATCGCCCCGAGCACCCGGTCGGGGTCGACCGTGCCCGGGTACACGGCGGTGATCGTGAACGTGTCGGGATCCCGCGCGTCGAGCGGCCCACCCATCAGCCCGTTGCTGGCGCCGACGTCCGTGACCAGGCCGTCGACATGGACGAGCCGGCGCTGCAGCCGGGCCGCCTCGCCGTCGCCGAGGACGGAGGCGAGCAGCGCGTGGCCCAGGTACTCGTCGAGCGCGGACGACGGGTCCGGCACCCGGTAGCCGATGGCGAGGGCCGGCATGGGGGCGTGCGCGTCGGCCACGCTGTCGCGCCGCTCGGAGCCGGGCAGCGGCTCGCCGAACGACGGGCGCGGCGGCGCGGGCCGGGCGGGGATGTCGCCGAAGTGCTTCTCGACCAGCGCCAGCACCTCGTCGACGCCGCCCGCGGCCGCGAAGTCGCCGTGCACGGTGACCTGCGCATTGCCCGGGGCGTAGTAGGTGTCGAAGAAGGCCGCCGCGTCGTCCAGGGTGGCCTGTTCGAGCTCGGTGAAGTCGCCGTAGCCGTTGTGCGCGTTGGGGAAGGTGTCGTAGAGGATCGGCGGCAACAGGATCCAGGGGAACCCGCCGTAGGGCCGGTTCAGCACGTTGAGCCGGATCTCCTCCTTGACCACGTCCACCTGGTTTCGGAGGTTCTCCTCCGTGAGCTTCGGTGCACGCAGCCGGTCCGCCTCGAGGAACAGGGCGCGCTCGAGCGCGGCGCCGGGCAGCACCTGGAAGTAGTCCGTGTAGTCCTGGTGGGTCGAGCCGTTGAACACCCCGCCCGCGCCCTGGACCTGCCGGAAGTGCTCCAGCTTCGCCAGGCTCTCGCTGCCCTGGAACATCAGGTGCTCGAACAGGTGCGCGAAGCCGGTGCGCCCCTCGGGCTCGGACCGGAAGCCGACGTCGACGTGCACCGCGACGCCGACGACCGGGGTGGCCGGGTCGGGTGCGAGGAGCACACGCAGGCCGTTGGGGAGCGTGGCCCGGTGGAGTTCGGGAGCTGACACGACCCGACCCTATCCCCGGACCCCGACGATCCGCCGCGCGATCGCTCCGGCGCCGCCGTGCCGGACGGCCGGCGGGTCAGGCCGGGGGCAGCACCACGAACTGGCGGAGGGCGAGGTCGGGGTAGGTGACCGGGCCGCGGGGGCCGGGGGTGTGGTCGACGTTGATGCCGGTCTCGGGCAGGCCGAGCAGCTTGTACCCGTCGAGGAGGCGGGTCGGGCTGTTCCAGAACACCCCCGTGCCGGTGTAGGCGTCGATGAACCGGTGGGCGACCGCCTCGTCGGCGGCGCACACACAGGCGGCCAGGCCCGACGTCTCGCGGGCGGCGGTGAGGGCGGCGTCGACCGCGCCGTCGACCGGCGTGACCGTCACGTGCGCCTCGTTGCCGGAGTCGAGCGCCCACTCGTGGCCGAGGGCGTGCGCGTGCGGCGGCAGACTCAGCGCGATGCCGCGGTCCCGCAGCACCTTCTCCGCGACGCGCAGCAGCGTCTCGTACACCGGCCGGTCGATGAGCAGCAGGTTCAGCCGGTTGCACACCCCGAGCCGGTCGGTCGAGTCGTGCACCAGCCGCTCGACGACGGCCTCCTCGGCCGACGAGTCCAGGTACAGCACGCCGCCGCCGTCGGCGTGCGCGAGCACCCGGGTGCCGGCGGCCGCGCCCAGCATCGACAGCTTCCGCGTGACCTCGCCGCTCCCCCGCACCACGACGAGCGGCACCAGGTTCGGCAGCCCGACGAGCGCCTCGGCGCCGGCGTGCCCGGGCAGCGGGACGAGTTGGACCGCGTCGGCGGGGATGCCCTGCGCGTCGAGGGCGGGTGCGACGACCTTCTCGAGCAGGGCGGTCGCGCTGCCCAGCGCCGCGGAACCGGTGCGCAGCACGGCGGCGCTGCGGGCCTTGAGCACCTGGGAGGCGACGTCGATCGTCACGTTCGGGCGCGCCTCGAACACCGCACCGATGACACCGACCGGGATGCTGCGCTCGAAGACGCGCTCGCCGGAGGGCAGGGTGCGGACGAACCGCTCCACCGGCGGCTCCGGGGTGCCGGCCAGCACCTCGAGCTGGGTCGCCATGTCGGCGAGCCGCTCGGGGGTGAGCCGGAGCCGGTCGAGCAGGCCGGCGGCCATGCCGTTCGCGGTGGCCGCGTCGACGTCCGCGGCGTTCGCCGCGAGCAGCTCGGGGGCCTTCTCGCGGAGCAGCCCGGCCGCGGTGCGCAGCGCGGCGTCGACCGCGGCGCCGCCCGCCGCCCGCACTCCCGGGGCGGCCGCCGCCGCGCGCTGGGCGGCGGTCCGGACGGCGGCGAACTCGGGGGCTTCGGCGGGTGCGCTCACGCGACAACCGTACGACACGCCCGCCCCGGATATTCCCGCTCCACCGGCCGGCGTCCGGTGCCGCCACCCGCCCGTGAGGTCGCGGGTCAGGCCGGTTCGGCGTAGACGACGATGTTGTCCTCGTAGGAGCGCGCGTGGCGGTCGAAGCGGCCGCCGCAGGTCATCAGCACCAGTCGCGGCGGACCCGTCCGGGCGAAGGTGTCGGCGGGCAGGGCCGCCTTGCCGAACTCCCGCCGCGCGACGACGCGGTAGCGGACCGTGCGGCCGTCGTCGCCGGTCAGGACCACCGGCTCACCGACGGTCAGCTCGGGCAGGACGGCGAGGACCCCGATCCCGGCGACCCGCGAGTCCACGTGCCCGGCGACGACCACGGTGCCGGTCCCCGAGCCGGCGAGAGCCCCGGGCGCCCACCAGCCCACGGTCCGGGGCGGATCGGGGATGACGAGGGCCCCGTCGGGCCCGGTGCCGACCGGCACGACCGGCGCGGTGCCCGCCCGGGCGGGCAGGTCGAGGCGCACCGGGACCGTGCCGCCGGGACGGAGCTTCGGCGGGGCGCCCGGCCGGAGGTCGCCGGAGTCGGTCGGCACCGACGGCGCGGTACGGGCGGGCACGACCCCGACGGGCCGTGCGGTCACGGCGGGCTCCCGGTCGAGCACGAGCACCGTCGCAGCCACGAGCAGCGCCACGCCCGCCAGCGCGAGCAGGACGGGCACCCACCGTCGCCGGCCACTGCCCTCGGAGAGTGGGCCCGCACGGGCCGGCTCGGGAACCAGGGCCGCCGGGGTCGGACCGCCCGCACCGACCGACGGATCGGGCGGCGCGGCGTCCGGGGCGGGGCCGCCCTCAGCCGTCGAGGGCACGCCTCCGGCCGGTGCCCCGCTCGTCGGCGGGTCACCGGCCGTGGGGCCGGGTGCGCGCAGGCGCACGGTCAGGCGCGCGACCGCCGCGCGCGGAGTCCGGCGGCGCCGGCGGCGCCGAGCAGCACCAGACCGGACCCGGCGAGGACGACCGGCAGGACGTCGTCGGAGCCGGCGGCCTGCCCGCCGGTGCCGGCGTTCACCGAGCCCGGCGTCGAGGCGCCCGCGGACGACGACGCGGCCGAGATCTTCGCGGCCAGCGCGTCGAGCTGGGCGAGCGCCTGCTGCGCCGCGGCCTTGGCCTCGGGCGACGCGTTCGGGTCGTTCAGCACCGCGTTGGCCGCGTCACGAGCCTGCTGCAGAGCGGACTGCGCCGCCTGCAGCCACGCGGCGTCGAAGGGCTGCCCGCTGCGCGCCTGCAGGTCGGCGAGGAGCGCCTGCTGCTGGGCGGAGAGCTGGTCGCCGAGGGCCACGCCCTGCGCGGTCGCGGCCTGCTTGACCTGGTCGAGGAGCGCCTGGCCCTGCGACTTCACGTCGGGTGCGAGGCCCTTGACCTGGTCGCCGACGCCCTTGTCGGTCCCGAGCCCGCCGAGCGCGACGAGCGCGAGCGCACCTTGGTTGGCCTGCCCGAAGGCCTGCCGGGTGGCGTCGTTCGCCTGGCCGCCGGCGTCGCCGCCGGGGGCCGGCGACGGCGGCGGCGCCGCGCTCCCGGTCGGCGCCGGCGGTGCCTGGTCGGACCCCGAGCCGCAGGCGGCCGCTCCGGTCAACGCGAGCGCCGCGAGGACGGTCCCGGCCGCCGCGCGGGTGAGGCGAATGGTCATCACGTTCCCCCGAAGTGTCCTGGTCACGCGGCTGAGTATCGGGACGGATCGCCCACTCGCAACCGCGCACAGCCCGAACGGGTGTTCCGTCCGCGCGGGGCCGCGGCGTCCGGTTGCCGCACCGGTGGGGTGGGTACTCAGCGAGGCGCCGGCGCGAGGTGCACGACAGTCGTCGTCGTCATCTCGTCGAGCAGCTCGGGCCCGTACCCGAACCCCTGGCCGCTGGCGCCGCGCGGCTCGGCCGCCCCGCCCGGGGCCCCGCCGAAGACGGCGTTCACCTTGACGGTCCCCACCGGCAGCTCCCGCCAGGCGCGCTGCGCGTGCTCCATGTCGAGGGTGAGCACGGTCGCGGCGAGGCCGTAGCGGTCCGCCGCCGCCTCGCGCAGGGCGGTGTCGAGATCCGGGACCTCGCGCACCGGCGCGACCGGCCCGAAGGTCTCCTCGGTCAGCACCGCCATGCCCGGCGCGCAGCCGCTCAGCACCGTCGGCGGGTAGTACGACCCGGGCCCGGCCGGCAGCTCGCCACCCGCGAGCACGCGCGCTCCGTCCGCGATCGCGCCCTGCACGTGCGCGTGCACGTGCTCACGCTGCCGCTCGTCGACGAGCGGACCGATCCGCTCGGCCCACTTCCCCGCCTCGGCCACCAGCGCGTCGAGGAACACCGCGGCGACCTCGGTGACCACGTAGATCCGTTCCACCGACACACAGATCTGCCCGGCGTTCGCGAAGGAGCCCAACGCGGCCTGCTCGGCGGCCCACACCGGATCGACACCCGCGTCCACGATCAGCGGGTCGTTGCCGCCGTTCTCCAGCAGGGCCTTCGCGCCGGTCCGCGCGCAGGCCTCGGCGATCGACCGGCCGGTGGCGGTGCTGCCCACGTGCGCGACGACGTCGACCTCCGGCGAGCCGGCGAGCGCCGCACCGACCGGGCCGTCCCCGTCGAGGATCTGCAGCACGCCCTCGGGCAGGTGCGCGGCGAGCAGCTCGGCGAACCGCCGCCCGGTGCGCGGACAGCGCTCGCTCGGCTTGTGCACGACGGTGTTCCCGGTGACCAGCGCGGCGCCGAGCAGGCCCGCGGCCACGGCGACCGGGTCGTTCCACGGCGTCAGGACGGCGACGACGCCCCGCGGCGCGTGCACCATCAGGTCCGTCGCACCCCACCCGCCCTGCAGGCTGCGGCCGCGGTGCAGCGGCCCGAGCTGTGCGTACTGCTCCAGGGTGCCGATGCCCGCCTCGACGCCACCGCGGGCGTCGTCGGGCGTCTTGCCGGTCTCGCGGGTGTTGAGCTCCGCCAGCTCCTCGGCCGCGGTCCGGACGGCGTCGGCGGCGGCCCGCACGGCCGCGGCCCGTTCGGCCGGTTCGGTGCGCGCCCAGCCCGGCGCGGCGGCCCGGGCGGCGGCGAGCGCGGCCCGGACCTCCTGCTCGCCGGCGACGGACACCGGCTCGAGGGCCTCGCCGGTGCAGGGGTCGGAGAGGCTGAGGGTGCGGGTCGGATCCAGGACGGCCGTCATGCGGGGCGGCTACCCCGGGCCGGGGAGAAGTACGCCGCCGGCCCCGTCCTCAGTGCACGATGCTCGCTCGGCACGCTCCGCTCAGTGCCGAGGTTCGCTCCGCGAGCTCCGCTCAGTGGTGCTTCAGCTTCGCCGGCGTCGACGGCGGCGGGACGACCGGGCCGACGTCCCCGTCGGGCGCCTCGTCGAGGTCGACCATCACCGGCGCGTGGTCGCTGGGCCCGGAACCCTTGCGCGCCTTGCGGTCGATCCACGCCGCCTTCGTCCGGCCCGCCGGGTCGGCGCCGCAGAGCACCAGGTCGATCCGCATCCCCATGTCCTTGTGGAAGCGGCCGGCGCGATAGTCCCAGTAGGAGAACACCCGCTCGTCCGGCCACCGGTCGCGCACGACGTCGGCCAACCCGGCCGCCTGCAGCGCGCCCAGCGCCTCCCGCTCGGGCGGGGTCACGTGGGTGGAGCCGACGAACAGGTCGGGATCCCAGACGTCGGCGTCCGTGGGGGCGATGTTCATGTCGCCGGCCACCACGGTGTGCGTGGTGTCGCCCGCGGACACCATGTGCCGCAGGGCCTCCAGCCAGCGCAGCTTGTAGCCGTAGTGCGGGTCGTCGGGGGTGCGGCCGTTGGGCACGTAGACCGAGGTCACCCGCAGCCCGCCGCAGGTGGCGGTGACCGCGCGGGCGTCGGGGATGTCCGAGTCGAAGGTGGGCTCCTCGGGCAGCCCGCGCACCACGTCCGTCAACCCGACGCGGGAGAGCAGTGCCACCCCGTTCCACCGGCCCTGCCCGTGGTGAACCACCTCGTAGCCCCGCTCGGCCAGCGGACCGTCGAACTCGGCGGCCCAGTCGGCGTCGGAGAGCTTGGTCTCCTGCAGGCAGACGACGTCCGGGGCCCGTTCGTCCAGCCAGGGCAGCAGCCGGGGCAGCCGCGACTTCGCCGAGTTCACGTTCCAGGTCGCCAGGCGCACGACCGACGACCCTAGCCCTCGTCGGCCGGGGTGGCCTTGCGGACGTAGAGCAGGCGGTCGCCGCGCTCGAGGGCGTCGACGGCCGAGGCGTCGACCCGGTACAGCTCGTCGCCGCGCACCACGCCCAGCACGATGTCGGCGAGGTGCCGCGGCGAGCCGCCCACCTCGTCCTGCTCGACCTCGCGCTCGCTGATCGCGAACCCGGCGTCCGGGGTCAGCAGGTCCTCGACGACCTCGACGACGCTCGGTGTGCGGGTCGCGACGCCGAGCAGCCGGCCCGCCGTCTCCGCCGAGACGATCACCGAGTCCGCCCCGGACTGCCGCAGCAGGTGCACGTTCTCCGACTCCCGGACCGACACCACGATCCGCGCCTTCGGCGCCATCTCGCGAGCTGTCAAGGTGACGAGAACGGCGGCGTCGTCCCTGTTCGTGGCCACCACGATGGCCGCTGCCTGGTGGGCGCCGGCGATGCGGAGCACGGCCGACCGGGTGGCGTTCCCCGTCACGGTGACGAGTCCCAGGGCCGAGGCCGCGTCGAGCTGCGTGCGGTCGGTGTCGACCACCACGATGTGCTCCGGCTCGACGCCGTCGCCGAGCAGCGTCTCGACGGCGGCACGGCCCTTCGTCCCGTACCCGATGACGACGGTGTGGTCGCGCACGCGTGACCTCCAGCGCTGGATCCGGAACGACTGCCGGGAGCGTTCGGTGAGCAGTTCGACGGTCGTACCGACGAGGACGATGAGGAACAGCAGCCGCAGCGGCGTGATCACCACGGTGGTGAGCAGCCGCGCGGTCGCGGTGTAGGGGACGATGTCGCCGTAGCCGGTCGTGGAGAGCGAGACCGTGGCGTAGTAGAGGGCGTCGTTGAACGAGATCTCGCCCTCGCCGTTGTTGTCGACGTACCCGGCGCGGCCGAAGTAGACGATCAACGCGGCGGCGAACAGCGCCCCGAGCGCGACAGCCACCCGCTTGAGCAGCGCGACCAGCGGCCCCTGGGGGTTGTCGGGCATGCGAAGGGCGCCGATCACCTGCGGATCGACGGGCGGGCGGCGGGGCCGATCACGCATCGCGCGGGAGACTAGCGTCCCGTGCCCGGGCCGTGGGCGCGGGCCACGGTCACCCGATCCGCTTGCGATCATGCCGGCATGGACCTCTCCCCGCCGCTCGCGGCACTGCTCGGCACGGCCGCCGTGGCACACGCCGTCACCCCGGCGTTCTTCGACGCGATCGTCCCGCCGCAGCTGCCCGGCACCCGGCGGTTCTGGACCTACGCGTCCGGTGTCGCGGAGGGCGCGGTCGCCGCGGCCGTGGCCGTGCCGCGCACCCGTCGGCTCGGCGGGTACGCGGCCGCCGCGCTGTTCGTGGCGGTGTTCCCGGCCAACGTGACGATGGCCGTGGACTGGTCGGACAAGCCGGCGCGGCAGCGGGCGATCGCCTACGGCCGGTTGCCGCTGCAGGTGCCGCTGGTGCTCTGGGCGCTGCGCGTCGCGCGGAGGTCCCAGGTGGTGAGACCGGCGGACGCGGCACCCTCCACGAGGGCGTCGAGCCCGAAGGCACCCACGGGGTCGAGCGCGCCCACGCCGGTGACCCCGTGCGCCAGCGCGCGGGCCGCGCCCCAGGCGAGCAGGTCGGCGGTGAGTGCGTAGGGGTCCGGCGCGGTGAGCCGGGTGCGGGCGAGGAGCGTGCCGTAGGCGTCGAACACCTCGGCGACGACGTGCGAGCGGCAGCGCGCCAGCGCCTCCGCCGACGGGTCGCGGGGCAACCGGCCGGCGAGCCGGGCGAGGCCGGCCAGCAGCGGCGCGGGTGGGGCGGGCAGCCGGCTCGTGGCGTGCACGACGCCGCTGAGCCCAACCCGCCCCGCCGGGCTCCGCCGGCTGCCATCCCCCTGCGCGCCGAACCAGCCCAGATGCACGTCGACGGTCCCGAGCCCCGGGTGCAGTCGCGGCAGCGCGAACTGCTCGACGCCGCCGATCGACACGCCGGGCCGCGGCCGGCCGTCCACTTCGTACGTGCGGAGCCGGGCCCCGGCGTTCTCGGTGCGGAGCGTGCCGTGCCGGAGGGTGTACCCGGGCGTGCCGGCGATCGCGATCAACGACGTGACGGTGCCCCGGGAGAACCACCGGCCGCGGCCGGACAGGAAGTAGCCGACGTCGACCCGCGCGGCTCGGTCACCCGCCTCCCGCAGGGCGAGCGCCCCGGCCAGCACACCGGGCACGTAGTCGTGGCCGAACGCCGTGAGCAGCCGCGCGCCGGAGCGCTCGGCGGCCGGACCCTGCAGCTCGAAGACCTCGCGGACGAACGGCGGCTCGCCGGTCGAGTCCAGATAGGTCGCCCCGGCGGACACCACCGCGGCGAGCGCGGCCCCGCCGAGCCGGGCGAACGGCCCGACGGTGGTGACCAGCACGTCGTCGGGGCCGACGAGGGCGGAGACGGAGGCGACGTCGGTGACGTCGGCGGTGGCCGTCGGGCAGCCGAGGCGCTCGCCGAGCGCCACCAGCCGCGCGGCGTCGCGTCCGGCCAGCACGGGCCGCACCCCCCGCCCGACCAGGACTTCCGCGGTGCGCCCGCCGGTGTAGCCGGTGGCGCCGAACAGCACGATGCGTCCACTCACGCCGGCACACGCTAGTGCGGCGACCACGAACGTTCACCGGTCCTCGCGCGCCCGGGCGGCCCCTCGCGGCGTTGCC